>NZ_PQMK01000009.1:0-43737 GCF_008930785.1 Corynebacterium sp. 51B | reverse complement strand
CGGTGGTTATAGCATCGGGGACACGCCCGGTCCCATTCCGAACCCGGAAGCTAAGCCCGACAGCGCTGATGGTACTGCACCCGGGAGGGTGTGGGAGAGTAAGTCACCGCCGACCTAAAACTTCACAAACACCGCACAAGGGCGGGGGAGAAGACACACCACACCAGGTGACACTTCACCCCCGCCCTATCGGCATGACCAGACATTGCCCGCACCAACGACTATATTATGTCACTGCAACATCATCAGGGTACACAAGATAACTGTAGTAACATTCGTGGGTGTAAGAATACGTTTTTCGCCGGCTGGCGGGCTGTTATGGCTCGGCGCTGGTTCCTCATACAAAGGTTGATTTATGGCACACAGCAGAACCCTCGCCGCAGTCCTCGCGGCCCTCGGAATCGGTTTCGCCTGGGTGCAGCCCGCCCAGGCTGAGGTCCAGGTTCCCTCCATCGATATGGCGCAGCCGGGTGGAGTGAACGTCGATACGCTGCTCGACTGGGCTAATAGCCAGTCGGAGGATGTACAGCAGGCTATCGCGGCGGTCATGGAGGAGGCCGAGGATACTGACCTCGCGGCGCTGTCCTCCGAACTGCCCCAGGCCTTCACGGACACCAAGGCCGTGCAGCGCGGGGACTCCACCGAAAAGAGCAAATTCTACTATCCCGCCCCGGTCCTCGGCTGCGGTATCGACGATTTGCCGGTTACCGGCGCTTTGGCGACCGTGCAGCCGGGCCCGAACTATGGCTTCGGCCCGCTGCTGGGCAAGGGCAATCTCCTGGATCCCTATATTCCCGCCGGGCACGCCTACTTCCATGTGTTCACCGCGGATACGCGTCTAGCACCGTCGGTGAAGGGCACGGACATGAAGGTGGCGTGGCTTAACTTAAAGACCATGAAGGCCGGCGTCAACGCCTTGGATGAGAGCGTCCTCGGAGCGAATGTACACGCTCAGACCTCGGCGCTGGTGAACACCGGCTCCGGTCCCGTGATTGCCGCCATCGCCGGCACCACGTCCTATGGCGAGGATAGCTGCACGGTGCTGCCCACCGTGGGTTCGACCACCGTCTCCTAGTTGTCTCAGACAGAGACCACAGGGGGGCGGATGCGATCGCATCCGGCCCCCTGTGCTGTGTCGGTACTAGTCCGTGATCGCCTCGAGCGGGCGCGTCCGCGCGGCCGTCGCCGCCGGCCAGAGGGCCGCTAGCACGCCGACCAGCATGGAGCCGGCGAGCATGATCCCGACGGTGCCCCAGGGGATGACGATCGCCGTAAGCCCGGTGTCTTTAAGATTCTCGAGGAAGGCGCAGCCCACCGCGATGCCGACAACGGCGCCGACGACGGCGCCGTAGAGGGCGATCACCGCGGATTCGAGATAGAACATGATGCGCACCTGCCGGCGCTGCATACCGACTGCCCGCAGCATGCCGATCTCTTGACGGCGCTCGATCACCGAGAGCGCGAGGGTATTCACGATGCCCAGAATGGCCACGATCACCGCCAGCGCCAGCAGCCCGTAGAGAATGGAGAGCATGCCGCGCACCTCGCTGGCGGCTTGCCCCTTCACCTCATCGGGATCCTTGACCGAGGTCACCAGATCCCGATCGACCTCCTTGTCCAGCGCCGCCCGCACCTGGGCGGGGCTAAAGCCCGCCGCGGCGTGCACATAGATCTCTTGGGGCACCAGGCCCGTCTGATCGATGAGCTCCGCGGCGCTGGCTCGGGAGAGAACACCGCCGTACAAGGTGGAGGAATCCACCAGGGCCGTCACCGGCACCTCCACGTAGCTGTCTTGGCCGCGGATACTCACCCGCGCCATATCACCCAGCCCCACCTGGACGTAGTCCGCAGTGGTCTTGCTCATGATGAGGCCTGGAGCATCGAGGTTGATCTCGCCCTCCACCGCGGTGAACGCCACGCTATCGAGCATGGAATTATCGGCCACCGGGGTGGTGGGCGGCCCGAAGTCATTGCCCATGGACACGTCATTGACCATGAAGGGTCCAGCGGAGACCACCGATATGGAGTCCACCTCGGGCAGGGCGGCGACGCGCTCCGCGGTGTCCTGCGGCATGCTTATTCCGGCGCCGCGTTCGCCGGTGAGCACAAAGTCGGCGGTGATGGAATCGTCCACGATGTCCTCGGTGGAGCGCTGCATAGAGGCAGCCAGCATGCCGATAGATGAGACCATGATCAGCCCCAGGGTGAGGGAGAAGGCGGTGGCAGCAGTGCGGTGGGGGTTGCGTTGAGAGTTGGTGGCCGCCAACCGGCCCACCGTGCGGAAGGGGGCGCCGAGGATCCGACCCAATCCACCCACCAGGGGAATGGAAAGTGCCGGCCCAGCCAGCCACAGTCCCAGCACCAGCGCCAGGGTTCCGGCACCCACCAAGGACAGTGGTATGCGCAGGGCCTCGGTATCGATGAGAACCGAGACGACGCACAGCACAGCGCCACTCAGTAGCGCCGCGGCGCCGGCCAGGGTGCGCCACTTCAACGAGGCGCGAGTGGGTGGCTGCGGCCGCATCGCTTGGACGGGGTGAATGGACCCGGCTTTCCGCGCCGGCGCCCACGCCGAGAGCACAGTGACCACCAGACCCACGATCACCGGAGCGATGATCGTGGTGGGGGTGAGCGATACGCCAGCATCGGGCAGGCCCGCGTCGGAGCGATTGAGCAGCCAGGTGATCAGCCGCACGAGCCCCACTCCGGCGAGAACGCCAAGCAGCGAGCCCACGAGTCCGACCACCACGGATTCCGCTACCACGGAGCGGGTGATCTGCGTGGCGGAGGCGCCCAAGGCCCGCAGCAGCGCGTATTCACGGTTGCGCTGGGCCACCAGCATGGCGAAGGTATTGGAGATAATGAAGGTGCTCACCAGCAGCGCGATGCCGGCGAATGCCCACAGGAAGTAGGTGACGAAGGAGAGGGCGGACTCGATACGTTCATTGGCTTGGTCTACGAGGTGCTGTCCGGTGCTGACCATGAAGTTCGGCAGGGCGTCGGCAAGCTCGGATTGCACGCTCTCGGCGGCATCCGGGTCCTTCAGTGTCAGCGCGGCGAGCTGGGCATGCTCTCCATCGGTGAAGTGGGCGCGATAGTCCTGCTCCCGCAGCGCAATGGAGAGCCAGCCCGCCTGGTCGGAGGGGGCCTCGTAGATGCCGGTGACTTCTGCGTCGAGGCGGGTATCGGGGACCAGTACGGTTACGTGATCGCCGATGGAGATGCCGCCGCGCTCGGCGGCATTGCTGTTGATAGCGATCTGCCCCTCCGCGCTGGGTCGTGCGCCCTCGACGATAGTGCCCTGGCTGGGGATGTCCTCGCCGTGGAGAGTCTCCGGTGGCACGAGAGCAATCGCCTGGGTGGGGACCGCTCCGCTCTGGATGCGGGCGCCGTTGGGGTCGGTGAGGATCACGCTGGAGTCGCGGCCTTGGATGGACACGGCGCGCACATCTGGGCGGGCGCGCAGCTCGTCCACCTCCGCGAAGGGGATTCCTTGGGGAGAGCGCTCGGTGCCGGCGACCACCACGTCAATATCGTCGAATGCGGTGGTCAGCGCCGAGTTCAGGGAGGAGGACAGGGTTGAGGTGAACATGGAGGAGCCGGCCACGAAGGCGGTGCCGAGTACCACGGCGAGCACCGTCAGCAGCAGCCGGAGCTTATGCGCGGCCACCGAACGCAGCGAGATCGTGCGCATGCGCGGCGGCGTTATGGTCGGTGTCGCCATCTACCGGCCCTCGATTCCGGCCATGATGGACATGATCTTCTCGGTGGTGGGCTCGGTGATGTCATCGCGGATGCTGCCATCGGCGAGGAAGATCACCCGGTCCGCATAGGCGGCCGCCGCCGAGTCGTGGGTGACGATCACCACGGTCTGGTTGAGCTCGTCCACCGCCGCCCGCAGAATCCGCAGCACCTCGGTGGAGGAGTTGGAATCGAGGTTGCCGGTGGGTTCATCGCCAAAGATGATATCCGGCCGCGACACCAGGGCGCGGGCGACGGCCACGCGCTGTTGCTGCCCGCCGGAGAGCTCGGAGGGTTGGTGGCGCAGCCGATCCTTTAGCCCGAGCCGCTCGGTGACCTCGGTGAACCATGCTTCATCGACGCGCTGCCCGGCGATGCCCACCGGTAGGGTGATGTTCTCCGCCGCGGAGAGCGTGGGCACCAGGTTGAAGGACTGGAACACAAACCCCAGGCGGTCGCGTCGCAGATTCGTGAGGGCGGCGTCGTTAAGCTGCGAGAGCTCGGTCTCCCCGATATAGGTCTCGCCGCTGCTCGGGGCGTCGAGCCCAGCCATGCAGTGCATGAGTGTGGATTTTCCGGAGCCGGAGGGGCCCATGATCGCGGTGAAGCGGCCGCGCTCGAATTCCACGGTGACATGGTTCAGCGCTACCACTTGGGCGCTGCCCTTACCATAGGATTTGTATAGGTTCACGGCGCGGGCCGCGGGGATGGTGGGCATGGGGTCCTCGCTTTCTACCGGGGTCAATGGATCGTCATTCACGGCGCTTATCGACGCTCACTCGCTGAATGTCCCGCCGCACTGGTGCTAAATCTACGCCGCTGGCCGGTGAAGGGATCGGTGAACGCCAGATGGGTGGAGCACAGCTGCAGGGGTGTGGCGTAGTTCTCGGCCTCGTCGGCTGCGACCGTGGGATAGAAGGGATCGCCGAGGATCGACGCACCGGCCGCGGTCATGTGGAGGCGTAGCTGGTGGGTGCGACCGGTGTGGGGGTGCAGCTCATAGCAGGCCAGGGGCGGCTGGGGGCCATAGTCTTGTTCGAGGCGCTGCTGCTCGGCGGCGCTGAGCGGGGTCACGGCCCGCACCTCGGTAATCGCGTTGATCGCCGCGCCGGGCAGCTCGACGGCCTGGATCTCACCGGGGGTTTTGTGGATATGGGAGCGCCACACCGTGCCAGGGGTGATCTCCTGGCGCAGCGGCGCGATGGCCGTATAGCGCTTGTCCACAGCCCGTTCGGCGAAGAGTCGCTGGTAGGCGCCGCGCACCTCGGGGCGGGTGGTAAACATGAGGATTCCCGAGGTGAGCCGGTCGAGGCGGTGGGCCGGCACCACATCCATGTTGCCGGTGCGACGACGCAGCCGCACCGTGGCGGTTTCGGTGATGTGGCGCCCGCGCGGCATGGTGGAAAGAAACGCCGGTTTATGCACCACCAGCAGGTTCTCATCGTGGTGCAGGATAGGGCAGTCGAAGGGGATGGGCGGCTCTGGGGCGGGGATGCGATAGAACCACAGATCGGCACCCACGCTCACCATGTCCTGCGGGGCGTAGGCGCGGCCGGTGGGGGAGACCACTTCGCCGCGGCTGAAGCGGGCGAGTATGGCCGCCTCATCGTCCTCGGGGTGGCGGTGGCGCTGGTTGAGCACCACATCGGTGAGGAACTCGAGGGCGCTCACCGCCCCGCGCGGGGTGTCCGGCAGGCGGACGCGGGACGGGGAGAGGCCATCCTTGACGGGCAGAGGGGGTTCGCGGCGGCGCCGCCCAGAGGGGGAAGTCATCGTAGTGTTCAGCGTATCTAAAAATCGTGCTGTTACGTACGTGTCCATGTTGTTTACTAGCATGAGTGAGACAGTGCCGCCGCGTTGTGCGCTGGCCGAGCGAACTCCACGCTGAAGAAGAAGCGGAAAGAAGATACTGTGGCGAAGTTTTTGTATCACCTCGGCAAACTGTGTTTTCGGTTGAAGTGGATCGTGGTTCTGCTGTGGGTGGGCATTCTAGCGGCCGTCGGCGTGAGTGCCGTGGCCTTCCAAGATGGCTTCGATGATGCCTTCTCCATCCCCGATATGCCTTCCAGTGAGGCGGGGCAGATGATGGAGCACAACTTCGAAGGCGGTGTCTCCCCTGGCTTCGCCACCGACGTGGACCTAGTGTTCCAGGCCCCGCCGGGCGAGAAGCTGGCGGATCCGAAGAATCACGAGGCCGTCCAGAAGGTGATTGACTCCCTGCGCGCGGATCTGCCCGAAGCCGCTGAGGAGCGCACCTTCGGCAACCCTGTGGATGTCAACCCCAAGCTCATCGAGGGCGTGGTGGAACAATCCGTGGAGAAGGGCCTGCCCCGCGAACTCGCGGAAACCAATGCCTATTTCCTCCGCGTGCTCAGCGATGATGGCACCATCGGCACCACCCGCTTCGCCTTCGATGCCCCCGCGCCGGGGGACGTGAACCAGGAGCAGCGCGATGCGGTGAATAAGGCCATTGAGCTCGGCCGCGAGGCGGGAATCACCGTGGAAGCGGGCGGCCCGGGCTTCGCCGAGCCCATTGAGGTGCAGTCCAAGTCGGAGATGATCGGTCTCGGGGTGGCGCTGATCGTGCTGCTGTTTACCTTCGGCTCCGTGGTGGCCGCCGGCATGCCGCTGATTACCGCGGTGATCGGCGTGGGCATTGGCGCGCTCGGCATCGTGCTCGGTACTGCCGTGGTGGATCTGAATAACATCACGCCCGTGCTGGCGCTCATGCTCGGGCTGGCCGTGGGCATCGACTATGCCCTCTTTATTCTTTCTCGCTATCGCGCCGAGTTGGACGAGAAGGGCGAGGAGCAATCCTTGGAGGAGTCTGCGGGCATCGCTCTGGGCACGGCTGGTTCGGCGGTGGTTTTTGCCGGTCTGACCGTGATTATCGCCCTGGCGGCGCTCACGATCGCGAAGATTCCCTTCCTTTCCTGGATGGGTATTGCCGCCGCGGCGACGGTGTTTGTGGCGGTGCTGATCGCCCTTACCTTCATCCCCGCCCTCCTGGGCGTGCTCAAGGGGCGCGTATTTGGGTTGAAGATCCCCGGCCTGCGCTCCACCAAGCGCGAGGCGAGTCCCTCCTATCAGCGCACCTCGGGGCTGGCCTATCGCTATATCACGAAGGTGCAGCGCTATCCCGCTCTGGTGCTGGCGGCCGTGACCATCGGCCTGAGCGCCTTGAGTATCCCCGTTACGCACCTCGACCTGGCGCTGCCCTCGGACTCAGTGGCGGAGCGCGACACCACCCAACGCAAGTCGGCCGAGCTGTTGGCCGAAGGATTCGGAGAGGGCAAAAACGCTCCGTTCCTCGTGGTCATGGATGTCAGCGACATGAACACCCAAGCCGCGGCGCTGAGCTCCTATCGGGCCGTCGCTGGGATTCCAGAGAATGCCGGGGTGGAGCAGCTGGCGCCGCTGACCTATCAGATGGCGGCGGAGAAATTTAACGCCAACGCCGATGTGGCCCACGCCCAGGTGGTGCGGGTGAATAAGGCCGGCACCTCCGCCCAGATTCTGGTGACCCCGCGGCTGGGACCCAATGATCCGCTTACCACCGAGCTGTTGCACGCACTGCGCGCCCAGGCCGATGACCTGCGCCGCAGCCTCAACATCGAGATCGGCATTACCGGCCTGACCGCCGTGCAGCAGGATGTGACCACCAAGCTCGACCACGCCATGCCCATCTATCTCTCCGTGGTGGTGGGCCTGGCCATCGTCTTGTTGCTCATGGTCTTCCGCTCGCTCATGGTGCCGCTGGTCGCTGGTCTCGGCTTCCTGCTCAGCGTCGGCGCCGCATTCGGCACCACCATCCTCTTCTGGCAGCAGGGGCTGTGGGGCATCGTGGACACACCCGGGCCGATCATTTCCTTCATGCCGATCTTCCTCATCGGCGTCACCTTCGGCCTCGCGATGGACTATCAGGTCTTCCTCGTCACCCGCATGCGGGAACGCTATATCGAATTGCAGAAACACCCCGAGGAGAACACCACCCCCTTCAGCCTGGTGGATGCGTCCACCGCCCAGGGCTTCCTGCTGGGCTCGCGCGTGGTCACCGCCGCCGCGCTGATTATGATGGCGGTCTTTTTCGCCAATATCACCCAGCCGCTGCCCTTCGTGAAGATCTTCGGTTTCGCCCTCGGCGTCGCCGTGCTTGTCGACGCTTTCCTCATCCGCATGGCCCTCGTGCCCGCCACCATGTTCCTTTTGGGCCGGGCCACCTGGTGGATGCCGCGCTGGCTCGATCGCATCCTGCCCTCGCTGGATGTGGAAGGAACTAGCCTAGAAAAAGAGATGGAATCGACGGCGAGTGGGCGTCGATAAGCAGGAAAAGAGCTAAAGCCATGAACTACTTTGATGTCACCAATCGCCTCGAGGGCCAGCACGGTCGCGCCGGCGTGATTCACACCCCGCACGGCGATATTGCCACCCCCGCGTTCATTCCGGTGGCCACGAAAGCCACCGTGAAAACCCTCACCCCGGAGCAGATTCGGCTCAGCGGGGCGCAGGCGATTCTCTCCAACGCCTATCACCTCTACCTGCAGCCCGGCCCCGATATTGTGGACGAGGCCGGCGGGGTGGCCGCCTTCGAGAACTGGCACGGGCCCACCTATACCGACTCCGGCGGATTCCAGGTGATGAGCCTCGGCGTGGGATTTAAAAAGGTGCTGGCCATGGACACCTCTGGGCTCGATGCGGGGGATATTCGCGCCCGGAAGAAGGATCGCATGGCACTGGTGGATGAGGACGGCGTGGATTTCCGTTCCATCATCGACGGCTCGAAGCACCGCTTCACCCCCGAGGTGTCCATGCAGATCCAGCATCAGCTGGGCGCGGACATCATGTTCGCCTTCGATGAGCTCACCACCCTGGTGGATACCCGCGAGTATCAGGAGCAGTCGGTGGCGCGTACCCACCGCTGGGCGCAGCGCTGCCTGCTCGAGCACGAACGGCTCTCCGAGGAGCGCCAGCACCGGCCGGAGCAGTCGCTCTGGGGCGTGGTGCAGGGCGCCCAATATGAGGACCTGCGGCGCCAGGCCGCTCGGGGGCTGGTGCAGCTATCGAATGAGCAGGAAGAACAGGGCCAGCGCGGCTTCGGCGGCTATGGCATCGGTGGGGCGCTGGAGAAGGAGAATCTGGGCACCATCGTCGGCTGGGTGTGCGATGAGCTGCCGGAGGATCGCCCCCGCCACCTCTTGGGCATTTCCGAGCCGGACGATATCTTCACCGCCGTGGAGTCTGGGGCCGATACCTTCGACTGCGTGGCGCCGACGCGGCTGGGGCGGCGCGGCGGGGTCTATACCCTCGATGGCCGGATGAATCTGGCTGCCGCCCGCTTCAAGCGCGACTTCAGCGGCATCGACGAGGAGCTCGGCGGCTATGTGAGCGAGAACTACTCCCGTGCCTATATCCACCATCTGCTCAAGGCCAAAGAGTTTTTGGCCGGCACCCTCTGCACCATGCACAACCTCTACTTCATGGTGGGGCTGGTGGATCGTATCCGGGCGTCGCTGCAGGGCGGCTACTACTACGAGTTCCGTGATGAATTCATGGGGCGCTACTACGCGTCCAAGCGCTAGGAGCTGCGCGCGGGGGAATCCTGGGTGGCGGTGGCGGCGATGATGTCCTGTCGGGCACGCGCCACCCGGGAGCGGATGGTGCCGACGCGGCAGCCGGCGATCTTGGCTGCCTCTTCGTATTTATAGCCCAGTACCTGGGTGAGGATGAGGGCCTCGCGGCGGTCCGGGGGGAGTTTTTCAATCACCATCCGCGCATCGATCCATTCGGGCAAGGCGGCTGGGGTAGTGGAGCGGGGGACGTCATCGATTTCGGTGATGGATTTGCGGGGGCGCGCCATATCGTGGCGCACGCTATCGACCCAGACGCGGCGGGCGAGGGAGAGTAGCCAGGTGCGGGCGCTGGACTTGGCGGCGAACTTCGGCAGCGCCTTCATCACGCGAAGATAGGTTTCCTGGGTGAGGTCATCGGCGTGATCGCGGCCGGCGAGATGGGCGAGCAGGCGCCAGACATCTGCTTGGGTGGCCTGAATGAACTCCGTGAGGGCGGCCTTGTTGCCGCGCCCGGCGGCGAGTGCGAGTTCGGTGACGTGCTCGTCATCGCGCTCGGGGTTCCCTGCGCCGGCGGGTGCTCTCATACCTGATGATCCTAGCAAAACGGATCGCGAACTAAGGCTTGGCTTCGGTAATGCCTATGAGTTGTCCGGCGATTAATTAGAAATCCTGATACTATGGGTATAGTTATCAAGCATCAGGCATCAATTAGACGATGTCTATAAAAATTCCTTTGAGGAGGACCCATGGCTGAACAGCACAATTCTGACCTAGATGCCATCGTCATTGGCGGTGCCCGCACCCCCGGCGGCGAGCAGACCACCCGCCTGAATGGCGCCCCTGTGAGCAGTGAAAACCACTCCGTCACACAGGGCCGGCAAGGCAGCGTCGACCTGCGCGACGTGCACCTGCTGGAGAAGCTTGCCCACTTCAACCGCGAGCGCGTGCCCGAGCGTGTCGTGCACGCTAAGGGCTCCGGCGCCTTCGGCGAGCTGCACATCACCGAGGATGTGTCTCGCTATACCTGCGCCGATCTTTTCCAGCCGGGGCGCGTCACCCCGATGCTGGCGCGTTTTTCCACCGTGGCCGGCGAGCAGGGCTCCCCGGACGGCTGGCGCGATGTGCGCGGCTTCGCCCTGAAGTTCTATACCCAAGAGGGCAACTATGACCTCGTGGGCAATAACACCCCGGTGTTCTTCATCCGCGACGGGATAAAGTTCCCAGACTTCATTCACTCCCAGAAGCGCCTGCCCGATACTGGCTTGCGCGATGCCAATATGCAGTGGGACTTCTGGACCCGCACCCCGGAGTCCGCCCACCAGGTGGCGTATCTCATGGGCGATCGTGGTATCCCCACGAACTTCCGCCATATGGACGGCTTCGGCTCCCACACCTACCAGTGGGTGAATGAGGACGGCGAGCGCTTCTGGGTGAAGTACCACTTCAAGACCCAGCAGGGCTGGGAGTTCTGGACCGATGAGGAGGCGGAGGCCGCCGTGGGCGCCAATGCCGATACCTCCCGCGAGGATCTCTTCAACGCCATCGAGCGTGGCGACTACCCGCGCTGGGACGTGAAGGTGCAGATTATGCCCCTCGACGAGGCCGAGGATTATCGCTGGAACCCCTTCGACCTCACCAAGGTGTGGTCCCAGAAGGATTATCCGCTCATTGATGTCGGCTACTTCGAGCTCAACCGCAACCCGAAGAACTTCTTCGCCCAGATCGAGCAGGCCTCCTTCGAGCCCAGCAATCTGGTGCGTGGCATCGGCTTCAGCCCGGACAAGATGCTCATCGCCCGCAGCTTCGCCTATGCCGATGCGGCCCGCTACCGGGTGGGTGCCAATGCCCACCACCTGCCGGTGAACCGCCCGTTGAACGAGGTCAATACCTACGCCAAGGATGGCGCGATGGCCTATGAGTTCAATGATCCTTCCGATCCCGTCTACTCCCCGAACGCCTACGCCAAGGGCGCCGGTACGGACGATGATAAGGAGACCTCCGGTTCCGGCGTGACCGTGGGCGTGGCCGGGGATCTCGGATTGTGGGATGAGACCCACGGCACCGACTTCACCCGCGGCGCCTACGTGCAGCACCCCGAGGATGATGACTTTGCCCAGCCCGGTCTTCTCTACCGCGAGGTGCTTGACGACGCCGCCCGCGAGCGCATGGCCGGCAATATTGCCCGCGCCATGGCCGGGGTGAGCGAGCAGGTCGAGCAGCAGGTCTATGAGTACTGGGCCAAGGTGGATCCCCATCTCTCCCAGCGCGTCAAGGAGCTCTTCACCCAGAGCTAAGACTGCGTGTGATCCCCGCCCCTGTGTACCGGGGGCGGGTTTTTCGCGTCTGGGGTAAATGGTGTTCACCATCGCATAAACCCTAGGAATGTGACGGGAAACTCACTACGGTGTGGTGTATAACACTTTCGCACAGTAGTAAGGAGACTCCCATGAAGACCATCAACCACTACGTCGGTGGCCGCGAATGGGCGGGCAGCTCCACTGCCACCCAGGACGTGATGAACCCCTCCACCGGCACCGTCCAAGCCCAGGTGCGGCTGGCCAGCACCGCCGATGTGCAGGAAGCCATCGCCAACGCCCGCACCGCCCAGCCCGAATGGGCCGCGCTGAACCCGCAAAAGCGCATGCGGGTGCTCATGGAGTGGATTCGGCTGATCAACGAGCACATGGATGAGCTGGCCACCGCGCTGTCGCTGGAGCATGGCAAAACCTTCGCCGACGCCCAAGGCGATGTCCAACGCGGCCTCGAGGTGGTGGAAGTATCCCTCGGTGCCCCGCACTTCCTCAAAGGCGAGTTCTCCGACTCGGTGGGCACTGGGGTGGATACCTACTCCATGCGCCAGCCGCTTGGCGTGGTCGCTGGGATCACCCCCTTCAACTTTCCCGCCATGATCCCGCTGTGGAAGGCCGGCCCGGCACTTGCGGCCGGCAATGCCTTCATCCTCAAGCCCTCCGAGCGCGACCCCTCCGTGCCCCTGAAGCTGGCCGAGCTGTTCACCGCCGCCGGCGGGCCGGACGGGGTATTCAACGTGGTGCACGGCGATAAGGAAGCGGTGGACGCCCTGCTCGACTCCGAGGTGATCCAGGCGGTCGGCTTTGTCGGCTCCACCCCGATTGCCCAGTACATCTACACCCGCTGCGCAGAGACCGGCAAGCGCGCCCAGTGCTTCGGCGGTGCCAAGAACCACATGCTCATCCTGCCCGACGCCAACCTCGACGAGGTGGCCGACGCCCTAGTGGGCGCCGCTTATGGCTCGGCCGGTGAGCGCTGCATGGCGATCTCCGTGGCCGTGCCCGTGGGTGAGGAGACCGCCACCGCGCTGCGCGAGAAACTGGTGGAACGCATCGAAGGCCTCAAGGTGGGCCACTGCCTCGACCCGGACGCCGACTATGGCCCGTTGGTGGCCACCTCTGCGGTGGAGCGGGTGCGCTCCTATATTGACGCCGGCGAAAAAGCCGGTGCCGAGCTTGTCGTCGATGGCCGCGAGCGCGGCGCCACCGATAGCAGCTTCCAGGGCGAGGACCTCAGCGGCGGCTACTACCTGGCGCCCACCCTCTTCGACCACGTCACCCCCGAGATGTCGATCTACACCGACGAGATCTTCGGCCCCGTGCTCACCATCGTCCACGCCGACAGCATCGACGAGGCCCTGCGCCTGCCCACCGAACACGCCTATGGCAACGGCGTGTCCATCTTCACCCGCAACGGCGGCGCTGCCCGCGATATCGCCCAGCGCATCCAGGTGGGCATGGTGGGCATCAACGTCCCCATCCCCGTGCCCATCGCCTATCACACCTTCGGCGGCTGGAAGGCCTCCGGCTTCGGCGACCTCAACCAGCACGGCCCCGACGCCTTCCGCTTCTACACCAAGACCAAAACCGTCACCTCCCGCTGGACGCGTGACGATGCCGTCATCACCCCCCACTCCGGCTCCCACTTCGTGATGCCGGTCGTGGACTAAAGAGACAAGGAGAGAGCAATGACCACCATCGCTTTCATCGGCCTCGGCAACATGGGCGGGCCCATGGCCAGCAACCTCCACGCCGCCGGCTACACCGTCACCGGCTTCGACGTGATGGAACCGGCCATCACCGCCGCCCGCTCAGCCGGAATCGAGATCCACGAATCCGCCGCTGCCGCCGCCCGCGACGCCAGCATCATCATCACCATGCTCCCCAACGGTGCGCTTGTCCACGCCACCCTCCGCGAGATCATCGCCGAGCACCCCGGCAACGCGCTCTTCATTGATTCCTCCACCATCGGCGTCGACGAAGCCACCAGCAACGCCGCCACCGCCGCCGCGGCCGGGCACCGCTACATCGACGCCCCCGTCTCCGGAGGTGTGGTGGGCGCCCGCGCCGGGAAGCTGGCCTTCATGGTCGGCGGCGAGGCCGAGGCCGTGGAGCAGGCCCGCCCCGTGCTCGAGGTCATGGGGGCATCCCTCACCCACTGCGGCGGGCCCGGTGCCGGTGCGGCCGCCAAGCTATGCAACAACATGATCCTCGGCATCCAGCAGATCGCCATCGCTGAGGGCATGGTGCTCGGCGAGCGGCTCGGACTCAGCCCCTGCGCCTTCTTCGACGTGGTGTCTCATTCCACCGGCAGCTGCTGGGCGCTCACTACCAATTGCCCCGTACCCGATGTGGTAGATAGCGCCCCCGCCAATAGGGACTTCGCCGCCGGCTTCTCCACCAACCTCATCTGCAAAGACCTCGCGCTGGCCATCGACTCCGCCACCCAGACCAGCACCGACACCCAGCTGGGCCGGCACGCCCTCGAGCTATTCACCCAGCTGCAGGACGCCGGGGAAGGGGAGCGGGACTTCTCCGTGGTGATCAACCAGGTGCGTGCGGCGCAGTAGTCAGCGTGGCTGCGGGTGGCCGTCGATAAGCGACTGCAGCTGGGTGGCATAGAAGCCCACCAGCTGCTCGTGGGGAAAGGAGGCAAACTCCACATCCCCGCAGCGGCGCATCAACGATAAGCCCGTCAGCAGGGACATCGCCGCCTGGGCGCGCAGCCGTGGCGCGGGATAAGGATGCGGAGCCTCCGCCGCGATGCGGTCGGTGAGCACCTGCAAAATATCGCGCTGAATACGCTCGCCGATCGCCTGCAACGACGCCAAGGAACCATCCGCGATCGTCAACGCCCGCACAATCGAATAAGGCGCAGCCCACGGTGCCGTCAGCGTCTCCTCAATCGCAGTGGCACCCAGCCGCGCAAAAGGACCCGTAAACAGCGCCCGCGCCGACTCCGAAAAATCGAGAGTAGCCGCGAACAGGTTCTCCTTGCTGTGAAAATGCTTCACGATCAGCGCCGGCGACACCTCCGCCACCCGGGCGATCTCCTTCAACGACACCGCCGCGAAAGAGCTCTCCGCAAACATCTCGCGGGCCACCACCAGAATGCGGGTGCGGGCATTCGCCGAATCAGTGCTCATGCCCCGCATTATAAGTACACCGGCCAGCGCCGGTGCTCAGAAAGGCAGAAAACATGGTACTCGGACTCAGTGGTATCTTCCTCTCCCTGGGTGTACTTCTCGTGCTCGCGTACCGCGGGCACTCCGTGATCATCGTCGCCCCCATCGCGGCACTGCTCGCGACACTACTGTCCGGAGCCCCACTACTGGCCACCTACACCCAAATTTTCATGCCCGCGCTCGGCGGGTTCATTATCAGCTTCTTCCCGCTCTTCCTCAGCGGCGCGATCTTCGGTCGGCTCATGACCAGCTCTGGACTCGCCGCCGACCTCGCCCGCGGCATCTCGGCGCTGTTCGGTCCGCAGCGCGCCATCCTCTCCACCGTGCTCGCCACCGCTCTGCTCACCTACGGCGGTGTGAGCGCCTGGGTGGTGGCCTTCACCATCGTGCCCATTGCCACGCCCCTATTTCGGCAGGCTGGGATCCCGAAAAGGCTCATGCCAGCAGCGCTGGCACTCGGCACCATCACCTTCGCCATCGCCGCCCTGCCCGGCAGTCCGCAGGTGCACAACGTGATCCCCACCCGCTACTTCGGCACCACCGGCTATGCGGCACCCGTCGTGGGGCTCATCGGCTCCATCGCCATGTTCGCGCTCGGCATGGCGTGGCTCAACCGGCGCGCTCGGGCGCTCATCCGCGCCGGGGAGCCCTTCGGTGAAGACGAGCCTGAGGACACTACTGAATCGAGCACCGAGCACGTGGCGCTGCGCGGAGTGCGCGGACTGCTGCCCATTGCAGTAGTGATCGTGATGAACTTCCTCTTCATCTACGTCCTCAGCGATGCCATGGACTTCTCCTACCTGGACTCAGAGAAATACGGCTCCACCACGATCGACGCCGTCCGAGGGCTGTGGAGCGTCGTGGTGGCACTGGCCACGGGCATTCTGCTGATCATGGCAATGCGCTTCCGGCACGTATCCGAGCTCGTCGCAGACCTATCCGAAGGCGCCAAAAACGCGATCCTTCCCGCGCTTACGACTGCCTCCGAGGTGGGCTACGGCGCGGTGGTGGCTTCCCTCGCCGTATTCGCGGTGCTTCGCGACGCCATCTTCGATCTCGCCCACAACGCCATCCTGGTCGGCGTCACCTCGGTGGCCGCGATCTCCGGAGTCACCGGCTCCTCCTCCGGCGGGCTATCCATTACCCTCGAAGCCTTCGGCCCCGACCTAGCGGCGCTGGCGGCACAACAAAACATCGACCCCGAGCTGCTGCACCGGCTCATGGCCATGGCCTCGGTGTCCTTCGACTCCCTGCCGCACAACGGCGCGGTGCTCACGATGTTGCTCGTATGCGGAATGACGCACCGGCAATCCTACAAAGACATAGCAGTAGTATCCGTGGCCATCCCCATCGTGGTACTCACCGGCATCCTCGGCTGGGTGATGCTGCTCGGCTAGGGGCTGTGGATAGAAAAAGGGGTTATGCACAGGATGGCGTCGATAAGCGTGCAGCGTGATGACAACGCGGGGCGGGTGGGCCACGATGTGAGCCATGACCACCCTGCAGCGCGCCCGCGCCGATCTCGCCGCCGCCCTCGAGGCCGCCGAATCGGTGCTCACTACTGCCAGCGACGCCGAGATCGCCGAGCAGTGGGAGGAGATGGTCGCCATGGATGCGCTCATGGGTCTCAAAGCACACATCGACGTGCTCCTCGCGCACCGGCTCGCCAACGGACTATCCAGCGTGGTCGCCGGAACGGGGAAATCCGTGCGGGTGCTCGAAGAAGACCTCGGCTGGTCCCGCAGCCGTGCCACTACTGTCTCCACCCAAGCGCACCGGCTCTACGGGCCCATGGTGGATGACACCACCGAGGAATACGACGAGGTCCGCGCCCGCCGCGCCGAGGCCGCCGAGCTACGCACCGCCAGCGAACAACTCCTGCGCCAGGCCCTCATCTCCGCAGAAACCCGCACGGTCATCGAAACGAAACTCGCCAAACTCAAAACCGACAACGCCCTGATCCGCGAAACCCTGCGCAATCAGCTCGTCACCTACGCCACCACCCATAGCTACGCCGACGTGCGCGCCGCCGCCATCGAACGCGTCCGCACCCTCAACGCCCGACTCGGCGCCAACCCCGATCGCGGCCGCCGCAAGCGCTTCTTCCGCATTACCCGCACCGACGAAGACGGCACCTGCTCCATCAACGCCAAACTCCCCGCCGCCGCCATCGCCGACTTCAAAGCCCAACTCGACGCCGAACTCCGGAAACCACGGCCCCACGGCGACACCCGCACCTTCGACCAGCGCAGCGCCGACGCCGCCTGCGCCGTCATGAACCGCGGCGACACCAGCCGGAGCAGCGCCATGGTGTTCAGCTTCTCCGCCAAAGACTTCGACCGCGACGACCTCATCGCCGCCGGCTACACCCTGCCCACCAACACCGGGATCAACCTCACCCTCGACCAGATCGAAGAACTCGGAGCCAACAAATACGGCTTCTACGTCATCCACGACCCCTCCACTGGGATGGCGCTGCGCGTCGGCCGCATGCGTCGCACCGCCACCTTCGCCCAACGGCTCGCCCTCTTCGCCTCCGAAGGGGTGTGCTCCCACCCCGGCTGCTCCACACCGCTCTCGCGATCCGACATCCACCACATCACTGCGTGGGAACACGGCGGCACTACTGACATCGAAAACCTCACCGCGAGGTGCCGCACCCACCACACCGACAACGACGACACCCAACGCGACCCGCGAAGACACCACGCCCGCCGCGACCCCCACACCGGAATCGTCGGCACCGCCCGCGGCACCCCGAATCCATCGGTGAACATCAACAACGGCTACGCCGCCTCCCGCTCCGCCGGCAGACGCATCCGCAACCAACCATGGCCGCCCGGGTGTGAACCACCCGCGAGCTAAACCCCCTTTTGTCGCCTCAGCCCCTCCGCGCCCAGAATGCGGTGGGGCTTCAGGTGCGAGCAAAACAACCCCCAAGGATCAGGATTCCTTGGGGGTTGGTGGCGAAAACAGTACTACTGTTCAGACACCTGCGGATCGGGCTCAGCGGCGGAGTCTCCTGCAGGCGCGCCGTCCTCCTGCTGGGAGGAACGCTCCTTGGCCAGGCGCACGCGGTCATCTACCGAGACGCCGTAGATGGCGCGGGCGAGGTAGAAGCTGGAGACGCTTACTACTGCCAGCAGAAAAGCGATCGAAATGATGGCGCGAACGAGGTTATTGGGGTCAAACCCCTTGGTGGAGAAGTCGTTCACCAGGTTCGCGATAATCAGCAGTGGTAGTGCTACTCCCGTGAGCGGGCTCAAAAGGTTCACGCGGGTCAGCGCGTCCTTGGCCTCCCAAATGGAACGCACGGTAACCATGGCAATGAATGCGGCCAGAAGCACGAGGGCTCCGACGATAATGTCGCTGATGGTCATGACTACCTCCTGCCTTTCGAAAGGATGCGGGCGAGCGAAACAGTAGTGAGCGCACCCATGATGGAGGCCAGGATGGCTACCTCATAGGCGATGGATACGGGGTGCGTGAGAGTCCAGATGAGGTAGATGCCCAGCATGCAGTAGAACACCATGTCGGCCAGTAGTGCGCGGGTGCCCGGGTCCTGGGAGCGGATGGCGAGCGATAGCGCGATGGTTAGCGCGATGGTGAAGGTGGCGATGCCGAGGTAGCAGATGATCTCAAGAACGCTCATTTCTTGTCTCCTTTCTGCTGCTGTTGCCGTTTGGCGGCCTCGATACGGGCTTGTTTGACGCGGTCGACGCGCTTTTGCTCTTTGCTTTTGGCGCTGTTTTCGTCGAGTTCCGCGAGCGGGAAGTCGATATCGTTGCGGTAGCCGTCGCCGACGTTGCCGGCATACATCCATGCGCTGAAGTGCAGGGGGGTGTCTGCGACGCGGGGCGCCAGTTTTTCTTCCATGTGCGCCAGGTCGGCGATCACTTCGGCGGGATCGGATCCGTACACGGCCTGCACGAGCAGGATGTAGCCGGATTCGGATTCGGCGCCGTCGATGGTCTCGACGGGCCGGAATCCCACGGATAGGGTGCCCGGGGTCATGGTGATGGAGGTGGAGAACAGCGTGCGTTCCCATTCACCGGTGACCCGCACGGGATAGTTGACGATGATCGGGTCTTGGGTGTTGTTGATGCGAACCGTGTCGATTGCGACTTTGCTTGCCGACGCAATCACTTGGCCAATCAACCAGATGGTGTAGCTAATCCAGTGCATTGTTGTCCTATCCTGCCGCCCCGGCGACGACGCCGACGGCCTGATCGAAGTTGTCTAGGACTGCCTGCTGGTAGCTGCTCACGTCCAGTAGTCCCTCGCTGGCGGTGAGCACCACATCAAACATGGTGCCGGCGAAGATGAACATGGCGAAGGACAGCAGGATCATGACGGCGGCCGGCGCGATGATCGGTTTTGCGATCACGTAGTCGGCGGGGAACTGGGAGGTCTGCATCGGTTTGCCCCAGAACACCTTTCGCCACACGCGCAGCATGCTCAGTAGTGCGCCCATGGAGGCCACGATGATGGTGGTGATCACGATCCACGAGGCAGTAGTGGCGGGGCGTGCCACCTCGGACATGATGAAGAGCTTGCCCCACAGGCCCGATAGCGGCGGGAAGCCGACGATGGAGAAGGAGCCGGCGGCGAAGATGGCGGCTACGAGCGGGTCGCGCCGCATCAGCCCGGAGAGCCGAATGATCCGGCCGGTGCCGTAGGTTTCCTCGATCGCTCCGGAGGTGAGGGTGAGGGCACCGATGGTGATCATGTGGTGCAGGGCGTAGAGCAGGCCGGCGGCGAGTGCGCGCTGCGGGTCCAGGGTGGTGAAGGCGAGCATGACCAGGATGAAGGGCATGCCGTTGACCATCTGGTAGGCGAGCACGCGCCGGATGGTGTGCTCGGCGAGGCCGGCGAAGCCGCCGACGAGCATGGAGGCCACCATCACCACGATGATGAGGGTGTTCCAGCGGTCGTCGAGGTCGAAGATCACGGTGTAGATGCGGAAGATCATGTACACCGCCACCTTGGTGTGCAGGCCGGAGAACAGCGCCATGACTGCCGCAGAGGATCCCGGGTAGGTGCGCGGGAGCCAGGTGTGCACGGGGAACACGCCGGCCTTGATGGCGAGGGCGATCATCACGATGCCGAGCGCCACGGTCACGGGGCCGTTTCCTGCCCCGGCCCCGGCGAGGGCGGCGATATTCACCGAGCCGGCGACACCGTAGAGGATGCCGACGCCGATGAGCAGTAGTGTCGAGGCGGTCAGGTTCACCAGCACGAACAGCCGGCCCGATGCCATGCGCGACCAGGTGCCGGTCATGGCGAGCAGACCGTAGGAGGGCAGCAGCATGACCTCCATGAACACGAAGAAGTTGAACAGGTCGCCGGTCAGTAGTGCACCGTTGATGCCTGTTTGCAGCATCAGCGTGAGCGCCGGGTAGAACCGGGCGCGGGTTTCGCCAACAGTAGTGGCAAACCAGTTCGCCGCCAGTGCCACGATGGCAGTAGTGACGATCATGACCGCCGAGAACGGATCGGCGACAAAGGGGATGGCGACGCCGCCCACGTATTTGCCCACGTTGTGGGCGATGGGGCCGTGTTCGGCGGTGTAGCTAAAGAGCCACAGCCCGGCGATGATGGTCCCCGCAGGCACGATAAGGTGCAGGGCGTCGCGGGCGGTTTTGTTGGGCAGTAGTGTCGCGATGCCCGCAATCAGTAGTGGGATCGCAACAAACAGCGGAAGAACAATGTCCATTAGTCGTTTTCCTCCGCATCCTTCAGGTGCCGCTTATAGCGTTGCTTGAGCTTTTCGGCGCGGCGGGGTGATTGGGTGGTGCGGACTTTGCGGCCGGCGGTGTTCCACGCGGCGGGCGCTTCGGGGTCGGTGGGGTTGCGGGTGTCGTCGTCGAGGCCGAGTGCTGCGAGCGCCAACATGAAGGTGACGGTGGCCATCGTGATCACGATGGCTGTCAGCACGAAGGCTTGGGGCAGCGGGTCGGCCATGTCGGCGATGTCGGTGCGGTCACCAAAGACTTCGCCGCGGTAGGCGGGGACGCCGGCGACGAGGATGATGATGTTCGCGGCGTGGCTGATGAGCGACATGCCGAGCACGATGCGCATCATGCCGCGTTGCATCACGAGGTACACACCGCCGGCGACGAGGACCGCGATGGTCAGTGCCATGATCATTGCTGGTGCACCTTCTTTCCTTCTTGCTTTTCGACGTCCATCTGGTGGTGGAAGTCCGGGTCGGTCAGTTCCGCCTCGGGGTCTTCGTCGAAGCTGACATCGGGCAGGGGGGACTCGTCGTCGCGGACGAAGGCGAGATCGCCGGGGTAGGCGCCGGGGCGCAGGCGGCCACCGAGGGCGTTGATGCCCATGGTGATCATGCCGAGCACCGCCAGATAGATGCCCATGTCGAAGATGAGCGAGGTGGTCAGGTGGATGTCACCGATGTGGCCGTGGATGGCGTAGAGGAAGGAGCCTTCCGTCAGCCCTAAAAAGCCGGGGGTGAGCGCCAGGATGATGCCGAAACCGATGAGCAGGAAGGGCGTATTGGGCTTGACGATGCGCTCGTCGGCGGGTTTCGCCAGGTAGCCGAGGGCGATCGCGCCGCCGGCGACGAGGGCCGCCACGAATCCTCCGCCCGGGTCCTCGTGGCCGCGCAGGAAGATCAGCACGGATAGCACCATGAGGACGGGGACGACAACCTTGAATACGTGCCGCAGCGGGGTGGCGTTGAGATCCTCAAAGCCGAAGCGCGGCGGCTTGGTGCCCGGCAGGAAGCTGTGCTTCGGTACCGAGTACACCACCGAGTAGATGACCACACCGGCCATACCCAGCACGGACAGCTCGCCCAAGGTATCGAGTGCACGGAACTCCACCAGGATCACCGCGACGATGTTGGTGCCGCCGGAGATCTCGGGGGCGTTGTCGATGTACCATTGCGCGATCTCGGAGCGGCCGCCATTGCGAGCCAGCAGACCGTAGACGGCGAGGAAGGTGACAATGCCGGTGATGATCGCCAGCACGGCCGACCAGTAGCGGCGCCGATCCGAGGTCCGGTGGAAGTAGCGCGGTTGCAGGCGCACCACCAGCATCATCATGACGGTGATGAGGATTTCCACGGTGAACTGGGTC
Source organism: Corynebacterium sp. 51B (assembly GCF_008930785.1). Classification (NCBI taxonomy): domain Bacteria; kingdom Bacillati; phylum Actinomycetota; class Actinomycetes; order Mycobacteriales; family Corynebacteriaceae; genus Corynebacterium; species Corynebacterium sp. 51B. Next base: position 21,831 of record NZ_PQMK01000009.1, on the reverse strand, counting down.
AGTGCCACGTCGGGCGCGCCCAAAAGCAGCACCTGCAGGGTCACACCCACACCGGCGGTGCCCACAAGCACTACTGCGTGCAGCCGGGACTTAGCGCGGATGAGGCCGCTGACGGACATCACCACGATCAGTAGTGGCACTAAGTCCATAAGCGTATCGGCGCCCTCCACGCGCGGCGGCATGGCAACGCCATCGACTCCACCGCTGAAGACGCTCACCATGATGCCGAGGATGCACACCACCACCAGCGGTGGGGCCAGGTGCCGAGAGGGCGAGAAGGAATCCGCCATGCGGCCCACGACCTTGCCCCAGCCGGCGGCGGAGCCCATGAGCACGGCGAGTGCCTGGTTGCCGGTGAAGGGAGCGAAGGTGTATTCGCCGATCGCCTTAAAGAGCGGCTTGCGGTAGATGATGGTGAGCAGGCCGGCGGCCAGCACACCCATGGAGATCATGAACGGAGTGTTCACCCCGTGCCACAGCGCCAGGTGCAGCTCCGGCTCGGCGGAGACCGAGCCCACGGCGGCGGCGATGGGCTTATCCAGCATGCCGAGAACAAACACGATCGGCAGCGACATCAAGCCGGGCAGTGCGGCGGGCAGCCACAGAGATACCGGCGCTTCGTGGACGTCATCCACCGAGCGGTCGCCGTCGATAAACGCCCCGAACAAGAAGCGTGCGGAGTAGGAGAAGGTGAACCATGCGCCCACCGCGGCCGCGATCAGTAGTGAGCTCACGCCCGTGGAGGTCAGCGGCGCCTCGGTGAAGGCCTCCAGCATGCCCTCCTTGGAGACGAAGCCGAAGAGCGGCGGCACGGCGGCCATCGACATCAAGCCGATGGCGGCGGAGGCGAAGGTAAAGGGCATCTTCTTATACAGCGGCCCCAGGCGACGGATATCGCGGGAGCCGGCCTGGTGGTCGACCACGCCGATGAGCATGAACAGGCTGGACTTGAACAGCCCGTGCGCCAGGGTGTGCACGAGGGCGGCGGCCAGCGCGAAGGGGGTGCCCACGCCGATAGTCGCCACGATCCAGCCCAGGTGGGAGACGGTGGAGTAGGCGGTGAGGCTCTTCAGGTCGGTCTTCTGGATGGCGAAGAATGCCGCCATCACAGCAGTAGTCATGCCCACCGAGATCAGCAGCACATTCCAGGTGTGGTTGTCTGCAAAGACCGCGGAGAAACGCATGAGCACATAAACGCCGGCCTTCACCACGGCGGCGGCGTGTAGGAACGCCGACACGGGGGTGGCGGCGGCCATGGCCTCGGGCAGCCAGAAGTGGAAGGGCAGCTGGGCGGATTTGGTGAAGGCAGAGACCGCGACCAAGACCGCCAAAACAGTAGTAAGGTTCGGATCCGCCGCCCAGAAGTCGGAGGCGAGAATCTCCCTGATGGAGGTCGTGCCGGTCTTGGCCACCATGATCGCCACCGCAGTCAGGAGGGTGAGTCCGCCGGTGAAGGTGAGGATCAGGGTGCGGATCGCGCCCATCTGGCCGCTGGATCCCTTGGCGCGCCCGATAAGCATGAAGCTGGCCATGCTCACGAGCTCCCAGGCGATGAACAGCACCACGATGTCGTCGGTGAGCACCAGCAGCAGGATGGAGAAGGTGAACGCGGACATCAGCCAGTAGAAGCTGAGGTTGAAGTCATCGTTGTGCAGATAAGCAGCGGAATATACGAAGACCACGCCGCCGATCACAAGCGCCAACAAAGCAAAGAAGGTGCTGAGAGGATCCGCAATAAAATTCAGGTTTACATCTACGCCTGTGGCGGCGAAATCGCTGATCCACGTCATGGAGAAGGTGGGCGAGTCGCCGTCAATGATGTCCGGTAGCTTGGCGGCCAGCACACCCGCTGCTGCGAAGAACAGCAGCGCGAGCGGCCAGCCCGCAAGCCGGTCACCCAAGCGAACTGCTAGTGGAGCCAACACCACGGTGGCTGCCACTAACAGCAATACGGTCGATAGGGTCATAGAAAGTTCCACACTAGGAGTCCGGGAAAAATTGCCGCATTCTACGTTACCAGCTGGGTAAACCGGTGGGTCTCTCGCCGAATCATCCTTGAAAGCGATAGATTTAGTGCTCATGAAAAGCTCTTCCATGCTCACTCGCTTCCTGGCTGTGCTCGTGATTGTTGCTCCTGTGCTTCTCGCCACTATCGCGGCGACTGTGATGAGGATGGAACCCGCCGATGCGTGGTCCACCAAGGATGAGCCCTCCGGCGCGCCTGCGGCCGCCAGCCCGGCCGGCTACTCGGATGCGGATCTCCTCGCGGCGCGCCGGGCAGCCAGCAACGCCGGCACCCAATCGGGATTCTTAAACTCCGGTGTGAAGGAGCTGAGCGATGGCTCCCGCCAGCTCGCCGAGGGCACCACGCAGCTGCGCGACGGCATCGCCGCGGCCCATAGCGGCTCCGGCGAGCTCTCCGCGGGAATGGTGCAGCTGCAGGCCGGCGTGGGTCAGATGGGCCCGGGCGCCCAGGAGCTCGCCGATGGCATCGAGCAGGTCGCCGGGGCGCTGGTGGGGGTGGAGGCCTCCCGCGGGCAGCTACTGGCGGCGTTGGATCAGATCGACAAGGAGCTTGAAGAGTCGGTGGATCCGCGCTCGGAGGAGCTTCGCGAACAGCTCAACGAATACCGGCCGCAGCTGGAAAATATCACCCTCAGCGAGGAGCAAAAAGCCCAGTTCACCCGCATGCGGGAGGGTTCGCGGGAACTCGCCAATCAGCTCAATACCCCCGGCTATGCCTTCCACGATGGCATTTTCCAGGCCACCCAGGGCGCCAAGGACCTCAACCAGGGACTCGCCGAGCTGGAGCGCGGCAGCGTCCGCGCCCAGGAGGGGGCCACGGCCTTGGCCGATGGCGCCGAGCGGGTAGAGAAGATGGCTGAGGATAACAAGAACTCCATCACCGGTATCCAGCGCGCCCTGCCTGCCCATTCTGCGCAGACAGACCCCACCGCGGTGTCGGAGGCCCCCACCAACGCCCTGCCCCCGCTCTATGCGCTGCTCATCGCGGCGCTCGCCATGGGGCTCGGAGCGGCAGTGGGGCTGGCGCGGCTGTCCCTGCTGCAGCAGCTCGTGGCCGCTGTGGGGATCGCGGCCAGCGCGGCTGTGGCCTTGGCCATTGTGGGGGATCTCGGAGTGCTCGCCCTGGCGCTCTCCGCTGGGCTGCTGCTGCTCGCCACGATTGCCGGGTCGGCCATCGCCCAGCTGGTGCAGCTTCTCCTGCCGCAGCGCTTCGCCCCAGGTGTTGTCGGGGCAGTATTCCTCCTCCAGCTCCTCGTCGTGGGCCTGGTGTGGAAGAGCGCCACGACCGGCACGGTGGAGCTCGAGGCGCAGATCGCGACGGGGCTGATGCCGCTGCACTATGCCACCGCGGGATTGAGCGCCATCGGCAATAGCGCCCACGGGGTGATGGCGGGCAGCTCGGCGGCGGTGCTCGCGATCATGGCCGCTGGTGGTCTCTGGCTCGCCCGCCACCAGAGCCCCCGCCCCAGCCCCAGCTCCGCCGAGCCGGCTGCGGGGCGAGAGGATGGCGTCGATAAGCCCGCGGCGACGGAGCATGTGGCACAGTAGTGGCCGTGGCTGCTTCGACTGATAAAAATACCGACAGTTGGGCCGATGAGGACGCGGGGCCCGTTGATATCTCAGGTATGCCGCTGCGGCGGAAGACCTCGGTGGTGCTCAGAGAGATCTTTGCGCCCCATGTGCCGCACCATGTGAGCGCCCAGGAGAAGTGGGAGCGCCACGCCGAGGGCCCGATGCTGGTGGCCTCACTACTGTTTTTGGTGCTGTATGCGTGGACGGCCTTGGGCGCCAATGATGCGCTGCTGACCAAGATCGCCAATGTGGGCATGTGGGGTGTCTGGCTGTGCTTTCTGCTGGACTATGCGGTGCGGCTGGTGTTGGCGGAGAATTCGTGGCGCTGGTTCGTGCGCCATTTGTGGGAGTTGGCGCTGATTGTGCTGCCGATGTTCCGCCCGCTGCGCATTTTGCGGATTTTGCCGACTCTAGTGATTTTGCAGCGTTTTTCCGCGGCGAATGCTCGGGTGAGCGTGGCGTGGTACACCTCGGTGACGGCGGTGCTCGTGATTATAGTGGCGGCGATCACGCTCTATGAGGCGGAGGCGCCGCAGGATGGCAGCCAGATTGTTGATTTCGGTGACGCTGTGTGGTGGGCGTTGGTGACGGTGACCACGGTGGGCTATGGCGATATTGCGCCGGTGAGCACCCAGGGCCGTTTGGTGGCTTCGGTGCTGATGCTCACCGGTATCGCGATCGCCGGTGTAGTGACCGCGATGTTGTCCTCCTGGCTGGTGGAGCAGGTGCAAACCACCTCCTCGGAGACGGAGGAGTTCATGGATTCCGCTCGCCACCAGGAGCTGCTCACGGCCGTGAAGGATCTCTCTCACCAGGTGCGCGAGCTGCGGGAGGAGACCTCCACGCTGAAAAGCGAGCTCGCAGAGCTGACTTATCGACGCCACCCTGACGCCACCCCCGACCCGCCGGAGAGCAGCTAGTTACTCGGCGTCGGTGGCCTCGAGCACGACCTCGTCGCGGACGCGGTGCCGTTCGCCGAGGAAACCGCCGGCGGCGCTGATGAGCGCCACCACCACGAGGATGAGCATGCCGGGCCAAACGGAGGGCTGCCCGCCTGAGGTATTGAGCCAGGCGGCCACGAAGGGCAGCATGCCGGAGATCGTCCCGGCCACATTGGAGCCGATGGCGATGCCGGTGTAGCGCAGCTGGGCGGGGAAGAGCTCGGAGAGCAAAAGCCCGGAGACCGAGTAGCTGATGGTGACCACGCTCAGCCCGATGCACACCGCGAGGGTCAGCAGAGCCACATTGGCGGTGTCGATCATCATCCACACCGGATAGGACAGTAGTGCCGTGGCGATCGAGCCCCAGCCGATGATGCGGCCTGGGCCGATCTTTTCGCCGAGGCGGCCGAAAATGAGGTTGATGAAGATCTGGCAGACCGCCGCCAGCAGGGTGGCGTTCACCACATCCTGGCGGGCCATGCCGAGGGCGGTGGTGGCATAGCTCATCACATAGGTGGTCAGCACGAAGAAGCCGCCAATACCGAGCAGCGCCGCAGAGACCGCCAGGATCAATTGGCGATAGTAGGAGCCAAAAAGCTCCGTGAGCGAGCCCTGCTCCTCGGCATCGTTGTCGGCCTCGGCGGCGAGGGCGCGAAAGACGGGGGATTCTTCTACCTTGAGGCGGATCCACAGCGCAATGCCGAGGAAGGGGAAGGCCAAGAGGAAGGGGATGCGCCACGCCCAGGAGTCCACGGTCTCCTCCGGCATGAGCAGAACCAGGGCGAAGACTCCGGAGGAGAGCAGGGTGCCGACGGGGGAGCCGATTTGGATGAGCGCGGCATAGCGGCCGCGTTTATCGGCGGGGGCGTGCTCGATGGCCATTGTGGTGGCGCCGCCCCATTCGCCGCCGACTGCCACGCCCTGGCCGAGGCGCAGCACGGTGAGCAGCACGGGGGCCCAGAGGCCGATGGAGTCGTAGGTGGGGAGCAGGCCAATCAATCCGGTGGCCATTCCGATCACCACGATCGACAGGATAAGCGCTGGCCGTCGGCCCAGCTTATCGCCGATGCGGCCGAAGAGTAGTGCGCCGAAGGGGCGGGCGAAGAAACCGACGCCGAAGGTGGCGAAGGCCGCGAGCGTGGCGGTGGTGTCATCGGCATTAGAGAAGAAAAGATAATTAAACACCAGCGCCGATGCGGTGCCGAAGAGAAAAAAGTCGTACCATTCCAACACGGTGCCCACGAAGGCGGCGCGGGCGATCTTGCCCACCTCGCGGGAATCTACCTCGACGGTCTCGGGTCCCTGCGGGTCCCTGTCCGCGATGGTGGGATCAGTCCTGCTCATGTCGAGCCTCCTAGCTCTGTATGGGGCATTGCAGTCAAGGCTAGAGGGAGCGACGGGGTTAGGGAAGGACGTATCCCCTAGCAGAGGAACATCACACAGCCAGCATGATGTATGTACGACCCGAGGAGACAGCAGTTGTTATGAGCCACAGTCCGATTGTGTTGGTGGAGAACGCGAGGATTCTCACCCAGAATCCGCAGCAGCCCAGCGCCACGGCGGTGGCGATGCTCCAGGGGCGGTTCGTGGCGCTCGACGAGGATGCCCGCCGCCTGCCCGCGGATCGACGCATCGACGCCGGCGGCGCCACCCTTGTTCCCGGGTTTAATGATGCCCACGCCCACACCGTGTGGTTTGGCCAGACGCTGTCCGAGGTGGATCTCTCGGCGGCGTGTAGCACCACCGAGGTCTATGACACGATCGCCGCCGCGGCCGTTGGGGTGGGGGAGCGGGACTGGGTGATTGCCGCGGGTTTTCGCCCTAGCGCCCTGCAGGATGGCGAGCTGTCTATCTCCGCGCTCGATCGCGCCGCGGCGGGGCGGCCACTACTGATCAAACACGTCTCGGGCCATGCGAATACCGTCAATACCCCGGCTCTGTGGGCGGCCGGGGTGGATCCCTCGCATCCGCCGCTGGTGGACGGCGGCGAGGTGGTGTGCGATAGCACTGGGGCAGCCACCGGCCTGCTCGACGAGAATGCGATGCGGCTGGTGCAGCAGGTGTTGCTGCCGGAATCGAGCACCGAGATCGCCGCCGCCATCGAGAAGGCAACCGCGCACTATCTCTCCGAGGGGCTGACCTCGGTCACCGATTGTGGCGTGGCCGGCGGCTGGATTGGGCATAGCCCGCGGGAGATCGGGGCCTATCAGCAGGCCACCCGCCATACCCGGATGCAGATCATGCCCACCATCGACGCCCTGCACGAGATCGTCGGCCATTCGGAGGATGGCTATGGCTATGGCCTCGATGGCGGCATCCGTACCGGCCTGGGCGATGAGTGGCTGCAGATCGGGCCCACCAAAATGTTTATGGATGGCTCGATACTGAGCACTACTGCGGCGATGGCGGAGGATTACCTGTGCTGCCCGCATCGCGGCTATTTTCAAGGTGATCCAGCAGAGATGCGTCGACAAGCGCTCGGCGCGGCGGCGGCCGGCTGGTCGCTGGCCTTGCATGCGCTCGGCGATGCGGCGGTGGATCTGTCCGTGGCTATTCTCTCCGAGATTATTGACACCTATGGCGCGCCGGCGATTCCGCACCGCATCGAGCACGGCGGGGTGGTGCGTGATGATCAGCTGGCCGCGATCAACGGCCGCCCCATCGTGATTGCGCCGCAGCCGCGCTTCGTGCACGCCTTCGGTGATGCCGTGATACGGGTCCTCGGGGAGGAGCGCGCCGCCTTTTCTTATCCTGCTCGCAGGCTTCTCGACGCCGGCCTCATACTGCCCGGAAGCTCGGACCGTCCCGTGACCGACGGGGCGCCCTTGCAGGCCATCGAGTCTTTCGTGACGCGCACCACCCAGTCGGGGCAGCTCTACTATGGCAGCGAGCGCCTCAGCGCAGAGCAGGCACTTTACGCCTATACCGCTGGATCGGCGGCGGCCACGGGCTGGGCGGGCCGTAAGGGCCAGATCATGCCCGGCCAGCTGGCCGATTGCGTGCTCTTGGATCGCAACCCGCTGCAGGTAGCACCCGAGGAGATTGGCCGCGTGCAGGTGCTGGCCACCATCCTCGGTGGCGAGCTAGTCTACGGCGAGCTCTAAATAACGCCGTATGACATGCGAAAAGGCCAATCATCTGGTGGATGATTGACCTTTTCCAGTGGTCGGGATAACAGGATTTGAACCTGCGACCTCTTCGTCCCGAACGAAGCGCGCTACCAAGCTGCGCCATATCCCGTCGCTACCTGAAACACTATAGGACAGCGCCGGAAGAAACTACAAAACAGCAGCTAGTGGCGTTCGGTGAGGCGCAGCAGGGTGGCGGTGGGCGGGCAGTTGAGCCGCACCGGCGCATACTTCGAGGTGCCGAGGCCGCGGGAGACATACATGGGCATCCCATCGAAGCGGTGCAGCCCGTGGGCGCGCTCGCGGTCGATGCCGCAGTTGGTCACGATGGAGCGTCCACCGGGCAGGCAGATCTGGCCACCGTGGGTGTGCCCGGAGATGCTCAGCTGATAGCCGTCCGCGGCGAAACGCTCCAGCGCCCGCGGCTCGGGGGAGTGGGTGAGCGCGATGGCGAGATCCGCATCGGCATTGGGCGGGCCGGCGATCTGCTCATAGTCGTCGAGGTCATGGTGGGGGTCATCCACCCCGGTCACGGCGAGGCGCACATCGCCTACTTTCACCTCTACCCGCTGGTGGGTGGCGTCGTGCCAGCCCCGTTCGATGAAGGCGGCCCGCATGCCCCGCCAGGGCAGCTCCACGCGGGAGGGGGTGCGCTTCTTCCCCAGCAGGTAGTTGAAGGGGTTCACCGGCCGCGGGGCGAAGTAATCATTGGTGCCAAAGACGAACATGCCGGGCACATCCAGCAGCGGGTTAAGAGCCTGCAGCACATAGGGCACCGCCTGCGGATCGCCCAGGTTATCGCCGGTATTGATCACCAGGTCTGGGTGCAGCTGGGCCAGCCCGGAGACGAACTGCTGTTTGCTGCCTTGGGAGGGCAGCATGTGCAGGTCGGCGATGTGCAGGATGTCGAAGGAATCCTTCTCGCGCAGCACTCCTGCCTCGAGCAGGGGCAGCTCGAGGGTGTCGAGGCGAAAGTCGCTGGTGTTGGTGATGCCTTTGAGCGCAACGCCCGCGCCAAGGGCGGCGACGGCGGCGCTCGCGGAACCAAGTCGGCGGAATAATGCAGTCACACCTCACACCCTAGCGATATCGTTGAGGCATGAGCGAATTAGAACAACAGATCCGCGCCGATCTCAAAGAGTCCATGAAAGCTCGCGACAAGCAGCGCTCCAATGCCATCCGGCAGCTGCTCTCCGCCGTGCAGTATGAGAAGACCTCCTCCGGCACTGAGCTTGTCGACGCCGACATCCTCGCCGTCATCGCCCGTGAGATTAAGAAGCGCCGCGAATCCGTCACCACCTATTGCGACGCCGGGCGCGAGGAGCTTGCCGCGGTGGAGGAGGCCGAGATCGCCGTCTTCCAGAGCTATCAGCCGGCGCAGCTCAGCGACGTCGAGCTGGAGCAGCTGGTTGATTCCTGCATCGCGGAGACGGGTGCGAGCTCGATGCGTGAGATGGGGGCGGTGATGAAGACCGCCACCGCCCAGGCCGCCGGCCGTGCCGATGGCGCCCGTATCTCCGCTGTGGTGAAGGCGAAGCTCAGCTAGAGATTTCGCAGAATGTCGTTAATCGCGTTCGAAATCTCGTCGGGATTCGGCAGCGGCGGCGGGGGTTCCGAGTTCGACCGCGAGGATGGCGGCGGCGGTGGCGGCGGGGGCGCGGAGCCATCGGAGATTTTCAGCGTCACCGTCGATCCCTGATGGATGATGGGCTCGTGCTCGATGCCCTTGACCTCGCCGCGCGGGGTGCCATTGCCGGCCACAAACCGGACCTGGGCGCGAAGCCCAGCCTCCTCTAGTGCGCGGACGGCATCCTTTTCCTGCATGCCCACCACCTTCGGGATGCGATCTTTGGCGGTGCCTTCTCGGAAACGCCCATGGGCGGGGGAGAGGGAACCTTGCGCTGCTGCGGGAATCTGCTGCGCCGCAGCAATCCAGGTGCGGGCCGGCTCCTTACCGCCATAGAGATCGCCGCGGCCGCACTGGCGCACCGGAGAGGTACACAGAGGGGCGGCCGAGGTGCCGTCATTGTAGATGTAGGTGGCGGCAGCGAAACCGGAGTTGAAGCCGAGGAAGGAGCTCGACAGGTTAGACTCGGTGGTGCCGGTCTTGCCCGCAGCCGAGCCGTTCCATCCCATCGACTTCGCCGACTCGGAGGCGGTACCTGAGCGGAAATCATCGCTCATCGCGTCGCTCAGCGCCTGCGCTACACCACTGGAGAGCGCCCGCTCGCATTCGGGGCGATCAATCTGCACTTCCTTGCCCTCGCGGTCGGTGATCTCCATAACGGGGTTGGGTTCGCACCACACGCCATCGGCGGAAATGGTGGCGGCAACATTCGATAGCTCCAGTGGGTTCACTGCCGTCGGGCCGAGCGTATAGGAGCCGAGATTGGCCTTTTTCATGTACTCGGCGATGGAGCTTTCCCCATCGAAGCTGCCTGGGACCGTATAGGAGCGCAGGCCCATCTTCACCGAAAGATCCACCACGGAGCTCACCCCTACCTTTTCAATAAGCTCCACAAAGGTGGTGTTCGGCGACTTCGCCAGCGCCCCCTTCAAAGACAGCTTCGGCGGGTACTGGCCGGCGTTTTCCACGCAATAGGCGCTGGGCGGGCAGCCCTCAGCGCCGCCCTCGCCGAGCCCATAGGCCTCATAGCGCTTCGGCACCGAAAGCTCGGTGTCGATGCCCATGCCCTGCTCGATTGCGGCAGCGGCGGTAAAGACCTTAAATACCGAGCCGGCGCCATTGCCCACCAAGGTGGAGGTTTGCGGCAGGATCGTCTGCGCGGCCGCGCCATCGAGACCGTAGGTGCGCGAGGAGACCATGGCTTGGATCTCGCGGGAGTATTTGCCCGGCTTGATCACGTTCATCACCTGGGCCACGCCCGGGGTGGTGGGATCGGTGAAGCTCGTTACCGCGTTTTTCGCGGCGGACTGTACCTCCGGATCGAGGGAGGTGCGGATGGTATAGGCATTGGTGCGCAGGTCCTCCTCGCTGATGCCCTTCTCCTCCAGATAGCGGATCACGTAGTCGCAGAAGAAACCGCGATCGCCGGTGGTGATACAGCCATTAGGCAGCCCCTGTGGCTGCTCGAGCACTCCGAGGGGCTCCATGGCGTAGGCCTCGGCGTCTGCGTCGGAGATGTAGTTCATCTCCGCCATCGCGTTGAGAACCACATTCCGGCGCGAGGTGACGCCCGCAATATTGGTATAAGGATCCAGCGCGGATGAGGACTGCACAATGCCCGCCAGAGTGGCTGCTTGGGGCACAGTCAGCTCGGCGGCGCTGATGCCAAAGTAGGTGCGGGCCGCGGCCTCTACTCCGTAGGCGCCATTGCCGAAGGGGACGAGGTTGAGATAGCGGCCGAGGATCTCGTCTTTATCCAGCCGCTTCTCCAGCTCAGCGGCGGCGCGGATCTCGCGGAATTTGCGGGTATAGGAGGTTTCGATGGCCTCAGCCTGCTCCTCATCATTTTCCGCCTCCACCAAGAGCGCATAGTTCTTGATGTATTGCTGATCCAAGGTGGAGGCGCCCTCTAACACGCTGCCGGCGAGCAGGTTCTTCACCATGGCGCGCCCAGCGCCCTGCCAGTCCACCCCGTCATGCGCATAGAAGCGGCGATCCTCGATGGAGACGATGGCGCGCTTCATGGCCTCAGAGATTCGATCCGGGGGCACGTCGAAGCGGCGTTGTTTATAGAGCCACGCAATGGGGGCGCCGTTCCGGTCTTGAATCTCCGTGACGCCTGGGGTGGTGCCGTCGGTGAGATTCTCGATGTCAGCGGCCATCGACTCATGGGCGCGCGCGACTGCTGCGCCGGAGAGCCCTGCCAGTGGCGTCAGTGCCACGGCACTTAGCACACCAGCGGCAACGGTGGCGATGAGAACTTTTCCCAAAGATGCAATGCTGGTCACTTCCCTTACAGTACGCAACCGCTTGGCGCTTGTGAATCCACAAGTACCCCCTTTTTATGCCGTATTCGACACTTCCGCGACACTGTGAATACACTTACAAGTGTCAAATTGCTGATCAATGAGAGGCGTGTTTTGCAGATGACTACTTCACTCATTTTGAATCGAGAAGCGGCCCGCAGCGGAATGCACTCCTCTTCTACCGAACCCGTCGAACGCGAGGATTGGGTGACTCGCGCGCGCTGCCGCAACAGCGATCCGGATGCCTTGTTCGTGCGCGGTGCAGCCCAGCGTCGGGCGGCCCAGATCTGCGAAGAATGCCCCGTGAGCACCCATTGTTTGGCCGATGCTCTCGATAATCGGATCGAGTTTGGCGTCTGGGGTGGGCTGACGGAGCGTCAGCGCCGTGCGCTGCTGCGGAAGAACCCGCACATCGAGAATTGGTCCAACTATCTCGCCCGCGGCGGCGAACTGGTGGGCATTTAGCCACATCGAACAGTAACCACACTTTTTAGAGCAAAAATGACGGGCCCGTAAGTTATTTCACTTGCGGGTCTGTATTTGTGTGATGTGCGTCTCCGTCACCCTGAGGTGGGGCGGCGCCCCTTCAGGGCGCAGAGATCACTAAGGTGGGGCACATGACTCAATGGGAATACGCCACCGTGCCGCTTATTAGCCACGCCACTAAGCAGATCCTCGATACCTGGGGGGAGGACGGCTGGGAGCTCGTGACTGTGATCCCTGGCCCGAACCCAGAAAACCTCGTGGCCTACATGAAGCGGGTGAAAAATGACTAGCTCTATCAGCACTCGCTTGCAGGAGCTCGGCATCACCCTCCCTGCCGTAGCCGCGCCCGTGGCCGCCTATATCCCCGCCGCCGAGGTGGGCAACCAGGTGTGGACCTCGGGCCAGCTGCCCTTCGTTGAGGGCAATCTCCACGCCACCGGCAAGGTGGGGGCGGAGGTCTCTGCCGAACAGGCGAAGGAATACGCCCGCCTGGCCGTACTCAATGCGCTGGCCGCCGTGGATGCCGTAGTGGGCATCGATAATGTGGCGCGGGTGCTGAAGATTACCGGCTTCGTCGCCAGCGCTGAGGGCTTCACCGGCCAGCCCGGAGTGGTCAATGGGGCCTCGGAGCTCATTGGTGAGATCTTCGGTGAGGCCGGTCAGCATGTGCGGTCGGCTGTCGGGGTGGCGGAACTGCCGCTCGGCGCGCCGGTCGAGGTTGAGCTCGTCGTCGAAAAGCGTGCCTAATTTGATAGTCGTATACGAGGCAACAGGGTTAAGCTAGTGGGTATGGAGCATCCCGCTTATAGTCAGCTACGCCCAGTATCTCCGTCCGTGGGAGTCGTGCTGTGCCCTAACCCCGGCTACAGCTCGCTCGAGGGCACCAATTCGTGGGTAATTCGTGCCAAGGGTGATCCGCGCAGCATCGTGGTCGATCCTGGCCCGGAGGATGAGGGGCACCTGAATGTGCTCAATAAGAACGCCTCCGAAGTGGCGGAGGTGCTATTGACGCACCGCCACGCGGATCACGCCGATTCCGCTCAGCGAATTCGCCAGCTCACCGGCGCCCCAGTGCGGGCTTTTGATAAGCGCTACTGCTTGGGTGGGCCCGCGCTGGAGGATGGTGAGATCATCAAGGCCGAGGGTGTTACCCCGCAGATCGAGGTGGTGCACACCCCGGGCCATACCAGTGACTCTGTGTGTCTGTTCGTGTGGTCGGGTACGCCCGGCAAGTCCACCTTGGAGGGCATTATCACCGGCGATACCATCGCCGGCCGCCACACCACGATGATTTCCGAGACGGACGGGGATCTCAAGGACTATCTGAAGACGCTGAAGATGCTGAAGAAGCGGGGCAAGAATGTGCGCATGCTGCCCGGCCATGGCCCCGATGCGGAGGATATCTCCGTCTTTGCCAAGAAGTACCTAGAGCGCCGCAAGATGCGCCTGCAGCAGGTGGAGGATGCGCTCGAGAAGCTCGGCGATAAAGCCACCGTGCGTGGCCTGATCGATGAGATCTACACCGATGTGGATCCGGTACTGCGCCACGCCGCAGAGCAGTCCACCCGCGTGACCCTGCGCTATCTGGGCGTGGACGTGCCGTCGAAATAAACCTGGGTACATGAGGGCGGCACGGCGTGCGGCGGTGCCGCCCTCTGCTCAGCTGCGGCTGTCCGTGCACACAGCAACACCGCTGCCTTTTCCCATACCGGGGAGGCAGCGGTGTTTTTGTATGTTTTAGCGGGCGCGTCGGGCTAGCTGATCCGTGGCGACGATGAGCACGGACTTGCCCTCGAGGCGGATCCAGCCGCGGTGGGCGAAGGTAGCCAGGGCCTTATTCACGGTCTCGCGGGAGGCGCCGACCAGCTGCGCGATCTCTTCCTGGGTGAGGTCGTGGTTCACGCGCAGCGCACCGCCCTCTTGGGTGCCGAAGCGGTTGGCCAGCTGCAGCAGCGTCTTGGCCACACGGCCGGGCACATCGGTGAAGATGAGATCGGCCAAGGAGTTGTTGGTGCGGCGCAGGCGGCGGGCCAGCACGCGCAGCAGCTGCTCGGAGATCTCGGGGTGGGCCGAGATCCACTTGCGCAGCATCTCCGAGTTCATGGTGGCCGCAGCCACCTCGGTGACGCAGACGGCGGCGCTGGTGCGCGGGCCGGGGTCGAAGATGGAGAGTTCACCGAACATATCGGAGGGACCCATCACGGTCAGCAGGTTCTCCCGCCCATCGGCGGAGTGGCGGGCCAGCTTCACCTTGCCAGAGGTAATGATGTAGAGCCGGTCACCGGGCTCGCCCTCCTCGAAGATGGTGGTGCCACGCGGAAAACGCACCGTTTCCAATTCCTGGATGAGGGTGGCTACCGCCACTGGGTCGACGCCTTGAAAGATGCCTGCCCGCGACAAGATTTCCTGTACGGATTCCACTGTCTAACTCCTTGTATCTTCGCTGAGTACGGCGCGAAGGATGCAGCAAAGTGGGCCCACATGTCGAGGAGCGTCTGTATACCAACATATCCAGACATCTGTCGGTCAAGATCGGCAGTGTGGGATAGGCACCCGCGCCGTGTTTGTCTTCACTCATCCTACTATGGAGTGTGTCACTATTTGACATCTTGCCCAGTCATCTCGGATAAGCCGCTGGTCAGGGGATTTTTGATCGGATCGCGGGATGGCGGGCTGCTGTGTAGTTGTACAAATTTGGGGGTGAATGTGAGCCACCCATTCTTTGCGTGTGACTTGTCGCGCTAGGCGATTTATATGTGATCACCTCAGCGATGGCTAAGAAACACACACAAGCAAAAAGGTAGGAGGTCTTATGCCGCCGCTTGGTCGGGGGTGCGCTCGGTGGCGGTATCGCGCTCTGCGTGGGCCAGCGGTGCGGCCTGCTCGCGCTCGTGCCGCCGCTTCCGAGCGCGGGAGGTCGTAGAGAAGCTCTCGCAGCGCTCCATGCCCATGGCGAAAACCGTCAGTACTACTGGGGTTGCAAGTGCAAAAAGTGAACTCATGGGACTCCATTCTACTAGTGGGACAGGCGGGGGTGATCGTGTGTGGCTTAGTGTTATATCTATGGGACGAACTTTTGGCACCACCCCGCTCGCCCGCACGCGACGCGCGCGCAAGGTCAGCAGGATGCTCGCAGCCGGCTACCCGGATGCGCACTGCGCCCTCGATTTCTCCAACGCTTTTGAGTTGCTTATCGCGACGGTACTCAGTGCCCAGTGCACGGACAAACGAGTCAATGAGGTTACCCCTCATCTCTTTGCCCGTTTCCCCACCGCCGCGGCGATGGCCGAAGCCAGCCCTAATCAGCTCGAGGAGCTGATTCGGCCCACTGGATTTTATCGCAACAAAGCCAAGGCCGCTGCCGGCATTGCCTTGGCCCTGTCCGAGCAATACGGCGGGGAGGTGCCGGGCACCTTAAAGGAGCTCACTGCGCTTCCCGGGGTGGGCCGCAAGACCGCCAATGTGGTCCTGGGCAATGCCTTCGATGTTCCCGGCCTCACCGTGGACACGCACTTCGGCCGCTGTGTGCGCCGACTCGAGCTCACCGAGCAGAGCGATCCCGTGAAGGTGGAATCGGTGCTGGCCGAGCAGCTGCCCCGCGCCGACTGGACGATGTTCTCGCACCGGATCATCTACCATGGCCGCCAGATCTGTCACTCACGCACCGCCGCGTGCGGGGTGTGCTTTCTGCGGCAGCAGTGCCCCAGCTACGGCCGCGTCGGCCCCACCGAGGTGCCCGAGGCACTGCGTCTGCTGCGCGCCCCCGATGAGCAGGCCCGGCAGCATCTGCTGCAGCTCGCAGGGATCGAGGAGGCCTAGATGCGCACCCATATTCGTCTATATCTGGCATTCGTGGTGGTGTCGATCGTGCTCATCGCGGTCATCATCACCCGCCTTCTCAGCGGCGAGAACCCGCCTGCACCGGAGGCGAGCGACTCCCCACAGCCCACGATGACCTCCTCGGTTACGGCGAGCCGCCCCGCCTGCCCTGAGGCAGATCTCGGCGTGGAGCTGCCCTGTTTGGGCGCGGCGACCGAGGGCGAGGCCTCGCCCTATGTGCTGGTGAATGTGTGGGCGTGGTGGTGTGGCCCCTGCCGAGAGGAGCTGCCGGTGATCGAGGAGTTCGCCGCCCGCCACCCAGAGATGACGGTGGTGGGGGTGCACGCGGATCGGGATGCCGGCCGTGGTGCGGCGCTGCTCGAGGATCTTGGGGTGGATATTCCCAGCTTCCAGGATGATCGCGGGGCGGCCGCGGCGGCGTGGTCGCTGCCCGGGG
The DNA here is from genome assembly GCF_008930785.1 of Corynebacterium sp. 51B. NCBI lineage: Bacteria > Bacillati > Actinomycetota > Actinomycetes > Mycobacteriales > Corynebacteriaceae > Corynebacterium > Corynebacterium sp. 51B. The sequence goes on along the minus strand of NZ_PQMK01000009.1, from coordinate 5,470 downwards.
TGGTGCCGGTGACGGTGGTGCTGCGCGATGGCGAGGTGGAGCGCATCCTGCCGCAACCCTTCGATTCGGTGGAAGACCTCGAGGAGGCGGTGCGATGACTCCGGACGCCTGTGGGGTGAATACCCGGCTGCGCCCCGAGGCGGCCCCGCCCTGGCTGGCACCCTTGGTGCGGGCCGTGGATGAGGGCCATGTGCATCGGGCGCTCTCGGATCGGGCGCGCCAGAGCGGCCCTCGCCGCGATCGACAGGCGGCGGTGCTCATGCTTATCGACGGCGACCCGCAGCAGCACCAGCTTCCGGCCAGCGCCACCGTGCTGCTCACACACCGCTCACCGCGGATGCGCCATCATTCTGGCCAGATTGCTTTCCCCGGCGGCCGGGTGGATCCCACCGATATCAACGCGGTGGACTGCGCCCTGCGCGAGGCCCATGAGGAGACGGGCCTCGACCGGATGGCGGTGACACCGGTGGCCCAGATGGAGGAGGTGCACGTGCGCCGCAGCGGCTACCCAGTGCATCCCGTGATCGCGTATCAGCACGCCCCCGCCGAGGTGGCGCCGGTGAGCCCCGAGGAGGCGGATGATGTATTCCGAGCCTCCATCGCGGAGCTGGTGGAGCCAGACAATCGCCTCATGGTGGAGCATGGTTCCTGGCGAGGTCCGGCGTTTCGTTGTCGTGGCTACATTGTGTGGGGCTTTACAGGCGGTATTCTGAGTGCAGCTTTGGACCATGCCGGCTGGGCGCAGCCGTGGGCGCAGGATCGGGTGTACGATCTGGGCGCCACCCTAGCCGCGTCGCGTAACAACGAATGCCACTCCTAGCCCCTAGAATCACTATGTCCCTGCCCCAGAGAAGAGAGGCGCCCTTATGGATCCCAGCGTGATAGTGGATGGCGTTGTGGTGTTTCTCCTGCTCTTCGCGCTTATCGACGGCTGGCGTCACGGCATGGTGGGGTCGGTTTTTTCCTTTATCGGCATCGCTGCCGGGTTAGTCATCGGCTTTGCCTTGGCCCCGCTAGCCATGCAGCAAACCGAGAGCAACCAGCTGCGCATCGTGATCGCCGTGACCGTGCTGGTGCTTGCCTCCTGCATTGGCTATTTCATTGGGGGCACCGCCGGTGCCTCGCTGCGCGAGAAAGTCTCCCAGCCGCAGCTGCGCCGGGTCGATTCCCTCGCCGGCGCCTTCTTTCAGGTGATGGTGGTGCTCATCGTGGCCTGGCTGCTGGCGACGCCGCTGGCAGAGGGCAACTCGCGGCTGGCGAAGGGAGTGCGTAATTCCACCGTGCTGCAACAGGTGGATACCCATTCCCCACGGGCCTTGGCCGCACTGACGGATAAGCTGCGGGTACTGCTCAATGATTCGGGCATGCCCATGATTACCTCGCCCTTCCAGAGCCCCAAGCCGGAGCAGGTGCAGGCTCCCCGCATCGAAGTCAGCGATGTGGCGATGGTGGAACGGGTGCGCCCCTCGGTGGTGCACATCATCGGCGAGGCCCCGCAATGCCAGCGCCGACTCATGGGGTCGGGCTTCGTGGTGGCCCCGGATCGCATCATGACGAATGCGCACGTGGTGGCCGGCACGAACGAGGTGGATCTTGATACCGTGCTGGGCTTTCACACCGCACGGGTGGTGTACTACAACCCCGTGATTGATATCGCGATCCTCGCCACCGATGGCCTCGGGATCGACCCTCTGCCCTGGGCGGAGGACCCCGCGGAGAGCGGCGCGGATGCCGTGGTGATGGGCTTTCCCGAGTCCGGCCCCTTCGAGGCCGCCCCCGCCCGCATCATCGATTCGCTTTTGATCAATAGCCCCACGATCTACGCCGATCAGCGCATCGACCGCGAGGTGTACACCGTGCGCGGCAGCATTCGCGAGGGCAACTCCGGTGGCCCGCTGCTCAGCGAGGACGGGCACGTACTGGGTGTGGTCTTCGGCGCCGCCGCCGATGACACCGATACCGGCTATGCCCTCACCCGTGCCGAAGTAGAGAAGCACGTGGCCGATGCCACGGGCCTGGAGACCCCCGTGAATACGGGGGCCTGCGTTGTGGGCTAGCCGAGGAAGCGTCGATAAGCGCCCTAGAGAGACCGCGCGAAAGAGACGAGCATGGAGCTGAAACTAGCGGGTGCTTCGAGGTGGGGGATGTTTTTTGTGTGCGGAATGTGCACCACGTTGGTCTCGGCCTTCACGCGCTTGGCGGCGCGCTCGGCCAGCCGGGACCACGGGGTGGAGGAATCCTGCAGTAGCAGCACTGGCTGCTCCACCGAGGCGGTCATCCACCGCAGCGGCACGGGGGCGAGCTCGATGCGTGCCACCTTCGAGCGCGCGGGAGAGGTGTTGGCGATGCTATAGGCCACCGTGCGCAGCTGCATCTCCTTCTTGCCGGCGGTGGTGGTATGAAAGCGCTCCGCGGTATTAGCCACCAGATTCACCCGAGCCGTGGACTGCGGGGTGGTGAGCAGCGCATGCAGGCGCGGCGGCAGCAGCGCACTGAGATGACGCAGAATCGGAGTGCCGAACATCCACGGATAGCTAAAGGTGCAGCGACGCAGATCGGTGGGGTGCGCGGCGGCAATCGAGACCAACGCGCGCACGGCCTCGGGGTGGTGAATGGCCAAGGCCCAGCCCACCGCACCGCCCGCGGCATGGCCCACGACCACCGCATCCTTATGTCCGGTTGCGTGGATTACGCCATAAACATCTCCGGCGAGGGTGCGCAGGTCATAGTCGCTGGGCGGCTTATCCGACATGCCGAAGCCGCGCATATCGATGGCCACGCAGTGATAGCCGGCAGCAGCGACGGTGGGCAGCACGTGGCGATAGTCGAACCAGCCGCCGAGGGCGCTGTGCACGAACACGATGAGCGGATCGTGGGGGTCGCCGGCGGTCGCGGCGTGGAGGCGGATGCCGCGGGTGTGGATCCATTCGTGCGCAAAGGGGCCTTCGAGGGCCACAGCGCTGGGGATGGCGGGGGAATGCTCGGCGTGATTCCGTCGCCAGCGTGGCGGGAGCAATCGCTGACTCAGCGGGCGACGGGACACAACAGACTCCTTAGACAACGGTGCGGGTGGAAAGATACGGAAAACCCCCTTTATCCCTGCAGAATACCTGAGGGAAAAGGGGATCAGAGCGGGCGCAATGACGGCTTAGGTGTACATGCCGTCCTGCTCGCGCTTCTCGAGATTCTTGGTGGCCTTGCCCGGGACAAGGGTCTTGAGATCATTGACCGACTGCACCGTCTTCTCGGGCTTGCCGATGGTCTTCACCTTGCGCCAGCCGAAGAGGGCGAAAGCGGCAGCGAGAACCACCATGATGAGGAAGACGATGAGGAACGCCGCCCAGCGCGACAGCCAGGTGGACAGCAGCTCAGCGAGGAAGAAGAAAAAGAAGAAGGACGAGTAGAGGGCGATCGTGCCGGCTACGCCGAAGAGGCCGCCGCCAATGGCGCCCTTCTTCGCTTCCTGAGCAACCTCGGCCTTGGCCAGCTCGACCTCAGCGCGGAAAAGATTGGACATCTGCGCAGTAGCGTCGCTCACGAGATTGCCGATAGAGCCCTCACCGGGGCCACGGGTATCGGCGTCGCTGAGGGGAATCGAGTTAACCTTCGGCGAAAAAGCGGGTGCCCCTTCGCTGTACATTCCCTTAGAACTGCTCACCGTCTTGATCCTCCGTTAGTGGTATTTTCTTAAACTCTAGTTGTGCACCATCGTGCCACGAATCCGGCGCGGTTGTGAACTCGACACGGAAAGTCATCAGCTCGGCCGCCATGGAAATATTTCGCAATCCAGCTATCCACCAGCATATCAATGCCGCACAGGCGAGTATTGCGACTGCTCATCGCAAGCGCGCTAACTTGCGTGATGCCGCCGCCACCAGCGCCCATTCCGCGCTCGTGGGCGCCACGGCTCTCAGAAAAATCGCAGCTGATTCTGAGATATCCGCCCTCGAGGTCTACGGGGTGCTCACCCCCGCGCTCGCGGAGACATTCCAGCGTGCCCCGCTGCAGGTCATGGCGAAATTAGACCGTATTGCAGGCGGGAAGGGAGTTCCGGAGCGCCAAGCCCCGCGGCTCGGCGCACTGGCGCAGCTCGTGGGGCAGGTAGAAACGTGCGCGCTGCTGCACGGGGAGATCTTGGGCCACCGCATCTTTGGCCCCCGCTCGATCGTCGTGGGATACGCCACAGCACGGCTCAACGCCATGGCCTCGGGACTTGATCCCAAAGGGCTGGCTATGCCGGAGCCCTATTTGCTGCGCGATCCGGCCGCGCACACCGTCCTAATCCGCGATTATTGCCGCGGCGAGGTCGATTCCCTCGCGCTGGCGCACTTTGCTGCCTGGCGCCGCGGCGGCGAGGAAGCGGCGCGGGTAGCGGATCGCTTGTAGAGTGCCGCGCCGAGTCGTACCTGCTAGCTGGATCGCAGTGCGCCCCAGCGGGTGCTGAGCCACCAGCTGCCCATCCCGAGCGCAAGGGCGGCGGCCACGGCGCCGCCGATACCCAGATCCTTTTTTGAGGGGCTGGACAGCAGCGGCACGGGATTTTTGAAGTTCAGCACCGGCCACTCGGAGGCAAGCGCATGCTTTTTGAGCACTCGATCGGGGTTGACGGCCCGCGGATGGCCCACCATCTCTAGCATGGGAATATCGGTAGCCGAGTCCGAGTAGGCATAGCAGCGGGTGAGGTCATAGCCGTGGCTGTCGGCCACCTTGCTGATCTCAGTCGCTTTGGTAACGCCGCGGCAATAGAGCTCGAGCTTGCCGGTGTAGGCGCCGTCGATCACTTCTAAACGGGTGGTGATGGTGTGATTTGCTCCCAGCTCGTGGGCAATGGGATCCACCAGCTCCTTCACCGACGCGGAAATAATGATCACATCGTGGCCGCGGGCATGGTGTTCTTCGATGAGCTCGCGAGCCTCCGCGAAGATGGTGGGCACCACGCGATGCAGCAGGGTGTGGTCAATGGTGTGCTGCAGATCCTCGATGCGCAGCCCCTTGACCATCTGGGTCAACTGATCCTTGGTGCCATCCATCTGGGTTTGGGAGTGCCCCGCAATCATGTACCCCGTTTCGGCGAGCACCAGAGTGAGCGCATCTCTGGTGCTGAGCATCCCGTGGGAGACGAGCGTGCGGCCGAAGGCAAAGGCGGAGGAGGTGGCGATGATGGTCTTATCCAAATCGAAGAAGGCAGCAACAGATTCCTCCGAGGGCTGTTCGAGCACCATGACCCACCTCCTCGTGTGATACTGATGTGAAACAAGTGGCTAAGAGTGATGCTACTGAGAAGTGGCTGTGCCTGCATCTTTAGGCCTCTGTGGGGCTATTGACGTGCTATTCAAGCTGTGACATACTCGGAACCGCACGACCCCGATATACAGTGTGGTCTGCCCCGGCCCGTCCCCCCCCCCAGTGGCCGGGGCAGACCACACTGTATATCGGGGTCGTGCGGTTCCGAGTATGTCACAGCTTGAAT
>NZ_PQMK01000008.1:0-169823 GCF_008930785.1 Corynebacterium sp. 51B | reverse complement strand
GGGCTGCGAGGGGCTCGGCGGCGGGTCCGGTACGGGCAGTGCGCACCGTGCGCAGGCGTGGATCAAGGAGCGGGTAACACAGATCCACGATGAGGTTGATCAGCACAAACAGTGCCGCGGCGAGCACCACGATGGCCATGAGTACAGGGGTGTCGCGATTGGATACCGCGTTCACGGTGAGCGCTCCGATACCGGCTCGGCCGAAGACGGCCTCGGTCACCACCGAGCCGCCGATGAGTTCGCCGAAGATCATGCCGGCGATGGTGAGGGTGGGAAGCAGCGCATTGCGCATGATGCCGCGCCACAGCACCCACCGTTCGGTGGCGCCGCGGGCGCGCAACACGGTGACAAAGGGGCTGGACTCCACCTCATCGATGGAACGGATGAGCACCTGCGCCAGGGGCGCGGCCACGGGAATGGAGAGGGTAATCACCGGCAACACCAGCTCGTGCAGGGCGGAGCCGCCGATCACCGGGATGATGGCGAAGCGGAAACTCAGCAACTGAATGAGCACGATGCCGACGAAGAAAGTAGGGGTAGAGGCAAAAAGGGGCGGCAGCGATCCGGCCAAAGCCCGCAGCCAATGGAAGGGGCCGAAGGTGGCGGCGGTGGCGATGAGCACCGCCAGCACCACGCCGAGAAGAAAGCCGCTGATAGCCAGAGCCAGGGTGTGCGGCAGCGCCTCGCCCAAGAGGGTGGACACGGCACTGCCTTGGGCCACCGAGGTGCCGAAGTTGCCCGTGAGATAGCCGCCGAGGAGCACGAAGAACTGCACCACCAGGGGCTTATCCGCGCCATAGGAACGACGAATCTCCTCCACCTGCTCCGGTGAGAGACCGAGCTCGGGGCTGGCATAGCGGGCTTCGATGGCATCGCCGGGCAAGGCAGCGAGCAGCACGAAGGCGGAGATGAACACCAGCAGTATCACGGTGAAGGCCTGGAAGATGCGCGATAATACAGCAGAGCGAGTCATGATCTAGTTCTCCTTCGGGGCGCTCAGGCTTGTGGCATAGAACCACGGGCGGGCGGTGGGGCCGGTCTGGAAGTCCCGCACGTTATCGCCGAGGGCGAATACTTGGGGCTCCTCAAAAAGCGGCAAGGCATAGGCTTTGTCCGACACATAGTTCTGGCTCTCGCGCACCACGCGCTCGCGGGCGCTCGAGTCCGCGGTGGCCGAGATGGCGTTCATCAATCTTTCGAGTTCGGGATCATGGATCTCACCCGTCTCCGTATCGCCATTGAGCAAGACATTGCGTTTCTCCGAATGCCAGAGGGAGGTCACCACGTCCGCATCGGCACGGCCCACGATGTGATGGGCCAATTGAATCTTCTCGATGTCCTTAGCCGCGGCGGTTTGGGCGGCATAGTCTCCCGGGTAGAGCTGCAGGTCTACCCCGATACGGCGCAGCTGTGCCTGCATCATGGTCACAATCTCCTTCGAGCGTGGCTGCGGCACCGCCTCGTTGACCGTGAGGCTCAGGCGCTCGCCGTCCTTCTCCCGGATGGCGCCTGAGCTCGCGCCTGCGGGCAGCTGCCAGCCGGCCTCGTCGAGCAGCTGCCGCGCCGCCTCGGGGTCGTAGACATAGTGCTCGGATTGATCCTCATAGCCGCGGGCCTCGCTCGAAAGCGTGGAGGTGGCCAGCGGATAGGAGTCGGTGAACAAGGTGTCGAGGATTTCCTCCCGGTTCACGCCCTTGATCAGCGCCTCGCGGACTCGCTGATCCGCGAGATAGGGGTGGGCGAAGTGAAAGTTGATGGAGTTATTCATCCCGCCGGTGCCGCCGGCATGGATGCGCACCCCCAGCTCCCGGAAGCGGCGCTCATCGGGTGCTTCCACCTGGCGAATCACGTCGGCCTGGCCAGCGAGCAGAGCACCGGTGCGCACCGAGTCCTCTGGGGCGGTGACGATGGTGAGGGTGGTGAGCTTCGCTGGGCCGTGATGGGAGGCCGCCGGCGGACCCCAGTCATAGTCCTCGCGCCGCACCAGACGAATCTGGGTGCCCAGTTCCTCCTCCTCGATCACGAAGGGGCCGCTGGCCACCACGTTCACCGCATTGCCGGGGCCGAAGCCCTCGGCGTCGCGACGCAGCGTGGCAGTCGACAATAACCCAGCATTCAGGGTGGAGGTGGCTTGCGCGAAGCCCGGCGCGGGGGCGGAGAAGTGGAAGCGCACGGTGTGCTCATCGAGCACCTCGCCGCGCTCATAGTTGTTGATCTGCTCGCTGGGCGGCAGGGTGCGCTCGGCGTCGCCGCGCCCGAAGAGATCAAAGTTGGCCACCACATTCGCGGCGTCGAGGGCGCTGCCATCGGAGTAGGTCACGCCCTCACGTAGCCGGAAGGTGTATTCGGTGGCGTCTTCGTTGATCTCGGGCAGCTCCGTGGCGATCCACGGGTGCAGCTCGAGGGTCTCGGGGTCTTGCCATAAGAGGCGATCGGTGATGTTTCCCACGATGCCCCCATTGGGGTAGAAGCCCGCGGTCGGCGGGTAGAGGCTGGTCCACGGAGCCGAATCGGCATAGGTCAGCTCCGCGGCGGCGGCGCGATCATCGGGGTTGGCTTTGAGGGGGGCGGCACAGCTGGCGAGCATCAGCATGGGAATCGCGAGCGTGGCAAGAAGCGGGGCGAGATGAGGGCGTCGTGAGGGTGTCATGGACGGAGCCTTCCTATGCGATAAACACAACAGCAGGTGCCCGCCAGGCGCGGCCCCTCAGCCTCGCCGCGGCGCGCACAGCACGATATTAGACTGGCCATTCTATTTATAAAGAACTAATCTGTCTATTATGGGTATTTCACACTCGGCTCACGCTCACCCCCGCAACATCGCCATCATCGGAGCAGGACCCCGCGGGATCTCCCTGCTTGAGCGGCTATCCACGGCTCAGCGCCACAGCGATCAGCCCACCCCCTTGACGGTGCATCTCCTCGACCCCCACCAGATCGGGGCGGGGCAGGTATGGCGCACCGACCAGCCACGGACCATGTGCATGAACACCCTTGCCGATGCTGTCACCCTCTACCCCGACCCTGACGCCAGCGTCGGCATTCCGCCACGCACCGGCCCCACCATGTATGAGTGGATCCGCGCACAGCTGCAGGACCCAGACGCGCGGGCGAGCAAGTTCTGGGAGGAGATGCGCGCCACCAAACCGGAGTCCAATCCCAGCCGCGCCCTCTACGGCGAGTATCTCCGTGCCGTCTACCAGCAGCTGCGCGACACCCTGCCAGAGACGATGACTGTGCGCGAGCACCCCCATGCCGCCACCGCCATCGAGCCGCAGGGCTCCCAGGATCTGATAACACTCGCCGATGGCACTACCCTGCTGGCCGATGCCACCGTGTTGGCCCTCGGCTGGGACACCCCGGCTCCCTCCGCCGAGGAGGAGGCCCTCGCCCAAGCGAGCGGCCAGTGGATCGCCCCGGGCAACCCCATTGATCAGGATCTCTCCCCCATCGTCGCCGGCGAGACCGTGCTGGTGCGGGGGTTAGGCATGAGTTTCTTCGATTCCCTCCTGCTACTCACCGAGGGACGCGGCGGCCGCTTCGTCTCTGATACCTACCGGCGTTCGGGGCTGCGTTATGAGCCAAGCGGCGAGGAACCGCAGGTGGTGGTGGCCAGCGGCCGCGGCTATCCCTATCTGCCGAAATCGGAGTACCACTCCCTACCCCCTGCGCCACATAATCCCCGCACCCGCGCCGTGATCGCCGAGCTATCGGAACGCACCGGTTTGGGCTGCATCGATTTCGGCACCGAGGTCCTTCCCGCACTGTTGCGCGATGCCCACGAGGCCTACTATCTCACCAGCCGCCCTGCCCGTGTGGAGGAAATTCTCCAGCTCATCGATAGCACCACCGATCCTCGGCTTTTGCCGGAACAGATCGCACCGCTTCTTGACGCCACCTCTCGACCCTTCGATCCCTTCGCCTACTCCCAGCCACTGGCGGGGCTTCGCATGGATCCGCCCGCGCTGACCGAGCACATCGCCGCAAGCCTTAGCGGCGATATCCACGAGGCCGAACGCGCGCGCGAATCCGCCTTCAAAAATGGCATGTGGGCCCTGGCCGCCTCCCGCAAGGCCGTGGGCATTCTCGGCGAACACGGCCGCTACACCCACGCCTCCCGCACCAGCAGCCTCCGCGAATTTATGGCGCTGGGCCAGATGGCGGGATCGGGGCCGCCGCTGTTTCGCACCCGGCAGTTGCTGGCGCTTATCGACGCCGGCCTCGTGGAGTTTCTCGGCGCCACCCCACAGGTGAGCACCACCGAGACCGGCTTTCGCATGTCCTCTCCCACCACCCGCGACGCCCGCGAGGCCCGGGTGCTTCTCGACGCCTTCGTGCGCAACCCCGATATGGGCAGATCCGCCTCGCCTTTGGTGCACTCAGTGGGCGCGAGGGCTCGGCTCTTCCGTTTTGACGACGGCAGCGCCTCGCGCTCGTGGGAAGTCGATCCCCAGACGGGCCGCGTTATCGGCAGCGCGGGCGAGCCCGATCCCCGGCTGCATGCGGTGGGCATTCCCTTGGGAGCGTTTCTCGCCGACACCACGATCTCGCCGATGCCGCGTACCGACCCCACTATGCTCCAGGAAAGCGACCGGGTGGCGCGCTCGCTGCTGCGCATCGCCTGCGACTCTCCGGGCACCTAAAATGGATAGACATGACTGAACCGCGCAGCGTCTTCGAGGAGATCGGCGAGGACACCTTCGATCGTTTAGTCGCCGGCTTTTATGCCCGCGTGAAGGAGGATGACATCCTCGGGCCCATGTACCCAGCCGAGGACATGGCGGGAGCCGAGTGGCGGCTAAAAATGTTTCTCATCCAATTCTGGGGCGGCCCGGGCGAGTATTCCGCCCAGCGGGGGCATCCGCGGCTTCGCATGCGCCATGCGCCTTTTCAGATTGATGCGGCCGCCGCCGAGCGCTGGCTGGAGCTGATGAAAGCCTCCATGGATGAGCTATCCCCCGAGCAGCTTTCCGACGCCCACCGTGCCGCGGTGTGGGAGCACATGGTGCGGGTGGCCTATATGCTGGTCAATCACACCTAGAGCAGGCTGGTGAGGGAGTCCGCACCGGCCCGGTACCACACCGAGCCATAGTAGGCGTCGATACGCACCCACCTGCCCGAGCGCGACACCAACAAACGATTATGACTGGGCTCGGAGGTATCTGTGGGGATAAAGGCGAAGGCGTTGAGCGCGAATACCGCGCGCATCGGCACCTCCACCGTGATCTCGCCGGCGCTGCAGCTGATCACCGTGGAGTTGAGCAGGGATACTGGCGGCCCCATGGTGGTAGAAAATTGCTTCGCCAAGCCGCGCCCGGATTCCACGAGTTGCCGTACCGCGGCTCCGGGGATGGATTCGATGAGCTCCCACCCGTCCTCCGGGGGCAGGGCGCCCGGCCATGACAGGGCGCCGCCGGGGGCGGGGCTGGGCTGGGGGTCTAACCCCGAGCCATCGGAGGTGAGAAGATCCTGGGCCCGATACACGGCCCCATCGCTGGCGATGGTTCCCTCCGCACGCCGTCCTGCGAGCACCGAAAAGGGGGTGTGCACAAAGCACTCCAGCCCGCCGGAGCGGCGGGCGATGCGAATATGGGCGTCACTGTCGAGCGCGAGGGCGCGCGTGACCAGCGCGAGGATTCCCTGCTGTCCTGAGGAAAGCTGCACCACAACCTCGCCGCTCTAGTTACTGCCGTCCGAGATCGCCTTGGTCTCCTCGGCGCGGGTGAGCACGGAGATCTCCCGCTCACTAATCGGTCGCGGGCTCGAGGTGTGCAGGTCCATCGCGATCTGCACGACTTCGATAATGCAGCAAATCTTGCCGTGGCGATCCTTCAGCTTCTGCCGCGAGGTAAAGGAGGTGTGTCCGATGCTAATGACTTGGGTATCCACCGTCACCGCCGTGGTGTCGGTGAGCACCGGGGCGAGATAGTCGGCATCAAGGCGACGCACGAACACGGTGGGGATCTCGAGGCCGCGGGGCACGAACTCGTCGATAGCAAAACGCATCCGCGCCTCCTGAGCAATCTCCACATAGATGGAGTTGCTCATGTGCCCGAAGCGGTCAAAGTCGGTCCAGCGCACCGGAATGGCGCAGGAATGAATGGGGCCGGGCGTGGAGCTTTCCACATGGGCGGCTGTTTCGGTCATCGTGGTTACCTTCTTACATACAATGCGTTCGCTCAGGTGCGTACTTAGGCCATTGTGCCAGTGCGGGCGCGCCCGTGCACGAGATTGGCGCCCACGATTGACAGCGGCGCCACCGGCTCGGCGATCTTCGCCGTTGCGCGCCCCATCTCGCAGCCCGTGGTGTGGGCGCACCCATTTTTCTTTTCCCGCACGTTCTCGAGCACAATAGAGAGCATGAACATCCTGTCAATCCAATCGCACGTCACCTATGGGCACGTCGGCAATTCCGCCGCCGTGTTCCCGCTCCAGCGCATGGGCCACGAGGTGTGGGCTATCAACACCGTGGAGTTTTCCAACCACACCGGCTATGGCGCCTGGCGCGGACCGCTGATGCCCGCCTCTGATGTCACAGACATCGTCACCGGCCTCGAGGAGCGCGAGGTACTGGGCTCGGTGGATGCCGTATTGTCTGGCTACCAAGGCGGCCCCGACATCGCTGATGCGATTCTCGACGCCGTGGAGCGAGTGAAAAAGCACAACCCGAACGCCATCTACGTGTGCGATCCGGTGATGGGCAATGCCAAGTCTGGATGCTTCGTCTCCGACGCCATCCCGCCGCTGCTGCGCGACAAGGTGGTGCCGCAGGCCGATGTGATCGTGCCCAACCAGTTCGAACTGGGCTACTTGGTGGACCGCGAAGTCTCCGATCTGGATTCCACCCTCGCCGCCGTGGACGCTGCCTTCGATCTTGGCCCCTCCGCGGCACTGGTGACCTCCGTGGAGCGCCCCGACCGCGAGGAGGGCACCGTGGAGATGCTGGCCGTCGATGAGAAGGGTGCCTGGCTGGTCACCACCCCGAAGCTGCCGATTAAGATCAACGGCTCCGGCGATGTCACCGCCGCGCTCTTCACCGGCCACTACACCGAGGGCCGTGACGCCGCCGCCGCACTCGCCGCCACCACCTCCTCCATTTTCGACCTGGTGGAGGCGACCTACACCGCGGGCAGCCGGGAGCTGAAGCTCATCGAAACCCAGGATGCCTTCGCGCACCCGCGCATGCAGTTTGAGGTGCGCCAAGTGCGCTAACTAGCTTTCGTCTCGAAACGACAACCACCGCCGCTGAGCTGCTATCCAGCTCGGCGGCGGTGGTGTTTTCGCGGCAGCACCGGCCCCACTGCGGGGCGGGTGCTTGGGCCTCGGTGTCTAACGAGAGAGCTTGCGGTGGGTCACACGCGAGGGGCGTGCGGCCTCCTGGCCGAGGCGCTCCACCTTGTTCTTCTCATAGTCCTCGAAGTTGCCTTCGAACCAGAACCACTGGCCCTCGGCGATATTGCCTTCCCAAGCCAGGATGTGGGTACAGGTGCGATCCAGGAACCAGCGGTCGTGGGAGATCACCACGGCACAACCGGGGAACTTCTGCAGCGCGTTTTCCAGCGAGCTCAGGGTTTCCACATCGAGGTCGTTGGTCGGCTCGTCCAGCAGGATCAAGTTGCCGCCCTGCTTCAAGGTCAGGGCAAGGTTGAGGCGGTTGCGCTCACCACCGGAGAGCACCTTGGCCGGCTTCTGCTGGTCCGGGCCCTTGAAGCCGAACGCAGACAGATAGGCGCGAGAGGGCATCTCGTTTTGGCCGACGTGAATGTAGTCCAGGCCATCGGAGACAACCTCCCAGACGGTCTTTTCGCCGTCGATGTTCTCGCGGTTCTGGTCCACATAGGACAGCTGCACGGTCTGGCCCACCTTGACCTCGCCGGAGTCCGGCTCCTCGAGACCAACAATGGTTTTAAACAGCGTGGACTTACCCACACCATTGGGGCCGATCACGCCCACGATGCCGTTGCGCGGCAGGGTGAAGGAGAGATCCTTAATCAGGGTGCGACCATCGAAGCCCTTGGTGAGGTTGTGCACCTCCACCACCTGGTTACCCAAGCGCGGCGGGGTGGGGATCTGAATCTCTTCAAAGTCGAGCTTCTTGTACTGCTCGGCTTCCTTGGCCATCTCCTCGTAGCGCTCCAGACGGGCCTTGTTCTTGGCCTGGCGGGCCTTGGCACCGGAGCGGACCCACGCCAGCTCGTCCTTGAGGCGCTTGCGCAGCTTCGCGTCCTTCTTGCCGGCCACCTCGAGGCGCTCGGCCTTCTTCTCCAGGTAGGTGGAGTAGTTGCCCTCGTAGGGGTAGAGCTTGCCGCGGTCGACCTCGCAGATCCAGCCGGCCACGTGATCGAGGAAGTAACGATCGTGGGTCACGGCCAGCACGGCGCCGGGGTAGTCCGCCAGGTGCTTCTCCAGCCACAGCACGGACTCGGCGTCCAGGTGGTTGGTGGGCTCGTCCAGCAGCAAGAGATCCGGCTCGGAGAGCAGCAGCTTGGCCAGGGCCACGCGGCGGCGCTCACCACCAGAGAGGTGGTTGACGGGCTCATCGGACGGCGGGCAGCGCAGGGCCTCCATGGCCTGCTCGATTTTGGAGTCCACTTCCCAGGCGTCAGCGGCATCCAGCTCCTCTTGGAGCTTGCCCATCTCTTCCATGAGCTCATCGGTGTAATTGGTGGCCATCTCCTCGGCGATGGCCTCGAAGCGCTGCTTCTTTTCGAAGATGCCGCCCAGGCCCTCTTCCACGTTCTCGCGGACGGTCTTTTCCTCATTCAGCGGCGGCTCCTGCTGCAGGATGCCGACGGTGGCACCGGAATCCAGGAAGGCCTCGCCATTGGAGGGCTGGTCCAGCCCGGCCATAATCTTCAGAATCGAGGACTTACCGGCGCCGTTTGGGCCAACGACACCGATCTTCGCGCCCGGATAAAAGGCCATGGTGACATTGTCCAGAATGACCTTGTCACCATGGGCCTTGCGGACGTTTTTCATGGTGTAGATAAACTCGCCCAACTTATGTAACTCCCTATTAAATCTGACGTGCACGTTAAGTAATCAGCAGCCACCTCAGCCCAAGCAGTGGGCAGGGCTAAAACGCTGCTAGCCGCCTTAAAGGGTACATGAGTTCCAGCGCGGGCACCTACATTGCACCACGAGGTTAGAAGGGCACGGATTCGGCCTCCTCCCCCAGCGCTTTCGCGGCGGCGGCGCGATTATCCGCGGCGGTATCCGCCACGCTATCCTCACTGCCCGCACCGACGCGCAGCAGCGAGCGGGTGACATCGCTGCCGACAAACTGGGCCTTAAACTTCACCTGGCTGCGCTTGGAGGTCACCCCATTGTCCTCCACCTCCCAGACGTCGGTATAGAAGTGGCCGACAAGAATCACGCTCATGCCGCAGCGCAAGGCGTGTGCGGCTGGGGAGGCGATCCGGCCCCAGCATTCGACATCCACCCACAGCTCGCTGACTTGCTCCCAGTCTCCCTGCTCATTTTGGCGAGATTTGGAGGAGCAGACGCGAAACTTGGTGAGTTCCTTGCCGCTGGGAAATAGCCGGTATTCGGGCTCGGTGCCGAGATTGCCCATCAGAGTGGTTTGGATCATTGGCATAGCTGCACGGTCCTTTCTGGTGTTCTGTATTGCGTGCGATCACCAGAGTGGCCCATCCGCCCGACCGTCGGCCCGAGACAGCGCGAGGACCTGTGGATAACCGCCTCGCCCACCCCCACGGGGCTGAGGTTATCCACAGGCCATATGCGAAGACCCAGCGTTAGCGGCGGCGCGGCCGCGAAATATCCTTGTTGTGGTAGTCGTCCTGCCTATCCTCGCCGCGGCTGACCTGCTGCAGCCACTGGTTATAGGCCTCGAGCTGCTCATCGTCGGTGGCATCCGCCTGCGTGTCATACGCGCGGGACTCGCGGCGATCTGCGGTCAGCCACTTGCGCAGCACCACAATGTAGACGATCACCAGCGGGAATGCGCCGGATGCCCAGGCGATGCCGCCGCCCACGGTCTGATCCCAGAGCAGGTCCACCTCCCAGGGCAAACCAAGGGTGCTGTAGAACTCCTCGCCCATCACCTGCTGGGTCTGCATGAGATAGACCGCGAAGTACATGTGGAAAGGAAGCGAGAAGGTCAGCCACGCCGTCTTCGACATGGGCGAGCGCTGCACCGGCAGCGGGTCGGTGGCCATGATGTCCCAGTAATACATGTAGCCCGACCACAAAAACAGCACATTCATGCTCAGGTGTCCGGCGTGCTCGGAGATCGCCACCTCGTACAGGCTCGGCACCAGATACATCAGATAGAAGATCACGAGGAACTGCACGGTGTTAAACACTGGGTGCACCACCACCCGCAGCACGGGGTTATCGAGGGCGATCTCCGCGAATTCATAGAGTCCCGGCACCTCGCTTGTCGACGGCTCATTGGCTTTCAACGCCAGCTGCAGCGGATAGCCCAGCACCCAGAACACGGGGATGGTCATGGACAGGATCATGTGTCCGACCATGTGCATCGAGAAGGTGGCCGGGATATTCATGCCGATACCCGAGCTCATGGTGATCACCAGGGTGGCGCAGCCGAGCAGGAACCAGGCGCTGCGGCGAACCGGCCAGCTCTCGCCCTTACGGCGCAGCTTGATGAGACCGTATATATACAGTCCCGCGAGGATCAGCCCGAAGGTGGCGAAGGCGATATCGAAGCGCCACATCGTCCACACATTCCAGATGGTGGGCTCCTCGTAGAGCTTGTAGCCCAGCTGGATATCCATGGTGTTGATATCCGCTACCAGCGGCGGGGGCGGCGGGGTGCGGCCCAAGGAGACGGCAACACCGGTGACCGCGCCCATCACCAGCACCTCCACGATGGCGATGCGACGGAAGGTGCGGTGATCATTCGGGTCGCGCTCCAGCCGCGGGATGGCGATGCGGCGGTGGGCGAAGCCGAAGAGGGCGAGCACCACCACGCCCACGGCCTTGGCGGTAATCAACAAGCCATAGCCGGAGGTGAGCCAATCCGAGAAGTCGATGCGCACGGCGGCGTTGAGCAGACCGGACAGCGTCATGCCGATAACAGCCACCAGCGCGAGCGGGGAATAGCGTCGAACAGCAATATCGAGGTGGGTACCCCGACGGCGGCCATGCGCGATAAGCGCCATGAGCCCGCCGACCCACAGCACCATGAACAGCAGGTGCCAGAGATAGGAGTTCGTGCCGTAGTCGTGATTACCGCCGCTGGCGGAGTGTCCCTCCATACCCAGCGGGACGATCATGAGCACCGACAGCAGCAGCCACACTGGCTGCATAATCCACTTCTTGCTCAAGAGCGCCCCCAGCCCGACGACCAGAGCGACGCAGGCCACCACAATCCAAGCCAGCGAAGTGGAGACCTGGGAGATCGCGATGGACCAATTCCCCGGCTTCATCGCCTGCCACAGCGGCTCGCCGGAGACATCCGAAAGATACATCGGCACCATCGCCACCGCGATCATGCCGAAGCACAGCGCCGCCACCGCGCCGGTGCGGCTGGCCAAGGAACCATCCACGCCGAGTTCCGCTACCCGCAGCCGAGTGGCCAGTTCTGATTCGCGGTGAAACTCATAGCCATAGCCGCTGGCTTGGGAGCGCTGCTCCGCCGCCGCCAGCCGGCGTTTGTCCACGTACATCTCGCTGACGTGCTGGGTACGCGGCGGGGTAAGAAAAGAGCTGAAATAAAAGGAGCCCACAGCAAGCGCGGCCAGCATCATTCCCCCGGCGCGCAAAAAGGGCAGCCCGGCGGTGGTGGCCGGGCCGGGGTCGGGAATACCCAGCGCCGCTAGGGAGGCACTCAGGAATTGCCATGAAATGAGGCCCGCAACCAGTCCTGCTGTAGTGAAAAATAGCACGTAGAGCGCCTTGCTGGGGCGCGCTGGGGAGGAAGGGGCCGAGGGTGCCGGTGCGGTTGTACCAGCGGAGATGCTCGTCGCTTCAGCCATGTTCTTAGGATAGCCGCCAGCCCGAGGATCGTTAACTGACCATGGCCTCAATTCCCCGCAGCATCTTCTAGGCCGCGTCCCGGTCCCGCCTTTTGCGCGCTGCTCAGCGCGGTGACTAACATACGTAGGCATCGCTGTGCACGCGCCCGCTCGGCGCCCCGTGCAGCGATATACCTCCGTAGCTCAGTGGATTAGAGCAGTGGGTTTCTACCCCATGTGTCGCGGGTTCGAGTCCTGCCGGGGGTACTTTTTATGGGCGATCCGCACTGCCCTCGAGAAGTGCTGCCCGCTTCCCGACGTCCCATCACCTCAAAAGCGGGGGTACACAGCGCATTCCCGCAGGCTGAGACATGTGTCACCTTGATGCCCGGAGTGTTTTAGTAAGCTCGACGGCATGCTCATTATTGATCACGACACAGTCGAAGCCCATTTGCCCAGCCCCGCCGCAGCCGTGGAGTCCATTAAAGAGGCATTGATCGCCATCGCTGATGGCTCGGCCAACACCGTGCCGAAGATTCAGGTGAGCGCCGGCGAGGGCCGCTCCTATTCCAACTCGATGCCCGCCGCCTGGCCAGATCGCAATCTTTTTGGCACCAAGTGGGTGACACTCACCCCGAACAACCCGGAGAAGGGCCTGCCCTTCGTCCAGGGCAGCGTGCTGCTCTCCGATCCGGATGATGGCTCCACCCTCGCCATTCTCGACGCCGCCCCGCTGACCGCTTTCCGTACCGCCGCAGTCACCGGCGCCAGCCTCGCTATCGACGGCGGGGAGCGCCGAGATGTGACCTTCCTCGGCACTGGGGTGCAGGCCCGCTCGCATGCCAAGATTCTCGAGGGACTCGGCTATGAGGAGATGACCGTGTGGGGCCGTAGCTCCTCCTCCCTCGACGCGCTGATGGAGTGGGCCGCCGAGCACACTCCCGGCATCACCTTGAAGCCCACCTTGGATCGCGATGGTGCGATCCGCGACGCCGGGGTGATCATCACCGGCCTCGCCATGCGGGTACCGGGCCAGGAGATCACCTCCGCGCAGGTGCGCGATGATGTGACCCTGCTGCCGCTGGACTATGGCACCGTGGTGGGCAAGGAACTGGCCGCCGCCAGCACTCTTGTCGCCGATGATCCCACCCAGTACGAGGCACTGCGGCCGGCGAAAATCGCCGAGGACTACCCCAAGGCCACCGGCGCTACCGGCGATCTGCTGAATGGCGATCGCCCCGAGGGCATTGTGGTGGCACAGAACCTCGGCTCCGGTCTCGGAGATATCGTTATTGGCAACGACGTGCTCGCCTCCTATCGCGCCGCCAACTCCAACTAATTAGGATTCACCACCTCATCATGTCTCTTCCTCTCCCCCAACCCCAGCAGCGGGCCGTAGTCACCGGCGCCAGCCAGGGCATCGGCCGCGCGATCGCCCGGGATCTCGCCGCAGCGGGCCATAACCTCATTCTTGTTGCACGCCGCGAAGCCGTGCTGCAGGATCTGGCGGCAGAACTCGTCGATAAGCATGGCGTGGAAGTGGAGGTGCGCGCTGTTGATTTGGCCCGCGCCGACGCCCGCGCCGAGCTGGTGGATGAGCTGGCCCAGCGCGAGATTTCCATCATCATCAACTCCGCCGGCATCGCCAGCTTCGGCGCCTTCCGCGATCAGGACTGGAACTATGAGCAGGATCAGTTCGAGCTCAACGCCCGGGCCGTATTCGAGCTCACCCATGCCGTGCTGGCGGGCATGCTCCAGCGGGGCGAGGGCGCGATCCTCAATGTGGGCTCGGCGGCCGGCAATGTGCCGATCCCGAATAACGCCACCTACGTCTTCACCAAGGCGGGCGTGAACGCCTTTACCGAGGCGCTGCACTATGAGCTGCGCAAGACTGGGGTGCACTGCACCCTGCTGGCTCCTGGGCCGGTGCGCGAGGCGGAGATCGCCGAGGAGGAGAAGTCCATCGTGGACAAGGTGGTGCCCGACTTCCTGTGGACCACCTATGAATCCTGTTCGAAAGAAACCCTCGAGGCTTTGGCCAATAACCGGCGCCGCGTGGTGCCGGGACCGCTATCGAAGGTCATGAATGCGGTATCCAAGGTGGCCCCTACGGGCCTACTCGCGCCACTGATGGGTTCCTTCTATGCTCGAATGGGTTAGACATTGTTGTTCCTCTCAACCCTAGAAAGCGCCCTCCGTGACCATGTCTGAGCCGCAGCTACCCGCAAAATATGATCGCCTCGTGTGGATCGACCTAGAGATGACGGGCCTCGATCCCGCGCGACATGTGATCGTGGAGATCGCCGCCGTGGTCACCGACGCCCAGCTGAATATCCTCGGCGAGGGCGTGGACATCGTGGTGCACGCCAGCGAAGAAGAGCTGGCCCAGATGGATGATTTTGTGGCGAATATGCACGCCTCCAGCGGGCTGACCGAGGAGATCACAGCCTCCACTATCAGCCTTGCCGAGGCGGAGCAGACGGTGCTGGAGCTCGTCGCGGAGCACTGCGATCCCGAGCACCCCGCCCCCTTGGCCGGTAACTCCATCGCCACCGACCGCGCCTTCATCAAGGCGCATATGCCGGCCCTCGATGCGGCGCTGCACTACCGTATGGTGGATGTCTCCTCCGTCAAGGAGCTGGCACGGCGCTGGCAGCCGCGGGTGTACTACCACCAGCCGGATAAGGGCCTCGCCCACCGCGCGCTGGCGGATATCGTGGAATCGATCCGCGAACTCGACTACTATCGCCGCGCTCTCTTCGTGGCCGATCCCGGCCCCACATCGGAGAACTGTGGCAACGCCGCCGCTCAGGCCGTCGACCGCTACCGGGAGCATCTCGGACAGTAAAACCACCAACGCCCGCTACCCAGTGTGAAGGTAGCGGGCGTTATGTGTGTCTGTCGCGGGCCTAGACGAGCAGCAGGAAGAGCACTTGGGCGCCAATGATCTTGCCGATCATGCCTACCGGATACACCGTGGCATAGCCCCGCGCGGCGAGATCGGTGCCGGTCTGCGCGTTGAGATAGGCGATAATCGCAGGATTGGTGGAGATGCCACCGGCCATGCCCATGGTTTCATCCCATTTCGCCCCCAGCACCCACGCGCCAAGAACGGCCATGGCGATCGCTGCAACCAGCGTGAGAACCAGACCGAAGCCCACGTAGAGCAAGGATTCAACATCAGAGAGCGCCGCGGCGAAGCCGGCACCGGCGGTGGTGCCCACCCCAGCGAGGAAGAGCGCCAAGCCGATATTGATGAAGATCTTGTTGGCTTGGAAGGGCACGATCCACTGCAACCGGCCTGTGCGGCCACGCCAGCCCAAGATCAGTCCCACGAGGATGGGGCCGCCGCCGAATCCCAAGGAGAGAGTCAGCCCGCCCGGCATCGGAATCGGAATCATGCCCACCAGGAGTCCGGCGAGCAGCCCCAAGAAGAAAGGGAAGAAATCAAAGTTGCCCAGAGCGTTCTCGCTATCACCGAAGAACTTTCTCGCCTCGGCCATCTTGTGGGTCGGGGTGACGACCCGCACCTTGTCCGAGTATTCCAAACGGGTCGTGGGCGTGGGGATGAAATCGGAGTCACCGCGACGCACCCGCGCGATCAAAAAACGCTTCTCCGCGAGGCCAAGCTCGTCGATAGTGCGACCCACGATCTGCGGATTAGACACCGAGAAGCGGCGGTAATCGAGATTGTGGTCATCGATAGGAAAATGCACCTCGCGGCCCAGGATGTGTGTGGCTCGCCGGAGCTCCTCCTGCGTGCCGTGAATCAGCAGCACATCGCCGCTCGTCACCTCGGTATCCGCGGTGATGAGGGTTTGGTTCTCCGGATCCTCGTGGTGGATCAGGCGGGTCGCCACCACCTCAGCACCCGTGGGGCGCAGCACCTCTGCGACCGTGCTGGGTTCTATGGGGCCGAGCTCGAGCCCGGTGAGGTGGAGGTCCTCGGTGATCACACCGGCCTCTTTGGCGTCGGCGACGTGGTCCACCCTGCGCAGCTTCGCTCCCACGGCGGCCACGAGGATCAGGCCCAGAACACCACCCGGATAGGCCAGCGAGTAGCCGATCACTGGCAGCGCCAGCGCTTCGGGATCAGTGATACCCGAGGCCTTCATGGTTTCCACGATGGCTGCCATACCAGGAGTGGAGGTGACTGCGCCCGTCATGCTGCCGGCGCCTTGGGCGGCGTCGAGCCCTAAGAACTTCACGCCGATATAGGCCAGCACGATCACACCGGTGAGCACGAGGCCGGCGAGGGCGCTGATCTTCCAGCCACGGGAGCGGAATTCCGCGAAGAACTGCGCGCCGAAGCTCAGGCCGATGGCGTACACAAACAGCGCCAGGCCGAAGGTGTACAACAGCGGCGGGAGCTGGATCTCCGGCTCGACCGCGGAGAAAGCAATGGAGACGAACAACACGGCGGCGGAGCCGAGCGATATGCCGGCCACGTTCACTTTGCCCAGAAGATAGCCGAGGGCAAGTATCGCCATCAGCGCAATCAATGGATTGGCGGCGAGATAATCGAACACGAGGGGTCCTTGGGGAGCGCGGGGGCCCACGACAGCGGGCCCAGAAGAATATGAGGAGAGAAGCGGCGTGGGCGTGCGACACTCCCCGCTTCCCCGCCCACGCGCGGAGAATGGTGAGAGCATGCGCACCCGTAGGTTCTCAGCAGGGTTACCGTATCACTGAGTCATCCTACGTCAAGTGAGAGCGCCAGATCCCCGCTGCTTCCGCGCCAGCAATTACCCATACCAGCTGCAGTTTTTGCTTTTCTTATGCGGTGCGCTACTATAACTCTCGCTGCAGAAAACAGCAGCGATGGTGGCTGTAGTTCAGCTGGTAGAGCACCAGGTTGTGATCCTGGGTGTCGCGGGTTCGAGTCCCGTCAGCCACCCCGACGATGAGCCCTCGGCCTTGGAAACAGGGTCCGAGGGCTTGTTTTATTGCGTCACCCGGCGCCCCCGAGCAAGTCTTAGGTCTGCTTCCCGAAGAGAAGGCGTCACTGCCAACTGGCACGCACAACGGGCGGCCGACAACCTGCATGACGTCCATCCACACAATGGGGCGCGCTCATACCTGCGACCAGCACTCTCGACCGACCCCCTCACATACTGAGTACACACCCGAAGCACTGGTTCGTGTCGGCTGTGGGCTCCTCAGTGGGCAGCCTCCTCACCTATACCAATGGCTGCCCGCCACTCGTCGTTACCCCACTTCAGCGAAGCGGCTAGAAGGTCGCTGGCGAGCAATTCATTGTGGAAACGACCGAACATCGTTCCCCCCTGCCGCATCAGACGAACATTCAACTGATACGCGCTATTCAGGAGCAGCTCGATGTGCGGAAAATCAACGAGCCCAGTGAGGATGTCTTCGAGCCCCTCCATTGTGAAATACCAGCGCGTAACCTCGGTAAGAGGATAGGTACTGTTTTCGACATACCACCGCCCCTCCGGATCCTGGAGCGAGGCCAGCTCAACATCGACTCTCGCGGTATTAATGACCAACTCAATTTCAGCTGCATCATCGACCATATGTTGGCAAACGACGAAAATCTCAAGATTTCCCGCACTCACCACCAGCAGCCTTCGGTGTGATTGAGAGCGATTCGTCGCTGGCAAGCATGACACTATCCAGAGGTGTCTGTGCGTGTTGTAGGGGTCAGGCAGTGCCTCGTAGATGAACCATCCGAGGAGATCTCGGAGCACCTCATATTCGACCATCCTCGCGAGTTCTAAGAATTTTTTGCTATCCCTGCCGATGACGTTTTCCCCCGGACGCACTCGCTTCTCTCTATCCCACGGCAGGACCGTGGTGGCCCCCTCTATAGAGGTGAACTCAACATCGGCATCACCGTGGGGCCGTTGCGTATACCGAACGTTCCGGACCGATGATGCCCTTTCACTATCAGCAATAAGGGCCCTCTCTGGGTCGTCTAAATCGCCTTCCGGCAGCGGGAAAAACTCGAAAGTCACGATGTCATTCCAGCGCCTGCGGTGGGAGCGAAAGCGAGAGACCACATTCACGGATTGCCCAACGTAGACACTGCCATCGGCAAACCGAAGGCGATAAAGCCCCCTGAGACTCGACTCCCCCACGAGAATGATCGCGATTGAGTCAAGCTCCCGAACGTCATATACCCGTCCTGTCAGTTGTGTGCACTGGCCATGCTTGGATGAAGGAGACGAAAGATCCGAGGACATAGTGCAATTGTGCCTGATTGCCTACTGCCCCTCGGCGGGATAGCCACCCCTAGCGTTCTCGGCTACCGAATCCGAGCGCACTAGTTCTGTCAAGCCCCCCTGCCCGAGAAAGAATCCACTCGTCCCAGACACACCCCGCCGGCAAATGCGCCTGCGCTGGTACGCTGAAGAGCAGCACAATCACCTGTATTAGCTGCGCAAAACTAACAAGAAACGCACGTCACAGTTTCTTCCGCTTTAATAACAATCAGATAACAACTATTTGCGTTTTGTCTGCTCAAGACAGTTTCTGGGTTGCATGCTGAGAGCGGTTTCTTGAGTCTTAGTGAGTCTCGTGCACTGCACCCTGCTGTTGCTGAGCAAGGCGCATGCCACCGCGCCTTGTATTTCCGCTTTCTTTAAGGACTGAACACATTCATGCTTAAACGCGTCATATCCATCACGCTTGCCTTCATTGGCTTGCTCGTGGGCGCCGGTTTCGCCACCGGCCAGGAAACGATCCAATACTTCGTCTCCCACGGCTCCATCGGTATCGCCGGCGCCGTGCTGGCCGGCCTGCTCATCTCCATCGGCGGCATGCTCTCGCTCCAGCTGGGCAGCTATTTCCTGGCCGATGAGCACAATGAGGTATTCCAAGACATCTCCAAGAAGTGGGTCGCCCGCTTCATGGACGTCTCGGTGATGATCACCCTCTTCAGCTTGGGATTCGTGATGCTCGCCGGCGCGGGTTCCACCTTCAACCAGCAGTTCGGCTGGCCCACCTGGGTGGGCTCCACCGTCATGCTGGCGCTGGTGATTGCCTCGGGCTTCCTCGACATCAACAAGGTGTCGAACGTGATTGGCGCGCTCACCCCGGCCATGATCATCGCGGTGATCATCGCCTTCACCTACATGATGTTCAACCTGCCGGACGATCTGTCCAGCCTCAACGATGTGGCCGTGCAGGCCGAATCCCCCATCAGTCCGTGGTGGCTCTCGGCCATTAACTACGCGGGCTTGGTGGAAATCATGGCGATCTCCATGGTGCTCGTGATCGGCGGCAGCTACCTCGACCCGCGCGAATCCTCCCTCGGCGGCCTCGTGGGCGGTATCGCCTACACGGTGCTGCTGGTGATGATCTCGGTGACGCTCTTCCTCGGCGCTGACAAGGTGGAGGGCTCCTCGGTGCCCAACCTCACCCTCTTCGGGGAGATCCACCCGGTGATGGCCATTATCGCGGTGTTCATCGTTTACGCGATGATCTACAACTCCGCTATCGGCATGTTCTACGCCCTGGGCCGCCGCCTCTCCGCGGGCAAGCAGTCTAAGTTCCGTCTCTACTTCATCATCACCACCTTGGTGGGCTACGCCATCTCCTTCATTGGCTTCGGTTCCCTGATGGCGAAGGTGTACCCGATTCTCGGCTACCTCGGCCTGCTGCTCATCGCCGTGCTGGTGATCTTCTATCTCCGCGATCGCAGCAAGATTGCCTCGGAGTCGAAGCGCCGCAATAAGATTCGCGACCTCGCCTACCGTAAGCACCACCCGGACAAGGAGTTCACCGACGATCACGCAGCGGAAATGGAGAAGCTGATGGGTGATTCCCAGATCTCCGATGACTACCTCTCCGATGCGGTGCAGGAGGAAGTGACCGATTCGCTGGTGCAGGATGATTCCGTGGACTTCAGCGAAGAGGACGCCGAGCAGCTGCGCGATACGGACACCCCCGATTCCGCGAAATCCTAAAGCCCTCGCGCCGCGCGCCCGCAGCGTGGCGTCGATAAGCTGAGACTCAGGCCCACCACGTGTGGGCCTTTTCTCTACAGTGGGTAAAAGCACTACTCCCCGCATGAGAAAGGCACGCATGATTCCGCTGTCGCTCATCGATTTCGCCCTCGTCTACGACGGGGAACGGCCTCGCGATAGTTTCTCGCGCTCGGTACGGCTTGCGCAGCGCGCAGAGCAACTCGGCTATGAACGCATCTGGTACGCGGAGCACCACAACATGCCGCGTATCGCGTCCTCCGCCCCGGCTGTGCTGATCGCCCACGTGGGCGCGCACACCTCCACCATCAAACTGGGGGCGGGCGGAGTGATGCTGCCGAATCACGCGCCACTGGTGATCGCCGAACAATTCGGGGCCCTAGAGGAGATGTATCCCGGCCGTATCGGGCTGGGCTTGGGCCGTGCCCCGGGCACCGATCAGCGCACTGTGCAGGCTTTACGACGCTCCCCTCGCGCCGCCGAGCGCTTCCCCGAGGATGTCGCCGAAGTGCAGGGCTATCTCTCTGGGGAGAGCCGGATCCCCGGCGTGCAGGCCATTCCTGGTGCCGCTACTGAGGTGCCGCTGTATATTCTCGGCTCCTCCCTCTTTGGCGCCCAGCTGGCCGCACAACTCGGCCTGCCGTATGCCTTCGCCTCGCACTTCGCGCCGCAGCACCTCGATGACGCGATCGCCGTCTACCGCGAGCGCTACCAACCGAGCGCCGTTAGTCCCGACCCCTATGTGATCGCCGCAGTGAATGTGACGGCCGCCGATACCACAGCCCAGGCACACGCGGACTGGGAGCAGGTGCGACGCAGTCGGGTGAAATCACTGGCCGCCCGGGGCCGCGAGATCAGCGAAAAACAGCTCGACGCCTTGCTGCACTCCTATGCGGGCCAGCAGGTGAGCACCATGATGCGCTATACCGCGATCGGCACGAAGCCCGAGGTGCGCAGTTATCTCTCGAAGTTCCAGGAGCGCACCGGCGCTGATGAGCTCATGATCTCGCTGCAGTCACCGTCGCATGCGGCGATGCTGCACTCCATGGAGATCCTCTCCGCCGCATGGGAGCTGCCCGGCGCCGACCCAGCGCTCTAGGGGTATACACACGACAACGGCCCAGCCAGTGAATAGTTGGCTGGGCCGTTGGTCTCGGAGCGCTAGTGGACAGGGTTTACCACGAGGAGGTTTGGTCCGCGTTGCCCTTCTTCCATGTTTCCCAAGGAATATTCCAGTCGCCGAGGCCATCAAAGCCGGAGAGCTCGCCGCCGATGGTGTTTTTCACCTTCACCACATCGCCGCGCTTGACGAGCTCCTGGAACCACTTGGCGTTCTCTGGAGAGACGTTCACACAGCCGTGGGAGGTATTCGTGCTGCCCTGGGCCCACATGGACCACGGCGCGGAGTGCACATAGATTCCCGACCAGGACATCTGGGTGGCCCAGTCCACCTTCTGTCGATAACCACGGGGGCTATCCACGGCCAGGCCGAAGGTAGAAGAATCCATGATCATCGAGGGGTTCTGATCGCCGATCATGTAGGTGCCATTCGGCGTGGGGAAATCCGCATCGCCCAAGGAGACGGGCATCGTCTTGAGCACCTCACCGTTCTTGGTCACCGTCATGGTCTTGGTCGAGTCATCGACGGTGCTGATGATCTCATCACCGATGCTGAACGAGATTTCATTATCGGCGTTGCCGTACATGCCGTTGCCCAAATCGACGCCATAGATATCGGCCTTCACCTCAACCTCGGTGCCGCTGGGCCAGAACTCGGCCGGACGCCAGCGCATCTCCGAATTATTCAGCCAATAGAATGCGCCCTCTACCTCAGGGGTAGTGCTCACGGTAATAGCGTCCTGGGCGGCCTGGCGATCCGCAATCGGGGCGTTAAAACGGAAAGAGATAGTCTGGCCCACGCCCACGACCGAGCCATCCAGCGGCCCCAAGTAGACAGCCGCCCGGCCATCGGGTGCGACCGTGGTGAAACTTGCCTCGAGGGACTGACCATTCGCGGCCTGCGCATCCACGGTATAGGTGCGGTAATAGCCCAGTGGCTCTGTGACATGCCACTTCTTACCGTTGTCGCTGATCTCGGCTTCGACCACCTTGCCAGCTTCGTTCGTCATCGTCACCGACGTCAGGGTGGTGTGCTCGACAGTGACCTCGATGGGCTCCGTGGGATTGACATCCGTGGCCTCATCGCCGACATTCAGCTTCGGAGTTTCCTCCTCGCGGACCTTCTCTATCTTGGCCTGTTCGGCTGCTTCTTCTTCCGCGTTGCCGTTACCGATCGTGCATCCAGCAAGAACCAGCGAACACGACACGAGCAGCGCCATCAGCGCTCGCAGCAGCCGAGACTGAGCTGTATAACCCCCGCTGACCGCGCCCGTCAGACCACTAAAAGAGAACCGCCCTGTGCTAAACATTTCACTCCGTCGATAAACCATAGTCTCGGTGGATTGTACACGCCCCGCGCTCTCGGACCGCGTCGGAAAAACCGCTTCCCAAAACCGTGACCAAACTGTTGCTTATCGCATGCCACACACCATGTTGTCGACACTGTGTGTCAAAAATCGAGCCCCTCCCCCGAGCCTTGTCAGGCAGTTGTCGCGACACCATTATTCCGGCGAGGAGCGCCGCCCATCCCTCCCCACAACGCAGCGATACACCCGTCTCACACTACGTAGCCACACGCGACCCGCGAAGCCCTTAAATAGCCCTTGAGCTGGCGATTTTACAAGGTGTGAAACTGTTTGTAATATAACATCTCGTTGCACAGCACACCGGCCACCACGGCAGGGACGCAGAGCATGCGCCATTAGCTCAATTGGCAGAGCAGCTGACTCTTAATCAGCGGGTTCGGGGTTCGAGTCCCTGATGGCGCACTTTTTCTTTATATCCCCTCTAGGCGGTTATCACGCCTAGAGGGGATTGTTGTATCTCTGCAATGGGGTCCATGTTCCTCGATGCATGTCCCCCTATCAGGGCGAGGCAGCGCAGAAGGCAGACTGCGCCACCGGTCTCGCGGTCCCCTAGCGGCACGCTGTACTACGCCGCAGCGAAGTCCTTCTTCATTCCCAGCCCAACGTAGATCATGGCTCCAAGCAGAAGCACGATGCTGATGGTCTGGAGGGCGGCAAGCGCACCTGTGGTTTCCACCCTGCCGCCGCCGATGGCAAGGATAATCCGGCCAATCACAATGGAGGCGAGAAGAACAGTGGCGTGGGTGCGCACTGGCCCCGGGTGTTGTGCGGCGGCGAGAGCAGCGGCAATGAAGGCCACGAAGGCACTGAGGTTCAACACGATCACCGAAATGAACATAGGAACGTCTGCCGCGCTCGAGGCCACTATGTAGAGCATGACCATGATCACGATTGAGGCCAGCAGGGAGATTCCGGTGCCCCAGAAGGCAACAATGAGAGAGCGTGGGACTACGGGGCGTGCTGAGGAATTCATATATAAAACCCTAGTCCTCGCTGTTCGCAGATCAATGCCCCTTGGCCCTTAGCTATCCCCGAGCTCGCTGATATGCCCCTTTTCCGGTCCTTGTCGTTGCAGCAGCACATCCAGTTCCGCGCGCAGCTGCTCAGCATCCGCATCGCTGACACGCGCACTGCGTGTGACAGCAATCCACCCGTCGAGAAGCTCCGTGGCGTAGTTATGCCCGAAGCCATCCGGCACGTCCGCTGCCCCACCTAGATCGGCGCTGACTTGCCAAAAGGTGATCACGGGATACCACGTCATTTGTGGGGCCCGCCCCGGGCCGAGCGGCTCGACGAGCCAGTCGGGGCGCTTCCACAGCAGATTCGGCTCCCACCACACCACTGGGTCGGTGGCATGCTGCAGAAAGAGCAGTCGATGCTCGCCCCAGCGGGGATCTGCTCCGAGCTGTCGCGCATGGCGGCCGGTGGCGGCAAATCGCACGGCACTCGATTCAGGCATGCGCGGCTGGTATTCAGGACTACCCGGTTCGCGATTGGTGGTGAGCCAGCGGTGCAGCTCATTGCTGCGCGGCGGGCCCACCATGAACACCCCATCGGGTTCTACATTGAGGGCGCGCAAGGACTCCAGTGCCGCCTCCACGCCCGTGGTACCAAGGGACTCGCCGTAGAGATAGAGCTGGGGCCGGTTTCCAGCGGGCAACGCAGACCACCATTGCGCCACCGTGTGGATCAAATCGCGCCCTGCTTCCGCAGCCGCCCCCGAGTCGCTGAGGAAAGACACCGCAGAGGGCAGCACGCCGAATTGGGCACTGGCAATGGCGGTATCGCCAGCAAAAAGCAGCTCGAAGGCCTGGGCCGCCACCGGATTGGCCCACCCCGTGCCGGTGACTGGGAGGATGAGCAATGCCTGCCGGTCGGCCGCCCCGGTGCGATCGAGTTCCGCCACGAGCTTATCGACGCGCTCCTGCATATCCGCGCCATTGCCCACCCCTGCGTAGAGGCGGATAGGCTCGCGGGCCGGCCGCTGCGTCACTGCTTCTAGCTGCTCCTTGGTGGCGCCATCGGCGATGAAGCGCGAGCCCTCATAGCCGAGGCCCTCCCATGAGATCTCGCTGCCGGGCCCAGACGAGCGATATGCCACCGTTGGTGGGGCGATGTCCTTGCGATAGGTGGCATTGCGGTCGGCGGCCTGGCGCTCGATGATGGTCAGGCCGGTATTGGGGATGATGATGCCCACACTGGCCACCATGATCACCACCACGAACACGTTGGACACCACGGCCGCGATCCCAGGCGGCAGGCCGCGATGTTCCAGCACCTCTGCCGTGGACTCCGCCCACGCCGCCAGCAGCCGCCACAACCAGATCAGCCCAAAGCACAGCGCCAGCCCGAGGGCCGCGGAGAGCGGTAAAAAGTGGGTGAGGTGCGGGGTGGGCAGCCCCTGCGCGGCGGCGAGCTGCTCCTGCCACGATAGCGACGCCCACACCACCCCGAGGGCCACGAGGGCGAGCACCAGGATGCCGATATAGTCGATCAGCCGGCGCTGGCGATCGGAGAGCTGCAGGCGCGCGGTGCGCGGGCCGAGACGGCGCAGCAGCATCCACCCCAGCTGGCTTAAGCCCACGCCCACGCAGTAGCCGATATTCGCGGTCACCCCAGAGACAATTCCTTGGTAATACCAAGCACGGGGCAGCAGTGAAGGCGTATAGGCGGCGGCGAAAAATAGGGCCACCCCGATCAAGCCCACCACGTTGTAGTGGCGGGAGGTGACGGTCAGCCACTCAGGATGGTCACTGTTACTCATTGGGGTCTCATAAAATTCAGCGTTGCCAGACTTAAAAAAGCCCGCGCCACACCGACTCCCCTCGGGGATAATCGGCGCGGCGGGGCAGCGAAAAGCGAAAAGCGATAAAGATTAACGGGAAGCGAGCAGCTTCTGAATCTCCTTGAGATCCTTGTTGCGCTTGCGGGAACGCAGCACGCCAACGACGACTGCACCCACAACAACCGCGCCCACGCCAGCCAGAATCTTCTGCACCTTCGGGTCCTGCAGCTTGTTGGTGGCTTCCTTCTTCGCATCGTTCACGATGTTCTTCGGCTGGCTGCGCTCGGCAAGCTCATCGAGGGTGTTCGCCAGGTTCTTGCGAGTGCGCTCGATGTCGCGCTGAATGTCCTCAATATTGCGTGCCACTGTTGTCGATACTCCCCTAGCTAGTTTTATCCATGTACGGTGCGCCCAGCAGGGCGCGGCGTTTACCTGCATGAGCCTACCTAAAACCACGCTGTGGTTTCTAGTCGGCATGCCTACCGCACTGCAGAAATGCCGAGCTCTCACCTACCCTAGAACCATGACTCAACCCGCTTCCATTCGCCTTAGCGAGGGCGACACCGCCCCCGCTATCACTTTGCTCAACGACGCCAACGAGACAGTCAGCCTAGCGGAGTTCCGTGGGCAGCGCGTTCTTGTTTATTTCTACCCGCGCGCCAACACCCCCGGCTGCACCACCGAAGCCTGCGATTTTCGTGACAACCTGGCCCGACTCAATGATCTCGGCGTGGCTGTGGTGGGCATCTCCCCTGATAGCCCGGAAAAGCTCGCGGCATTCCGCGCCGATCACGGGCTCACCTTCACGCTGCTCTCCGATCCCGATAAAGAGGTGATGACACAGTGGGGCGCCTTCGGTGAGAAGAAGAACTACGGCAAGGTAGTCCAAGGCGTGATTCGCTCCACCTTCTTGGTCGACGAACATGGACGCATCGCCAGCGCCCAGTACAATGTGCGCGCCAAAGGCCACGTCGATCGGATTCTGCGCGACGTGCTCTAGTCGCCCAGACAGCTGGGCGACATTAGGATAAACCGTGTTCACAGGGCCGTTCTCATTCGATAGACTCGATAGGTACCATGGCTAGAACCTCCGATCACACCGGCTCCACCCAGACGCGCTCCACCACGTCCGAGCCTTCTTTGATGCAGCACCCTGGCTCCGCAGCGCAGCAGCGCAGCGATGCCTCCGACGCCGACGATGGCGATACTGCCATTCTGGTTCCACGCCGCCGCCCAGCCCAGCAACGCAGTCGGGAGAAATTCGCCCGCATGCTGGAGGCGGCGCGCAGCGTCCTCGTCGATCACGGGTTTGAATCCTTCACCTTCGACGAGGTGGCCAAGCGGGCCGAGGTGCCCATTGGCACGCTGTATCAGTTCTTTGCCAATAAGTATGTGATGATCTGCGAGCTGGATCGCCAGGACACCGCAGTGATCGTGGCCGAGCTGAAGAAATGGCCCAGCCGCGATCCGTCAATTCAGTGGCCGGATTTTCTGGATAACTTCATCGACCACCTCGCCCAATTGTGGAAAGCGGATCCCTCCCGGCGGGCGGTGTGGCATGCCATCCAGTCCACCCCAGCTACCCGCGCCACGGGTGCGGCCACCGAATCGGAGCTCTTGGATTTGCTGGCGGAGGTACTCATCCCCCTCGCCCCGACGCTGCCACTTCCCGAGCGCCGCAAGCATGCCGGGATTTTGGTGCACACCGCCACCTCGCTGCTTAATTTCGCGGTGCGCGATGCCACCGCCTCGCCGGAGACCTATCTCACCACGGTGGAAGAGATCAAGCGCATGCTCATTGCCTATCTCTTCTCGGTCGCCCAAGGCTAGGTGTTCTACTCACACCCGGCGATTTTCTCCCAGCATGGTCTGGGCTAGGCGGGCCGCCTCCGCCAGTGTGTCCTGCTCCTCTGGCGAAGCGGGTTCTGCGCTGGGCCCGGCGGTATCTGCCGCGGACACTGCGGCACGACGGCCAGGGGCGGGGGCATCCACCACGTGCTCATTATGGGAGAAATCTTGGCAGGGGTGCTCGGGAATGACCTCAGCCGCGGGAACGAGCTGGTGTTCGGCGAGGTAGTCATCGAAGTCTTTCGAGATACTCACAAACCCCAGCCTAGCCGCCCCGCTCCCCGCGCCTGTGTGGGGCGGGGCCGTCGTGCTGGAGAACTGCTCGGGCGAGTCTCCCGCTCCCCGCGCCTGTGTGGGGCGGGGCCGCGTGGGCGGAGCTAGCTGAGTACGCAGACCGCTACTGCGTAGTCGCCATCATGGCTGATGCTCAACTGCACCGACGTATCGAGGTGCTCTGCGCTGGTCCCGAGACTTTCTGCGGCCAGGGCGCGCAGCCGACTGCGCAGCCGGAGCTGGACTCGGCCGAAGGGATCGGCCTGCACCACGATGTCGCGGAAATCCACCTCGTGTTCCGCCAGCACGGGAGGCTGCCCAAATAGCGCTTGCGACCAAGCCTTAATCCAGGCCTCTTTGGCCGCCCATCGCCCCGCGAGATGCCGAGCCCGGGACAGGCCAGTCAGGCCGCGCTGCTGGGCGTGGCGCAGCTCGCTGCCGTGGAATACCCGCGCGAAGCGGGTACCTGGCTGGGCGAGCTGCTCGGCAAAACCCGGCACGTGCACCAGATCAATCCCGCACCCACGCACCGGCAGGTGCGGGATCTCTCTCGGCTGCTGGGCTGTGTCCACTGCCTTAGCCCTCGGTGGACAGGCGGTAGCGGCCGTCGCGGAGCCGGGCGTCGGCGTCGAGCAGCATGGCGATCTCCCGATCGTGGGCGGCATCGCCATCGCCACCCAGGTTGCGGCCGGAGGTGCGCTCGTACAGCGGCGCGGCACCGTAGATGCCGGCGAGGATACGCTCGGCACCCGCCTGCTCCCGAGCCGCGGCCTGTGCGGCCCATTCTGCTGCCGCGTCCTCGCCACGCTGGGCCCGAACCGCCTCATAGAAGGCCGCTGGGTGGACCAGGGCCACCAGCGCCGAGACGTGACCGAAACCGAGCGAGGAGACAAACCCGGCCTTGAGCACGTCCTGCTTCGGCATTTTGAGTGGCTGGCGCAGCCACACAAGGTGCGGATGCTCGGCCAGCACGGGATCCACGCAGTCCAGCGAGAAGTTCGCCGGGATCACACCGGAGCGCAACACCTGGGCGAGGCCGGTGAGCTGGAAGGCTGCGGCACCTCCCTTGGCGTGGCCGGTGAGACTCTTCTGCGAGATCACATACAGCGGGCTGCCCGCATCGCGGCCAAGTGCCTGCTGGATACGCTCGTGCAGCTCAGACTCATTGGGATCATTGGCGTTGGTGGAGGTGTCGTGCTTCGACACCACGCGGATGTCATCGGCGTGCACGCCCAGCTCGGCCAGCTGGGTAGCCAATGCCGAATGCGTGCCACCTTGGGCCGCGGCCAAAGCACCGAGCCCCGGCGCGGGGATGGAGGTGTGCAGGCCATCGGCGAAGGACTGGGCGTAGCCCACCACCGCTTGCACCGGCATGCCTAGCTCCAAGGCCACCGAGCCGCGCATGAGCAGCAGCGTGCCGCCGCCAGCAGATTCGACGAACCCAGCGCGGCGTCGATCATTGGCCCGAGAGAAGTAGCGATCCTCGATGCCCTTATCCCGCATCACCTGGGAATCAGCGGTAGCGGACATGTCGCCGAAGCCGGTGATGCCCTCCACGGAGAGATCATCGATGCCGCCGGTGACCACCACATCGGCCTTGCCGAGGCGGATTTTATCCATGCCTTCTTCCACCGACACGGCCGCCGTGGCGCAGGCCGCCACCGGGTGCACCATCTGGCCGTAGCCGCCCACATAGGCCTGCATGACGTGTGCCGCCACCACATTGGGCAGGGCTTCTTGCAGGATGTCGTTGGCGCGGGCCTCGTTGAGCAAGCCGTCCACGTAGAGCGAGCGCATGGAGGACATGCCGCCCATGCCGGTGCCCTGGGTGGAGCTGACCTTCGCCGGGTGCACGTGCGCCAGGATCTCGGCGGGAGTGAAGCCCGCAGAGAGGAAGGCGTCCACGGTGCACACGAGGTTCCACACGGCCACGCGGTCGAGGTTGTTGACCATCTCGGCGGGAATGCCCCAGCGCGTGGGATCGAAGCCCTCGGGGATCTGCCCGCCCACGAAGCGCGACATCACCGCGCGGGTGGGCACCCGCACCTCGGAGCCAGCGGGTCGGGTGACCAGCCATTCCTCGGTTTCTGGGTGGAAGCGCACCACCGTGTTGGAGTCTTCGGCAGCATAGCCCTCGGCCTCCTCGCGGGTTGCCACGGCGAAGGTGAGGTCCTCTTCGAGGTAGATCTTGCTCAGCTGCGGGGCGAGGTTCGACACCATAGAGAAATCATCGTGGTACTGGCGTACGCCCACGCGGCCGAGCACCTCGTCGTGATAGGCGTCAAAGATCTCGTCCTCGGCGATCTCCTCGCCTTCGGCCGTGAGCCAAGCGCCGTCCTCATAGGAGATCAGCCCCATGGACCAGGCCAACTCGACCACGCCGGCGGCGCTGAGATCTCCGCTCAGCTCGGCCTCGAAGCGGGTGCGCGAGGAGCCATAGGGCCCCAGCTCCGCGGCGGAGACCATGACCACCATGTTCTCCAGGGAGGCGCTCACCGAGCTGTGGAAGGCTGCGGCAGCCGTGGCCGGTGCTGCGGGCAGTGCCGGCACATTCGGTAGCGCGTGGAAGCGCGGGGTGGTGTCCACCTCTTGCAGCTGCTCGGCCTCGGGGTTGCCGGCCGCGGAGCGTGCCAGCTCCGCGAGGTTGAGCTGCGCCTCGGCGAGCCCGCCGGTGAAATCGGCGAGCAGCGGCGTATCGGCGGCAGCCTGGCGCGACTCCTGCGAGGCCAAAGAAATGAGTTCGCGGGCAATCTCGTCGGTGGAGTAGGTGCGCACGCCCTTGGCTTCGACCAGCTCGACGAGCGGATCATTGGCGCCCATCAACCCGGTGCCGCGCACCCAGCCGATCAGGGCGTGGGCCAGGGTGGTGCGGGCGGAGAAGTTCTCCTCCACGCTCCAGCGATTCACCAGGGCGTCGAGGGCGGCCTTGGACTCTCCATAGGCGCCGTCGCCGCCGAAGATTCCGCGGTTGGGCGAGCCCGGCAGCACCACGTGGGTGCGCTGGCCCACGTGGGTATCGCGGCCCAGAGCGGAGAGCCCGGCGATGAGACGTTCCACCGACCACAGCAGCAAACGCATCTGGTTTTCTGCCTGCGGGCCGGCTTCGTCGATGCTGCCCTGCACCGGCGGGGCGGCGAAGGGGAAGATCAGGCTCGGCACGAGCGCCGGCTTCGTCACCACGGAGGATGCGCCCACGGTGACGCGCTGTTCGGAACCAATCCACTCCACGACCGCATCGAGGTCCGCATAGGAGGCCAAGTTGGCGGGGATCACCCACAGGGTGGCGCCGAAGCGGGCGTGCTCCGCGTAGAGCCGCTTGTAGAACTCCAAGCGCTCATGGCTCAGCCTCGAGGTGGTGGTGATCACGGTGGCACCTTCGGCCAGCAGCTCTCCCACCACGGCGGCGGCGATGGACTGCGGCGAGGAACCGGTGACCACAGCCACGTCCTCAGCGAAGCTGCCGCGGCCCTGCTCTAGGGCTTGGTTGGCGAGGGAGTCGAGTCCGAAGTGACGAGCGTGGGCGGCCACGGTCTCGCCTGCGCCACTGACGTCAATGCTCTCGGGATCCACCAAGCCCAGCCCGGCGCGGGTGATGTCCTCGCGCGCCGAGGCCCAGCGGTCGTCGAGAAGCACCGCGCGCCGCGGATCGAAATTGCGGGAGACCATACGCGGCCAGTTCTGGCCGAGCTCCGCCGAGACCAACTCGAAGAGCTTCTCGTCGGCGCTGTGATCATCCAGCCCCACGGTTTGCGGGGCGTGATCGTGGCCGAGCTGCTTGAGGATCATGCGCGCGGTTTCGGCGAGCACGCCGGCCTTGCCGGTGACCTGCTCCGCGAAGGCGCCGAGGGCGGCGGAATCCACCGCGGTCTGCTCCCCTCCTGCCGCCGCGGGCTTAGCGACGCTCACTCCCAGGCGCTCTCCCGCAGCGAGCACAGCATTGTCGATGAGCTGATCCAGCTCGCTGGCCGAGCTGGGCTGGGCGGGGCTGAGCTCTGCCAGCGCGCCACCCCGCACGGAGTCGCCATCGCGGGTACCGAGTACCATCTGGGCCTCGGCGTGGAGACGCCAGCCCTCGCCGAGCTGCCATACCTGGCTCACGCGCTCGGCGACAGCCGCGGGCTTCGCGCCCGCAGGGCCGGTGACTTTGCGCAGCCCATCGCTGATGGCATCGCCGAGGACCGGACCAAAGGCCTGGTAGCCCTTGGCCATGCGGCTCACGGTGTCCTGCAGGTCCGGGATCTCGGCATCGGCGGCGCCATCGATGGCCCCGAGGCCGAACTCCACGCCGAGATCCAGCAAGAGCTGGTTGCGTCGGGAGGAGACGCCATCCGTCAAGGTTTCGATGGTGTCGGTGGCGGTGATTTGGCCCGGCTGCACCTTCGTCCACAAGCTCAGCAGCACAGTGGTGGCATGGGCCGGGGTGAACTCCACCTCCGGGGTATCGCCAGCGGCCGCAGCGGGAGCCGGGGCCGGGGCGGGCTCGGGCTCTGCCACCGGCGGAGTGGCCGGGGCTGCGGGTGCGGGCTCGATATCCTCGGCGCTCTCGGCGGGTGCTTCTTCCTCCTCCGGGGCGGCGAAGGAGAAGCTGTCCTCGGCGAAGACGATGCCGCGATCGCGCTCAATATTGAGCACCTCCAGCCCTTCCCCACCGGGGGTCACGGCTGCGGTCTGGGCCATGATGTTGGCCAGGGTGGGCGCGTTGGCCACACCGATCTCCACGAAGCGCTCGACACCAAGCTCCGCGAGCATGAGGTCCTGGGTTTCGATCCAGCGCACCGGGGAGGCGAACTGCCATGCGAGCAGCTCGATCAGGATGGTGCGTGCCACTGCGGCGGTGTTCTCCGCCACCGCGGCATCGAAACGCTCGAGCAAGCGGTCCAAGATCGGGGAATCCACGACCTCCCGCATAGACTCCACGAACTCCGCGGTGATCGCGAAGGGGCGAGCCACCAAGTTCGGGATATAGCGTCCCACCAGCACCTCGGGGTCGATTTCTGCGGGCAGCAGGCTGTCGAGGTGATCGCGGAAGTCATCCACCCCGTCGCGCAGGACGGAGGAGTGGAAGGGCACATCGATGCCGGGGATGAGGATGAGCCCGCGGGCACCGGGGGCGCGCTGCTCGGCGGCAGCGGCGAGGGCCTTGAGACCGGCGCGAGTTCCGGCCACCGCGTATTGCTTGCCCTTGAGGTTGTAATTGGCGATTTCGAGGAACTCGCCGGTGCTGTGGGATACCTCGGCCACGAAGTCGGCCACCTGATCTGCTGCCAAACCAAATTTATTGGGGCGCAGGGCGGCGAGGCCATAGTTGGATACGCCTTGCTCATCGCGCTCTACGAGCCGGTGCATCGTCAGCCCGCGGGCGTAGACGATTTCCACCACAGATTCTAGGGACAGCACCCCCGAGTAGGCGGCTAGGGCGTTGTACTCGCCCACGGAGTGCCCAGCGAAGAAAGCGGTATCGTCGAGCACTCCTGCTTCGCGCATCTGCGCCACCTGTGCCACACCAAGGGTGGCCATGGCCACCTGGGTGAACTGGGTGAGGAAGAGCACGCCGTCGGGGTGGAAGAAGCGTTCTCCGCCCACCACTACCTCGCGGGGGTTGGTGCGCACGATCTCCAGCACGGAGAAGCCCAGCGCAGCGCGTGTGTGGGCGTCGGCGCGATCCCATACCTGCTTGGCTTCGCGGGAGGAGGCATAGGCCTCCATGCCCATACCCTCGTGCTGGATTCCTTGGCCGGGGAAGGCGTAGAAGGTCGTCGGTGTTGCCATCACGGCTACTGCGGTGAGCACAGTCTCGCCATCGACGCTGGCAGTGACCTCGCGCACCTCGCCGCGACCGGGGCGGTTATCCACACCGGTGCGCTCGACCTTAAAGTCCACGGTCTCACCTGGGGAAATAGGCCGCAGCATGGTGGCGGTGAACTCGGTGATCGCGGACGGCTCGGTGTGCACGGCATCGTCGGCATAGGCGGCGGCGGTAACCAGCTCCGCCACCGCGGAGGTCCACATGCCGTGCACGATCACATCATCCAGCCCTGCCAGATGCGCAGCAGTGCTCGAGACGTGGATCGGGTTGCGATCCCCAGACACGGCGGCGAAGGGCAGCATGGATTCCGGTGCCACCACCTGCGCGCGGGTGCGCGCCGAGTGGGTCACGGGGCTGATCGAGGGCAGCGCAGAGGTATTGGTGCGCGCCGTCGCGGGGCCACGGCGGCCACGAATAGCGAAACGCTCGGTCAATGTGGCGCGCACGCGTCCCTCGGCATCGCTGATGGACACGCGCACCACCACGACACGCCCGATATCGGTGTCACTGACTTCATCGGCATGGGCGGTGGCGGTCAGCGGCACCCCAATCAGCGCCGCAGTGGAGGCCTGCTCGTCCCGCAGGGTGAGGTGGTGCTCGAGGTGCACCAGAGAGAGCATGCCCTCGACCACGCGCTCGCCGGGGCGGCCCGGGATCTCGGCGCCGCGCACAGCAGCGAAGATCGCCGGCCAGCAGGCACCCACCAACACATCGGGGGCGAGGGAATCGCTACCGCCCACGGTGACATCGCGCAGCGCCGCGCTGGTGAGGTTGTGATAGTCAGCGGCCCTATCGGCATCGATCGTGAACTCGTGGGTGGCCGCACCCTCCACCAGCTCCGCCACGGAGCCGCCGGCGGCAATCTCGGTGAGGGTATCCATCGCCTCTTCCGCGGCACGCTGGGTGACCACCGGGGCGGCACCATCGACCTGCGGCAGCTCGAGCTTCACGCGCAGCTCGAGGCCCTCGCAGCGGCGTTCGCCGGCGAGGCTGACGACCAGCTCAGCGCTCGTATCGTCGAGCACCTGCAGGCGGGCACCCGTGCGCGGCTCGCGGGCGGAATCTGCCGAGAGAATCTCCCACTCGGCAGCGGGGGCAAGCGCGTGCAAGATGGAGGAGACGTTGCGGCCTGCCCAGTAGGTGGTGGGGCTGGAGAGCAGCGTCGACAAGCGCGAAGGGGTGTCTTCGGTAGCTGCCTCGCGATCGCGGGCGGCCTCGACCACGGCAGCGTCGAAACGGCCGAGCAGCTCGGCGATGGGCTCATCCTTGATGGTGATGCCGGCCACGGCCACTGGGCCGGGGATGATGCACACTTCATCGGCGCTATAGCGCGGGTCGTGGGCCTGCCAGAGCGAATCGGAACGCCACCAGCGGCGGACGTTCTCGTCGATCACGGGCACGAAGTTGACCGGCTTGCCTGGAGTGCGCAGCTCGGCGATGAACCACTCCACATCCGCAGGGTGGAGGCGGCGGTCGAGATCATAGGCCGCGGCGGCCTCAGCCACGGCGGCGGCCGGGTCGTCCTCCAGCTCCAGCGGGGAGAGCTGCGAGGGATGCTCGCCATGATCGGCGGGGTTCAGGCGCGCCTCGGTGCGCTGAAGCATGTGCTGGAAGCGGGTGTGCCAAGTTTTATCCACCCAGCCGGAGCTATCGGGCCCGGACAGCTCGAGATAGCGCTCCAGCCAACTGCGGTAGCTCATCTCCTCCAGATCGCCGAAGTACTTCTTACAGGTGGCATTGATGGCGGTGATGATCTCCTCGCGGCGGGCGGCCACGGCCTCGGCGTCGCCGGCGACCTCATCGAGCAGACGTCCGGCGCGGGCGAAGGAATTATCAATCTCGTGAATATCGGCGCCCAGCTGCGAGCGACCGGAGGCCATTCCCCCCTTGGCGGACCCGGCGGGAACCCAATCATTCGGGCCTGCGGTATCCACCAGAGCCTGCTTCACCTGCGGAGTGGTGCAGGCCTCGCGCGCCGCCATGGCAGCGGTGCCGACGAGCACGCCGTCCACCGGCATCGCGACGCGACCATAGGCCTCGGCCCAGCGGCCGGTGATGTAATCCGCGGCGCGCTCGGGAGTGCCAATACCGCCGCCGACAACCAGCACGGTATTGGGCTGGCGGCGGATCTGCTCATAGGTGTTGAGCAGCAAGTCATCGAGGGACTCCCAGGAGTGGTGACCGCCAGCGACGCCGCCTTCGACGTGCATGATCACCGGCGCCTCGGGAACCTCGCGGGCAATGGCCAAGACCTGCTTGATGTGCTTGACCGCGCCCGGCTTGAAGGCCACCCACGGAATGCCCTCGGCACGCAGCTCGTGGATGAGCTGCACGGCTTCCTCGCGCTCCGGAATACCGGCGGTGATCACCACACCATCAATCGGGGCGCCATGGGCGCGGGCCTTGCGCACCAGCTTCTTCCCGCCGATGTGCATGCCCCAGAGGTAGGGATCGAGGAACATGGAGTTGAACTGGGCATTGACTCCCGGCTCGAGCAGCTCGCCCAAACGGGTGAGGTTCTCATCCAGGATCTCCGGAGTGACCTGGCCACCGCCGGCGAGCTCTGCCCAATAGCCGGCATTCGCGGCGGCAGCAACAATCTCCGGATCCACCGTGGTGGGGGTCATGCCCGCCAAGAGGATCGGCGAGCGACCGGTCAGCCGCGTGAAGGCGGTTTCAACACGGCGGCCATCGGCGCTGAGGCGCGGGGCGAAGTCGGTGTAGTCCACAGCCTGCGGAGTAGCAGCATGCGGGTCAGAGAGCTGGCCCTGCCCTTCGGCGGTGCCGGCGCGCACCACAGCGATGCCGGTGCCGGCGAGTTGCGGTGCCGAGAGCTTCGCCACGCCCTCCCCTGGGCCGATTTCGAGCAGCCAGGAAACGCCTGCTTCACGCACCCGACGCAGCTCGCGGGGCCAGTCCACGCTATCGACCAGCACGGCGCGGGCGCAGCGCTCGGCGAGCTGCTCATCTACCTCGAGGCGACGGGCCCAGTCGAGGGTGAGCTGAACGGCGTCCTCCATGACGGGGTGGTGGAAGCCGGCGGTCACAGCGATGGGGCTGAACGTGGGGCGCAGGGCGGAGCCACCGCGCTCTTTATTCTCCAGCGCCTGCTGTTCCTTCTCGGCGCGGCGGCTCAAGCGCTGCTGCACCAGCTCCAACTCGGCGGGGGTGCCCACAATTACCTGCGCATCGGGGGCATTATGCAGCCCCACGACGGCTTCGGTGCCGTGCAGCTCCTCTTCCACGATGGAGCGCTCGACACCACCAATGGCGAGCATCGGACGACG
This sequence comes from Corynebacterium sp. 51B, assembly GCF_008930785.1. Classification (NCBI taxonomy): domain Bacteria; kingdom Bacillati; phylum Actinomycetota; class Actinomycetes; order Mycobacteriales; family Corynebacteriaceae; genus Corynebacterium; species Corynebacterium sp. 51B. The sequence continues at coordinate 133,450 of NZ_PQMK01000008.1, read as the reverse complement.
CTCCCCTTCGCTGATCACACCACTGCGCTGGGCGGTGCGGGTAATCGCCGCACCGATGAGCCGAGCGATCACCAGCAGCTCGCTGGCGCGCTCGGGAGTGCGGGCATATTCCACGCCGAGGTGTCCCTGAGAGTGGCCGATGGACAGCTCTGCGCGCTGCCAGGGCACGTCCTGGGCACCCAGCGCATCGAGAGTGGCGATCTGGGCGAGCACAATGCCCGGCACGGACACCGCCGCGTTGGCGCTATATCCGTGATCCGATCCGGCGGGAACATCATCGAGCCCCGCCCAGCGGAAGGGGGTGAAACCGAGGGGGAGCACACCGGCGAGTTCTTCGTTGAGTTCGCTGAGGCGCTGCTCGGCGTCGGCGACTATCCCGCGCAAGCGGGACTCATCAGCCCCTGCTTCGGTGGCCTCGGCGAGGGGGCGCAGCCAGTCAAAACCTTGGCCCGAAAAACTTAAGGCGAAGCGCTCGGTCTCTAGCCGATCACTGAGGGTACGCGGCCCTGCAGTGGGGGAACTGTCCTGCTGAGAGGGGGTGGAGTTAGGAGTGATCATGCTATGTCGTCGGCTCTTCTCAAACTTGGGGGAACAGGGTGCTACGCGGGACACACTGCCTTTTGGGATCAAACAGGTATCTCGTGGGAAAATAACCTACCACGTAATCATGAGGATTTCGTCATCTTTATGTTTCCGGCGTGCCCACCCACCCCGCCGCGAGCATCCGGCACAGCTAGACGTAGCCGTCCCCGCTAGTACACAGATGTATGAACCGCCAGGCGAGCACGATTTTGAGCAGCGTCGTCACCGCTGCCATGACGAGGAACATGGCCAGCCATGCCTGCCACCACAGCCCCGTGAAGGGATCCTCCACGCCGAGTAGCCCGTTGAGCCGCACCACCACATAGATAGCCATGAGCGCCACCACCGCGGCGGCAGTAATGGTGTGCGCGATCGCCTCGCCTATTTGAATGGTGAGCGGGGCCCGCGGCGGCGCCCCAGCTAACCGGAGGGCCCGCACGTCCGCCGCAATGCGGTGGCGCATGAGTAAAGAGATAGCGAGTGCCGCCACCACGCTCGGAATGATCGAGGGCCCAAGCAGCACCACGAACACCTCCCACGAGGACACATGCCACGACCCACTGGCTATCATCATCGCCCGCATCCCAGAGCCAACGACCACGATCAGCCCACCAAAGATCACCCACGGCACGATTTGCGGGGCGCTGAAACGGCGGCGATTGCGCACATTCGCCCCTGCGATCCCCACAACTCGCGTCCACTGATCCAGCAGCGGCAGCAGCCACGGCATGAATAAAGACAGCGCCACGATCAATCCCATAGACCAGCCAAGAAAAGCATCCGGCTCCATCGTGGCGGCTATAGAAGGCGCCAGCACCGCAGCTACCAGTAGCGCCGCCACCGGGGTTGTCCACCACGAGGAACGCACCACTACTGGGCGGAAGATACGCCGCACGGGCCACAGCACCGCCAGCACCGCTGCCGTCGAACAGATAGCCACCGCGGCGATCGCAGACGTACTACTGAACGCCAGCGCGTCGAGGCTGAGGCCATCCGCCCGCAGCGCCTCTTCGGTCGGGCTAAGCAGCGGCGGCACCAGCACTAGACCCACGGCGCTCGAGGCGAGTGCCACAACCACCACCTGACCGAGCACGAATCCCACGATCATCCAGCCCGGCATGCCCACCAAGCGCCAGCTGCGATACACCTCCCAGTGCTCGTCGATAAGCAACCGCATCTGCATCGACACCACCAGCATGATGGAGCACAAGGACATGGCGAGGATCGTCCCTCCCGGCGGTCCGGCATCGCCCCCACCCGCAGTAATCAGGGTCAAAGCGAGCCCGCAGCTCGCAGCGGAGACCACGAGCGTCAGTACCACCGCCAGCCACGACACGCGGTTGGCCCAGACATCCTTAAGCCACACGCGCATGGTCTGCCTCCATGTCTATGATCCGGTCCGCGGCTGCGGCGGCGGCATGCGAGTGCGTCACCATCACCACGGTGGCCCCCTTGTGCGCAGCGGCCCGCAAATGCTCCAGCACGGTCGTGGCGGTGGCATCGTCCAGCGCCCCCGTGGGCTCATCGGCGAAGATGAACGAGGGCGTGGCCAGCAGCGCCCGCGCTATAGCAACGCGCTGCTGCTGCCCACCGGAGAGCTCCGCGGGCATCTGGCGCTGGCACCCATCCAGTCCGAGATCGTGAAATACCCGATCCGCCTCCGCGCGGGTGCACGGGCGCCCAGAGAACTTTGCCGTGAGCATCGCGTTGGTCCGAGCATCAAGCGATTCCAGCAGGTTATAGTCCTGGAACACGAAGGCCCGTTCCGTGCGCTCCGGCGCGTTTAGCGTGCCCGAACTGGGCTTATCCAGCCCCGAGAGTAGATTGAGCAAGGTGGACTTACCGTAGCCCGAGGGCCCCATTATGGCCACGAACTCGCCCGGCGCGATCGTGAGGCTAAGATCGCGAAACACGAGGCGGCGACCATACTTCTTGCTGAGGTTCTCTGCTGTCAACATGCCCTCATCACACCGCGCGCACCGCGCCTGGCACGAGGGAGCTGGCTGCCGAATCTATGGTGGAGCTAACTCCACTTACTCGCACGGCTGCAACGCTTAGGCTTATTAGTTATGTCAGTTCTGCGTTCGGTCGGCTGGAATATTCTGCTCGCACTAGCGTGCATTCCGGCGCTGGCCGTTACCCTCGTGCTGCTGCCGTGGCTGCCGCTGCTCGCCCGCCCGGTGGATGCCTATGGCCGCTGCGGCGCACGGACCTTTGCCAGCCCCATTCGCCAGCGCACGGTATCTCGCTGGTTCGATTGGCGGCAGGTGCTCCATCTTTTTCTGCAGCTCGTGGTGTCTGTTCTCAGCTTGATGCTGTGGACCATGCTGGGCTCGTTCATCGTTTTCGTTGCGATCGCGCCCTTCATGGTGGATACGCTCGAGTTCAATTCTTGGCAGAGCTCGAATCGCGTGGTGAATGTGGCACTCTGTGTCTCCATTGCCGCGGTGGCGCTGGCGCTGCTGCTCACGCTGAGCTGGGCCTTGACCTGGCTCTCGGTACGGGCCTCTCAACTCACCCTCGCCCCTCCGTGCGGGAGGTTCAAACCTCGCGAGCATTACTTGCCGACGCTTTCTCGGGCGAACGACGCCGCATCGAAAGGGAACTCCATGATGGACCTCAGCAACATCTCACTGCCCTGAAACTTAATCTCGCGGCGGCTCGCCTCGCCATGGATCCCGAGCCAGCGATACGCAAGGCCGAAGAAAACGCGGCCCAAGCCTTGGCCGCCCTGCGGGCCACGGTGCGCGGCATTGCACCACAGGTGCTCTACGATAACGGCCTCGTGGCAGCGGTGGAAGAATTACTCGCCCACGCCGGCATCGACACCACGCTACACACCGACACAGCCGCCGTGCCGCCGCTGGATGAGACCACGGCCTTGCTGGCCTATCACTGCATCAGCGAGGGGCTCACGAACGCCACCCGACACGGTCACGCCACCCACGCCGATATCGGCATCGACGCCACGGCCTCTGCACTGCACGTGACGGTGCGCGATAATGGCGACGGGGTGAGCGCAGAGTCCCCCACCGCTAGCGCGGGCACGGGGATCATGGGACTACGGGAGCGTGCCGCTGTGCTCGATGGCACCGTGACGCTGCGCATGACTGACACCGGGACGCTGCTGCACCTCACGGTGCCACTACTAAGGAAGTAGCCACATGCATATTCTTCTCGCCGAGGATTCCACGCTGTTGCGCGCGGGCATCGAACAACTCCTGCACGCCCTGGGCCATAGCGTGATCGCCGTCGCGGACGCCGACGCCCTGCGGGACCAGGGCCGTAGAGGGGATATCGACCTCGTGATCACGGATGTACGCATGCCGCCGATGCTTCGCGACGATGGCCTCAAGGCGGCCTCGGAGCTGCGCCGCGAACGTCCGGGGCTGCCGGTGATTGTGCTGAGCCGCCAGTTACCTCGATCAGCTCATGGACGGCGGCTTCGGCTATCTCCTCAAAGAGCGCGTCTCTGAGGTGGAGGAGTTTGTCCGAGCAATCGAGGATGTGGCTGCGGGGAAGACGGTGGTGGATCAGGAAGTGATCGCCACCTTGCTCAATGCCAAGCGCAGCGGCATCATCACCCTCACCCCGCGGGAGAAAGATGTGCTCGCGCTCATGGCTCAGGGCCTGAGTAACCGCGATATGGAAAAGATCCTGTTTCTTAGCCCCTCGGCGGTGAGCAAGCATGTGGCCAATGTGTTCATGAAACTCGGCTTCCAGCTCGAGGACGACAACCGCCGCGTCAAGGCCGTGCTCGCGTGGCTGCGCTACACCGGCTAGCCGCCGCACAGCGCCGGCACCCACCTGCCCGCCACCCTTGTGTGGGGCCAGTTATTGAGTGAGATTAGGCACTGATAGACCGATATCTCCGTGTTGTGTGCCCAGAGCATTGCAGCCACTGGTGGGCAGGACTATACAGGGCGATATGAGTACTTTCGCATTAGAAAACCCCAACACCGGCCGTTCCGAGCAGGAGTTTGATCGCATCACGGATGCTGAGCGGGATGCTATTCTCTCCCGCTCCACCGCCGCCTATACCTCGTGGCGCACCACCTCCATCGAGGAGCGTGTGGCGGTGTTGAACGCCACCGCCGATCTTTATGAGGAGCGCATCGATGAGCTGGCCGACCACATCGGTCGGGAGATGGGCAAGTTGACCCGCTGGGCCAAGGCCGAAATCCAGCTTGTGGCCGATATTTACCGCTGGTACGCCGAGCACGCCCATGAGCTGCTCGCCGACGAGTATCTGCCGGCCTCGGGGGCGCAGCAGACTGTGGTAAAAAAGGAGCCGCTCGGCCCGTTGCTCGGCGTTATGCCGTGGAACTTCCCCTACTACCAGGTGGCCCGCTTTGCCGCGCCGAACCTGCTGTTGGGCAACACCATCGTGCTCAAGCACGCCTCCATCTGCCCGCTGTCCTCCCAAGCCTGCCAAGACCTGCTGGAGGAGGCCGGTTTGCCGAAGGATGCCTATATCAACGTCTATGCCTCCGGCTCACAGATGGATGCCTTCGTGGCGGATAAGCGCATCAAGGGTGTCTCCCTCACCGGTTCGGAGGCCGCCGGTTCCGCCGTGGCCACCACCGCCGGCAAGCACTACAAGAAGTCCGTGTTGGAGCTGGGCGGCAATGATCCCTTCATCGTCTTGGATGAGCAGAACCTGGACTGGGTGCTGGAGCAGTTTGTGAAGATCCGCATGTACAACACCGGCCAGGCCTGCAACGCCCCGAAGCGGCTTATTGTGATGGAGGACTTCTACGATCGCACCGTCGAGTTCCTCGAGAAGAAGATCGCAGCGATGACGGTGGGCTCCTACGATGACGAGAACGCCGATATCGGCCCGCTGTCGTCTATCGGCGCCCGTGATGAGATCGTCGAACGACTCGAGAAGGCGGCCCGCGACGGCATCGCCACGGTGCGTGTCGGTGGCGGCGCCATTGATCGCGACGGCGCCTACATGGAGGCCACCCTGCTCACCGATGTCGACCCCAACTCGGAGATCGGCTGCAACGAGATCTTCGGCCCCGTCGCCGTCGTGTACAAGGTGGCTAATGTGGACGAGGCCATTGCCCTGGCCAATAACTCCGACTACGGCCTGTCCTCCTCGGTGTGGGGCACAGACCTCGAGCAGGCCTATGCAGTGGCGCAGCAACTCGAGGACGGCATGACCTTCGTCAACGAATCCTCGGTCACCGCCGCCAACCTGCCCTTCGGCGGCATTAACCGCTCCGGTTATGGCCGCGAGTTGGCCCGCTGGGGCGTGGGCGAGTTTGTGAATGAGCACCTCTACCGCGTCAGCGATCAAAGCGATGCCGGCCTCTCCCCTGCCCTCTAGCTTCTCCTAGATACACCAACACCCACCTACTGCTGTAGGTGGGTGTTCGTGCGCCTAGGGGGACGTGTACTCCCACTGGTCAAGCTGCTGTAGATATTCTCGGTATTCTCCCCGCTGCCGAATGGAGTGGTAGGGAGTACATCACCCAGCGCTCAGTACCCATCGCGAGAATCAGCTCGCTCTATGGGGCCACCCAATCAGCTAACAGTGCCACTAGACGAACCCTCGGAATAGAAAGACCGGCGGCACACCATGCAGCTCTTGCTCAGCGCTGAAGAAATCACTAACCGCGCGTGATCGACTTTGCCATCTCGTAGTTACGGTCGACCATGACGTTCCTAGGTTTTTTAACGGTGGGGACAAGCAACTCGACGACGTCTGCACCGGCGTCAACGACGAGCTTCATGGCAATCACAGCAGCCTCAACCTAGGCGTGGTTGACAAAGCTCGCCACCTCATTCGCCGCCGGTGCAGCCTTACCTCCGATTGCGCAGAGAACAGTCGAAACGCCTGAGCTAGTAGCCCAGAACGTCCACTAACTGGGGACTAATGAACTCGGTGACGGTACGAACAACGAGGCTCATCCGAGTTCATTAGGGAGAAGTGAAGCACAGCTACACGAGGTCAACCCGCCTTCAATTAAGCAATCACGGAAGCGATCAATGAGGTTGAGGGACCGCGTTCGAAAAAAATTACCCCCAGTGTCCCGCCTGCTTCTTAGAGTGATGAGAGGCCGGAGTTGTCAACCGCTGACACCAGTGCTTTCACCGAGAAGGAAACCACCGAATTCTAGGACTAGCAACCACTACGCCCAGTAGGCGAGATGTCGCGTACCTAAGAGCAATATGACCTCACCAGAGCAGAGGCGATCGTGACCTTCGGCCACCGTGAGCCCAGCCCCGCGACAAGTAACTAGCTCCCCTCAAACCCAGGAAGTAGAATATGAACCATGAACATGATCCGAACTACCCTCAACGAAATGGGCAGGATCAACATGCAGCAGAGCCACCGAGTGATCCAAGCAGCCCAGGAAGCACGCCTGCGCTCACAGGCCCGCACAGCCAGGGCGTTCAACCACGTGGGTGGCAACATCCAGGAGCAAATCAACCGCCGCTCCCAGGGCTAGAACACATCACTGCATCCGCGCTTGTCGGCTTTGAAGGACCTGTTCCCCCTCCTGCCATCATTGAAGAGTACAACCGAATCGCCCCTGGCTCCGGTACACGAATTCTCGATGACGCGCACGCCGATACCGTCTTGGACCGCCGAATCACCCAAGAAGCGTTCACACACACGAAGCGTGAAGCGTGGGTTCGGATAACGATGGCCGCACTTGTATTGCTCCTGTGTGTCGTTGGTATCTTCGCTTGTCTAGCACTCTTCGATCCACCCGAGTCTTTGGTCGGGGCATCACTCTTCAGTATTGGTGTCGCTGCACCAGTGATCAAAGAGGTGATTAACGGCTACAGGGCACGTCGGGCGCGGGACGCTGATGGGGGAAGATGAGGATTCATGAGCTGTGTGAGTTCGCCATCACCCTTATGGTGGGGAGTGGAGATCAAGACCGCTCGTTCGCGGAGTGGCGTTCCTATTTAGGCAGTAAAACGGCCGCCGGTGTCTGACTTCTCGACTATCTACGATCGTGAAGCCTGCGCGGTAGCATGCGTGGGCCTAGCGGTGCATGAGGTCGCAGCGATGTTTGGGCACTCGTCGCAGGTGCTGCTGTCTACGTATGCGCATGTTTGCGCCGAGGGCTGGTGATCGCGCTCGGTCTGCGAGTGATTTTGCGGGGTGCGGGATTTTTGCGGGATCGCGCCCCGAATCGAGTTATGACATTGTTCGTCTACCGAGGTAGATGGTGTGTGGTGCGCCTGGGGAGACTTGAACTCCCACGTCCTAAGACACTGGAACCTAAATCCAGCGCGTCTGCCAATTCCGCCACAGGCGCCCGCGCCGCGTACACGGTGCTGCGGGTATTGTATCCAGCACCTATGGGGATCGCCAACAACACTGTTGGCACGGGGTTTTCGCCACATGCTTCGCACCGCCCCCACAGCGCGGCGTCGTGAAGCATCTTGGGTATCGTAGAGGGGTGTGAGTACTAATCAGGGTGAGCCAACCACACCACCACGGCCCCGCAAGCGCGCGTCGGTGGGAATGATTGTGTTCGTCGCCCTCGCGGTGGCCGCCACGCTCGGATTGGCCTATTGGCAGTGGACTCGTTTTCAGTCCGGCTCGGGCACGTTCCAAAACTTGGGATATGCACTGCAGTGGCCCTTCTTCGGCGCGTTTATCGTCTACGCCTACCGGAGCTACCTCAAATACGAGAATGAATTGCTCGAGGATGACCAGGAGGTCTCCCCCGTTGATCGACGTATCGCCGAACGCGGCGAGATGACCGAGATCGACGAGGACTTCCTTCCCCAGCGTCCGAGCATGGATGTGACTACCTTCAACGCACTCAACGAGCAGCACCGCCGCCGCTCCAGCTCCCCCTCTACCGACACCAACGAAAGCTCTTCCTAGCCATGACTTCTTCTTCTCAGTCCCAGCGCCCTGCCCCCACCCCACAGCGTCAGGCGCGGGTACGCCAAGCCCTGAAGCTCTTTTCTATCGCCGCCTGGGTCACCGGTGTGTGGCTGTTGATCCTCACCACCCGCATGGTTCTTGAGTATCTGGTGGGTATCGACATGCCGGAGTGGACCCGCATCATTGGTCAGCTCCACGGCCTGTTCTACATGCTCTATCTCATCGCCACCTTAAACCTCGGCGTGAAGGCCCGCTGGGAGCCATTGCGCTGGATCCTCACCGCCCTCGCCGGCACGATCCCCTTCCTCTCCTTTGTGGCTGAGTCCCGCCGCCGCAAGGAAGTCACCGAGGCCTTCCAGCTCTAGCGCAGCACGCTTGACGACGCCGCCCTCCCCCGCGGCAGCGCACCGCCGCACGCACGACCGCCGAGCCTGATCACTGTGATCGGACTCGGCGGTGTGGTGTGTGCTTTAGAGCTGTTTAGCTCGAGGTGTCGTCGTCATTGTCCTCGGAGTCCTCGCTGCTGCGGGCCTCCCACTGGGCCACGAGCGAGGAAATCGCCGGAACCAGGGCCTCGAGGGCCTTGCCGCGGTGCGAGAGCGCATCCTTTTCTTCGCCACTTAGCTCGGCGGAGCTGCGGGGGCGCTCATCGGTGCCGTCCACGCGCTCATCCTCTTCGGCCGGCACGAACAGCGGATCATAGCCGAAGCCGTTCTCGCCCACGGGGTTACGCAGCAGGCGGCCAGCCCACTCACCCTTTTCAATGAACTCCTCACCCTCTGGGGTGACGATGGCGCACACCGACACGAAGCTGGCGTCGCGGCGCCCCAGGGGAACGTCTTTCATCTGCTTCAACAGCAGCTCATTGTTGGCGTCATCATCGCCCTCACCGGACCACCGGGCAGAGAGCACACCCGGCATGCCGTTCATTTCCTTCACGCACAAACCGGAATCATCGGCCAAGGTCACCTCGCCGGTGGCCTTGGCCCCGGCGCGGGCTTTGATCAGCGCGTTATCGGCAAAGGTGCGGCCATCTTCTACCGGCTCCTCATAACCAAGCAGGTCCTCGGAGGTCACCAGCTCGCAGTTCTCAACGCCTGCGACATCCAAGACACGGCGCAGCTCGACGAGTTTCTTGGGGTTGTGAGTAGCTACATGCAGCAGCATCGCATCACTCCTTTGATCGTCTCTGCTAGGCCTGAAGGGCGTGCTTTTGGGCGTCGATGAGCTCGCGACAGCCCTTCTCCGCCATGTCCAAAATGGCGGTGACTTCCGCGCGGCTGAAGGTGTTGTGCTCGCCGGTTCCCTGGATTTCTACGAACTCTCCGGACTCGGTCATGATCACGTTCATGTCCACATCGGCGCGGGAATCCTCCTCATAGGGCAGATCGAGGCACACGTGGCCATCGATGATGCCCACCGAGACAGCGGCCACCGGCGGCAGCAGCGGGTCACCGCTGAGCACGCCACGCTCGCGCAGCACCGAGATGGCGTCGGCAAGCGCCACATAGGCCCCGGTGATTGCGGCGGTGCGGGTACCGCCATCGGCCTGGAGCACATCGCAGTCGATGGAGATCGTGTTCTCGCCCAGTTGGGACAAATCCACAGCGGCGCGCAGGGATCGCCCGACGAGGCGGGAAATCTCGTGGGTGCGGCCCTTGACCTTGCCGCGCATGGACTCGCGCGGCATGCGGTCATGTGTGGCGGCGGGAAGCATGGAATATTCGGCGGTGAGCCAGCCTTCGCCGGAATCCCGCTTGAAACGCGGCACCGATTCCTCGATCGAGGCGGTGCACATCACGCGAGTATTGCCGAACTCCACCAGCACACTGCCAGCGGGATTGGTGGTGAAACCACGGGTGATTCGGACCGGACGCATCTCATCGAGGGCGCGCCCATCTGCGCGCTGAAAGCTAGTAGTCATGGGCTTCAGGGTACACCGCAGGCGCGCCTTATCCCCTCAGACGTTGGGGCCTAGCCGGTATAGACCTGCCCCGGGGCGCCAACCACGATGGGGCCGTCGAACTCTTCGGCGGCGGCGCGCACCGCGCCCTCCACATCGCCCCACGGCGGAATGTGGACGAGCACCAGGGTGCCTACACCGGCCTCGCGGGCCAGCAGCCCTGCCTCGCGCCCCGAAATATGCAGCCCCTCCGGCTTGCCTTCCGAGGTGTAGCCCCAGGTCGCCTCGCAGAAAAAGACATCCGCGCCGCGGGCGCACTCGAGGGTGGAGTTAGTGAAGCTGGTATCGCCGGAATAAGCGAAGACGGTCCCCGTGGCTTCTTCCTCAATGCGCAGGCTATAGGCCTCGATCGGGTGAATGGCCTCAAACGGGGTAATGGTGATGCCCTCGAGATGCTCCGCCTCGCCCAGCCGCCACGGGGCGTAGGCAAAGGTATCCGACATATCGTCTACCCCATCGGTCTCATCTGCGGAGATACGCCCCAGCCGCAGCTCGGCATCGCTGGGGCCGAAGCACAGATTGCGCCCTTGGGCAGCCAGCTCGGGGTGGAAACGCCGCCACACGAGCAGCGAGGGGAAATCGAGGCAATGATCCGCGTGCAGGTGAGAAAACACCACATGCGCCTCGGAGGGGTTGATCATCTGCATCAACTGGGCCAGCACACCGGGGCCGATATCCATAATGATGGACTGTCCGCGTTCGCCCTGAAGGAGATATCCCGACGCCGGCCCCCCGAGGCCGCCCATGCTGCCGGTGCATCCAATGATGGTCAACTTCATACCATCACTTTGCCACTAAACCCGCGGTCATGTGGAAAAAGCCGCGGTGGTGTTTGAAAAGTTACAGACCCTGTACGTGTTGGACCTCAGTCACATGCGGGCCGAGGAAGCGCTGCGCGAGCATGGCGAAAATAGCGGGGTCACCAGTGGATTCGAAGGAGCGTTCCACCGCGTGCTCAGGATCGGCCAGCTTGTCGCTGTGGCTCAGTACCCGCAGCACATCCTTCGCGGTTTCCTCCGCGCTGGACACCAGCGTCACATCATCGCCCATGGCCAGCTGGATTACCCCAGAGAGCAAGGGATAGTGGGTGCAGCCCAGCACGAGAGTATCGACGCCCGCGGCCTGCAGCGGTGCGAGATAGCCTTCCGCTACCCCCAAAATCTGGCGCCCCGAGGTGATTCCACGTTCGACGAAGTTCACAAACTGCGGGCAGGGGGTGGCCGTGACCTCCACCTGGGGCGAGGCGGCGAAAAACTCCTGATAGGCCCCCGAGGTGATGGTTCCCTGGGTGCCAATAACACCAATCTTGTTATTGCGCGTGGTGGAGACGGCGCGCCGGACGGCCGGCAGAATAACGCCCACCACGGGAATGTCGTAGCGTTCGCGGGCATCCCGCACAAAAGCGGAGGTGGCGGTGTTGCAGGCGATCACGATCATCTTGCAGCCGCGGCGGACCAGCTCGTCGGCGATCCGCTGGGAGTGATCCCGCACCTTCGACAGTGGTTGCGGGCCATAGGGGGCGTTTTTGGTGTCCCCAATGTAGATAATCGATTCATGCGGCAGCTGGTCCACGATGGACCTCGCCACGGTGAGCCCGCCCAAGCCGGAATCGAAGATGCCGATGGGGGCATTATTGCTGGTCTGATCCGCCAGCACTCGCTCGTGGCCGAATTCATCAACCACGGTGCGGAAGTTCCACGGATTGTCCACCATTAGCTGCTCTGCGCTGTCTCGTTCCTCACTGGTACCCACAGCACGCAAGCCTAGCGAGGCGGGCGCGGGAAGACTAGCAGCGGCCCCACGAGCGTGGTCAGAGCGCGCGTGATTCAGAGCGGGCGCTGCGTTGCGCAGCTGGCCACCGTGCGCTCGCCGCTACTGCGGTAGCGCCAGCCAGATGCCCGCACCGATACACACCAGCCCCGCCACGGCCAGTACCCAACCCAGCGGCGACTGTGTGCGGCGTCGCACTCCGGCCACGAGGAGAACAACACCCACCACGATGGCGAGAAGCATCACCCAGAAACCCATCGTTCCTCCATATCGGCCGTCTTAACCTTGCCTTATTTAATGTATGCGGTTCCCCCCTATCACAACCCCCTCTCGCCGCTGATCATGCTGCGCGGATCATGCTGTGAGGCACGCACAGAGTGGCGGGCGAAGACGAGAGAGACGAACTGCCGCGCCTGGCGGTGGGGCTAGTAGCCGAGACTCGAGTTCGGCCGAGCGGCGATCTTCTTCACCGGATCGTCGGAGCTAATCACAGCCCCCGCGAGCACACCACCCAGCGCCCCGCCGAGGTGCGCCTGCCACGACACCGCGGCTTCTGTGGGAATCACGCCCCAGACGAAACCGGAATAGCTAAACGCCAGCACCACGCCGAGAATGATCTGCCGCAGAGAGCGATTGAATACGCCCCGGACGATGAGATAGCTGAGCCAGCCATAGATCACTCCCGAGGCGCCGATGTGGTTGGTGCCGGGATAGCCCAAAAACCATGCTGCAAGCCCGCCGGTGATGGCCGCTATCACTGTGACTTCCCAGAAGGTGCGCCTGCCGGTGACACCCACCAAAAAAGCAAAGAGCGCTCCCGTCACCGTATTGCCAATGAGGTGATCCAGGTTGGCGTGGAGAAATGACCAGGTGAGGATATGCCATAGCGTGGAGGTATCGCGGGGATGGATGCCGAACCAGGACAGGTTGAGTATCCCCATCTGCTGCACGACGAACACCGCCCAGATCACGAGCACGTAGCCGAGAGCGATCCGCAGGCCGGTGCCAAAACCACCGCGGGAGCGGCGCTGGGGTGGCTGCGCTGTCTGCCGCGGCGCTGGGCTCCACGCTGGGCCGGGCTGAGCGCCGCTGCCATAGGAGGTCGGGTGCGAGTAGTTCGAATAGCCGTGGGGCATGAGGGGCGACTCTTTTCACTCTCGTGCTGCATCGGATTATGTGTGCTCACGATTGTACGCACGCGCCGCGGCGGCACCACGTGGGCTCAGCGCAGAATATCGCGGTACGCGCGCATTCCATGCGTGGACTCGGCGGAGGTCACCGCGTCCACAATCGCCGTTGCCACTACATCGGCGGCCGCAGCGGATAGCCGCGTCAACTGCTCGACATCCACTCCGGTGCGCGGGCCTGTCGCCAGGGCAAAAAGCGTGTCACCGTCGAGGGGAGAGTGAGCGGGGCGCACGGCGCGGGCGATACCATCGTGGCCGGCCAGCGCCAGCCGTGTGGCCTGCGCTTTGGTGAGCGGCGCGTCGGTAGCTACCACCCCGATCGTGGTGTTGAGCTTGCTGGCTGGACCGCGGAGGGTGGCATAGACCTCACAGTCGACGGCGGGGGCGTCCGGATCCCCATAGAGTCGCCCATGCTTATCGACGACATCTCCTACCGGGTTAGCCACGATGCCCGCCGCCACCACGTACTGCCCCACCCGCGTGGAGGATTGGCCGAAGCCACCTTTGAGCCGCCCTGCCGCCGCGGCGGTGCCTGCTCCCACCGTGCCCGAGAGTAACTCGGTGCCGCTGAGTGCCCGGTGGGCCGCTATCCACCCGTCGAGTGGCCGCGGCCGCGCCTGCGCAGAACCGACGAGAAGATCGAAGATGACCGCTGCGGGAACGATCGGCACCCGCGGGCCCTCGCTGTCCTCCCCGAGCACGGGGAAACCGAGCGAGCGCTCCTCCAGATAGGCCATCACTCCGTCTGCCGCGGCCAGACCAAAGGCCGAACCCCCACTCAGGCAGACCGCGTGCACGGCCTCCACGGTGTTATGCGGCGCCAGCAGATCGGTTTCGCGGGTGCCGGGGCCGCCGCCGCGCACGTCCACCGCACCGGTGGCGGACTCGGGGGCCACGATTACCGTGACTCCGGTATCACTATCGCTGTAGTGCGCGGCCCGAAGCCCCGCCACATCACACAATCGGCCGGCCACGGCGCTCGTACTCTCCTTGCAGTGGGTGGATGAACAGTCTTAGCTCATATAGGCGTGGAGCAGGGAGTCTTGGACGAATCCCAACCACTCCACCAGTTGATCGCGTTCTTCTTCCGCGCCCTCGTAGTTACCCATCTCCGAAGACGCAATATAGAGGCGCAGATCATTCAACCCCGATAGCCAGGCGTGTACCTCGCTATCGTCCACGGTCACGTTCACACCACCATCGGGGCCGAGGGCGCTATTAATAACTTGCAGGTTGCGTAGTTTGTCTCGGCAAATATCGTTTTCGTGCAAAGAGCGCAGCAGCGAATTATCGCCCTCGAATTCCTCATCGCCTTCGCGCTCAAAATCCGGCAAGAGACGAGCCAACCCAGGATCCTTCGGCGCTTCTTTATGCCCGCCTGTCATGCCCACGAGCTCTTCAAGCTCATCCTTCGGCGCGGATTGGGCGCGCTGAATAAGCGCCTCCGACACCGTGGCGGTGAGATTTCCCAGCACTTCTCGCTCGAGTGGCTCAAACACGGCGGTGTACTTTGGGCTGCGCATCAGCCCTTTCTTGCGCTTGAAGGATTCCATTTCGGCTTTCTTGTTCTCTTAAATTACGAGGCAAACTCAGTTCTCGGCGGCGCGATGACGACGGTGCGGCTTAGCCTGCCTGCTGCATCGTGGCCCACAGGCCCGCCGTGTGCAGTTTCTTCACATCGGCTTCGACTTTGTCTCGTTCACCGGAGGAGACTACGGCCTTACCTTCGGTGTGGACCTGCATCATTAACTCATTGGCGCGTTTCTTGTCGTAGCCCAATACCGTGTGGAAGATATAGGAGACATAGCTCATCAGATTCACGGGATCGTCCCAGCAGATGCACAGCCACGGCAAATTCTCGCTGGTGGTGACATCCACATCGATCGCTTCGTCGAGCTCAGGCGTAGCCATCGGCGCCGAGGGGGTACTCATTGCATCCATACTCCATAGGGTAGTCATAAAGCAGCGTCCACGGGACTTCTCCACCTGAGCAGCTGCTGAGCTGCGGCCAAGGAGACGACGTCGATAAGCGAGAAACGCTGCACGAACGCGTATGGTAAAGGCATGGTAGAACACGAGAACCTGAAAAGTCTGTCCTCGGCGCTGCTCACCGACATGTATGAATTGACCATGCTGGAAGCTGCCATCAAGGATGGCTCGGTGAATCGGCAATGCACGTTTGAAGTTTTCTCTCGCCGCCTCCCTAGCGAGCGCCGCTATGGCGTGGTGGCCGGTACACCCCGGGTGCTGGATGCCGTGACCAATTTCGTGTTTTCCGAAGCGCAGCTCGACAGCCTCGACTTCCTCAGCGCCGAGACTCTCGACTATCTGCGGAACTATCACTTCTCCGGCGATATCGACGGCTATCACGAGGGATCGCTGTATTTTCCCTACTCGCCCGTGCTCACGGTGCGCGGCACCTTTGGCGAATGCGTGATCCTAGAGACAGTCATTCTCTCCATCCTGAACGCGGACTCCGCGGTGGCCTCCGCCGCCGCGCGCATGGTCACCGCCGCTGATGGCCGACCGATCCTCGAGATGGGCTCCCGCCGCACCCACGAATATGCGGCCGTCACCGCCACCCGCGCTGCGTATCTGGCCGGCTTCTACGCCACCTCAAACCTGGAGGCCTCCCACCGCTACGGGGTGCCCGCTTCCGGCACCGCCGCGCACGCCTGGACGCTCCTGCACGTTGACGAGAATGGCCAGCCGGATGAAGAGGCGGCCTTCCGCTCGCAAGTGGCCGCCCAAGGTGTGGGCACCACCCTGCTGGTGGATACCTTCGACATCACCAAGGGCGTAGAAACCGCCCTCGCCGTGGCCGGGCCGCAGCTCGGCGGAGTGCGCATTGACTCCGGCGATCTCGGCATGCTCACCAGACGGGTGCGGGACCAGCTCGACGCTGCCGGCGCCAGCGATACCAAGATCGTGGTGTCCTCCGACTTGGATGAATTCGCCATCGCCGGTCTGCGCGGTGATCCCGTGGACGTCTTCGGCGTGGGCACTTCGGTGGTCACCGGCTCCGGCGCCCCCACCGCAGGTCTGGTGTACAAACTCGTGGAGGTCGACGGCCACCCTGTGTCCAAGCGTTCCTCCAATAAGCGCTCCCACGGCGGCACCAAGCGTGCCATCCGTACCCGGCGCGCCACCGGCACCGCCGTGGAGGAGATCATCTACCCCTTCGACCACGACACCCCCGCCACCGGACGCCTCGAGCACGTGGAGCTGACACAGCCACTGATGCGCGGCGGCGCCATCGTTGATGACCTGCCCACGCTGAAGCAGTCCCGCGAACATCTGGCCCGAGAAATCGAGTCGCTGCCGTGGGAGGGTCTGGCGCTCTCGCGGGGAGAACCCGCGGTGAATACCCGCTTCTACGGCTTCGAAAACTAGGCGCGCACCACCGGCCGCGCCGCCCCACTGCGGGCGCGGCGGTGTTCTCGGGTGAGCTGACTCTCCACCCCGCATGGGGCGCTCATTACTATGAGCGTTATGAGTTCCCCCGACAGCACCGCCTCGCCCACGGCCGATGTCAGTGGCCTGCTCAGCGCAGCCGTCGAGCACCTCGGCGGGGCACACCGCGAGGGACAGGAAAAGATGGCCCACGCGGTCAGTTCTGCTCTCTTTCGCCAGCGGCACCTAGCCGTCCAAGCCGGCACCGGCACCGGCAAATCCTTGGCCTATCTGGTACCGGCCTTTCGCTATGCGCACGAGACCGATACTACCGTCATCGTCTCCACCGCCACGATCGCCCTACAGCGGCAGCTGGTGGGCCGCGATCTGCCGGCGCTCGTCGAGGGCCTGCGCCCCCAGCTGGAGCGAGATCCCACCTTCGCCATCCTTAAAGGCCGCAATAATTACCTCTGTCTGCACAAGCTCGATGCCGAGGACCCTTCCCTGCCGATGGACGAGGCGGAGGAGCAGCCCACCGAGCTCTCGGAGCTCGGCCAGCAGGTGCGCCGCATCACTGAGTGGGCGAATGAGACTGAGACCGGTGACCGCGATGATCTCGACATCGGGGTCAGCGACCGGGTGTGGAATCTGATGAGTGTGAGCTCAAAAGACTGCATGGGCGCGGCCACCTGCCCCTTCGGCGAAGATTGCTTTGCCGAGCAGGCCCGCCACCACGCCTCCGATGTGGATGTGGTGGTGACCAACCACGCCCTCTTAGCCATTGATGCGCTCTCCGATGTGGATATCCTCCCCGAGCATGATGCGGTGATCATCGACGAGGCCCACGAACTCGATGGGCGCATCACCGCGGTCTCCACGAACTCGTTGTCCTCGACCGCGCTGAAACTCACCGCCACCCGCGCCGGCAAGGTGGGCGTGGACGGCAAGGAACAGAAGCTCACCGAGCTCGCCGAAGAATGGGACCGCACCCTCGAGGCCGAGGACGCGGGGCGCTGGTTAGAGATCAGCGAGGAGGCGTCGGGAATGCTGCTGAGCGTGCGCAAGCAGTGCCGCAGCATGCTCTCCTCTCTCGACGGCGGCGAGCTGGGCGAAGATCAGGAGACTGCGGCCGAGCGGCGTTCGTTGGGCAATCACGTAAGCGAGCTGGTGCATGCCATCGACCGCATCATGGAGGTCTTTGACACCGATAATCCCGCCCAGCAGCAGGATGTGGTGTGGCTCGATCGCCCCTATGCTTCCTCTCCGGAGGCGGCTGGGTTCTCCTCCAGCTCTCGGCGCGATTCGCTGAACGTGGCGCCGCTGTCGGTGGCGCCGCTGCTGGCGCAGAAGCTATTTGCCACCTCCACCGTTGTGCTCACCTCCGCCACATTGGCGCTGGGCGGCAACTTCAACGCGATGGCAGCCTCTTGGGGGCTGAAGCAGGGAAGCTGGGACAGCTTGGATGCGGGAACCCCTTTCAATACCCGCTCCTCAGGCATTCTCTACTGCGCCACCCATCTGCCCGCCCCAGGCCGCGACGGTATATCGCCACAGACGCTCGAAGAGATGCGCGAGCTCATCATGGCTGCCGGCGGCCGCACCCTGGGGCTGTTCTCCTCGCGGCGGGCCGCCCGCGAAGCGGCCGAAAAGCTGCGCCCTGTGCTGCCCTTCGACATTCTGCTGCAGGGCGATGACTCCATTGGGGCGCTGGTATCCGAGTTCGCCAAACACGAGAACACGTGTCTTTTTGGCACTCTCACCCTGTGGCAGGGTGTCGATGTGCCGGGGCGGTCGCTCTCGCTGGTGATGATTGATCGGCTTCCTTTCCCCCGCCCCGATGATCCGCTCTTGCAGGCCCGTAAGGAGGCTGCCGACGCCGAACACCGCAATGGCTTCATGGAGGTCGCGGCCACCCACGCCGCCCTTTTGCTCGCCCAGGGCGCGGGTCGGCTTCTGCGTTCGGTAACCGACCGCGGTGTGGTGGCCGTGCTGGATCAGCGGCTTGTGACCAAACGCTATGGCTCTTTCCTGCGGCGCTCGCTGCCGCCGATGTGGGAAACCGCCGATCCGGCGGTGGTGCGCGGGGCGCTGCAGAGGCTGGTGCGCTCATGAATCTTGCAGCATTGCTTTTCGACGCCGCCCTCCCCTCTCATACCGCCGTGGTGGACCCCGACCGCAGTATCAGCTACCCGCAGCTGCGCGCGGATATTCTCGACCTTGCCGGCGCGCTCCAGAGCAGCGGTGTCCGTGCGGGGGATGTGGTGGGCATTCAGCTGCCGAATGGAATCGACTTCGCCCGAAGCTTCTTCGCTGTTCTCGCCGCAGGAGCTGTGGCTACCCCTCTGGGCAACCATCTCTCCGACAAGGATGCCACCGCCCAGCTCCGAGAGGCGGGGGCACAGCTGGCGCTGCGCCGCGGCGCTGATATCGCCGCCCTCGTGGAGCAACCGCACACAGCACTGGCCGACTTCGCCGCCGCACGCGAGCAGGATCTCGCGTGCCTGCCGTTTTCCTCGGGCACGACGGGGGCGCCGAAGGCCGTGGAGCTCACCCACGGCAACCTCTGCGCTAATGTACTGCAATTCGCCGAGCGAGTGGGCATCGTCGCGGGCGAGACCTGCCTGTCGATGCTGCCGCTGAGCCATATCTATGGGCTCACGGCCCTGCTCACCGTGCCGCTGTACTGCCGTGCCCGCGTGGTCACCGCACCTTTTTCCGCAATGGAATTCCTGCGCAACCACGAGCGCTGGCAGGTGAACACAACCTTCATCGCCCCTCCCCTGGCACGACTTTTGGCACAGCACCCCATGGTGGACGAGATTGATTTCTCCCACTGCACCCAGATGATTAGTGGCGCGGCCTCACTGCCGTCCACCATGGCACGCGCCGCCATGCAGCGCACGGGCGTGCCGATCCGCCAAGGCTATGGCCTCACCGAGGCCTCGCCGGTAACGCACCTCTGCGTGGCGGGGTCGCCGCTGAACTCTATCGGCCCGCCGCTGCGCGATACCCAGCAGCGCATCGTTGATCCGCTGAGCCTGCAGGAACGTGAGCCCGGCGAGGTGGGCGAGCTATGGGTTACCGGGCCGCAGGTGATGCGCGGCTATTCCGGGGCGGGGCCCGATTCTTATGGGGCGCTCGTCGATGGCTGGCTGCGCACCGGAGATATGGCCTATGCCAATGATCGCGGTGAGGTGTTCATCGTGGACCGCTTGAAAGACATCATTAAATCCCACGGCTTCCAGGTCTCACCGGTGAAACTCGAGGAGATCGTCCTAGGCTGCCCTGGGGTCCTCGACTGCGCCGTGGTCTCCGGTGTCGGAGACGATGGCGAAGAGATGCCTGTGGCCTGTGTGGTGGCCGATGCTTCCGGTGTGGATGCAGCAGCGCTCATGCGCTTCGTGGCCGAGCGCGTCGCCCCTTTCGAACGTATCCGGCAGGTGCGCTTTGTGGAATCCATTCCCCGCTCGGCGGCGGGCAAAACGCTGCGGCGGGTACTGCGCTCTTAAACCGGCAGCAGTATCGCCACGGTGACGAGGAGTGTCCACAGGCTTTCCCAGCGGCCCACCTTCTTGGCGCTGAGAGGGGACTCGTCCTCGGCGATGCGGCGGTTGTTGATTGAGGGCAGCACGGCTGCTCGTACCACGAGGAGGCAGAACACGATGGCCGTGAACCACGATGCCTCACCGGCGAAGAACAGCCCCACCGCCACCACTGCAGCGGCGCCATGCATGCCCAAGGAAATAGCCAGCATGCGGCGGCTGCCGCGGTCGCGGATCAGTGTTTTCACCAAGGGCACCGTGCCAGCGAAATACAGGGCCAGCAATAAGGTGGTGATCCACACACTGCGGTCGAGCTGATCCGTGATGGCGCACGCCACGGGAATCAACAGGCTCGAGGCCACGACCGTCGACAGCCCCGAGGCCAAGGAGCGGCCGCGTTTATTCCATGCCTCCCACACGGCGATAGCCACGAGCGGGCCGAAAAGCAGCGCGAAGGCAATGAGTTGGGGCTGGAACACCAGCACTATTAGGGACGCGAGCGCCGACATCGCCCCATAGACATACATGGGAGTGGCGTATTGAGCGCGTCGATCGCCGCGGGTAGCGGTGCGGACCTTGAGAAACAGCCCGGCGGCGAAGAAACAAAAGTATCCGCTCAACCATGCGATGGCGAGCGGAATATGCAAGGGATGCACCCCCGCGAGGAACACACCGATGAGGAAGGGAAGAATCACCATCACCCAAGCGCCGTGCTGATCTGGCACCCAGGCTCGATTGCGCTTGGGCCGTGGTGTGCGGCGCCGCGGTGCGGCGTCCGCGCGGGCGGAGGACCGTGATGATGAAGTGTTCACAGGCCTCAGTGTAGGCGACGCTGGGCTAAGCCCACACTGTGATATTTATCCCTGCGGCCGAGGATCCTCCCCATCTGTGGGATCGTTGAAGCGCGAGGGACGCCCCTCCGGCTGCTCTGGCCACTCCGAGGTTCCCTCCGGATGCTGGTACTCGGATCCCGAGTGCGCCCCCGGCTGCGCGGTGGGCTCGGTCGAGCTATAGCCCTGCCAGCTGCTCGGCCCAGAGCCAGTCACCCCCTCGTTGTACTGGGAGTAATCCTCCTGCGGCTGCTGGTAGCCCTGCTGCGGATAGCCCTGCTCTGGGTACTGCTGGTAGCCGCCCTGCGGGTAGCCCTGCTGCGGATAGCCATCCTGGCCGGGCTGGCCATAGGCCGGATAGGCCCCGCCATTGTGCTGGTAGTAGCCCTGCGGCTGCGTTGCGTTGGTGGCGACGCCAGCATAGGGGGAGCTGGGGTCAGCGAACAGCCCCGCCGGGCCGCGCGACTGCTCGTAGAGCACGGTCATGAACACGGAAACAAACGGAGTCGTGACCACGGTGGCCACAAGCAACCAGCTGCCGACCATGCTCACGAGAATCACGAGCAGCAGTGCCAAGAGCACAACGCCGACGTTCTTGCTCACAACATCCTTGGAGCGTTTGATCGCACCCCAGACACCCAGCTCGGGTTCACGCAGATAAGCGATCTGGGAGAAGCACAGCAACACGCCCACGATGAGGCCCGGAATGATAAGCAGTATCAGGCCAACCAGGGTGAACAGTCCTACGAGAAGGCCGATGCCGAGGAAGCCCAGGAAACGATCAACCCGGAAGAACTCCTTAAACGACAGCTTGCCCTCGCGGAGCGCATCGCTGGAGGTGCGGTACAGGAAGAAGCTCGAGAGGAAGGTCAGCGCCATAAACAGCAACAGAAACAGGATCATGCTGCTGATCTCTGAGCCCGTGAGCTCCTCGTTGGCGCCCGCATCCGTGGCAAAGGATGTCAGGCCGAGTTGGCCTACTGCTATGGCCGTGGAGAGGATGGTGAACAGCAGATTGCCCAACACCAAGGGAACCCAGTTCTGGGCGAATACTTTCCACGAGATGGTCAGCGCGCTACTCAAGTCTGGGGAACCGAGGGGTTGGGTTCCGCCAGTCTGGCCGTAACCGTTGTACGCGTTAAAGTTCGGATCCGGCTGTCCGCCATAAGGATTCTGGGGGTAGGTCATGCCACAACGGTAGCGCATGCACTACGAGAACTGCACTAGTGGAAACTAGTAGATAGCAGCGGCGGTCACAGACCCTGGCGCCACCTCTGTAAACCCAGCATCGGCCACCTCGACGGCGCCGGGCTGGGCGCAGAACTCACGGAAGTGCGGCCGGGGCAGCTCACGGACCTGCAGTTCGAAGCCCGTGCGCGCCCACGTCCAGGCGTCCTCCACGGGTAGCGCCGCAGCCAACAGCATGGAGGCGTGCCCCACTTGCGCAGTTTGCTTGCCGACGCTCATCTGCAAATCCCGATCCACTGCTATCAGGGGCACATCCCGCAGCGGCGGCTCCTCCTCCACTGAGGGGAGATCAGTTCCGTCGATCTGCAGTTTCGCAATCATCGGATCGGTGTCTGCGATGGCCGAGGGTACACAGGCCCGTGCGTGGGCGCCGTTCACGCTGCACGTCACCCCAGGTACCTCTTGGGCGCGCCGCCAATGGATATTCCGAGCGCGGCGCGATACCTTGCGGATCCTGGCACCGTACCAGCCCGCGAGCCCCGCAGCGTAGGCGGTATCGCCGCCGGCGCGCTCGTCGAGGCAGCACGCCACGACGGCCATTGCTGCCGCCGCAGACAGACTCAACCGATCCGGTCGCTCATTCTTGGGCATGTGCAGCACGATCGGCATCGCCTGCACCGTAGAGGGATCGGAGGGATCCTCGTGATGAGGCGGCCGCGGCTCACTGAGAGCAGCGAGCCGCGCATGGGCGACGCGGAAGCTATCGGGGATATCGCTCATACGAATAGAAGAACTAGCTGTGAGTGGGAAGCGGCACGCGACGGAACGTGCCCTCTGCGAGGTCCTCGGAATCGATCTCTTCGCGTGAAATGCCGAGGATATGCAGGATCTCATCCATATACGGGTGGTTCACGCTGGTGTCGGCGATCTCCTTGAGCGCCGGCTTGGCGTTGAACGCAATACCGAGACCGGCGGCAGAGAGCATGTCGATATCGTTGGCGCCATCGCCCACGGCCACGGTCTGGTGCATCTGCAGCCCAGCGTCGGCGGCAAACTCCGACAGCAAGCGCGCCTTGGCAGCGCGGTCGACGATCTCCCCGATCACCTTGCCGGTGAGTTTCCCGTCCTTGATCTCGAGGGTATTGGCGCGCACATAATCCAGATCGAGATCCGCGGCGAGGTTCTCCAGCACTTGGATGAAGCCGCCGGAGACCACTGCCGCCCGGTAGCCCATACGCTTGAGGGTACGGATGGTGGTGCGGGCACCGGGGGTGAGCTGAATATCGCGGGCCACCTCGTCGATGATGGAGGCATCCAGTCCCTCGAGTACGGCGACGCGCTCCCGCAGGGATTCCTCGAAGTCCAACTCGCCGCGCATTGCCCGATCGGTGACGTCCTTGACCTCGGCCTCTTTGCCCGCGTGGGCAGCAAGCATCTCGATGACCTCGCCGGTGATGAGGGTGGAGTCGCAGTCGAAGCAGATGAGTCGCTTGGAGCGGCGCTGTAGCCCCGCTCGTTCGATCGCAATATCAATGCCCAAGGAGGCGGTGAGTTCCGCGAGTGCCTTGCGCAGGCTGACGCCGCCACCGGGCTCGGGGTTGGCCACGCTGACGAGCAGCTCGATTCCGGTGACGGGATAGTCGGACAGGCCCCTAATGGTGTCGATATTCGCGCCATAGTCCGCCAGAGTTTGGCCGATGGCCGAGATATGCTGTGCCGTCACTGGAGAGCCGAGCACCACGACCGCGTGGGTGGACATGGGGCGGGTGGGTGAGAGTGCATCGCTGACTTCCACGGTGATCTGCATGCCATAGGCACGCATGGTCTCGGTGAGTCCGACGCGCAGCATCTCTTCATTGTCCACATTGAAGCCGACGAGTGCGGCCAGTGATAGGCGGCCCCGGAACTGGGACTGCTCGACGTCTAAGAGCTGCACGCGATGGGCGGCAAGCACACGGAAGAAGGCGGCGGTCACTCCGGAACGGTCGGGACCCGTGACAGTCATGACGGCGGGTGTGAGCCCCTCCCGAAGGGTGGTGGAAATATCGCTAGTGGTGTTGGTGGCAAGCGCCGGGGTGGTCACGGTAGTTGCTGTCCTCCGAGATATCGATGCCCCTCCCAAGGCGCTATGGGCGCATGGAAGGCGGGCTAATGGCTCTGACAAATTCCTCACGCTACCCGCTTGGACGCTGTTTTCCTGAAGTTATGCCGCGACTACCCGCCTTTTAGGCCCATACGGGGGCGAATGGCCAAGGTGCACAACGCACAAAAGGCGCTACCGCCCGGCCACCTTGGAGGTGGATCCAGACGGTAACGCCTTAGTCGAGGAGGTTTCTAGGAGGTTGTGTCCCTCGAACGTGGTGCCTAGTGGCGACCCACGTGTGCTTCCTTGCGCATGCGCTCAACCATGTGCGGGTAGTGCAGCTCGAACGCTGGGCGCTCGGAGCGGATACGCGGCAGCGAGGTGAAGTTGTGGCCAGGGGGCGGGCAGGAGGTTGCCCACTCCAGGGAGTTGCCATAACCCCACGGATCGTCGACGGTGACGATCTCGCCGTAGCGCCAGGACTTGAACACGTTCCAGATGAACGGGATCACGGACAGCCCCAGGACGAAGGAGAACACCGTGGAGACCTGGTTCAGGGTGGTCCAGCCGTCGGACTCAAGGTAGTCGGCGTAACGACGCGGCATACCCATGTTGCCCAGCCAGTGCTGAACTAGGAAGGTGCCGTGGAAGCCGATGAAGGTGAGCCAGAAGTGGATCTTGCCCAAGCCCTCGCTCAGCATACGACCGGTCATCTTCGGGAACCAGAAGTACACACCAGCGCAGGATGCGAACACGATGGTACCGAAGAGGGTGTAGTGGAAGTGAGCAATGAGGAAGTAGGACTCAGAGATGTGGAAGTCCAGCGGCGGGGAGGCCAGCATAATGCCGGTCAGACCACCGAAGAGGAAGGTCACCAGGAAGCCCATGGTCCAGATCATCGGGGTCTCCCACGAAATGTGACCGCGCCACATCGTGCCCACCCAGTTGAAGAACTTCACGCCGGTCGGAACCGAAATGAGGAACGTCATGAAGGAGAAGAAGGGCAGCAGGATGGCACCGGTGACGAACATGTGGTGGGCCCACACCGCCATGGACAGGGCGCCAATGGAGAGGGTAGCGAAGACCAAGCCGACGTAGCCGAACATAGGCTTGCGGGAGAACACCGGCACGATCTCGGAGACGATACCGAAGAACGGCAGGGCCAGCACGTACACCTCAGGGTGGCCGAAGAACCAGAAGAGGTGCTGCCAGAGCAGGGCGCCGCCGTTACCCGGAGCGTAGATGTGGCCGCCCAGCTTGCGATCATAAAGAACGCCCAGAGCAGCTGCAGTCAGCAGCGGGAAGATCAGCAGTGCGATCACCGAGGTAACAAAGATGTTCCAGGTGAAGATCGGCATACGGAACATGGTCATACCCGGTGCGCGGAGGCACAGGATGGTGGTGAGCATGTTGATAGCCGAGGCAATGGTACCGACACCGGTGGCGCCCACACCCACGATCCAGAAGTCCGAGCCGATGCCCGGGGAGTGGATGGCGTCATTCAACGGCGAGTACATGGTCCAGCCGAAGTCCGCAGCACCACCAGGGGTGAGGAATCCGGCGAGCATAACGAGACCACCGACGGTGGTGATCCAGAAGCCGAAGGCATTCAGGCGCGGGAAGGCAACATCCGGCGCACCGATTTGCAGCGGCATGACGTAGTTGGCAAAGCCCCACACGACGGGCGTGCCGTACAGCAGCAGCATCACCGTGCCGTGCATGGTGAACAGCTGGTTGAACTGCTCATTAGACAGCATCTGAAGGCCAGGCTCGAAGAGCTCTGTACGGATAAGCAGTGCCATCAAACCGCCGACAAAGAAGTAGGTGAAGGACACGATGATGTACATGATGCCCAAGACCTTGTGGTCGGTGGTGGTTAGCATCCGCCAGGCCAGATTACCCTTGCGAGCGTGACCTGTAGGCGCAGGCCGCGTGGGTGCGACCGGTTGGTCGACCCGTGGCGCTACAGCGGTCATAATTTCCTCCTGACTAGGTGGCGTTGAGAGATAAACCCCCACCGCCGACGTTCATACACTCCGTATCTTAAGGGAAGTATAAGTTTTTCTGCCAGTCCTCCTAGGATCTGGACTTGCCCCTACCTTAGCGGTTACCACCACTTTTGGGAACCAGAATGGGGTTTCCGCTGCGCCGATCGCCGCCCTACCTAAGAAAATGCTTAGGGGTAGTGACGTCGAACACACTTTTTATGGAGAGGCTACACCTAAAGGGGGGTTAGCTCGGCCGATAGGTACACGTCGATAAGCATGGCACTGATCGACGCGCCCGAGCAAGCCTCCCAAGACTTAGAAGTCCCAGTCATCGTCCGTGGTGGATTCGGCGGTGCCGATCACATAGGACGAGCCGGAGCCGGAGAAGAAGTCGTGGTTCTCATCGGCGTTCGGCGAGAGCGCGGAGAGAATAGCGGGCGACACTCGCGTCTCATCGACTGGGAAGAGCCCCTCATAGCCAAGATTATTCAGCGCCTTATTGGCGTTATAGCGCAGGAATCGCTTGACATCTTCAGTCCAGCCGAGATCATCGTAGAGATCCTCGGTGTACTCGATCTCGTTTTCGTAGAGGTCGTAGAGAAAGTCGAAGGTGTACTCCTTCAACTCCGCACGCTCTGCCTCAGTGATCGCTTCCAGGTTGCGCTGGTACTTATAGCCAATGTAATACCCATGCACGGCCTCATCGCGAATGATCAGGCGGATAACATCGGCAGTGTTGGTCAGCTTTCCATGGCTGGACCAATACATCGGCAGATAGAAACCCGAATAGAAGAGGAAGGACTCCAGCAGTGTAGAGGCCACCTTCTTCCGCCGCGGATCATCACCCTTGTAGTAGTCCAAGATGAGGTGAGCCTTCTTCTGAAGGTTCTCATTCTCCTCAGACCAGCGGAAGGCATCGTTAATCTCCGTAGTGGACGAGAGCGTCATGAAGATAGAGGAGTAGCTCTTCGCATGCACCGACTCCATGAAGGCGATGTTGGTGTACACCGCCTCCTCATGCGGGGTAATAGCATCGGGGATCAACGACACGGCACCCACGGTGCCCTGGATCGTGTCCAGCATGGTGAGACCGGTGAACACGCGCATAGTGGCGCGCTGCTCCAGCTCATTGAGTGTGCTCCAGCTCTTGATGTCATTCGACAGCGGCACCTTCTCCGGCAACCAGAAGTTACCAGTGAGACGATCCCAGACCTCCTGATCCTTCTCGTCGGGGATGGTGTTCCAGTCAATAGCTTGCACCGGGGTGGCGCGGCCAGGTTCGCCCGAGGTGATGTGCACGGGAGTCTGGGCTTCAGGATGAACCGCCATGGTTTCTTTCCCTTCTTATCTAGCAACGTCGCGCCTACGCGCGACACGTGAGCGCCCACGCCGTGTACCCGCCTCAATAGATAGAAGCGGGGACACGGCGTTGCGCATGGAGGACCTACAACAATCGGTGCTATAACAGTGGCGGCGCTCGCGCGCGCCACAATTAGAGCACCTAGCTTAACCCCCGCACGCCCCTCACGCACTACCGCTGGGCGCCGATTCGCCCCCTCCCCCAGCGCCGGCTTCGGTCCGGTGCAGGACACTGCCTATCAACGATATCGACACCCCATACCCCACTCTTGCCGCCGCGCTACCCCCGTTCGGTGAGAGAGCAAGGCTCACCTTCTTCGCGCCCGCCCGACATATAGATTCATGTGAATACCGACATAGAGAAATACACAAACAATATTGACCATCCCCGATTGTCCGGCAAATAAAGGTCTTAATAAATATTTTATTTACGTCCATCAGTACGTTAGACGTATTTACATTAGGCTTTACTAACATAGAAAATGCAGGTAAACCATACTTTAAAAAGCTAGTGAAGCGGGCAGTGAATTAAACATCAGTGGGTGTGTGGTGCTACTATTTGAAGCATGACAACTTTTCCACAGGACCTCGCAAAGAAATTCAACGACCAGACCACGGCTGAAATTCAAGCCTCGATGATCTACCTCCAGCTCTCCTACGAGCTGGAGAACAAGGGCCTCACCGGCATGGCTGCCTGGATGCGCAACCACTCCGTCGAGGAGATGGGCCACGCCGAGCGCTTCTCGAACCACCTACTCAACCGCGGCGTTGTTCCCCAGATCAACACCGTCAGCGTTCCGGAGATGAAGGTCGTCCAGCCCATCGACGCCTTCAAGCTGGCTCTCGAGCACGAGAAGAAGGTTTCGGAAATGATCCGCGATCTCGTTCGTGCCGCCGACGAAGCCTCTGACTTCGACTCCCGCCCGATGCTCAACTGGTTCCTCGACGAGCAGATCGAGGAGGAGGCCACCGTCTCCGAGATCATCGATCGCCTCGCAGTGGCCGGTGAGGACGGCGCAGGCATCCTGCGCGTCGACGCCGAGCTGAACTCCGAGGGCTAAGTCTCTCACCTCACCGCCGCGTCCCCGCACAGTCGGAACGCGGCATTTCGCGTTATGTGGCGCTACCGACACCGGAGGCGCTTATCGACGCCCGCCTACTGGCACACAACAACCCCCGTCTCAGCAGAAACTGGGATTCGGGGGTTGTTCTGTATCTCTCGCCCGCCGCTCTAGGCGGGCAGCGGCTAACACGCTAATGCGTCGCCTCGGGCGAGTGCTCGGCGATACTACGCAGCGCCGAGGCTTGTGTTTGCTCCAGGCTGCCGTTATTGGATACCTCTTCGCCGAACTCGTCCTCGGCGAGGTCTTCGAGGGTAGCCAGTTGCGAGTCGAGGAGGCTAGCCGGCATGAAGTGCCCAGCGCGGGCGTTCATTCGTTCGGCAGTGATCGCCTTTGAAGCCACGAGGTGCAAAAAGAACACCCCCTCGGCCCCGGCCGCGAGAATGTCTCGGTAGGAGCGCTTCAACGCGGAGCAGGCGAGCACAGTGGTCACACCATCTTTATCCTGATCGGCGATCCACTGGCGTAGATTCTCCAGCCATGGCCAGCGGTCCTCGTCAGTGAGCGGGATACCCGCTGCCATCTTGGCTTTATTCGCCTGCGGGTGGAAGCTATCCGCATCAGCGAATACCGCCCCAAGTTCTGCGGCGAGGTACTCCCCCACCACCGATTTTCCGGTGCCCGAGACACCCATGCACACGATGTGCCGCACGGTGGGGGTTGAGGTCGCGCCGCTAGCCTGAGTTGTCATTTAGAGTAGCGCTCCAATCTGGAACAGAACGTAGGAGAAGGCGAAACCGACGATACCGATGAGCGTCTGGTTCACCGTCCAAGTCTTGAGCGTGGTTGCCACGTCCATGCCCATGAGTCGACCCACAAGCCAGAAGCCGGAGTCATTAACGTGCGAGGCGAAGACGGAACCGGCGGCAGTGGCCATCACGATGGTGCCCAGCTGCCATTCGCTATAGCCAGCTGCGGCGACCGCTGGGGCCATGAGTGCGGCGGCGGTCGTGAGAGCCACAGTGGCCGAGCCCTGTGCTACGCGCAGCACGACGGCAACAAGGAAGCAGGCGAAAATAACGGGAATGCCGATGCCTTCCATGGAACTCGCCACAGCGTCACCAATACCGGAGGTGCGCAGCACACCACCGAACATGCCGCCGGCGCCGGTGATGAGCACCACCGAACAGATCGGCCCGAGGGCACCATCGAGGGACTTCTCCATGGCGCTGCGGTCGAGTCCGCGGCGCGCACCCAGCACATAGGCGGCGATAAGGGTGGCAATCAAAAGGGCAATAGCGGTGTTACCAAAGAAGGAGCCGATGCTCACCAAGGGCGAATCCGCAGCAATCCAGCCTGCGGCTACCGCCATGGAGGTACCGGTGTTGAGGAAGATGAGCAGCGGCGGGATAGCCAGCAGGGCAACGACGGAGCCCGCAGACGCCGGTTTTGCTGGCTGATCGTGATCCATGGGGCCACCGGTGAGTAACTCCGGCACGGGGAGTTTGTACTTCGGGCCCAGCACCTTCGCGAGCACATAACCGGTGATGTACCACAGGGGGAACACCATGATGAGGCCAACGAGCAGGGTGACGCCCACATCGGCGTTATAGAACTCTGCGGCCGCGATCGGACCCGGGTGCGGCGGCATGAACACGTGCATCACAGAGAAGGCGCCAACGGCGGGCAGGCCGTAGAGCAGGATCGGGCCGCCAAGGCGACGAGCCACGGCGAAGACCACGGGCAGCATGACCATCAAACCGGCGTCGAAGAAGATGGGGAAGCCGATAAACAGCGACGCCACACCGAGCGCGAAGGGGGCTTTGTCTTCACCGAAGCGCCGGATGAGTACATCAGCCAGGGATTGAGCACCGCCGGATGTTTCCACTAGCCGGCCCAGCATGGCTCCAAGCCCCACCAGCAGCGCCACGCTTCCTAATGTGGAGCCGAATCCGGAGACCATCACCCCAGGAATCTCGGCCACCGGGATACCAGTGGCGAGTGCGGTGACGGCAGAAATCAGAATGAGCACCAAAAATGCGTGCAGTTTCAGCCCGATGATGAGAAAGAGAATGAGCGCGATGGCACCCGCGGCAATACCGAGCAATGGCCCGGCCCCGAGTGTTTGTTCCCACGTTTCCATAGAAATCCTTTTCAGCTATGGTCCCGCCCCTGAATCCACGATGGCGGACATGAGAGCAGGAATGTCGAGTGCGTGTGATTAATCCACGAACGCACAGAAAAGAGGTCTATATCTCTTTTATCACCCGCTATGAACAACCAAACAACGCTCCCCTTAAAGAGGGGTGACTAGTGTCAATAACCCAACATTCAACCCCATCTATTTAGAGTTTTCGCAGCTCACGGCCCCCTTATTTCTATCTATAGGAAAAGCTATGCACCCCGCTCATTGGCCCCACACACGCAGCTGACCCCGGCCAGTTCGCCCCATCGGCAGTGTCCTGCATTTTCTCGGACATAAACCGGCATTAGTGTTCTTGGACTACAGAAAGGAGTGAAGCGTCACAGCCGACATCGGGTCATTCGGCCTCGCTGCGCGCCACAATGAAACAGTGCCAGATTCTCGTCGAATCCTCTCCCCTACCGCCGATGGGGAGGTTCGCATTCCCGCCCTCGTGCGCCATAACGACACTCTGTATTGCTTCTTCGATCAACGCCCCCGGCCCCCACACGGCGTGGGCTCGGACTTCAATGGCGAAGTAAAGGCCTCGGATCTACCCAATCCCAATCGGCTGGCATATCTCCACCGCAGCTCCGCCGGGCAGTGGTCCTCGCCCCGCACACTGCAGGGCGGGCCGGCAGTATCCAGCGATGCCTGTGCGGCTTCGAGCCAGGGACGGTTGACGGTGGCCTATGCCTCGGTCAGCGGCCCCGTGTCCTATATCTCTTCGACTCGGCACGGCCCGCGCCTCGAGCCGTGGGTGGCCAGCGGCCCCAATCCCGAAGAACTGGTCCACCGCAGACTCGACGAGCTCTATGAGCACTGGGAGGCCGATGCCCTATTCGCCACCTCGGGTTCCACTATCACGTGGGACGGCGCGGCACTGGTGCCCTATGTGGTGCGGCAGGGCGAACGCACCCATATCCGCATCGCGCACGTGGTCGGCACCGACGTTCGTGCCTGTTCCGAGTCGATTGCCCATCCTGAGCTCAGTCTGGACGAAACCAGCCTGTCAATATATCGGGGGCGCATTGTGCTCAACGCCCGCGTACAGGGCTTCGAGGGGCGCGGCGCGGGACGACGCTGTTGGGCAACAAGCGAGGATGGCCTGCACTTTAGCCCAGTGCAGGTGCGCGAGCTGGAGGATCCCGGTTGCAATGGCACCCAGCTCGGGCCGTGGCTATTGCACCCTCGCGATAAGCAGCAGCGCCGTGCCGGTGCGCTGAGCAACATGATTGATGGCAGCACCATCCCGCTCACCACCGGCAGTTTCGGCTATAGCGACGCCCTCCGAGTGGACGAGCGACTACTGGTGGTTTTCGAAAGCGACGGCTGTCTCGCGGAGCTCTACACTCCGCCGCTCGCCGGGTGGGAATAAGCAGGACACCACGGCCTTGGTGCGTTTTAGCCGTGTCGGCTGAGCTGCGGGTTGGGTTGTGGTGGGCGCGCCTCCGAGATATAAGCCCCTTATTCCGCCATAGTGCTAGGCCCCTGGCACCCCACCGCAACACCAGCCATAAGCTGGACATATACAGCAAAAACCGGCCCCTACCCGTGGTAGGTGCCGGTTAAAGCGTGTACGTAAACTAGCGATTCGACGCAGGGTTTAGCGGCCCGCGTCGGAACGATGTTTAGTGATCGTCCCAGTGATCGCCGTGCTTGGCGTGGCGGTGGCCATCGTGGATGTAGTCCACGTGATCGCCGTGCTTCACGGCCTCGTGGCCACAGCCTTCGCCGTGCTCGTGGTCGTGACCCTCGTGAACGGTGTGAGCATCCTGCTCACACTCGACCCACTGGCCATCGACCTTGCGGTGAATGTGGCCGTCGTGGGCGTAGTCGGTGTGATCGCCGTGAGTGAAGGCAGTGTGGCCGCAGTCCTCGCCGTGCTCGTGATCGTGGTTCTCGTGTACGTGAGTCATCTCAAAACACGCCTTTCTTTCAAACAGATCCTTGGGGGATTGCCTCCAGTTGGGAGCAATCAGTTTCCCGGCGGGAAACTCTCCTAGCACCCACTTTTTCACTAAGGCTCCGTTATTGCAAATCTGCTGGTAGAAAAAGGACCGTATCTATATGGGAAGAATCTCTTCGAGTGCCGCAATGAGATCGTTGTCATAGGGTTCGGTTTTGGGTCCGAAACGGCCGCTGACCTCGCCGGAGTCATCCACGAGGAACTTCTCGAAGTTCCATGAGATCTCCTCTCCCCCAGTCTTTTCCTTCAGGTGTGCAAAGAGCGGATGCGCTTCCTCACCGTTCACATCGGCCTTAGCGAGCATCGGAAACTCCACTCCGAATTCCTGGCGCACGAACTCGGCGATCTCGGCATCACTGCCCGGCTCTTGCTCGCCAAATTGATTGCAGGGCATGCCGATCACATAGAAGCCACGCATCATGTACTCCTCGAAGAGCTCCTGCAGCTCCTCGTATTGTTCGGTGAGCCCGCACTCGGAGGCGGTGTTCACAATCAGTAGGGCATGGCCAGCCCAGGTGCCCATGGTGGTCTTTTTGCCATCGATCGTGGTCACGGGAATGTCATAAAAAGTACTCATGCTTCCAGCCTACGCACAGGAACGATCGAGGATACTGCGATAGGTGTGCGGCTCAGCACCATAGCCGGTGGCGGCGTCGATGGCGTGGAAAAAGTCGCGTTCCGCCCCCGGTTTCGCCAGCG
Source organism: Corynebacterium sp. 51B (assembly GCF_008930785.1). Taxonomy (NCBI): domain Bacteria; kingdom Bacillati; phylum Actinomycetota; class Actinomycetes; order Mycobacteriales; family Corynebacteriaceae; genus Corynebacterium; species Corynebacterium sp. 51B. Next base: position 99,790 of record NZ_PQMK01000008.1, on the reverse strand, counting down.
AGCGGGCGGAGATAGACAGTCGGACTGTATTGCCGCGGGCGGCGCCGCGGCGGGCGGCCTTGACGATGCTGCTGCGCCACCAGGAGACACTGCCATAGCCTTCACCCACGGAAAGATTGCGGGTGCGCACGAAGTCACCGGTTTGAAAATCGTAGATACCTTTGGTGGAGGCACCACCGCGAAACCCCAGCTCAGGAAGCACCTGCAGGGTGCCGGTGGACATGCGCCAGCGCGGCGGGGCAAAGAGGTCGAGCTCGAAACCGACATCGTCCATCAGCCGCAGCGCCCCACGGAGCCGCAGCCGCGCCTCGTGGGCAGGCAGAGTGGCGAACTCGGTGCGGCGGCCCTGCACCGAGGCATCGAATCCGTTGAGCACGAGGGAATGGCCCTGCTCGGCGCAGTCGCGCAGCCACTCTTGGGCGGCGCGATCGCGCTTCAGCCGCCACTCCTCGATCCGCGGCGCCACCAGAATGGACACCGGCAGATCTCGGCACTGGCACCGCTCCACAAATGCGGCCGCATCGTCGATGGTGCTAGCGAAAACCGAGGTGAGTGAAACCAGCAGCGTGGAATGCATAGCGCGATTATCGCACCTCAGCGCCGTGCCCGCAGCGCGAGCAGCCTCAGGTTCAGGCCGCTAGGGCAGGCGCTCCTGGTGGACGGCGTCGTCGAGGCTGCGGCCATGGTTCCAGCCGAAGCGCACCAAATCCGGCACCTCCTCGAGGTGGCTCACCAGCCCCACGCACAGCCAGGCCACGGGGCGCTGGCGGCCCGTGCAGCCCACGAAGTCGGCCAGAAAGTCCTCCTCATAGAAGCTCACCCAGCCCATACCCAGCCCCAGCGCGGTCGCAGCGAGCCACATGTTCTCAATGGCGAGGGCGACGCTCATCAACCCGGTCTCATCGATGGTGTGGCGGCCCAAAATATGCGGCCCACCCCGCTCCGGATCATAGGTCACCACAATCCCAGTGCCGGACTCGCGAATCCCCTCGATCTTGATGGGATTGAATACCTCTTTGCGCTCTGCCGGCAGCGAGTCCGCGAAGGCGCGGCGGCGCTCGGCCACGTGCGCAGCAAAGGCCTCGAGACGGGCCGTATCCTGCACCACCACAAAGTCCCAAGGCTGGGAGTTACCCACCGAGGGGGCCGCATGGCCGGCGCGGAGAATACGGCGCAGCGAGTCGGCGTCGATACGCTCGCCGGTGTATTCGGCCCGCACATCGCGGCGCCGGGAGATGGCGTCGAAAAGCTCCATGCTAGGCCGCCCCCGCCTGATCGAGCACCCAGGCGTATTCGAAGGCGGTCTGCTTCCACTTGTCGTAGCGACCGGAGACACCGCCATGACCAGCAACCATCTCGGTCTTGAGCAGGAACTGACCGCCGGTCGCGGTAGCGCGCAACTTCGCAATCCACTTCGCCGGCTCCACGTAGAGCACGCGGGTGTCATTGAGCGAGGTGATCGCCATGATATTGGGATAGTTCTGGGCGCACACATTCTCGTAGGGAGCGTAGGTGGCGATGTAGTCATAGACCTTCGCATCGTGCAAAGGATCGCCCCACTCCTCCCACTCGGTCACGGTGAGCGGCAACTCCGGCATGAGAATGGAGGTCAGCGGATCCACGAAGGGCACAATCGCCTGGATCGCGGCGAACTTCTCAGGGGCGAGGTTGGCCACCGCGCCCATGAGCAGCCCGCCCGCGGAGCCGCCCTGGGCCACCAGCTGCTGCGGGGTGGTCATGCCGGAATCGAGTAGGTAGTCGGCGCAGGCAATGAAGTCGGTGAAGGTGTTCATCTTCTTCAGCATCTTGCCCTCGTCGTACCAGGCGCGCCCCATCTCGCCGCCGCCGCGAATATGGGCGATGGCGATCACCATGCCCCGATCCATCAACGATAGCGCGGAGACAGAAAAGCCCGGCTCATTCGACATCTCATAGGAGCCATAGCCGTAGAGCATGGTCGGATGAGGCTGGGAAAGGTCCAGATCGGCACGACGAATCAGCGAAATCGGGATGCGCGAACCATCGCTGGCGGTGGCCCATTCCCGCGTCGCGGTGTAGTCATCGCGCTCATAGCCGCCGAGCACCTCCTGCTCCTTGCGCACGATGCGCTCGCCGGTGGCCACCACATAGTCCAGCACCTGGGTGGGCGTGGTGTAGGAGCTATAGCCCATGCGCAGCACCGGGGCGTGCCACAGCGCATTGGAGCCGAACCCGGCGGAGTAGAGCTCCTCATCGAACTCGATCGGCTCGAAATCCCCGAAGTCGGCGCCGTCCACGGACATAATGGCCAGCCGCGCCAGTCCCGCGCTGCGATAGCTGAGAATCAGCTGCTCAGCGAAGCAGTCCACGCCCTCGAGGCGCACGTCCTCGCGGTGCGGCAGCAGCTCATGGAGGTCCTCCACCGTATTCAGCTCCCCCACGGGGGCCCAGGCCAGCGCGAAGTTGGGGCCGGTGGCGTTGTGCAGCACCAGCCAGCGGTCCTCGCCGCCCACCACGGCGTGATCCACCCCGTACTCGACGCCGGGGGTGCGGGGCATAAGGCATGTGAACTCGCCGGTGGGATCAGACATCGGGCACACCCATTGCTCGGAGGTGAGCTTGGAGGAATCATCGATCACCAGATACTTATTGGAGCGCGTTTTCCCGATGCTCACCCAGAACTTCTCGTCCGGCTCGTGGAAGATGCGCACATCCGCGGCAGCGTCGGTGCCGATCTCGTGACGCCACACCGAGTCGGGGCGCCAGGCCTCATCGACGCGGGTGTAGAAAATATAGCGCTCATCCTCGGAGAACAACGCCCCGTAGAAGGTGTCGGCGATACGATCCGAGAGCAGCTCGCCCGTGCTGAGGTCCTTGATCACGAGCTCGAAGCGCTCATCGCCGCTGGTATCGGTGGAATAGGCCACATAGCGCCCGGAGCGGGTGGCGACCATCGCTCCGAGGGAGAAGAAGTCATGGCCTTCGGCGAGGGCGTCCATGTCCAGCACTACTTCCTCGTGCGGATGCGGGCTGTCCGGGTGGATCTCCGGCGGAGTCCAGGAGTCGTCCTCCACGGGGATGCGGCAGGAGCGCCCATAGGACTTGCCTTCTTCGGTGCGGCCGAAATACCAGTACTTCTCCGTGCGTGAGGGCACGGACATGTCGGTTTGCTTGATGCGGGAGGAGATCTCGGAGAAAATCGCCTCGCGCAGCAGTGCTAGGTGCGCGGTTTCCTGCTCGGTATAGGCGTTTTCCGCGTTGAGATACTCGATCGTCTCGGGGGCGGTTTTCTCCCGCATCCATTCATAGTTGTCCACAAAGCTGCGGCCATGGTGGGTGCGGGTGATCGGTCGGATGTCAGCGACAGGGGGCTGTACGGTCATAACCCTACATTCTACAAATGAGGCCCAGTCCCCTTCCCCGCCGGTGACTGCCCACGCTTATCGACGCCTCCCTGCTTCCCCCGCACCGCCCAGTCCACACTCTAGCGAGCCGGTGGGGGCGCTGTTTAGCGCTGTTTAGCGCCGGGAGAGACTCTCGTCGAGCTTCTTCTCAATCGAGTTGAGCTTCGTGGCCATCCAGTAGAGCCCGTAGAGCACCGCGATGAACGGAAGCAGGGATAGGGCTATGAGCAAAATTTCGGTGATACCCATGACTGTCCTTCCGTCGGTCGTGATGTCACCGACTATACATGCGGCGCCAGTTCCTCGTGCTCGAGCGCGTGTAGCGGTTGCACCATTCGCATCCCGCCACGCTCGAATACCTCGGCATGCACCCCGTAGACGTTCTGGATGAGTTCTGGGGTGAGCACCGCGTCGGGGGCACCATCGGCGTGCAGCTCGCCTTGTTGCATCACGACTAGGCGGTCCGAGTAGCGGGCAGCAAGGTTAATATCGTGAATCGCCAGCAGGCCGATGGCGTGGTGCTCGCGCACCCACTCCCGCACGAGATCCAGCAGGAAGAGCTGTCGGTGCAGATCAAGGGCGCTCGTGGGCTCATCGAGCACCAACACATCTGGGCAGGTCACTAGGGCTTGGGCCACGGCCACCAGCTGCCGCTGGCCGCCGGAGAGCTCGCCGAGATAGCTGTGCGCCAGATCCGCGATACCCAGCCGCTCCATGGTGGCGGCGGCCGCTTCCTCCGGTTTGCCGGTGGTGGTGCTCGCCCGGCGCGCCGCGATGAGCACCGTCTCGAAGGCGTGAAGCGCCGCGGTGCTGGGCAAATCCTGGGGCACATAGCCCACGTGCCGGCGCAGGCTGGCCCCCTGGAAGCGTTCCGCTCCCGTATCGAGCACCACACTTCCGCGGTGTTTATTCACCCCGGAGATTGCTTTGAGCAGTGTGGACTTACCGGCGGCATTGGGGCCGAGCAGGGCGGTGAGCTCTCCAGCGTGCAGCGGTTCGCAATCGAAACCGGGCACGATCACGCTGCGGCCATAGCGCACCGATACGTGGTTGAGGTTCAGGGTGGTCACCACAGGTTCCTCCTCTTGGTCACGATGAGGGTGATGAAGAAGGGCACGCCCACTAGGGCGGTGATGATGCCGATGGGCACGGCCACACCGGGGATGATGAGCATGCTCACCGCGTGCGATACAGAGAGCATCACGGCACCCGCGGCGGCGGAGGCGGGGATGAAATAGCGCTGGTCCTCGCCCACGAGCATGCGGGCGATATGCGGGCCCACCAGGCCGACGAAGCCGATGATTCCGGAGAAGGCTACAGCGGTGGCGGCCATGAGGGAGCACAGCACCAGCACACCCACGCGGAGGCGTTGGACGTTCACGCCCATTGCCTGGGCGCGGGCGTCGCCAAGCTTTAATGCGGTGAGTCGCCAGGACAGCAGGACGAAGATGGGGGTGCTGATGACCACCACAATGGCGAGCACTAGGTTGCCGGCCCAGGTGGCGCGGGTCATTGAGCCCATGGACCAGAAGACGATCTGCTGTAGGGCCTCGGTGGAGGCGCGGTATTGGATGAGTGCCAGCAGGGCCTGGAAGAGGAATACGAGGCCGATGCCGAGCAGGATCATGGTTTCGGCGCTGGCGCCACGCCAGATAGAGGCGCCGACGATCACGAAGGTGGCGACCATCGCCGATACCCACGCCACCATGGCGAGGTTGAACTGGGGTTGGTCGATGATCACCCAGCCCAGCACGATGGTGGCGGCACCGCCGAAGGCCGCGGCGGCGGAGATACCAAGGGTAAAGGGCTCGGCCAGCGGATTGCCCAGAATGGTTTGCATTTGCGCACCAGCCACCGAGAGCACGATGCCCACCAGCAGCGCCATCACCGACATCGGCAGGCGCAGACTATAGAGCACCGTGTGGTCTTGGCTATTCAGCGAGCCGGGGTTGATGAGGCCGAGCACCACTCCGCGCGCGCCCAAGTTGGTGGGCCCGACCACGGTGGCGGCGATGAAGCCGATGATGGCCACGGCCACGAGGAGGGCGATAATCAGCCAGCGCTTGACGGTGGTGGCGCGGTGCTGCCGCACCAGCTGGGCCGTTACCTCCGTGCTGGTAAAGGGGGTGGGGCGGGCAGACGCATCCTTGTTCTCTGCGTCGGCGGCGGTGTTCGTGGGAGGTGTCGTGCTGGAATCTTGCACGCGTGAGGTCATGAATAATGTCCCTGAGTACACGGCGGCGCAGCCGTGAGCCGACTGCGCCGCGAAAAGTGGGTAGGTGCCTACTTGTTGTGCTTGACGAAGAACACGCCCGATGCCTCGAAGGGCAGGTAGTCCTCGTGGGCCTGCTTCCAGTGGGCCGCTACGTCCTCATCCTTGAAGAGCTCTGGGTGCAGCCATGCAGCGAACTGCTCTAGGGCGAGGAAGTTCATCGGCGAATCATAGAACTGGTGCCACACGCCGTAGAGGTGTCCCTGCTTCGGGGCCTCCAGCTGGTCGAAGCCATTGGTGGCGAGCAGGCCAGCGAGGGTCTCCTGAGCCTTTTCCTCGGTGGCGAAATAGCCGAGCTCCACGTGCGGGATAGCCTGCTTGGTGGCATCATCCTTGGAGCCGGTGACGTCGGCGCCCCAAGAACCGCCGGTAGCGATGATCGCCTCCGGTGCCTCGGCGATCACCTTTTCTGCGGTGATATCGCCGGACTCGGTGTCGAGGATCTCATCGCCGAGGTTCTTGCCGCCGGCGACGTTGATGAACTCGCCCAGGTTGGACTTGGACACGGTGGCGCAGCAGTCCTTCAGACCAGCGGCGCGCCACAGCAGGGTGGTGGGACGATCCTCATCGGGGATGTCCTTGGTCTTCTCCTTGAGGCGGTCGATGGTGTCCTGCCAGTCCTTGTTGAACTTCTCGGCCGCGTCCTCGTGGTCGAAGAGCTCACCCAATGCGGCCACGGACTTGGTGGTGTTCTCCAGCGGATGCTGGCGGAAGTCAGTAACAATGTATTTGATGCCGGCCTGATCGAGCTTGTCCAACATGCCGGTGGTGGAGACCGCATCATAGTGGTCAGCGGTCATCACCAGCGCGTCCGGCTCGAAGGAGAGCAGATTCTCCACGGTGACATCGCCCTTGGCCATATTGCCGATCTCGGGCAACTCGTTGACCTCGGGCACGGACTCCTCGAGGCGCTTCTTAAAGGAGGGAGCGCCCTTGGTCAGGTCGCTACCGATCGCCACCACGTGGTCGATTGGGTCCTCATTATTCAAAATCGAGGTGGCGAAGAGGGCACGGCCCTCGCCGAGGATCACCCGCTCCGGCTGCTCGTTGAAGGTGACGGTCCGGCCCTTCACGTCGGTGACAGTCACCGCCGTGTCCTCTGGGGTGGTGCTTTCCTTCTCTGCCTCCGAGTCGGCGCCGTTTCCTCCGGCGCAGGCGCTCAGCGCGAGACTAGCGGTGGCGATTAGACCGAGTGCCACACTACGCACACGTCTCATGAAGTTCCTCCTGCAGGTACTTGTGTGAACGCAGCGCCCTTCACACCCACGCCATCACGCGGGCACTCCCCGCCCTGCGTTGACACCTAAAAGCCACGCTCAGCAAAAATAAACTCAGCAACGCTGCGTTCCATTTGATAGAACTCGTGAATGCTACCATAGGCTTAGCTAAGTTGGCTAGGTGTGGTAGGTGACTCTTCCATCACACCCCCTGCCGAACTGCGAGAACACAAAAGCCGAGAGCGTAGAACACTCTCGGCTTGTGGTGAAAAATACTTAGGCTAGGCTACGCAGGCCTCTTCGGCCGTGGCGGGGATGGGAACGCTGCTATACGCAGGTGCCAATCCACTCGGAGAACTTCTTACCCGATACCCGCTCATAGGCGTCGATATAGCGCTCCCGGGTGGCCTCCACCACGGAGCCGGGCAGGGCCGGCGGCGGGGTGTGATCCGACTTCTTCCACCCCGACTTCGGGCCGGTGAGCCAGTTGCGCACGTACTGCTTATCGAAGCTGGGCTGAACCGCGCCCTCCTTGTACCCGTCCTTCGGCCAATAGCGGGAGGAATCAGGGGTGAGCACCTCATCGGCAAGCACGAGGGTGCCGTCTTCATCTACGCCGAATTCCAGCTTGGTGTCCGCCAGAATCAGCCCGCGCTCCTCGGCGAGGGCCGCGGCGGTGCGGTAGACGGAGAGAGTGGCCTTGCGCAGTTGATCGGCGCGCTTCTCGCCGAGCTTCTCCACGACTCGCTCGAAGGAGACGTTCTCATCGTGATCGCCCAATTCCGCCTTCGTGGCAGGGGTGAAGATCGGCTCCGGCAGCTTGGAGGCCTCACGCAGGCCGTCGGGAAGCTCGATACCGCAGACGGTGCCGTGCTCTTGGTACTCGGCAAAACCCGAGCCGGTGAGATAACCGCGGGCCACGCACTCGAAAGGCAGCATCTTCAGCTTCTTGCACAGAACGGCGCGGCCGAGCACCTCCTCCGGGATTCGCTCATCGTCAATGGGGCCGGCGAGGTGATTGGGTACATCGAGAATGTCGAAGAAGTGCATACTCATGGCGGTGAGCACGCGCCCCTTGTCCGGGATTTCGGTGTCCAAGATGTAGTCGAAAGCCGAGATGCGATCGGAGACCACCATGAGCAGAGTCTCCTCATCGACCTCGTAGATCTCACGGACCTTGCCTGCGGAGACGTGGTCATACGATGAAAGTTCTGGACGCATGATTAAGCAGTGTAGACCTCTCATCCCACGGGTGCACACCTTATGCTCAGGTTTGTTCTGCCCCGCAGGCAAGGCGGGGTATTAGACGATTTCCCCTGGGGTGTAGTTCACTGCCTCCGGGTACTGATTGGCCAGCTCTTGGACGTGGTTGAGCACCCGCTCCACCTGCGATTCGGCCTCACCAATGAAGGCGTGACGATCAGCCAGGGCGGCGTTGAGCTCCTCTTCGCCCAAAGGAAGGCGCTCATCGGCGGCCAGGCGCTCGATCAGATCCTGCTCGGCGCCATTTTCGCGCATATTCAGCGCCACCGCCACGGCGTTTTCCTTAATCACCTCGTGGGCCTGTTCGCGGCCCACCCCGGCGCGCACGGCGGCCATGAGAATACGGGTAGTGGCGAGGAAGGGTAGGTAGCGATCCAACTCGCGCTCGATCATGGCGGGGAACACCCCGAACTCGTCGAGGACGGTGAGGAAAGTTTCAAACATGCCGTCGATGGCGAAGAACGCATCGGGCAGGGCGACGCGGCGAACCACCGAGCAGAACACATCGCCTTCGTTCCACTGCTGGCCGGCGAGATCGGCCACCATTGTGAGATAGCCGCGCAGCACCACCTGCAGACCGCAGACTCGCTCACAGGAGCGAGCGTTCATCTTGTGCGGCATCGCCGAGGAGCCCACCTGGCCTTCCTTGAAGCCTTCGGTGACTACCTCATTGCCCGCCATGAGACGGATCGTGGTGGCTAGCGAGGAGGGACCGGCGCCCAGCTGCACCAGAGCGGAGAGCACCTCGAAATCGAGGGAGCGGGGATAGACCTGGCCGACGGAATCAAAGGTGCGGCTGAAGCCGAGGTGATCGGCGATGCTGCGCTCGAGAGCGGCCAGCTTCATGGGATCGCCGCCCATGAGATCCAGCATGTCCTGGGCGGTGCCCATCGGGCCCTTGATGCCGCGCAGTGGATAATCCTCCAGCTGGTGTTCGATGCGCTGCACCGCCACGAGCATCTCGTCTGCAGCGGAGGCGAAACGCTTGCCCAAGGTGGTCGCCTGGGCAGCCACATTGTGGGAACGACCAGCCATCACCAGTGCCTTGTTCTCCGCGGCGAGGCGGGCGACGCGGCTAAGCACTGCCACGGATTTATTGCGAATGAGCTCAAGCGAGGAGTGCAGCTGCAGCTGCTCAACATTCTCGGTGAGATCACGGCTGGTCATGCCCTTATGGATGTGCTCATAGCCGGCGAGAGCGTTGAACTCCTCGATGCGGGCCTTCACATCGTGGCGGGTGATCCGCTCGCGGGCGGCGATCGAATCGAGGTCGATCTGCTCCACTACCTCTTCATAGGCGGTGATGGCCTCGGCGGGGATGTCCACTCCCAGCTCGGCTTGGGCGCGCATCACGGCGATCCACAGGCGGCGTTCCGTGATGATCTTGTACTCGGGGCTCCAAATCTGCGCCAGTGCGGGCGAGGCATAGCGGGAAGCAAGGACATTAGAGATGCGTGGTGTCGACATAGTGGCTATTATCGCACGCCGCGCTCTCGGGGTGCGGGCATTCGCTTATCGACGCTCTCCTGCTGCCCTAGGAGCAGGCAGGAGTTAGCGGCGCCGCTCGCAGAAACGCTCGAGGGTTTTCACCGGGCCGGCGGCGATGAGAATGTCATCGGGGCCGATGACATCGTCCGGCACGGTGGGCCGGAAGCTACGCCCAGAGCGCTTGAGGGCCACAATGTCCGGTTCAGCTTCGGCGACCTGGTGCCCGTGCAACCAACGCGGCGCGGCGAGCTTGACCATGGCATAGTCCACATCGAACTCGATATAGTCCTCGGCGTGGCCGGAGATCACATGCGCCAAACGCTTGCCGGTGGAGAACCCAGGGCGAATGAGGTTATTGACACCCATTGAGCGCAGGATCGTGGCATGCGCCTTGGAATCCGCTTTGGCCCACACCCCCGTGACTCCGAGCTCCTTGAGGTTATTCACCGTCAGCAGCGAGGCCGACATGTCCTCGCCGATGCCCACGATCACATGTTCCGCATCGAGCACACCGAGCTGTTTGAGGGCCTCGATATCGGTGGCGTCGGCGATCACGCTGTGGGTGAGCTTTTCCGCCTCTTTGAGGGCGCGTTCGGAAATGTCCACGCCCACCACGTCCACTCCGGAGGCAACCAGCTCCTCGCCGAGAGCGAGGCCGAAGCGCCCCAGACCGAGAATGACAACTCTTTGCTTAGCCAATGAAGGGCCTTTCTTTGGGATAGGACAGATGGCTGCGTTTTTGGGAGGCCAGCGCGGCCACCACGGTAATGGGGCCGATCCTGCCTGCGAACATCAACACAATAAGGATCAGCTGGGCCGCCGGCGGCAGTGCATCCGTGATGCCGAGGGAGAGTCCCGTCGTAGAGAATGCGCTAATGACTTCGAATGTCACCTTCTCCATGCCCAGCTCCGGCGCCAGCATGGTCACCCCAAGGGTAGCGCCAACGAGCAGGGTCAGCGACATCATGATCACCGACAGCGCCTGGCGCACGGTGGCATTGGGGATGCGCTTGCGGCGAATATCTACCTCTTCGCGGCCGCGCACCTCGGCCAGCACCACCACGAGCAGAACGGCCACCGTGGTGATGCGGACACCACCGGCGGTGCCGCCGGAGCCGCCGCCGATGGCCATGAGCACCTCGGTGAGAACGATATAGCCGGGGTGGATGGTTTCCATGTCGATGGCATTAAAGCCAGCGGTACGGGTGGTTGTCGAGTGGAAGAAGGACAGCAGCCACGAAGTGTCTTCGAACATGCGCGCACCGAGGGTGCCCACAATGAGCAGGATGATGGTGCCCCAGACGGTGAACCAGCCAGAAAGCGATTTCATCGCCTGGGAGGGGGCGGCCACAATATAGAACCCCAGACCGCCGATGATGATCGCCGCCGCCACGGGCAGCAGGATCAGGGCATCACTGGCATAGGGAATGAGGGAGTCGCTGTGCAGCGCAAAGCCGGCGTTATTGAATGCGGAGACGGCGTGGAATCCGCCCTGCCACACGGCCTGGCCGGGGGCGAAGTCATAGCCCTTGGCAAAACGTGCGGCGAGCAGGATCGCGGTGAAAAGCTCCATGGTCAAAGAGATTCCGACGATAGTGAGCACCGCTTTCTTCACATCCCCCAGATGCGAGACTCGCCCTTCGGCGGTGGTGGTGATACTGGATGTGAGACCCACTTTGCCCAAGGCCAGCCAGCTCACCAGCACGGTCAAGGTCATAATGCCTAAACCACCCAGCTGGATCAGCACCATGATGATGGCCTGTCCGGTGTGGGAGAAGTAGCTGGCGGTATCCACCACAATCAAACCGGTCAGACACACCGCCGAGGTGGCGGTGAACAGAGAGGTAATGAAGTCGTAGCTCTGCCCTGGCGCATGGGCCACGGGCAGACTCAGTAGCGCGGTACCGATGGCGATGAGGATAAGGAATCCTCCCGCCACGAGGAACGCAGGTCGTTTCATGGAGCGCTAGTATATGCCTCTCTTAGGTACATAGGTAGTTACACAGGCGTGTTCATTCTTACACCCGTTTCACACACTTTTCGCTGCGCACGCCCCAAGACCACGACGCACACCCGCCCGCCACCGAGAACTGATCTCGGCGACGGGCGGGTGTGACACAGTGTGAGGCAGTGAACTCTTTTGCGCTACCCTGCGGGGTGGTTGCGCCGCTAGGCGCCGCTCTCCCCCAAATCGAAGGGAATCCCCGCAGGGAGCTCATCCCGCTCAGCGTTGGCGCCGGGGTTAACCCCCTTCGTCACCTGCACGGGGTTTCCGGAGGCGATGGAGTGGGCCGGCACATCGCGGTCCACCACGGAACCAGCAGCGATCACAGACTTGCGGCCAATGGTCACGCCCGGCAGCACGGTGACGCCAGGACCAATCCACACATCGTCTTCGACCGTAATGGGCTTGGCTATTTTCCAGCCATAGGAGCGCATCTCCGCATCGTGCACCGGCGGCATGGCGGTGTAGAGCTGGCAACCTGGGGAAATATTCACTCGCTGCCCGATCTTCACCTCGGCGGAATCGAGGATCGTCACATTGGCTTGGATGCGGCTGCCCTTGCCGATGGAGGTGTGCACGCCGTATTGGATATAGATCGGCGATTCCACCTCGGTGTCCTCGGTATCGAAGTGGCCGAGCACACCGAGCAACAGGTCCTGCTGACGAATCTCATCGGTAGTGCTGTTGAAATCACGCAGGGTGCGGGCTGCGGCACGACGGGCCTCTGCGGGCTCCTTGGACTTCGGCAAGTACCATTCTCCGCTGCGCATCTGCTCCAGCGTGGAGTAGGTCTCGGGATCAAAACTGTTTTCGCTCATGGATCCATTGTGCACTACTCCACACTTAAGATGAAGGGCTTGTTGGATCACAAGGGGTAGACGGCCCCCGTTTGGGTGGCAGGGCGCCGGGCGCCCTGCCGGTCCCGCATCGCTAGATGCTGATCTCGCCGCGCTGTGCCTTCAGGGCGATATCGCTGCGATAAAAACCGCCCTCGAGCTCGAGGGACTCGATCAACTCATAGGCCTTAGCCCGGGCGTCTTCCACATCTGTGCCCCGCGCCACTGCGTTGAGCACGCGCCCGCCATTGGCCACGAACTCCCCCGCCTCCGTACGCTTCGTGCCGGCGTGCAGTACATAGGAATCCCCCTCATAATCCACGGCACCAAGGCCATGGATCACATCGCCCTTTTGCGGCGAGGCCGGATAGCCTGCGGCGGCGAGAACCACGGTCAGTGCCGCTCCTTCGTGCCACTCAAGCGGCGGCAGCTCCGCCAGACGCCCCTGCGCGGTCGCAGCCAGCACCTCAGCGAGCGGGGTTTTCAGCAGCGCCAGCACGGCCTGGGTTTCGGGATCGCCGAAGCGGCAATTGAACTCCACCACGGCGGGTCCCGCACTCCCCCACGCCAGGCCCGCATAGAGCAGACCCGAATAGGGGCAACCGCGGGCAACCATCTCGCGGGCTACGGGCTCGCACACCTCATCGACGATGCGCTGGACGGCATCCTTCGGCAGCCACGGCAAGGGGGCGTAGGCGCCCATGCCGCCGGTATTGGGGCCCTCATCATTATCGAAGGCGCGCTTGTGATCCTGGGCCGGCAGCAGCGGCACCACGGTCTCGCCATCGACAAAGCAGAAGAGTGAGACTTCGGGGCCGTCGAGGAAAGATTCCACCAACACCGGATTGCCGGCGTCGAGCACCGAGCGGGCATGGGCCGCTGCCTCTGCGCGGACGCTGGTGACCACCACTCCCTTGCCGCCGGCCAAGCCATCGTCTTTGACCACGTACTGCGGGCCGTACGCGTCCAGCACGGCCTCGATGTCCTCGCTCGACTCGATACGAGTGGCCGTCGCCGTGGCCACCCCAGCGGCGTTCATCACATCCTTGGCGAAGGCCTTGGAGCCTTCGATCATCGCGGCCTCCTTCGAGGGGCCGAACACGGCGATACCCGCCTCGCGCAGGGCATCACCCACGCCGGCCACCAACGGGATCTCCGGCCCCACCACCACGAGATCGGCCTGCAACTCGGTGGCGAGTGCGGTGATCTGCGCGCCATCCTCCACGTCGATGGCGGCGCCCTCCCATTCGGGATGACACACCGCCAGATCCGTCATGCCATCGCCACCAGGGGCGATGTGCAGATCCGTGACGGCGTCGTCTTTACTCAGTGCCAGCAGCAGGGCGTGTTCGCGGGCGCCCGACCCGATAACCAAGATGCGCATGGCTCTTAGTGTAGCGACCGCACACACTCACCCCCCGTCTCGTGTGGCGCCACATTCGCGTAGCGATCTCGTCTAGCCTTGAAGGTATGAGCAGCATTTTCACGAAAATCATTTCCGGAGAACTTCCCGCCCGTTTCGTCTACCGCGATGACCGTGTGGTCGCTTTTCTTGATATTCGGCCTCTCACCTATGGCCACACCCTTGTGGTCCCAGTGACCGAGGTGGATAAGTGGACTGACTTGCCCCAGCCCGAGCTGCGTTCTCTCACCGAGCTGGCACAGCAGGTAGGCCGCGCCCAGATCGAAGCCTTCGGCTGCGAGCGTGCCGGCACCGTGATCGCCGGTTTCGATGTGCCGCACACCCACATTCACGTCTTCCCCGCCAACGCGATGAGCGATTTCAACTTTAGCAACGCCATCGCCGAGCCCGAAGAGGCCAAACTTGATGAGGCCGCCGCCAAGCTACGCGCGGTGCTCGATACCGACGACAACGGCTACCCCCACCGCTAAGGGGACGTGGCCATGGCACATACCACCGTCGAGCTCGACGGCGAGGACTACAGTTTCGACTGGCCCGCCGACACCACGTTGTTGAGCGCCATGCTCGACGCCGGCATCCCGGCACCCCACTCCTGCACCATGGGCCAATGCGGGGCCTGCCAATGCACGCTCGAAGGCGGGGAATCGCATATGGACAACAACGCCGTGCTCGATGACTATGACGTGGCTGATGATCAGCGTCTCGCCTGCCAAACTAAACGCGACTCCGAAGGCCCCTACGAGGTCAGCTATCTCTTCTAGGCGTCGAGATCAGGGGTGCGGGGCAGGCGCACGCTAAAGACGGCACCGCGCCCCTCGGCGGTGTCGAGGCTGATCTGCCCTTGGTGGGCGTCGACAAGCGAAGAAACGATCGCCAAACCGAGCCCGCTGCCGCCCGAGGCGCGGGAACGAGAGGTATCGGCGCGATAAAAACGCTCGAATACATGCTGGGCGTCGTGTTCATTCATCCCTGGGCCACAATCGGCCACACTGATCTCCACCTGCTCGGGGGTGGACTGCACCCGCACCGTAATCGGTTCGGCGCCGTGAGCACGGGCATTATTGAGCAGATTCACCAGTACCTGCCGGATCTTATCGGCGTCCACCGTCGCCCGCGCGCAGCTTGGAGCTTCCACGGTGATCTCCGCGTTACAATACTCGGCAACCACCCTCTGACACAGCTCCACGAGATCCGTGTCTTGCAAGTTCAAGGTCATGCCCTCCGCTCGGGCGAGGGCCAGCAGCCCCTCCACCAACTCGCTCATGCGGTCGGCCTCTTCCCACACCTTCGCCACGACCCGATCCGGGTCATTCATCGCCCCCGATTGATAGAGCTCCGCATAGCCGCGCACGCTGGTCAGCGGGGTGCGCAGCTCATGGGAGGCATCGCCAACGAAGCGGCGCATCTGCTCTTCTTTGTCCTGGGCGGCGGTGAGCGAGGACTGCAACTGCTCCAGCATGGTGTTCATCGCGGCACCCACCTTGCCCACCTCCGTGGAGTGGGAGGTGTACTGCACGCGCCGATCGAGGTCACCGTCGGTGATGGCTTCTGCGGTATCGGCCACATTGCGCAGCGGCTGCAAAGAACGGTGCACCACCACCGCGGCGATACCGGCCGCCGCCAGCAGCACCATCAGGCCAATACCCCATTGCGCGGTGCGCAGATTCCGCAGCAGCCGCTCCTCGTCCGCCACCGAGCGCGCCACCACGGTGATACTGCGATTGTCGCTGATCGCCACCACCCGCCACTTTGATTGATCCGCCGAACCGGGCGAGGCATCCACGGTGAAGGGACCTTCCCCGACGCGCACCATGGACAAATCAGGGGAGGAATTCGAATCGTTGTAACGCACCGAGGTGCCATCGCTAAAGATCTGCTCCACATAGAAGCTCGAGGGCGGCCGGGGCTGGGTGGATTGGGCGGAATAGAGCTCGCTATTGCGGGCCCAACCGCTCGCGGCGCCCACTAACTGGCCATCCACCTCGTTATATGCGAAATTCCGCATGATCGAATTCACTGCGGTGGCGCTGGCGATCATGCCCACCCCCATGATGGCGACCACAATGAGCACCACAGAAACCCGCAGGGGCAGGCGCTGGGGACGATGCCACCTGCGGGGCTGATTGTTCTCGGCTAGAGAGGTGGAAGCCATGGCCGATTAATCCTTCGGAACGCGCAAAATATAGCCGACGCCTCGGACGGTGTGGATCAGGTGCGGCTCGGTCGTGTCGAGTTTGCGACGCAGATACGAGATATAGGATTCCACCACATTGCCATCGCCGCCGAAATCGTAGTTCCACACAGCGTCGAGGATCTGGGCCTTCGACAGCACGATCTCGGCATTGTCCATGAGATAGTGCAGCACGTTGTATTCGGTGGGAGAAAGCTCCACCACCTCGCCGGCTTTGCGCACCTCGTGGGTGTTATCGTCCAGCTCGAGATCGGCGTAGCGCAGTACCGGTCGCTGCCCAGCGCGCGCGCTAGGCTCTGCGGGCTGGCTGCTCTTGGCGCGACGCAGGATCACCCGCAGTCGCGTGACCACCTCCTCCAAGGAGAAAGGCTTGGTCACATAATCATCGGCACCGAGAGTCAGCCCACGGATCTTATCGGGTACCTCATCCTTCGCGGTGAGGAAGAGCACTGGGGCGTCATTGCCTTGGGCGCGGATAGTCGATAGCAGCTCGAAGCCGTCCATATGCGGCATCATCACATCAAGGATGAAGGCATCCACCTGCTCGGTTTTGAGCTTCTCCAGCGCTGCCGGCCCAGAGTAGGCGGTGACCACGGTGAAGCCCTGGAACTTCAGCGATACGTCGAGCAATTCGACGATGTTCGGTTCATCGTCTACAACCATCACTGTCACACTCATGGCTTCTATTCTGCCCTAGCCTTTCACCCTGGTTGAAGTGGAGGATGCCGCTGGGGTGGCCGGGGGCTGCGCTCGAGCCCCACCGGCCCCTGCCCTGCAGCGCGAGAAGGCAGGGGCGCGGGGCCGGTGCGGCGAGGTGTTGAGAGGCGCTTAGAGGTGCTTGACGCTGGGGCCGATATTGCGCAGGTTGGCTCGAGCCAAGTTCACCATGCGGCCCACGCCGCCGCCGAAGACGGTGCGGGTAGCGGCCTTGGAGAAGCCCAAGAGCATCTCCATGGTGATGTTCGGCGGGATGGACAGCGCGTTCGGATCGGTGACCACATCGATGAGCACGGGGCCGTCATAGGCCAGGGCCTCGGCCAGCTTGGGCTGCACATCCTGCGGATCTTCGATGCGCACATGCTTGATGCCGATGGCCTCGGCGATCGCGGCATAGTTCACGCCCTCATGGTCGGTATCGCTTTCCGGCAGGCCCTGCACGAGCATCTCCAGCTTGACCATGCCGAGGGAGGAGTTATTAAACACCACCGTCTTGATCGGCAGGTTGTGCAGCTTCACGGTCAGCAGCTCGCCCATGAGCATGCCGAGGCCGCCGTCGCCGGACATGGAGATCACCTGGCGCTCGCGGTCGGCGGCCTGGGCGCCGAGGGCCTGCGGCAAGGCGTTGGCCATGGTGCCGTGACGGAAAGAGCCGAGCAGCGTGCGCTCACCCGTGGGGTTGTTGATGTAGCGGGCGGCCCACACATTGCACATACCGGTGTCCACGGTGAACACGGCATCGTCATCGGCCAGTTCGTCGAGGACATCGGCCACGTATTCGGGGTGAATGGGCTTCAGTTTTTCCACGCCCGTGGTGTAGGCATCCACGATGTCATTGAGCTTGGTGTAGTGCTCCTTGAGCATCTTGTCGAGGAAGCTGCGATCCTTCTTTTCCTCCACATGCTCCAGGATATTTTCGATGGTGGCCTTCACATCGCCCACCACCGGGTAGTGCACCGTGGTGCGCCGGCCAATGTTTTCGCCCTTGATATCCACCTGGGCCACGTTCTTCTTCGGCAGGAAGTCATCGTAAGGGAAGTCGGTGCCCAAGAGGATGAGCAGATCGGCCTTATCGCAGGCATCGTGGCAGGCGCCGTAGCCCAGCAGGCCGGACATGCCCACGTCATAGTTATTGCCGTGCTGGATAAACATTTTTCCGCCGAGGGCGTGGCCGATCGGGGCCTTCACCTTTTCCGCGAGGGCGAATACCTCCTCACGGGCGTCGGCGCAGCCGGCACCGCAGAACAGCGTCACGGTATCGGCCTCATTAATGGCCTCCACGAGGCGAGCAGCGTCCGTGGAGTTCGGATACACCACGGGGCGCTTGGAGGTGACCGCGGAGTCCAGCCAGCGCGTGTCCTCTACCTCTTCAGTGGAGATATCGCCGGGAATAATCAGCACAGACACACCCTTGCCGGCCAAGGTGGACTGCACGGCGTGATGCGTAATGCGGGCACCCTGATCGCCGCTGAAGACGGTCTCGCAGTAACCGGAGGCCTGGCGGAAAATCTCGGCCGGCTTGGTCTCTTGGAAAAAGTTGGACCCGATCTGGGCCGCCGGGATGTGCGAGGCCAAAGCCAGCACCTTCGCCCCATTGCGGTGGGCATCCATCAGCCCCTGAATGAAGTGGGTATTACCTGGGCCGCAGGAGGCGGCGCACACGGCGAGCTCACCAGTAACGAGGGATTCGGCCCCAGCAGCAAACGCTGCGGCCTCCTCATTGCGTACGTGCACCCATTCAATGCTGGACGAGGATACGGCGTCCACGATGGGGTTCAAGCTATCGCCGACGATGCCATACATGCGCTTGACACCGAGATCTTCCAAGTATTTCACCAATACCTGTGCGTATGAAGCCATGACTATTCTCCTTATAGGTTTCTGTGCGGGGATTATTGGGGGCCGCTGAGCGTGCAGCGCAGCTGCAGTAGGGCCTCCACCCCGCTCTACTGTGCCTCTTTCCCGCGCCCCGCGCTAGGGCCCCGCCCGCGCCCAGCGGGCCCGCCGGCCCAGATTCTCGGCTGTGTGCTGGTTTTTTATTCCCCGCCGTGCCGCTGATCACACATCCGAGCTGCCGGCGGGCTGCGGCGGCGCGGTGGTCTGCACACTGGTTAGGGGCCGCGCAGTAGAGGGCGCTTGTTATTCTGAGCCTTGGCACTCACTTAGTACTGGAAAGCTATCTGTTTTCGCGGAATGAGTGAAATCCCCTAGCACCTAATTTTTCGTAGAGGACACACGCATCATGGACACTCGCCGCACCACATCGCGCACCGATTCCACCACTGTCTTCTGTTGGGGGCTGTGGGACTGGGGCTCCGCCGCCTTCAATGCTGTACTCGTCACCTTCATCTTCGGGGTGTATCTCACCGACTCGGTGGGCCAGACGCTCAGCGGATCCACCCCAGCATCGTCCTATTTGGGCTGGGCAATCGCGCTCGCTGGGGTGGCCATTGCCCTACTGGCTCCCATTGTGGGGCGCCGGAACGATGTGCGCGGCACGCGTCGACGCGCTCTGCTGTTGTGGTCGGCCGTGACAGTGGCGCTCATGGCCAGCTTGGCTTTTATCCGCAATGATCACCCCATCTATTTCTGGGTGGGCATCACCATCATGGGTCTGGCAAGCATTACGTTCCAGTTCGCGGAGGTCAATTACTTTGCGCAGCTGGGGCAGGTCTCCACCAAGGCGAATGTGGGACGAGTATCCGCCTTCGGCTGGTCCATGGGCTATTTCGGCGGCATCGTGCTGCTGCTCATCTGCTTCTTCGGGTTTATCTCCGGCGATGGCGGGCTACTGGGGCTACCCACCGAGGGCGGCTTCAACGTGCGTATGGTGGCACTACTCGCGGCCGCCTGGTTTGGGGCCTTCGCGCTTCCCACCTTGCTGCGCGTCCCTGAGATCGAGCCACAGCCTGAGGCGCACACACCGCGCGGGGTGGTGGATTCCTATAAGGACCTCGGCCGAGTGATCGCCCAGCTGTGGCGCAGCGACCGTCGAGCGGTCTTTTTCCTCATCGCCTCCGCGGTCTTTCGCGATGGGCTCGCCGCCGTCTTCTCCTTCGGAGCGGTCCTCGCCGTCACGGTGTATGGATTGGGCGCAGACGACGTCATCCTCTTCGGTATCGCCGCCAATGTGATCTCCGCACTCGGGGCCTTAGGCGCCGGCTGGCTGGACGATCGCTTCGGCCCGAAACCGGTGATTCTCGCATCGCTGGGGCTGATGGTGCTCGATGGGATCGCCCTCTTCTTCGCTGAGGGACCCCGCGCCTTCTGGATTCTCGGGCTGATCCTGTGCTTCTTTGTCGGCCCCGCCCAAAGCGCATCGCGGTCCTTTTTGCAGCGGCTGAGCCCCGCTGGCCGCAATGGGCAAATGTATGGCCTCTACGCCACCACCGGGCGCGCCATCAGCTGGCTCGCCCCCGCCCTCTTCGCGCTGTTCGTGGCTCTGTCCGGCAGCGATCGCGCGGGCGTATTGGGCATCGTGGTCGTACTCGCCGCCGGGGCGCTGCTCCTGCTACCGGTACGCCAACCCGAGTTGGACCACAGCAGCCAGCCCGCCTAGCGGCGCTATAAGCCCCAGCACAGAAAAAACCGGAGCCTCACGCTATCTCGAGGGGAATAGACACCTCGAAATAGCGGGCTCCGGTGATTGCATGTGCATACGGCCTGAGAGCAGGCCGTATGCTGAGCTATGCTCGCGGTTTAGACCTGAGCGATGAGCTCCTCCAGCGGGGTGGCGGAGAGCAGGTAGGGGGCGACCTCAAGCACGGTGAACGCGCCGGTCTTGCCCTGCTCAGCCAAGCGGTGTGCAGCGCGGCCATAGGCCACCATCACACCACCGGTGAAGTCGGGGTTACGCTCCAGCTGCAGCTTGTATTCCACAAGGTGCTCGGAGAAACCAGCATGACCGTGGCTGATCACATAACCGCCGTGCGGCATGCCGGTGTGCTCGGCATCGAAGGTGGCCTCATCAATGAAGTTCACCTCTACCTCGTAGCCGACGAAGTAATCCGGCATAGTGCGGATCTCTTCCTCGATCCGTGCGTGCTCAGACTCGTCTGCAACGACCCAGCACTGACGCTTGTGCACGGCCTCAACCTGCTCGCCATTGCGGGCCTTCTCCAGTACCTCGGCGTCCGGCAGGGTGTACTGCACAGCCTTCTTCACGCCCTCGATACGACGCAGCGCATCGGAGTGGCCCTGGGACAGGCCCGGGCCCCAGAAGGTGGACTGCTGGCCATTGATGAAGGAGCCAGCCATCACACGATTGAGGGAGAACATACCCGGATCCCAGCCGGTAGAAACGACGGCGACGTTCTCGCCCTGCTTCGCAGCAGCATCCATATCGCGGTAGTGGCGCGGGATGTCGTGGTGGTTGTCATAGGTGTCCACCGTGGTGAAGTGCTCAGCGAACTTCACGGCCTGCTCGGGGATATCGGTAGCGGAACCGACGCACAGGAACAGCACATCGATCTGATCCTTGTAGTCCTCCACCTTGTCCACGGGGAAGACTGGGGTATCGGTATCGAGGCTATCGCGGCGGGTGAAGATTCCGGCCAGCTCCATGTCGGGCTGATCGTTGATGATCTTCTCCACGCTCTTACCAAGGTTTCCGTAGCCGACGATGCCGGCGCGTACAGTGCTCATTGTCTCTCCTTCAATAGTTTGACTTCTTGAGATAAGCACACGCTACATGGATTCCCGCGCTCTGCCCACTTTTCGTGGATGCCACTATCCTCTAGCTGCAAGAATTTCCCTGTTCACCTATAGAAAAGGAACCTAGAGTGGTGAGCTATTTCACATTTTTTCGCTTATCGACGCCACCCTTCCGTTCCTCACACCCCGAAAACGAGAACTAGCCCCCACATAAACACCTCCTTGGACCTAATCCTTTGCGGGGGCTGATTGTCCGGTCATGACTCTCACTTCATCACGCATACAACCTCACCAATCACGGCGTTGATGCGCCACACGCCACGCGCATGCTCTAGGGTCACTCCTACACAAACAGCGAGCGCGACAACCGGTGAGAAAAGCCTGATCAGCACCCAACGACTCCGCCAGCATCGCCATCACCACCCACAACCGACGAACATTCGAGACACCCCTCGCCATCGGCATACACCGAGTCAATCAACCACAACAGCTGACACTTCCCATTAGACGGGCTGCCCCAACCAATGCAGGACCATCACCACCGGCAGTCAACAGTGCCGGCTTCTGGGGAACATCATCGTCGACGCACTCAATCGTCCCGCCCGGACACTCACGGCGGTCCACATCTATAACGATCACAGTGGCACGCTGCTTCTGCGTCAACGCACCATACTGACACCAGCGCATGGCGGCAGTCCCACACGGTACAGCTTGGGGACGGCATTACCCTGACTGTCTTTACGCCATGCTTTTTTAAACTCACGACTTGGTCTTCCCTGCAACGTCTTACGTCCTAGGTGAGCAAGGAGAGGCCGGCGATCACTGTCCGTGGCCCCAAAGATGCCTAGGATGGCCGGGACGGCCCCTTCGACCGGGTGAGCAACCTCGTAGTATCCCACCGCGACTTTTCGTCGGAACATGCTCGTGATCTACCAGTGACGCACCTATTTTGGGTGGTCTCGTAGACAGGTATTCTCGACCTGTGTAGTAACTGGAACGGAATCTAGATCTCCACAGCTTATGGACAGGGGAGTAATCCATGACACATGGTTTTGAGCAACTGGCAAGAGCGCGTCAATGCCGCTGCAGCAGTGCGTACCGATGACCTAGAACATGGAGACCCCTTAGGTGCCTTTACTCGGAAACGTTTGATGGAAACACATCGTTACATACTGCAGGATTCCTAATGATGTTACTATCTCGGACAGGAGGTAGTAACAAAGGTGCGGTCGATCATATCGTTGGTTTTCATTTCACAGTTTGTACTCACGACCATCGAACGACATCTAGTAGGAAGTCTCCTGTCGCGCTACCTACTTCAAAGGTTGAGTTCTACGATATTCGTGTCAAACTGAACCTTTTGGCTCCGGATCCCGGAACTCACAATGATCACCTATTTTTCCGCGAAATTACGGTTTCTGCGGGCGGCGAAAGCGGATCATACGGGAGATAAAATGAGATATCGTATAGCGATGCGGAACCTTTTCTACCTCACTTCTACTCAAAACGTTCTCGTCAGGGACTAGGAACATTAGACATATTTTCCACACGAGATTCAATTGAGGGAGAAACACAATATCAAGCCGACAAGGATGTCGTACTGGGCGAAAGGCAGGCCATTGCCAACTATGTCGCTGCCAACGCTGATAATACCAGAAGCGAACTTTCAGATTTCGACGTATTATTGGTGAAGACAGCTGGGTACGAAATGAATGCAAATCCTATTCACCATTACAAGTTTAGAGCGACGGATAGCCTCGCAAGATCATAACAGCCGAACATTCTAACTACTGAAAGGTCATTATGACATTCAAGTCGCTCGCAAAAGAATCATCTGGACTTATCTTCGCAGCCGTACTTCTATCGCTCCTTGGTGCATGCGCGACACTCGCACAGCCATCGTTAGTTGGCAGACTAGTGGAATCCATAGGGAGTGATTCCGCGATTCAGCCTACTTTGGTGCTCATATTGCTGATACTTGTCGCAGCCGTTCTTTCTGGGGTCCAAATGTATGTGACTTCACTAGCTGCAGACAGATCTATCCTATACATCAGGAAAAGGCTTACCCATCATCTCCTGCGTCTTCCGCTCCGCGTCTACGACAAGGAGGGGTCAGGTTCCTTCGTCACCCGTTTGACCTCTGATACTTCTGTTGTGAGCAGCGCATTTTCTTCCGCGCTGGTGGAATCCGTGGGGGGCTTAGTCGTTGTCATCGGCGTGATCGGCTACATGGCCTACATTGACATCGTTCTGTTCGGGGTAGTTGTACTCATCCTGCTAATTTCGCTTCTCGTTATCGTTGGAGTATCCACAAGAGTATCTTCTCTGGCAATGGAGGTTCAGGACAATCTCGCTAATGTAGGGTCACTTCTTCAGACCTCCATCAGCGCTATCCGGACGGTGAAGTCTTCAACGGCAGAGAACTTAATAACGTCGGAACTCAATAAACGAATTGCTATCGCTTTTAGAGCCGGAAAGAAGATGGGCAAGGTTGAGTCAATATTATCGCCTGTAAGCACGGTCACCGTCTATATTTCACTGGTAGCCGTCCTCATCTTTGGCGCTGTTCGGGTGGATAGCGGTGCAATAACTGGATCTGAGCTGATTGTTTTCATTACGTCCCTTTTCTTGATCGTTAGCCCTATTTCACAAGTTGCAGATGCGATTTCTTCATTCCGAGAGGCATCCGGCGCATTCGAGCGAATTCGGAAAGTCCTTGATACGCCGCTTGAAGCGGACCTTGTCGAGAGCGAGGAATCATCTGCCCGAATTAGCGCATCCAAGCGTTCGGGACTGACTGTCTGCTTTAATTCTGTCTGCTTTGGGTACGAAGATAATCGAGTTCTCGATTCCGTATCATTTTCTGTCGCAGCAGGCGAGAAAGTTGCAGTAGTTGGCCCATCCGGTTCAGGTAAGACGACGTTGCTTTCACTAGCGCTTCGCTTCTACGAACCTAATGGTGGATCCGTACTTATTGGAGGTGAGGATGTATCTGAGTGGGATCTACGACATTTACGGCGTGATGTTTCTTATATTGAACAGGAGCCCATGCTTTTACCGGGCACTTTGCGGGACAATCTGACGCTCGGGCTCGACCGTGAAGTCCGTGATTCAGAGTTAATCGATCTTCTTGACGATGTCGGCCTATCCTCTTTTGCGTCCAGTGAAGGACTAGAGAAGGTGATTGCTTCATCAGGATCGGGAGTGTCTGGCGGAGAACGTCAGCGTCTAGCGATCGCGCGTGCGATTATTCGCAACGCTTCGTTGATTATTGTCGACGAGCCAACGTCGGCCCTGGACGCGAAGTCTGGATCTAAGGCGGTAGATCATTTGCTATCTACATCAGCCTCCGTGTTGTTTTGCACGCACGATTCGTCCATGGCGGCTCGAGCAGATCGGGTAATAACTTTATCCGACGGTATTGTCGTAGAGTCCCATCAAACCTCAGGGAAGGAGACAATAGTTGAATAGAAGGTTTTAATCACAGGTTCAACTCGTGGTATTGGGAAGGCCTTGATTAACCGTGTGATTCAGGACGGCGACAATTTTTGTCTAGAACAAATCAACAGACGAGTCTCAGGATATAAGACGACTTACCTGCTAGCTCGACACTGCCAACCCCAGTACGCGAACATATCAGCCAGAACAATAGCATTCCTCTTGATGCCTTACTTAGCGAGGTACTTCACCGCTTCCTTTTCGGCCTTAGCGTAATCTTTCTGAACAATCACAGTGACAAATGAGGATTCGGGGGCTAGGTGGTTAAGCTCCACCGTCCCCCCCCCGCACGTGGGTGCTAGTCCCGTAACGGCTGTTTCACAGCCCGATTCCCCGTAAACCCACCGATCACGCAGTGCACAAACGCCTTGGCAGGGGCCTAGGGCGTAAGTTACCGCGCCAGATTTAGGAGCGGGAGTGGCTGAGCATCAACCCGATGAACAGACCGGCGCCACCGATGAGATTGCCGACGCTGGCCCACAGGATGTTGTACACCATCCCGCCGAGACCATAATCCGCCCCGGCGAGCAGACCGGCCGGCATGTAGAACATATTGGCCACGCAGTGCTCGAAGCCGAGGAGCACGAAGAGCATGATCGGGAACCAGATGCCGAAGAGCTTGCCCACGGTGTGGCGAGCGGCCGTGGCCATGAGCACGGCGGCACAGACGAGAACGTTGCAGAGGATGCCCTTGACCACGATGCTGCCCGCGCCAGCGTGAGCCTTCTTATCGGTGAGCGTGAGCAGGAAGTCGGTCATCTGAGCGTCGAAAAGCCCTGATTTAATAGCGGCCGCAGCGATAGCGAAGGCGCCGACGAAGTTGAAAAGATAGACGATGCCCCAGTTGCGGAGCATGGCACCCCACGAGAAACGGCCGCGCAGCGGTCCAGCCGCCATCATGGTGTTCGAGGTAAATAGCTCCATCCCGAGGAGCACGATGGCCATCAGGCCGACGGGGAATACCGCCGAACCCAGGAAGCGCAGCAGCCCGATGCTATCGGTCTCCGACTGCGGGGCGGCGAGAATGACATTGCCCACCGCCCCGAGGCTAATGGCGGCACCGGCGAAGAAACCCAGAATGATCAGCGATACCAACGGCTTGGCTGCCTTGGCTTTGCCCGAGGCTAGCGTGGCATCCACGACCTCGACGGGCGTGGCAGTAGGTGCTGGTGCAACGGCAGTGGACATGCGGGAACAACCCCTTCATAGTCGTGGACAATAGGCGATAGAAACAACACTGACCACGGCCGTGTCCATGCACGGCACGTTCGCAGCCTGAGACATTCTATTTTCCTAGGCTACTCTCAGGAAAACCAGCAGGTACTCAGGAACCCCCTCCACGCACACAATAAAGGCCAGATGCGAACGCGCTACGCTCACATCTGGCCTTCAGGTTGAGCTGGAGACGAGACTTGAACTCGCAACCTACGGTTTACAAGACCGTTGCGCTACCGATTGCGCCACTCCAGCACATACATGCACCGCCCGTAGAGGCGGCGAGGTACGAGGCACGATATTACAGTCCGGCGGCCGGGATTTCCAAGCCAGAACCACCGCAAGGCGGCGTCGTCACGCTACCGCGGACGGGCTCGTGTTTTAGGCTTCACAAAAGTAGGGTGTGCGCAGTCTATATGCGCCAGATGCCCAGGCGCGTTAGACTGCCAATCTGCGCAGTACAACGCCTGAATTTCCGGATGCTGCCTCGCCGGCGGACGGCTGTGCGCGCTCTCCCCTATCATTCGCCACCAGAATGGGAAGTTCCACCTCCGTGACTAGCGTTTACTCTCGTTTTAAAGAGTGGGTGTTCCCCTCGGGCCGCGTGGCCACCATCGACGCCTCGCAGGCTGCCGCGCCGCCCTCCCCGCTCGCACCTATTGACCTCACCGATGCCGACCAAGTGGCCTTCGTGATGGACGTCGCCATCCGTATCGGCGATATCCTGCTCTCTTCCGGCACCGCCAATAACGATGTGAAATCGCAGATCCACACCGTGTGCTCGTCCTATGGCCTGCACTACTGCCACGTGGACATCACGATGAACACCATCACCGTGTTCTCCCACGTGGGCGGCAAGCGTCGCCGCCCGGTAAGCGCCTTCCGCGTGGCCGGGCGCATCGACGTGAACTTTTCCAAGCTGAGCGACGTCGACCGCCTCATCCGCTCCATCCAGGCCGGCGCCACCCCGCCGGAGGTGGCAGACAAGATCCTCACCGAGATCATCGCCGCCCCGCCGCCCTATGGCGCCAAGATTTCGGTGCTGGGCTGGGCCTCGATGGCGGCCGCCGTCTCGGTGCTGCTCGGCGGTAATGCCTTAGTGGCCTCGCTCTCTTTCGCCACCACCCTTGCCATCATGGTAGTTAATATCCTGCTCGACCGGCAGGGCATGCCCTCCTTCTTCCAAAACGTTTTCGGGGGCTTCGTCGCCACCCTGCCCGCCGCCTTTGGCTATCGCCTAGCCACCGAATTGGGCTGGTCCTTCAACCCTAGCCAGGTCATTGCTACCGGCATCATCGTGTTGCTGGCCGGTCTGACCCTGGTGCAGGCACTACAAGATGGCATCACCGGCGCGCCCGTGACGGCCTCTGCCCGCTTCTTTGAAACGATGCTCATCACCGGCGGCATCATCGGTGGCGTCGCCCTCGGCATCGAGGTGGCCTCCACGATGGGCGTCGAGTTGCCGCCGATTCAGACCTCTCCGCCGCTGCAGTTCTCCTCCTCGGTGGTGAAGGTGGCGGCGGGTTCACTCGCCGCGGCGACCTTTGCGGTGGGCTCCTATGCGGAGTGGTCGACCGTGGCGGTGGCCTGGCTTACCGGCGCAGCCGGCTTCTCCCTGCACCTGCTGGTGCTGCAGCCGCTCGGAGTAGGGGCGCTGACCTCCACGGCCATGTCCGCCACCATGATCGGCCTGGCCGGCGGCCTGCTGGCCCGCCGATTCTTGATCCCGCCGCTGATCATCGCCATCTCCGGCGTGACCCCCTTCTTGCCGGGTCTGGCGGTCTATCGCGGCATGTACTCCATGCTGAATGAGCAGCTGATCAACGGCTTCACCTATATCGCTCTGGCAGTCGCCACCGCCGGTGGGCTTGCTGCAGGCGTGGTGTTTGGTGAGTGGATTGCCCGCAAGCTGCGCCGCCCGCCGATCATGCGGGCCTATCGTGCTATTCGCCACCCCCGCCGCTACAGCACCGCGACGACGACAACGCAGCCCCACTCCGGTATTGACCCCGTCTAGGCTGCACGTCCGCGCCACCCATGGCGTATAATTGCTTCCTTGACGTCTGTTTACGCTTTCTCTTATTTCTCACAGGAGGATCCTTGCCACCCAAGGTGACTGACACCCGTTCCACTGCCGCCGAGTCGCTGCACGCGGTTGAAAAGGAGACAGCCGAAGCCGCACGGAAGATCGTGTCCAGCTACTCCGAAGACTTCCTCGACGCTGTCACTCTCTCGTGCATGCTCGGAATCGAACCAGAGGGGCTGATCTACTCCAAGGTGGCCGCCGAGTTCGAGGAGCCGGAAGAGAAGAAAGCAACCAAGAAGGCGACGAAGAAGGCCAGCAAAAAAGCCTCCAAGAAGTCCTCTAAGAAGACCACGCGCAAAAAGGCTACGAAGAAAGCGTCGAAGAAGGCCAGCAAAAAGGCCACCAAGAAGTCCTCTAAGAAGACCACGCGCAAAAAGGCTACGAAGAAAGCCAGCTCCAAGGCCACTAAAAAGGCCACCTAGACCCTAGCGTGGCGTCGTCGCTGAGCGGAAGGAACGATGCCGCGCACCACCTCCGCTTGAGAAGTAAGGCCCGCCCGTGTCCAGCGCTAGCAGTGAACGCTATTCCTTTATCGTCGTTGCCAACCGACTCCCCGTAGATCTCGAGCGCGACTCGAAAGGCAATCAACGCTGGGTTCCCAGCCCCGGCGGGCTGGTCTCTGCGCTGACCCCCGTGCTCGCTGCCCATGAGGGCGCGTGGGTGGGCTGGCCCGGCATCCCAGATGTTTCGCCCGAGCCGCTGCACTCCGAGAAGGGCTATGATCTCCATCCTGTCACGCTGCGCCAGCGCGACTTCGAGGAGTTCTACGAGGGCTTTTCCAATGCCACTCTCTGGCCGCTCTACCACGACCTCATCGTCACCCCCGAATATCATCGCCACTGGTGGGAGACCTACCGCGAGGTGAACCTGCGCTTCGCCGAAGCCACCGCCGCCATCGCCGAAGAGGGCGCCACCGTCTGGGTGCAGGACTATCAGCTGCAGCTGGTCCCCGGCATCTTGCGCCATCTGCGCCCCGATCTCACCATCGGGCTCTTCTTACACATTCCCTTCCCCTCCCCCGACCTGTTTCGGCAGCTGCCGTGGCGCGAGGAGATCGTGCGCGGCATGCTCGGCGCCGATGTGATCGGCTTCCACTTAGACCGCGATGCCGCGAACTTTGTCCACCTGGCCCGTAGCGTCGGCGGGCTCGCCGGCTCCCATACCGGCCAGCCCGATGAGCTCGCTATCAGCGAGCACTGCGCCGACGGAGAGTGCGATCTTGACACGGATGTCTCCGCCCGAGAACACCACTGCTACCGGGCCACGGTGACCACCGCGACCGGCCGTAGCGTGCGCATCGGTTCCTTCCCGATCTCGCTCGATACCTCTGAGATCACCGCCGCTCTCCAGTCGGCGGATGTGCCCGCCCTGCGCTCCCGGCTCGGCGACCCCGAGGTACTAATCTTGGGCGTCGATCGTCTGGACTACACCAAGGGCATCGAGGCCCGCCTCGACGCCTGCGAGGAACTATTCGACACCGAGGCGCTCGACCCGGCCAGCACCGTCGTGGTCCAGGTGGCCACCCCTAGCCGCGAGCGCATCGAGCACTATCGCACCACCCGCGCCCGCGTGGAACACACGGTGGGCCGGATTAATGGCCGCTTCGGCGAGATCGGCCGCCCCGTGGTGCACTATTTGCATCACGCCGTGGACAAAACTGAGCTGGTCAACCTCTACGCCGCTGCTGACATCATGCTGGTGACCCCGCTCAAAGACGGCATGAACCTGGTGGCCAAAGAGTATGTCTGCGCCCACCCCGAAGGCGATGGCGCGCTGGTGCTCTCCGAATTTGCGGGTGCCGCCGCGGAATTGCACGACGCCTATCTGTGCAATCCGCACGATATCGAATCGATCAAACGCGCCCTGCTCTCTGCAGTCCGCGATCTGCGAGACGATTCCACACAGAGCAAGGAGCGCATGCAGGCAATGAACCACACCGTCATGGAGCATGACGTGCACTACTGGGCCGAGTCCTTCCTCTCTGCTCTCGCCACTCCGGCTGGGGGTGAGAAGTGATGCGGCTGTCTGCGGCTGTAGCCGCGCTCGTGTCGCTGGCCCTGCTCAGCGGCTGCGGCAGCGAGGAACCCCAGGAGAGCCCGATCACGGGGCCTGCGTGGTATATCACCGACGTGTACACCCAGCCGGATTCGCCCTCCCAGCTGCCCGATTCCATCGCCGGCCAGGCCGTTATGGCGCTGGGCGAACACACCGTCGCCGGCGATACCGGCTGCGCCCCCTTCCAGGCCGAGGTGCACTACTCCCACGATGGGCAGGGCTCGACCTCTGCCGACGCCACCCACCTGCGTTTCGAGCATCTGCGCATCGACGAGCCCACCTGCGAGGGTGCCGCCCAGTACTTCCATGAGCACATCGTCTCCCTGCTTAATAGTGAGCTCGACATCGAGTACAAGGAGTCCAGCCTGCTGCTGCGTTCTTCTGCGGAAGAGATCGACGCCCCCGCCCTGCGGCTTACTTCTGCGCTCTAAGTGGGTCTCATGCGCACAGCGCCATCAGTACACTAGGGCCCTATGGCTATGAGCAGCATGACCGACCGCATTATCGACGCCGCCAAGAGCATCAAGCTCCTCGTGGTCTCTGACTTCGACGGCACGATCGCCGGTTTCGCCGACGATCCCACGCAGGTGCCCATCAACACGCGCACCATGCACGCCCTCGAGGAGCTCGCCCTTTTGCCCAATACCTTCGTGGCTATCTTGTCCGGCCGCGACCTGGACAATCTCACCTCCCTCGTGGAGCTCAACGCCCCCATCATGCTGGTGGGCTCGCATGGCGCTGAATCCTCTTCCTCACCGGTGACGCTCAGCGACGAGCAGGTCACTGTTCTGCAGCGCTGCACCACGGCGCTCGAGGCCGTGGCCGAGGACTATCCCGGCGCGTATGTTGAGCGCAAACCCTTTCACCGCGTCTTCCATGTGCGCCGCATGGACAATCCCAAGGAGCGCGAGACCGCCTTGGCCCGCGCCCGCGAGGTGCTCTCCGGTGAAGATGTGATTGTCAAGGGCGGCAAGAACATCATCGAGCTGGCGATGCTGGACATCAACAAAGGCACGTGGATCGATGCGGTGCGCGAGCAGCTGAACTGCGATTGCGTGGTATTCGCCGGCGATGATGTCACCGACGAGGATGGCTTCCGCGCCCTGGGTGACTTCGACCTAGGCGCCAAAGTGGGAGCGGGTGAGAGCGCGGCACATATGCACCTCGAGGACGATCTCGAGGCCGTTGCCGATATGTTCACCGCCCTCTACGAGGCACGCCGCGACTATAAATAGTGCTCCACTAGCCGGCGGCGGGGCCTAGGACCGTGGCGGGGCGACGGTGGAGCCCTCGTTGAAGGTGGTTTCCAGTTGCACCCGGGTGGATTCCGGTTCCGCGCCGCCCTCGGCGGCGTCGATGACTGCACTGAGCAGCTCGCCGGTGGTCTTGCCTTTGAGTTTATTGGGCTGGATCACCGTGGTGAGGTTGCGCAGCAACGCCACGGCGGTGCCATCGAAGCCGGTGACCGAAAGATCCTGCGGCACCGAGAGCCCCTGGGAGCGGGCATACTCGAGCACCCCGATAGCCATAGAGTCGGTGGTGCACAGCACGGCGGTGAGTTCGGGATGAGAGCTCAGTAGCTCGCGGGCGGCGTCGACATTGTTCTCGTGATCGTTGATATGACGCTCCACAATCGGCACCGTCGCCGGATCGATACCGGCGGCCGCCAACACATCGAGCGCGCCGCGCACTCGGTCTTGCTGCACATTCATGGTGGCGCTGCGCAGGCGCTGCTCATCGACCATGCCGTCATGACGCACATTGGCCAAGCGGATACAGAGGATGCCGATCTTCTTGTGGCCGGCGTCGATCAGCGCCTGGGCGGCCGGGGCGATCGCGTCGTAATCATTAATACCGACATAGGGCAGGTCCTCATAGCGGTCGGGTTGATCGCAGACCACCAGCGGCAGTCCGCGCTGCCGCGCCGCATGCAAATAAGGATCGGCAGCGGAGACGGAGTAGACCACAAAACCATCGACAGAGCTCGAGTTCACCACTCCCGCGGCGAGGTCCTTATCCTCGCTGGTTTCTGGGCCGCAGGGCACGAGGGTGAGAGCCACATCGCGGCCGAGGGTGGATTCCGCAAGACCGGCGAGAAAATCCACCGAGGCGGAATCTTCGAAGGCATAGGGCAGGTGCTCGGTGAGGAGCACGCCCACATTGCCTGTCTTCTTCATCCGCAGCGAGCGGGCGGTGGGGTCGGGGCCGGTATAGCCCACGCGACGAGCGGTGGCCAGTATCTTTTCGCGCAGCGCCTCAGAGAGCTGTTCGGGGTGATTATAGGCATTCGACACCGTGGTGCGGCTGACACCGAGTTCCGCGGCTATGGAGGCAAGAGTCCCTCTACTGACGGTGGTACTGCGCCCGTTATGACGCCTGCGAGAGTTGGTGGCCATAGCCAAAATCTAGCACGCCGCCCATTTTCACTGATTTCCAGTTGACAATGCTTTTCAGTACACGTTCACTGTTGAGTATGAAGCACCTAAAAGCCCTCATTGGTATTGCCAGTGCCAGTGCCCTTGCACTAGCCGGATGTTCCTCAGCCTCCGATTCGGCCGACTCTAGCTCGGCCTCGGATTCCAGCACTAACGCTGACACCATCACCATCGTCACCTCTACCTCCATCTGGTCCGATGTGGCCGACGAGGTAGTGGACAGCGACGACGTCACCATCACCCCGATTATCGACGGCGATGGTATCGATCCCCACTCCTTCGAGCCCACCGCCTCTGACATGGCCAAGGTTGAAGAAGCCGACTATGTCATCGTCGGTGGCGGCGGCTACGACGCCTGGCTCTACAACGCCCTCGACAACAACGACAAGATCATCCACGCCCTGCCGCTCACCGAGCACCACCATGATCACGATCATGGCCACGCCCACGACCACGAGGGCGAAGACGATCATGGCCACGACCACGACCACGAAGGCGAAGACGATCATGGCCACGACCACAGCCACGAAGGCGAAGACGCCCACGACCATGGGCACTCCCATGTCGATGGCGCCGCTGAGAACGAGCACTCCTGGTTCAACCCGAAGCTCGTGATGTCCGTGGCAAACGACCTGGACCAGCGTCTGGAGAAGGACCACCCTGGGGTTGATGCGGATGCACAGCGCGTCGACGAGCGCATGGGCAGCCTGCACGAGCAGCTTCACGAGCTGCCACACATTCACTTCCTGCAGACTCACCCGATCGCAGACCAGCTCTTCCTGCACACCGAGCTCCACGATGTGACCCCCAAGGATTACCGCAAGGCCACCTTGAACCACTCGGAGCCCTCGGCAGCAGCCCTCGCCGAGGCGCTGGAGACTGTCAACGGTGGCGAGGTGGAGTTGATGGTCGATACCCCAGAGACCTCCACCGAGTACACCGAGCGCCTGCGCAATGCCGCGGAGGAGAAGGATATTCCCATCGTGGAAATCACCGAGACCCCTGCACAGGGAGAGAACTTCTTCGACTTCCTCGACAACATCGTGAAGGAGCTGAAGGAGAAGGCCGAGCACATTAAGCAGTAGGCCAGCCCCTTTTCACCTACCTCAACGCCAACCCGCCGGTTCTGGGACGATAACCGTCCCAGAACCGGCGGACACGAAGGCTAGAATTGCAGCAATGATCCTTTCGCTGACTAGCGCGACGGTGACTCCCCTATGGCACGATCTTTCTTTCGATCTCACGCCAGGGGAGTTTCTGGCCGTATTGGGCCCCAATGGCGTGGGAAAATCCACGCTGCTCCACGCCATCATGGGCAACCGCGAACTCTCCTCAGGCTCGATCTCCGCAACCAATAAGATCGGCTACATTCCCCAGCAGCGAATGTTTGATCCCGAACTGCCACTACGCGCCCGCGACCTTGTATCGCTGTCCTTGGCACACGGGGTACTGCGTCATCGCCGCCCACGGGCCGGCCAAGTTGATGAGCTCCTCGCAATGGTGGGGGCGAGCAGCTTCGGCTCGACGCGCGTGGGCCGGCTCTCGGGCGGACAGCAGCAGTTGATTCGCCAGGCACAGGCTTTCGGCGGCGACCCCGAGCTGTTGCTCTGTGACGAGCCCCTGCTCTCCCTCGACTTCCGCGCCTCTGGCGCGACAGTGCGGCGCCTTGATGAGCGACGTCGCGCCGGCATGGCGGTGGTGTTTGTTACGCACTCGATTAACCCGATTCTCTCGGTCACCGACCGCGTGCTTTACATCGGTCCGAGAGGCCACACCTTGGGCACGGTTTCTGAGGTGATGCGCTCGGAGATCCTCAGTGAGCTATACGGAACTAAGGTCACGGTCGCCGAGGTCGATGGCCGTTTGGTGGTGGTGTAAATGACTATCTCGACCCTCATAGAAGACACCGCCTACCTGCTGGGCGTCAGCTTCGTGCAGGATGCACTCATCGCAGCCGCTCTGCTCGGCATTGTCTCAGGCGTGATGACACCTCTGATTGTGCTACGACAGATGTCCTTTTCTGTGCATGGAACCTCAGAGCTCGCCCTGATGGGCGCCTCCGCCGCACTGTTGGCTGGCATGAATATCGGTCTGGGAGCCGTGATTGGCTCCGTGATCGCCGCGATTGTACTGGCACTTTTGGGCATGAAACGCCAAGACAGCGCCGTGGGCGTGGTGATGAGCTTCGGCATGGGCCTGTCCGTGCTGTTCATTCACCTCTACCCCGG
Source organism: Corynebacterium sp. 51B (assembly GCF_008930785.1). Lineage (NCBI taxonomy): Bacteria > Bacillati > Actinomycetota > Actinomycetes > Mycobacteriales > Corynebacteriaceae > Corynebacterium > Corynebacterium sp. 51B. The sequence goes on along the minus strand of NZ_PQMK01000008.1, from coordinate 64,825 downwards.
CAAAACCTCTACCGCCTTTTCTCTCCTCACTGGGCAAATCGTGGGCGTATCCTCTGCCTCGCTGTGGCTTCTTGCCGCCGTGGTCGTGGTCGTGGTGGGGGCCGTGGTGATCTTCTGGCGGCCGCTACTTTTTGCCAGCGCCGACCCGCAGCTGGCCGCCGCGAGCGGCATCCCCACCCGCTGGGTGGCTGTTGGCTTCGCAGTTCTGGTTGGCCTCACCGCTGCCCAGTCGGTGCAGATTGTGGGTGCCCTGCTCGTGATGAGCCTGCTCATCACCCCCGGCGCGGCAGCCGTGCAGATTACCTCCCACCCCGTGCGCGCCGTGATTTATTCCACCCTGTTTGCGGAAATCTCTGCGGTGGGCGGCATTATCCTCTCGCTCGCCCCAGGCCTTCCCGTCTCAGTATTTGTCACTACGCTGTCCTTTCTCATCTATCTCGTATGCCGCGGCATCGGAGCGGTTCGGGACCGCCGCATCACCCCAGCGGAACACTCGCAGCACCTGCAGGAACCACACTGCGATCCCTTATAAAGGCAGCATCCTTTTGTTGAGTGCACGCCGAGCGTTCGAAACGCTCGGCGTGCACTTTTCACTTTTCCACTCTGTGCCCCTAGCTCACTCCCGATGCACTCCATGCACTCCGCGGCAGAGTTGCTGGTGCTCAGCCGGAAAATATTACAAATCAATAACGTTTGCTAGTATTCAGTGAGTCAGCACACAACACGCGCCACACCGCGGGCTAGCTAACCCTCACGAGGCGACCGTGCCCCGAATTTTAACCTTCCATGCCACGTGCCTCGCAGTTGCTTGGAAGGACGGCTGAAAATATACTTGCGTCAATTTCCATAAATCCCTCCTACCTCACGGATATACATATGGCACACGAACCACACACTCAGGGCATTTCTTTTGCCGAGCGACGCCGCGTCCTCGCGGCCACCACTATCGGCACTGCCATCGAGTGGTACGACTACTTCCTCTATGCCGCGGTTGCCGGACTGGTCTTCAAAACCACCATGTTCGGTTCCCTCGAAGGTGGATTGGCCACGGTCATTGCCTTCCTCACCGTTGGCCTGTCCTTCCTCTTCCGCCCCCTGGGTGCCTTCCTCGCTGGCCACTACGGTGATCGCGTCGGCCGCCGCGTAGTACTCATGATCACCCTCTTTGCCATGGGCTTGGCTACTACCCTCATTGGCCTGTTGCCCACCTATGAGACCGCCGGTATCTGGGGCCCGATCCTGCTTATTGCCCTACGCATCATCCAAGGCATCTCTGCCGGTGGCGAGTGGGGCTCGGCGGTACTGCTGGCCGTTGAGCACGCCCCCAATAACAAGCGCGGCATCTACGGCGCCGGCCCACAGATCGGTGTGCCTTTGGGCCTGCTGATGTCCTCGGCTGCGCTGTCGATGATGACCTATATCGCGCCCGGTGATGCCTTCATGGAGTGGGGCTGGCGCATCCCCTTCCTCTTCTCCATCGTGCTGGTGGCGATCGGCTACTTCGTGCGCCGCGGGGTAGACGAGTCCCCGGTGTTCTCCGAGATCGCCGAACGCAAGCAGGACGAAGTGACCAACCCCATCGGTGTGCTCTTCAAGAATTTCCTCCCCGTGGTCATCACCGGCGCCCTCATCTTCGCCGGCAACTCCGCCGTGGGCTATATGACGGCCGGCGGCTACATTCAGAACTACGCCAGCGACAATGTGGGCATTGAGCGCTCCGTGGTGCTCAATGCCGTCACCGTCTCGGCGTTCACGTGGATGATCTTCACTCTGTTCGCGGGCTGGGTCTCGGACTATATCGGCCGTCGCGGCACCTATCTCATCGGCTTCGTGCTGCAGGCCGTGGGCGCCGCTGCCCTCTTCCCACTCACCAATACCGGCGATGTGAGCAAGCTCTACATGGCGCTCATTCTGCTCACCGTTGGCCTCGGCCTGACCTATGGCCAGCAGTCCGCCATGTACGCCGAGCTCTTCCCCGCCTCTATCCGCGCCTCGGGTGTGTCCATCACCTACGCCTTCGGCTCGATCGTGGGCGGCGCCTTCGCCCCGACCATTGCTGCGGCACTGGTGGGCGCCACCGGCACGACCTTCGCTGTGAGCGTCTACCTGGTCATCGCCTCGTGCGTTGGCTTCTTCTGCGCGTTCATCCTGCGGGAACGCGCCGGCATTCCCTTGACTCCCACCCACGAGTCCCGCCAGTCCGAAAGCCACTTCCGGTTCCAGCCGGCCCCGCAGGCAGAGTCCGCCACCATGTCCTAGTAGCCCGCTGTGCTCGCCTGCCGAGCACAGGGCATCCTTTAGTGCGCTATCTCACTATCGTGTTGTAGCTTGGGCATTATGGCTCGGACATCTTTTTCTCAGCTCACGAGGCCGCGCCCGCTTCCTACGTGGCTGTGGTTCGCGCCCACGAACCCGCCCGAGGAAGAAGAGATCGCCCTCGTTCGTTCTGCGGCGGAGGGTTCGTGGCCGGGTAATACTCGCGCCACGTGGCGCGCCTTCTTCTCCTTCCCCAAGGTCGCCTCGCTCTCGCTGGCCTTGGGGCTTTTGATCACCCCTCTATCTGTCGTGGTCTCACGCCTGCTCGGTGTCATCACCGATCGTCTCCTCGGCGAGACCATCTCTTTTGCAGAGGTGCTCATTCCCCTGCTGATCATCGTGGTTCTCTACGTCATCAGCTGGATCGCCGAGATACACAGCGCCGCCTTCGTGGAGCTCGGGCGTGTCCGTCTCGTGCACCGCATCCGTAATGCCGTGGTTGAGCGGCTCTTAAGCGCCCATGATCTGCACACATCACCGGGCACGGTGATGAACACCATCGACGAGGACTCCCACACCGTCTCGCTTACTAAGTACCTCAATACCTTCCCGCTGCAGATGGTGATGATGCTCCTCGCCACCACGATCGTGGCGATTCCCATCGACTACCGCCTAGCCCTGCTCATCCCCCTCGGTGGCCTCACCACTCTCGCCGCCTCGATGTACACCGGCCGGTTCATCACTCAGGTTGCGTCCTCGCGCCGCACCGCTGAGGCTCACGTTGTCTCCTTGGGCACCGATTTTGCCCAGGGCTCCCGCGTGATCAAGGGGCTTGGCGCGGTCGACACCTGCGAGAAGCGATTCGATGAGGCCGCCACTCACTCGCTGCGGGCCATGCTTCACGACGCTCGCATCGCGTTTTATGCCTCCCTTGCCCGGCAGTTCGTCCCCGTGGTGTTCATTGTTGCCTGCGTGGCTCTGGCCGGAACCTTGGTGAGCTCGGGTGATATCACCGCCGGCGAGTTCATGACGATTATGCTCAGTGCTCCACCGGCACTATTTATCAGCGGTAAGGCCCTGGGGCTCTCGGTGGAAACCGTGGCCCGCGCCAGCACCTCCGCCGGTCGTATTCACCAGCTCGTGGCGGGCTTCGATACCACGAGCGCCGCACAGCGCTACACCACTACCTCCGCTACCGGCCTAGTTGTGGCCGATAGCGATCCCGGCTGGGCAGGGCTGCGGGTGCCGCATGTGAGCACCATTTTCGCCACGAGCCTGCGGGAAAACCTGGATCCCGAGCACAGCCACAGCAACGCGGAACTACGCCACGCCCTCGATGTCGCCTGCTGTGACGACATCGTGCGCCGCCTCGGCGGCTATGGGCCCGATGGCGAGCTACCCACTGGGGCCATCGGCGAGGCCGGGTTGAATCTCTCGGGCGGGCAGCGCCAGCGCATCGGCGTGGCCCGCGCCGTACTCAGCGACGCTGAGGTGCTCATCTTCGATGAACCCACCACCGGCCTGGACGCGGTGACGCTCTCGCGGGTGATTCACAACGTGAAGCAGCAGCGTGCCACCCAGCTCACCGTGGTGATCAGCAGCTCGCGGGCATGGCGCCACGCCGCCGATCGCATTCTCGCTGCCGAGGACACACCCGCTCGCGCTGCGACGCAGGATAAGGAGGACGCCTCATGAGCCAGAGCGAGAATCTTGGGGCCGATGCCCTCGCCCCCGCTACTCCCCGCGAGAGCCTGCGCTATCTGCGTAGCCTGCGCGCCTATCCCCGCCGCTGGTGGTGGGCACTGCTGGTGGCTGTGGCGATAGTGACAGTGGCGGCGCAAAACCTCAGCTCGGTCATCATGGGCCGCTCCATCGACGTGTTCGCGGGGCGTTCCTTCAGTATTTTTGGCTCCGGCCCCGCCGCGGTCACCTGGGTACTTATCGCCATCGGCGCTCTCACCCTAGTCCGGATGTTCACCACCGAGCTCGTGGTGTATATGTTGTCCATTCTCACCCGCACGGTCTCGGTTGAGCTGCGCCAGCGCTGTCTTTCGGCCGTGCTCCGCGCCCCCGCACCACGCATTTTGGAGCTCGGCACGGGCAATGTGATTACCCGCCTGACGCGCGATATCGATAACCTCTACCGCACCGTCACCATGGTGGGGGCGCGGCTGGTGATCACCCTGGTGATGTTTCCGCTCACGCTCATCGCCACGGTGGCGATCCACCCCGCGTTCCTGCTGTGCTGGGTGCTCGTGGCCGTGCCCGTGGGGCTATTTTTGCGCCGCTCGCTCAGCGAACTACCCGCCGCGGTCAACCGTGCCGCTGCCGCCGAGGCGCAGCGCAATAACGTGCTCCTCGACTCGATCCGGGGTTTCGACACTATCCACAATTATGGGTTGTCCCGCTGGGCCCGCCACCGCATGACTACTACCTCGTGGCAGGTCATCAACGCCGAGCGCATCATTATTCCTCTCAATGCGCGCATCCTCAGCGGCGGCTATGTCGGATTCTCTATTCTTTTACTCTCCACCACCGCGCTGGGCGCGTGGATGGCGGTGCAGGAGATCATCACCCCCGGCGAAGCGGCCGCCGCGATCCTCCTAGCGTTCCGCATGGAAATTCATATTTTCAATGTGCTCGACTTCGCCAGCATGATCCAATCGGCCTCTACCTCCTTGGGCCGCGCGGTGTCCTTGGCGCTGCTCAGCGGCCAGGACAAGGACGATAACGAGGAGGATCTCACCACCCCTCCCGCGATCACCGTGGAGAATCTGAGCTTCAGCTATGACGGCGGCCAATCGAATGTGATTGAACCTCTCAACCTCACGCTCGAGGCCGGCAGTACCACCGCGCTCGTGGGCACCTCTGGCGCCGGAAAATCAACCCTCGCCCAATTGCTGAGCGGGTTGCTCGAGCCCAGTGGCGGCGCCATCTACGTAGACACCCCCACCGGCCGCATCAACACCGCGGAGGTCTCGCATAACTGGGTGGCGCGACATATCAGCATGGCCAACCAGGAAATGCACGTCTTCTCGGGCACCTTGCGGGAGGATTTGCAGCTTGCTCGGCCCGGCGCGAAAGACGCGGAGCTCATGACGGCGCTGGCGGCCGCGGGACTGCAGCCGCGGTCTCCGCTCTGGCAGCGCTGGCTGCCCCAGGGACTCGACACCGAGGTCGGTGCTGGGCACGAGGACCTCGCCCCAGAGGTGATGCAGCAGATAGCGCTGGCCCGGATCAGTTTGGTGGATCCGCCCGTTCTCATCCTGGACGAGGCCACCTCAGAGGCGGGCTCGGACTATGCCCAGGATCTCGAGGCCGCCGCCCAGCGCGCCGTCGAGGGTCGCACCGCCTTGGTGATCGCGCACCGGCTCGACCAATCCCGCAGTGCTGATCGTATCCTCGTCATGGAGCAGGGCCGCATCATCGAAGATGGCACGCACGAGGAGCTCATCGCCAATGGGGAACACTACGCCAGCCTCTATGCCCAATGGGCGGGCTAGCCCCGCGCGGATATCCTCTTTGCAACACGCAGCAGCGCCTCCCGAAAGAATCCCAGGAGGCGCTGCTGCGTAGTGCTGCGTTCTGCTGCTAGTGGCCGACGCGGCGTTGGCGGGCGAACTCGCTGAGCACCACGCCCGCTGCCACGGAGGCGTTGAGTGATTCCACCCACTCCGCCATGGGCACGGACATCAGGGTGTCACAGTTCTCCCGCACCAGCCGGGAAATACCCTTGCCTTCAGAGCCGACCACGATCACCACAGGAGTGGTGCCATCGTAGGTATCGAGGGTGTGATCGCCGCCGGCATCGAGGCCGACGACTTGGTAGCCATTGTCTTGGAAGGTCTTGACGGTGCGCGTCATGTTCGTCACCTTCGACACGGGCACGCGGGCGGCCGTGCCCGCGGAGCTACGCCAGGTCACGCCCGTGACGTGGGTGGAACGACGCTCGGGAATCACGACTCCGTGGCCACCGAAGGCTGCCACCGAGCGGATGATCGCGCCCAGGTTGCGCGGGTCGGTGATGTTATCCAAACACACCACCATGCCCGGTTCGGGGAGCGCGGCGATCTCGGCGATGAGATCCTCCACGTTTTTGTAGCTATAGGGCTCGATGAGCAGGCCAATACCCTGGTGCAGGCCATTGCCGGTCATCTGATCCAGCTCGGGGCGCGGCACCTCCACGATGGCGATGTCCTTGGACTTGGCCAAGGTGACGGCCTCGTTGAGGCGCTCATCATAGGCGGTTCCCGCCACCACGTATAGAGTCTGGGCGGGCACCTTGGCGTGCAGGCACTCCACCACCGGGTTGCGGCCGACGACCAACTCATCCACGGTGGTCTTTTTAAAGTGACGGCCCTGATCGCGGCGCTTCTTTTCCTGCTTGGCCTTATAGGCCTTGTGGTACTCGCGGTCCTCGGCCTTCGGGGTCGGCCCCTTGCCGCGCAGAGCCTTGCGCCCCAAACCGCCGCTGCCCTTGGGCGCGCCCTTCTTATTGGATTTACGAACGCCGCCGTGCCGGTTCTTCTGTCCCATGATTGTCTCTATTCCTCATACATCGTCTCGCGCACACCGCGGGTGCCTTCTCCAGGGCGCAACGCCGCGTCTGCGATGAACTGTCACTGGGCTCGCATCTACGGTGGCGCCGGTGCCAGCGCATCCGGTTAGCTTAGCTTAAAGTCCAGCTCGCGCCATCTTTGCCGTCTACCACGGTGATGCCTGCGGCCTGGAGGCGATCCCGCACCGCATCGGCGGTGGCCCAGTCCTTGGCGGCGCGGGCCTCGGCGCGGCGCTCCAGCTCGGCTCCGACCAAGACGTCCAGGGCCTTGGTGGCCTCGGAGTCGCCGCTATCGCGGCGGGCGGCCCACACTGGCGACTGTGGATCCACACCCAGCACCGCCGCCATGGCGCGCACCTGGCCGGCAACGGCGCGGGCGTCCTCGGTGCGCCCATCGGCCAGTGCTTGATTGCCGCGACGCACCGCATTGTGGATCTCTGCCAGCGCCGCGGGCACGCCCAGATCGTCGTCCATGGCCTGCTCGAAGGCCTCGGTCCAGGTGGTGGACTCCACTGGGCCCACGCGATCGAGGAAGGCCTCGATGCGGCGATAGCCCTGGGCGGCCTCGGTGAGCGACTGCTCCGAGTACTCCAGCATGGAGCGATAGTGGGCGGAACCGAGGTAGTAGCGCAATTCCACCGGCCGCACCAGCTCGAGGATATTCGGCACGGAAAGCACATTGCCGAGAGATTTCGACATCTTCTCCCCGGACATGGTGACCCAGCCGTTGTGCATCCAGAAGTTGGCGAAGCCATCGCCGGCGGCGTGCGCCTGGGCGGTCTCGTTCTCGTGGTGCGGGAATTGCAGATCCAGCCCGCCGCAGTGGATATCGAACTCCGCGCCAAGATAGGCGGTGGCCATGGCGGAGCATTCGATATGCCAGCCGGGACGCCCCCGACCCCAGGGCGAGGGCCAGGAGGGCTCACCGGGCTTAGCGGCTTTCCAGAGGGTGAAGTCGCGCGGATCGCGCTTGCCGGTGCCCGCCGATTCGCCTTGGTCCAGCTCCTCGAGCTTCTGGCCGGAGATCATGCCGTAGTTCTCGATAGTGGTGGGCTGGCAGTACACATTGCCCTCGGCGGCATAGCCGTGGCCATTGTCGATGATGCGCTGGATATAGTCGATCATCTCGGTGATATGGCCGGTGGCGCGCGGCTCGAGCGAGGGCGGGGTCACGCCCAATTGATCATAGGCCCAGGTAAAGGCGCGCTCGTGCGTGGCGGCCCACTCCCACCACGGCCGGCCGGCCTCGGCCGCTTTGCTCAGGATTTTATCGTCGATATTGGTGACGTTGCGGATAAACGCCACATCAAGGCCCTTGGCTTCCAGCCAGTTACGCAAAATATCGAAGGCCACACCGGAACGCACGTGCCCAATATGCGGGATGGTTTGCACGGTAGCGCCACAGAGGTAGACGCTGGCGTGCCCTTCCCGCACGGGGATGAAATCACGTTGGCTACGGGTTGCGGTATCAAAAATGCGTAAAGTCACGCCGCTTAGTCTAACGGTTGCCACACCACGGCGGTAGCAACGGCGGCGCGCCCCTCATGGCGGCCGGTGAAGCCTAAGTGGTCGGTCGAGGTGGCCGCGATGGATGCTGGGCAGCCCAGAATCTCGGAGATCTTTTCTTCTGCTTCTTGTCGACGCTGTCCTAATCGTGGAGACTGGCCCACAAGCTGGGCGGCAACGTTGCCGATGACAAACCCGTGTTCATCGAGCAGCTGGCGGCATTCGCGCAGGAGCTGCTCGCCACTCACGCCGTCATATTCGGCCCGCCCCACACCGACGAAACTACCCAAGTCGCCGAGGTTGGCCGCCGAGAGCAGGGCGTCGACAAGCGCGTGCGCCACAACGTCACCGTCGGAATGTCCCTCACAGCCGGGCTGGCCGGGGAAGAGAAGGCAGGCGATCCAGCAGTCTTTGCCGTCTTGGACTTGGTGGGCATCGGTGGCGATGCCGACGCGGGGAATGATGGGGCTAGTCACTGGGCACCTCGAAAATCGTGGACTCGGCGCTATCGGTCACCTGAGTGGCCAGGAGCATGTCCATGGGTGTGGTTACTTTAAAGGCCATGGGATCGCCCTGCACACAGCGCACCGGCACCCCGAACCATTCCATGAGGCTGGCATCGTCGGTGGCCACAAAACTCGGCTGGGCGAAATAGGCGCGGTTGGCCTCGCGGAGCACCGCCAAATCAAAACCCTGCGGGGTTTGCACGGCGCGCAAGGTGGAGCGGTCTGGGGTGGATGCCACTTGTTGCTGTCCGTCTACCTCGCGGATCTCTTTGATGGTATCCGCCACCGGCAGCACTGGGATGACCGCGGGTGCGCCTTGGACCACGGCTCGGGCGACGCGGGCGATCATGCCCGGCGGGGTGAGCGCGCGGGCGCTATCGTGCACCAGCACAACGCCCTGCTCATGCGTGATGGCCTGCAATCCGCGCCATACGGAATCGGCGCGCTCGGCACCGCCATGCACGAGGGTCACCTCGCCGTCAAGGCCCCGTTTCCGCAGCAAGGTGCGGGCGTAGTCCTCCATGTCTGGGCTGACGGTGACCACGATGGCATCGACCACTTGAGAGGTGAGCATCGCGGTGATGCTGCGCTCTAACAAGGTCACTCCGCGCAGCGGCACATAGGCCTTCGGCATCGGCGCACCGAGGCGGGTGCCGGAACCGGCGGCGGCAATAATCGCAGTCACTGTGGGGGACATGGCGGCGCGGCGGGGTGAGGGTTAGTCGTCGAAGTTGAGGTCGTCGAGGTCCACATCATCGAGGTCATCGTCCTCAACTGGGGCTGTGACTCCCGACGCGGCAGCGCGGTGCCGCGCGATGGCGTCGGCGTACTGCTTCTCGCGCTCCTCCGCCTTGGACTCGTCCAGCTCCTTAGCGAGGGCCAGCTCGCCCACTAGGATCTGGCGGGCCTTGGCCAGCATGCGCTTCTCACCTGCGGACAGGCCACGATCCTGATCGCGGCGCCACAGATCACGCACCACCTCGGCGACCTTATTCACATCACCCGAGGCGAGACGCTCCTGATTGGCCTTATAGCGGCGAGACCAGTTACCGGCCTCTTCCACATCCATATCGCGCAGCACCGAGAAGACCTTGCGCAGGCCCTCATCGCCCACGACATCGCGAACGCCCACCAGCTCCACGTTCTTGGCAGGAACCCGCACCACCAGATCGGACTGCAGGATCTGCAGCACGAGGAAGTCGAGCACGTCGTCTCCCATCTGCCGCTGCTCCATGGCCTCGATGCGGGCCGCACCGTGATGGGGGTAGACGACCGTGTCTCCGACCTTAAAATCCATACCTTTTGCACTCTCTTCACTGGGAAATGTGTGACTCACTGCGTTGGCGACTCCACAGTTCGCGGCGCGCACCGCGCCACGACACTGATACGTAAAGCGCGTCTATTCTAGCACGCCAGCAGTGTCACCTGCGGTGCCGGCCTAGCCGGTCTGGGCCCCTCCGCGACCCCTAGCGCATCCTGTGTTGCGCCGCGCCGGCGGGTGCAGCTCGGCAGTCGCGGGCACGCGCCAGCAGCACCGCCACAGAAGAGTGCCCAGTTAAGCTCACACGATCACCGCGGGAACAGCCCGCTTTACCTCCCGCAGCGGCGGTCTTCGCGGGGCGGACACACGTGGGATAGTGTGCCCTAAGCAGGCGGTAATACCCGTCTCAGTCTCGCCCCCGTACGGGGAAGAAACTGTGTGAATAACCTTAGAATTAGCTAGAGTGACTGTTAATAATCTAGATCCATGCGAAGCCTTAGATGGAGGGCATTGAACGTGAAGAATCCACTGAACTCGGCAGCCCGTCGCGCCGGACTGGCTGCGGTGGCCGGCCTCTCGGCCCTTGCACTCGCCGCCTGCGGTGCCGGACAGGTCTCCCAGACCTCTGATCAGGTTGCCGCTGTGGACGGTGCCTCCGCTGGCACCGAGGATGGCCTCATGGCTGTGCGGGATGTCCACGTGATTGTGGAGGACGACGCCACCACCGGCCTGAAGTTCACTGCGATCAACCAGGATCCGAGTGGCACCTCGCACACCCTTAAGTCCGTCGAGGTGGAAGGCAATGAGGTGCAGCTCTCCGCTAATCCCTCGCTGGGTCAGAACTGCTCTCTCGTGGCCGATACCGCGCAGAATATTAAAGCCCTGAAGAAGCCGGGCAAGGACGATACCTGCATCACCTACGCCACCTCCACCGTGAATAACCCGGGCTTCCCCGCCGGCGGCAACGTGAACGTCACCTTCACCTTCGATGACGCCACGATCGACATGATCGCCACCGTCACTGGCAACCAACAGGAGACCTTCATGAGCGAACGCGAAGTGGAGAACTAAACCACCACGGCGCGTGCCCTATCCGGTATCCTCAACACTTCCTCCAAGAGTTGATGATGCCGGATTTTTGCATTCTGGCATGCCCGCCGCGGCCGTGCTGCCCGCGTGCCCCGCTACTCCGCCTGTCCCTCTCTTGCCCACTCCCCTTGTCCAGAAAGGCTCTGCTGCATGGCCCGCAAACCCAAAACAGCATTCGTCTGCTCCGAGTGCGGCCACTCGAGCCCGAAGTGGCTGGGACGCTGCCCCAGCTGCGGCGAGTGGGGCACGCTGACAGAGCAGGCCGCCCCGCCCCAGCACGCCACGGGGCGTGGCGGCGCGGCGGCGTCTCGTTCCACCCAGGGGCTCACCCCCACCACGGCGGCGGCATCGATCACCAGCATCGACCCCACCTCCTCGCTGGCGATGACCACCGGTATCTCCGAACTAGATCGCGTGCTGGGAGCCGGCATTGTGCCCGGATCCGTGGTGCTGATGGCCGGCGAGCCGGGCGTGGGCAAGTCCACCTTGCTGCTGGAAGTCGCCGCCCGCTGGGCCGCGCAGCGTGAGGGGGAGAGCACCCGCACCGCCCTCTATGTCACCGCCGAAGAGTCCGCGGGGCAGGTCCGCATGCGCGCCGAGCGCACCGGCGGGCTGCGGGAGAGCCTCTACCTTGCGGCCGAGTCGGATCTCGACACCATTTTTGGCCACATCACGCAGCTCCAGCCCTCGCTGGTGATCGTGGACTCGGTGCAGACCGTCACCGCCGCCGATGTGGACGGCGTGCAGGGCGGGGTGGCCCAGTCGCGCGCGGTCACCGCCGCCCTGACCAGCATGGCCAAGGCCTCCGGTATTCCTGTGCTGCTGGTGGGTCATGTGACCAAGGACGGCACTGTTGCCGGCCCACGGGTACTCGAGCACCTCGTAGATGTGGTGCTCAACTTCGAGGGCGATAAGCACTCCTCGCTGCGCATGCTGCGCGGAATGAAGAACCGTTTCGGCGCCACGGATGAGGTGGGCTGCTTCGAACAAACCTCCTCCGGGATTAAGGAGGTGAAAGACCCCAGCGGGCTCTTCCTTTCCCACATGGGCACCACCCCCGATGGCTCGGCGGTGACGGTCACCATGGATGGGGTGCGCCCGATACTCGCCGAGGTGCAGGCCCTGCTCGTAGACACGCAATCGAAGAATCCGCGGCGCGCCGTCACCGGCCTCGACGCCACCCGCGTGCCGATGATCCTGGCGGTGCTGGCGGCCCGCGCTCAGAAGCGCTCGGACGATAAAGAGGTGTATGTCGCCACGGTCGGGGGCATGCGGGTCAGCGAGCCCGCGGCGGATCTCGCGGTGGCGCTGGCCACGGTGAGCGCGATGAATCGTCGTCCGCTGCCCTCCCGCACCGTGGTGCTTGGCGAGGTCGGCCTGGCCGGGGAGATTCGGCGGGTCCCGGACGCCGATAAGCGCCTCGTGGAGGCCAGCCGCCTCGGCTATACCCGCGCCCTGATACCGGCGGGGAATCTGCCCGCCGGCGCACCGAAGGGCGCCCGATCGATGGATATTAGAGAAGTAGCCACGATCCAGGATGCGATCGTGGCTCTCGATTCTCGGCGCTAGCGGCTATTTCAGGTTGAAGGTCACAGCCTCGGAGGCATTATCGCCGATGACGGTGTGCAGGAAGTAGGCGCCGCTGGGCACCCGCTGCCGGTTATCGCACTGCCCCGGCGCCGAGGTGGTCTTGGACCACTGCGCCTCATAGTTGGTCTCGGTTCCTGCCTCGAAGACCTTATCGGAGTCATCCTCCGGCGGGTTGCAGTCCGTGTCCGCCCACACCCGCTCGCTGGTGTCGAGGTTATACACCTCATAGCGCAGCTGCTCCTTGCTCAGGTCAATGGTGCAGTCCGCCTTGGTGGGGTTATTGACGATCATGTAGAAGGTCGGAGTCTGGTTCGGTTCGAACTCCGATTGCCTCATCTCCGCCCGGATCTCTAGATCCTCCAGGCGGCAGCTGGGCTTCGGCTCTTCCTTCGCGGAGGTTTCGACGCTTGTCGACGACTCCTCCGAGTCAGCTTCGCCCTCGTCTGTGTTCGTCTCCTCATTACTAGCAGAGGTGGCGGTGGTCTGTGCGGCGTTATCCTGTTCGGTGGAGTTATCGTCCCCGCCGGCCAGCGCGCTGATGATCCACACAAGCAGGCCAATGACGACAACCAAGATCACCACGGCCGCAACGCGGCGGCGCATGTAGATCTCATCGGGCAGTCTCTTCTGCGGTCTGGGAGTGTTCACGCACTCTAGCTTAACTGCACTCCCTGCGAGACAGCCGGCAACTACACCGGCGTGTCTGCCTCATTCTTACAGCTCAGCGCCCGAATCCTGGGCCGGAATCTACTCCACGCCGAAGGCGATGAGCTTCTCCACCACACCGTCGTCGATGCGGTAGCGCGCGCTGACGACACCGAGCGTTCCGGCGTCGACAAGCTCCTGAATGATTGGGATACGATGAATGACCGACTTCAGCGTTTGGAGGGCGTGCTCACGTTCAAAGTCATCGGTGGTGTCACCACCCTTGCGGCGGGCCTCGATGACGGAGGGAGCCACCTGCTGCACCAGCTCGCGTTGGAAACGCTCGGGAATGGGGCCCTCGTCGAGCGCGCCGACGGTGGCAGCAACCGCACCGCAGTATTGGTGGCCGAGTACCACCAATAGCGGCACGCCGAGGCCCTCCACCGCGAATTCCAAGGAGGCCAGCACGGCGTTGTCCACGGTTTCTCCGGCGGTGCGGATCACGAAAACATCGCCGAGTCCCTGATCGAAGATGGTCTCAATGGGTGCACGCGAATCCGAGCAGGCCAGTACGCACACGCTCGGCGCCTGCCCCTCACGCAATTCTTCGCGACGCTGCGAGCACTGGCGAGGATACGCGGGACTCATCTCCCGCCATCGCCTATTGCCCTCTTGCAACACATCCCAGGCTTCCTGTGGAGTGAGCGTCTTGTAGTTTTCAGCTTTACCCATACGTGTCATTCTTCCACTCCGGCAGGACATCATGGGTGCTTATTACTCCCCATATCCCCCCCCGACTAGGCTAATAAACCCTGATGTTTAACTCGGCCGCACTTCTGACATGGTTCACCGCCCACCGCCGCCCATTGCTGTGGCGCGCGCCCGGCACCAGCGCCTGGGGCGTGCTCGTCTCCGAGGTCATGAGCCAGCAGACCCCGGTGGCGCGGGTCGAACCGCAGTGGGAGGCATGGATGCGGCGCTGGCCCACCCCGCAGGATGTGGCGCAGGCCTCCACCGCAGACATCCTCACCGCCTGGGATCGGCTGGGCTATCCGCGCCGAGCGCTGCGGCTCAAGGAATGCGCCCAGGCCATCACCGACCGCCACCACGGCGAGGTTCCCGCCGATCTTGCAGCACTGCTGGATCTGCCCGGTATCGGCGACTACACCGCTCGTGCGGTCCTCGCTTTTCATTATCGACGCCGCGTTCCGGTGGTTGATACCAATGTTCGGCGCGTCATCTCCCGGGCGGTGCACGGCCGCTATCTGCCCCGACCTGCTCGCAAGAAGGACCTAGCCGATGTGGAGGCGCTGCTGCCCGCCGGCACCGATGCCGCAGCAGAGGAGCGCGCCGCGGAGCTGTCCACCGCCATCATGGAGCTCGGCGCACTGGTCTGTACCGCCTCCTCGCCGCGCTGCACGGAATGTCCCTTGCTGAAGAGCTGTCGCTGGCAGCTCGCGGGCTGCCCCGAGCCCAGCGCGGCGGAACTAGCGGCCAGCAAGAAGCGAGTACAGAAATTCCAGGGCACCGATCGCCAAGTGCGGGGAAAGATTATGGCCTTGGCCCGCGCCCACAAACAGGTACAGCGGGCAGAGATCGATGCGGTGTGGGAGGACAAGGCACAGCTGGCGCGGGCACTATTTTCGCTGCTCGACGACGGTTTACTCGAAGCGGTAGCCGACGACCATTTCGCCCTGCCGCGCTAAGAACACGGCACGGGAGAGCAACCAGCACAGCACTCTGGCGACAGGGTAGGCTTACTTTAATATTTTGTCTGCGTACTAAGGGAGCCCATGACTACCCTCGCCACTCGGCGTCGCCGCGCCGACGCCGCCCAGCGCCCGCGCGGCCAGCGCTATCGCACCCTCTGGATCGCCGCGCTCATCGGCGCCTGCCTGCTCAGCATAATCGCCAATATCGCCCTGGGGCAGTACGGCATAGCCCCACAGCGCACCATCGAATCCTTATTTGCCGGGCCCTATGGCGACACTGGGGTGGATGCCACCCATTCCGTGATCTGGAATGTGCGCATGCCCCGCGTTGTTTTAGG
The DNA here is from genome assembly GCF_008930785.1 of Corynebacterium sp. 51B. Taxonomy (NCBI): domain Bacteria; kingdom Bacillati; phylum Actinomycetota; class Actinomycetes; order Mycobacteriales; family Corynebacteriaceae; genus Corynebacterium; species Corynebacterium sp. 51B. Next base: position 49,364 of record NZ_PQMK01000008.1, on the reverse strand, counting down.
CCTCCTCGTCGGTGCCGCCTTGGGCGTAGCGGGGGCGCTGCTGCAAGGCTTATTGGGCAATCCCCTGGCAGAACCCGGCGTGATCGGCGTGACCAGTGGCTGCGCCGTGGGCGCGGCCGTGGCCATCGTGTTCAACCTCGTGTTTGTCTCCACCGCGACGGTGCCCGTGCTGGCGTTTATCTCCGGTATCGCCACCGCGGCCTTGGTGTATCTGCTCTCCTCCATCCGCGGCAGCGTCAAAGTGGTGACCCTGATCCTCACCGGCATCGCCGTCAATGCTGTCGCTGGGGCCGCCATTAGCTTCTTGGTGTTTTTGGCACCCACTACCTCCCGCGAGCAGATCATCTTCTGGCAGATGGGCTCGCTCAACGGCGCCCAATGGCCGCACGTGGTGACAGTCCTTATTCCCATCGCGGTCTGCATTGCTCTTGCTATTCGCATCTCCCCCTCACTGGACTTATTGGCGCTCGGCGAGCGCGCCGCCGCCCATGCCGGGGCGAATATGAAGGTGCTGCGCCCAGGAGTGATCGCCCTCTCCACTGCGCTGTGCGCCGCAGCGGTGAGCTTCGCCGGCATCATCTCCTTTGTCGGGCTGATCGTGCCGCATATTTTGCGCCAAGGTATCGGCCCCTCGAATCGCTGGCTGGTGCCGCTCTCTGCGATCGGCGGCGCCACCCTCGTCACCGGCGCGGATCTGGTGGCCAGAATCCTCATCCCCTATTCCGAATTGCCCATCGGCATCTTCACCGCCCTCGTGGGCGGGCCGATGTTCTTCGTGCTACTGCGCCGCAACTTGCTCAAGCGCGGCCAGCTCTAAACCCACCGCCCCCGTTTGAAGAGGACACACCGAGTCGAGTACCCCATGAGCACTCCCCTGCTATCAGCGAAGAACCTGAACGTGAGCATCACCGTGGATAACACGGAACGCGACCTGCTCAGCGATATCTCCATCGACCTTCAGCCCAGTGAGGTGCTCGGGCTGATCGGCCCCAATGGCGCCGGCAAATCCACCCTCCTCGCCGCACTCTCCGGCGACTACACCCCCAACTCCGGCGAGGTGCAGCTCGCCGGGCGCAGCTACGCCGAAACCTCACCGCGGGAAGCCGGTCAGCTGCGTTCGGTGATGCTGCAAGATACCTCGGTGGCCTTTTCCTTCACCGTCGAGGACGTGGTGGCCATGGGCCGCACCCCATGGAAGCCCGATCCGGACCGCGACGCGGAGATTGTGCAGGAGGCCCTCGAACTGCTCGATCTCACCGAGTTCGCCGACCGCGAAGTCTCCACGCTTTCCGGCGGTGAGCGCGCCCGGGCCGCCTTGGCGCGCGTGATTGCACAGCAATCGCAGGCGATGCTTCTCGACGAACCGATCGCTGCCATGGACATCGGCCGGGCCGAGGCCACCATGCGCACCATCCGTCGCGTCGCCCAAACCGGCCGCGGGGTGCTCATCATCGTCCACGATCTCGCCACCGCTGCCCGTCACTGCGATCGGCTCGTACTGCTGCAACACGGCCGCATGGTGGTCTCTGGCACCCCGCGCGAGGTGTGCACCCCCGAGATTCTCAGCTCTGTCTACGGCTGGGACATCGACGTCACCTGGGAGGGCGATCACCCGTGGATTCGCCCCCGCTAAAGCGGCGGAGGCGAGAATAGAAAAACAGCGGTGAATGCTCACCGCTGTTTCTCTTTAGGTATCGAGGCTGCGTATTTAGCGCTCGTTCTTCGACCGCTGCACGCGGGCACGCACGATCAACGCCACACCAATAGCGCTGATGAGTCCGGCGACAATCGCCATGCCGCGCACCGCCGCACCCGTGCGGGCCAAACCGGACTTCTCCTCTGCGGCAGAGCCTGCACTCGCCGCCTCGCGCTCCTGCGGGGAGACAGGCGCCGCCGAGTTTTCTACCGGCTTCGGGGTGTGCTGTGTATCAGCTGGAGTCTCCACGCCCTGAGATGCGGGGCCACTGACGACGCTGGGCTCGGGGGAGATGCTGGTCTCGCTCGGCGAGGGAACACTCGACAATGACGGAGCACTCTCGGAGGAAGGGGCCTCGGCGGTTGTGGTGTCCTCGGCGTCTGGGGTCTCCTCTACCGAGGTCTCTGGCGCGGCAGGGCTCGGCTCGGGAGTCTCGGTGGTGCTGCTCGACTCCGAGGGCTCAGTGCTCGTCTCGTTGTCCTCGGCTGGCTCAGGGGTGCTCTCTGGAGCATCCTCGCTATCGCCGTCCTCGGCCGCACCTTCATCCGTGTCTTCTGCGTCGGGTTCAGCGGTCGTGCTGGGGCTGGGCTCTTCGCTGGGTTCCTCGCTCGGCTCGGTGCTGGGGCTCGGCTCTGCGCTGGGTTCAGCGCTCGGGTCAGTACTGAGTTCAGTACTGGGATCCTCACTCGGGCTCGGCTCCGAGGAGGTCTCGCTGGCATCCGTATCTCCGGATTCCGATGCGTCGTTGTCCTCCTTAGGGTCGGCGGCGTCAGACGTCTCGGTGCTCTCACCGCTCTCTTCGCCCTCGGCGCCTTCACCGCCCTCGGTGTCCTTGTCCTCCTCGCCGAGGAGTTCTTCATCCTCGGCTTCGCTATCCACAGCCAGCGCCTCGCTGGTGGCGAAGCGATTGACCTCGAGGAAGTCCTCATAGGTTGTGGTGTCGGTGACCACGCCGCCGGTGATGATGTCTTCGGGGCTGCGGACTAGAAGCACGCGAGTCGTGCCGCTGGTGCCCTTGGTGTTCGGAATGGTCTGTTTATCGATAACTTCCAAGGTGCGCATATCCACCACATTCAGGGAGCCATCGCTTTCGGCGGTCACTACCGCGGTGCCATCGCCGAGGGGCACAACCCCTGAAATGCTGTGTAGTTCGCCGATGCGGGCGGCGTCGCCAAGCGGAGTGAGCTCACCGTTGTTGTAGGTGAAGAACTGCACCCGGGATCCCGTGGTGTAGCCGCTGTTGTAGAAGGCCACCGTGTCCCCAGAAACCGCCATGCCCGAGGGGCGCATGTCGGCGGCCACCGAATCGCTGCCAGGCACCACTGTGGCTTGGAGGTTGTCGGCGGCGGGATCAATACGCAGCGGCGGCACTCGCCAGGTGTCCTCGTCCTGATCCACCCCAGCGGCGGGGAAGAACAGCAGCGAACCGTCATCAAGCACAGCCATATCGCGCATCGGAGCGAACGAGTAGCTCTCGCCGTAGACGGAGCCCAACGCCTTATCGGAGGTAGCATCCAGCCCGTCAATGGTGGAGCGAACATTGGCAATCGCGCGGTCGCTGCGGGTGCCATCGGAGCTGCGGGTGATCAGCGTGGCATTGCCGGCGCCCTCATTGCGCAGCGCGTAGAGCACCCAGCCATCCTCGGTGGGGGCGCTGGCGATGCCGGTGATGGTACCGGCCTCGTCCTTCGCGATCACCTCGGTGATGTTCTCCAGCCCCTTGGGGCCGACGGAGGCCTGTTTCACGGCGCCATCATCGAGGAAGAACAGCGTGTTCTTGCCTGGCGAAACCACCCACGCGCTGTCATCCGAGGAAATGGACAGGTGCTGAATCTGTTGCATCGTGCGCACATCCAGCACGCTCAGCCCGCTCTTGGTGGCCAGTACGAGATAGTCGCCCACCATCACGGCGCGGGAGGATTCCACCTCCAAATCGGTGCGCACCCCACCAACCAGCTTGCGTCCGCCTGCCGCACCGGCCGGCATGCCGCCGCTTCCCTCATACGCGAACGAGACCGGCGCCAGCGGGCTGCCGAGATTGTAGAAATTGGAGAATGCACGCACCCCATCGGCGGTGAGCGTCGGCACCAGATTGCTCCACTGCGCCATCGATCCGTCCTGCGTGAACGTGGCTGAGGAGGGGTTGATCGTCGCGATGCGCGCTCGTTTCTTCTCAAACACCTCCCCGCTGGGGTACTGCTTGGCGTAGACGTCCATCTCGAGATAGGAGTCCTCGCCCACCACGATCGTCGGATCGCTGAACTCTAGGTCCAGATCGCAGCTGCCGCGCGCGGGCGTCGACCCGTTGCAATATTGCAGAAAGTGCACGGTGCCGTTGAACTCGGCGCGGGTGGTTGCGGTGTCCTCGTCATAGCTGACCTTCTTCAGCGTGAATCGATAGCCGCGTTCGACCAGGGCATCGCCCTCGATGGTCTTGCTCGCCCCGCCGCTCACACTCGTCGCGCCGCCCACATAATTGATGAAGCTCTCGCGCAGCGCCCACTCCATGTATTCCGCACTCTGCTGCTTATCGCTTGTCGACGCCACCTCGCCGCCACCGGCCTCCACCGCACCAGCGATAGCGCTGGGGTAGAGCATCCCCGCCAGAGAGACGGTCGTGGCGGCCGTGCAGGCCACGATGGTGCGGTTAAGAATATTTCCAGTCTGTGCTCGATTGGAAGATGTCACTGTGCCCTCACTCCATAATCCACGCAGCCCCTATTTAGGCTGCCCTTGCTCCTAATGAGGTAACTACACGTAGGATGACATGGGCAATAGGGGGTAACAACGTCCATCTATATATGCAGAACAAGCACACCCCCACAGGGGGAAATAGATTGATATTCGTTTATTTCATACATTGCTCAAAGCGAGCTGAGTAGCCGCAATTGAACATAGACCAACAGCTATATAGCCCACCATTGTGAGCCACTCCTCCGGCGGGGTCCAAGCGGAGAAAATAATGATGAGCATAAACACCACTGCCCACATCGCCACGGTCACAACTATTGTCTTAGCTGGGCTTTTCACTCCTTCCTCCGCGACACTCATGGCCCGTAACCGCCGCCGCAGAGGGTGAAAGAATATAGCAATAACGCAGGCCAGCAATGCTGTGGCGAATCCAATAAACAGATAAGCGTTCCCCATCGTTATGGACACCGCCACTGCCGCCATCACGAAGGCGAACAGCCCCCTCTCTATGGGGGTAACAGCATAATATTTATGTTCATCTAAGACCCCTGCTGGGTCCCATTTTTCTGGCGCAAAATAATCTTGGTCCGAACACATGCCTCGTTAGCCTACCCTATACTTTTCTTCTCTCTTGGTTTAACCTTTGCGCAAACATGTAAAGGAGGGGTGAGTATATGTCACTCTCACTTCTGCCCCGTGTCCGTCGGCAGCGCACCCGCCGCCGACTGGCAGCGGGGTTATCAGCGGCTGCCTTGACGGCCGCGTGTGTCATGCCGCTAGCTCCCACGGTCGCGGCGGAAGACACCACCACAACAACGACAAGCAGTGCCACATCCTCTACGACTAAGGAGCTGCCAGACCCAAGCACCAGCCAGTCCAAGGCATCGTCATCTGCAGACCTGTGGGGTTCCTCCGGCAGCTGGCCGCAGCCAGAACCATCCCCCGCCGAGCCGACGGAGACCACCAAGCCCTCCCCTAGCCCCAAGCCAAGCCCCGAGCCCGAGCCATCTTCACCCTCGCGATGCTCCGCATCTGAAGGCGTGAACATTTCTGGCGATGTGTCTTGGGGTGTGCGGGAGTCCTTCCGGAAATACATCAAGGGGCCGATCGCCAAGGGCAGCTGGAAGGTCAGCTCCCCGGCGAAGGAGAACAACGGCAGCTTCATCTTCCCCATCGACAAGGGGTTTGTGACTACCGGTGAGGTTAAGGGACTGATCCGTAGCGAAGGCAAGGTGGAGTTCAACGGCCACGGTGGACTGCTCAAGACCATCTTCGAAGATCCCGTCGTGGAAATGACCTCCCCACGCACGGCGAAGCTCTTTACCTCGATGTACAGCCAAGACCCCGAAGGCAACCCAGTGAAGGAGCTGGACAAAGAGGTATACTTCGCCGATCTCGAGTTCCGGACGGCTCCCATTGCCTCGGGTACGCACGTGGCTGAAGCGCGTATCACCGAGGATGGTTCCCAGGCGCTTTCCGGGTTCTACGACGCCGGCGACGCTCTGGACCCAGTCACCCTCACCATCAAGGTGAAAAAAGCCTGCGGCACAGCCCCCAAGCCCACGCCTGGGGATTCCGGTGGAGACTCCTCGAACTCCGGGAAGAAGCCGCAGCCTGGCCGCGAGACCGATAACGGGAACTCGGACAACTCCCGCCCAGGTGGCGGGGACTCCGAAGCACCCGCCGGTGGCAACGCTGGCGGCGACCCCTTCGGTGACGCCCCTTGGGGTGCGGACACTCCCGGTAATACCGACTCCGACGGCGGTATTGTTCCCCCGAACGCTCCTGGCGCCTCCGGCAACGCGGGTGGCACGAAGCCCGTGGCGGCCGCACCCGGACAGTCCGCGTCGGCGCGCACCTGTAATGGCGTGTCCTCCGGACAAGTGGCTTGGGGGGTCAAGCAATCCTTCCGCAGCTATATTCGCGGCTCGATTGCGAAGGGTGGCTGGCGCACCAGCGGCGTTCGCGACAATGGCGGCATCTTCGTGTTCTCCGGTCGATCCGGCAGCTTCGATCCCGATGCACGCGCCGGCACGATCGCTACCTCCGGCACCGTGGCCTTCAATGGCCACAAGGGGAAACTGGACATGAAGATCCGTAATCCACGCGTGGTGATCAAGGGCAACACGGGCCAGCTCGTAGCCAATGTCACCTCCTCCGACACCTCGGGCAACCCCTCCAACTTCGGCGATGTGGCTATCGGCACCCTGCAGGTGACCAGCCTCAACGCCACTAGCTCCGCTGTGTCTGGTTCCGCGAACGTGGTGCTCACCCAGGCCGGGTCCCGCGCCTTTGCCGAGTTCTATCCACCCGGAACAGCCATGGACCCAGTGAACTTCCGCGCCAAGCTCAGCGGGAAATCCGCCTGCGCTGATGGTTCGGCCGCCACCTCCAGCTCCGCCGGCGGCACCGGCGGAATGGCCTCGATTGGTGCGGCCGCTGCCGACGCCCTCGCCACTGGCGATTCGGTCGACGCTGTGGACCTCAACGGTGACGGCGTGATCGATGAAGAAGAACTGGCCGAGGGCGAAGGCGAGGAAGAGTCCATGTTCGAAGAGGGCAAGGACGTCGAGTTCAAGAACAAAAAGAAGAACAAGAAGGCGGAAGACACCGCTCTGGCGTCTGTCAGTGAGGGCATGAGCCCATGGCAGCTCCTCGCCGGTGGCGTCGTGTTCATCTTTGCGGCAGCCGGAACCAGCTACCTCGCGGTGCGACAAAAGAAAGGAGCCTAAGTGAAAATTCGCCTCGCGGCACTGAGCCTCATCGGCTCCGTTGTACTCGCCGGATGTGGACTCAACGTATCCACGCCCGGTGATAACAACAACAACGCTCGCGCCGAACAAACCAGTTTCGAGCAGGCGTTGGAGAACCTGAACAGCAGCTCCGCAGAGATCGGCGATAGCGGAGCTGTAGAGACTCAGCTCGTCGGGGATGTCACCCCCGTAGCCGAGGACGTCAGCCCTGAGCTTCCCGTAGAGCTCAGCGACTCTGATGGCTACGACGTCACCGTCACCGATGTCTCGCGGATCATGCCTCTGGACCTCTACGGCACTACCTCCCGCACCATTGCGGGCCTGGGGCTCAGAGACAACATCGTGGGCCGCACCGTCAGTTCCGAAGAGCCCAGCTTGCAGGAGCTGCCGGTGGTGACCCAAGGTGGCCACAACATCAATGTGGAGGCCGTGCTGGCTCTCGACCCGAGTCTGATCATCGTGGATCACTCCATCGGCCCAGACTCAGCTATTGACCAGCTCCGCGATGCCGGCGTGACCACCGTGGTGATCAATCCGAGCCGGAAGATGGCATCGATTGGCGACGACATCCGCACCATCGCCGGGGTCGTAGGCCTCGACGACGAGGGGGAAGAACTCGCGGAACGCGCGGAGAAGGAACGCGATGAAGCAATCGACGCCGTCAGCGAGATCGTCCCCGATCAGGCTCCCCGCGCTGCCTTCGTGTACGCGCGAGGTTCCTCTGGGGTGTTCTTCATTCTTGGACCGGAAAGCGGCACCGCAGAACTCTTCGAGTCTGTGGGCGCGGTGGATGCGGCCAAGGAAGCCGACATCGCCGACATGGCCCCGGCCAATGCCGAAGCCTTCGCCAAGCTCAATCCCGATGTCATCGTGATGATGTCCAAAGGGCTCGAGTCCACCGGCGGTGTCGATGGCATGCTCGCCCGCCCCGGCGTGGCCGAGACTAAGGCAGCCAAGAATAAACGCTTCATCACCATCGCGGACAGCCAAGCCTTGAGCTTCGGCCCTCAGACGGGCGAGATGATTCTCGCCTTTGCCACTGCCCTGTACAACCCCAACTCCCAGTAACACCAACCCTTATATCGAAAGGTATCTGACATCATGTCTCTGAATCGCTCCTCCCGCGCCCGTATTCGCCGCATGGCGCTTGCTGGTGCAGTCTCTGCCTCACTCGCAGTCTCCCTCACCCCCGCGACCGCCTTCGCAGAGGTAGTGCAGGACAAGAGCTGTGTTGCCGACAATAAGATCGTTGCCGCCCACAGCGGTACCTTCGAATGGAGTCTGCGTGACTCCTTTGTTAATTACGTCACAGGCTTTGTCGCCCGCGGCAGCGTGGAGTCCACTGGCTCCGTGACCGATGCGGGTAGCGGAAAGAATTGGACGTTCACCGCTGGGCAGGCATACTCCGCGGACCCCAACTCCGTGACCCTGTTTGTTCCCGGTACCCTCCACTTCACCGGGCACGGAGAAGGCGAGAATGCGAAATTGGACAATACTTTCTCCAATTTCCGCCTCGAGATCACTGGCACGCAAGCCGTGATGTACTTGGATGCAAAGTTCCGCAAGTTTGAGGGCATGACGACCGTTGGCGAATGGGAGACCATGAACAATGTTCGTTTCGCAGAGTGGACCCTCTCCGAACCGTTCACTGGCCAGTGGGGCGAGACCGTCACCTTCACCAGCGACGGTGTCGGTTACCTGACCGAAGAAGGAAAGGTCGCATTTGGCGGCTTCTACAACGCCGAGAAGGAGCCCGTATCACCGCTGAAGGTGGGCTCTGTGACCTTCGGTGAGGACTGCGATAAGCCTGATTCCGAGCCGGTCCCAGGTGACGGCGACGCCGACGGTGGCGACTCCGAAACCCCCGGCGACGCTGACGGCAGCGACGCTGGCGAGGGCGACACCGATAACGGCAACACCGACGGCGGCGACGCCGACGGTGGCGACTCCGAAACCCCCGGCGACGCTGACGGCAGCGACGCTGGCGAGGGCGACACCGATAACGGCAACACCGACGGCGGCGACGCCGACGGTGGCGACTCCGAAACCCCCGGCGACGCTGACGGCAGCGACGCTGGCGAGGGCGACACCGATAACGGCAACACCGACGGCGGCGACGCCGACGGTGGCGACTCCGAAACCCCCGGCGACGCTGACGGCAGCGACGCTGGCGAGGGCGACACCGATAACGGCAACACCGACGGCGGCGACGCTGACGGTGGCGACTCCGAAACCCCCGGCGACGCTGACGGCGGCGACGCTGGCGAGGGCGACACCGATAACGGCAACACCGACGGCGGCGATGCCGACGGTGGCGACTCCGAAACCCCCGGCGACGCTGACGGCGGCGACGCTGGCGAGGGCGACACCGATAACGGCAACACCGACGGCGGCGACGCTGACGGTGGCGACTCCGAAACCCCCGGCGACGCTGACGGCGGCGACCACCACACCCCAGGTCACGACAGTGACTCGAACGACACCAAGCCTGAGGACGGCCACAAGCCCAGCACCGACAATGATGGCGGTATGAAGCCGTCCACTGACGGCCACGACTCCACGGACGATCACAACCACGGGGCTCCTGCTGGGAACAACAACAATGGTTCCCACGGCGGAACCCATGCTGATCACTCGCACGGCTCCTCCGGCCTTGCTAACACCGGCGCCTCGGTGATGAGCACCACCGGCATGGCTCTCGGTTTGATCCTCACCGGTGCAGCTGCCGTCTTCCTCGCTCACCGCCGGAAGAACGCCTAGCGTCCTCACGCTAGTGCGCGGACAGTAAAGGGATTCGCCTCCCACTGCCACTAGACCACTGCTCTCCTCCCCTACTTATCTCGTCACAGGGGGAAGGAGAGCAGTTTTCTTATACGCCCACCCACTCCCCTGCTCGCTCACCTCTGGGCAACGAGTGAGGTGGGCAGAGGGTGGCGTCGATAAGCCTAAAAAACTCCCCACCGAACGGGCTATGCCATTCGGTGGGGAGTGCGCGCTGTGCGGCGGGACTACTTCCAGCGGCCGCGATAGGTGAGGCCACCCGGCAGATTCACCCACACACCACCGCGAGAGTTGAAGGTCACCGGCCCCACCTTGGTGGAGGTGGAGGCGCCAGAACCCGAGAAGTTAATCCACGAGTTCTTGCCCACTTTCTTGCGCTTACGGAACGTGATTCCCATGCTTGTCTCCTAGTTGTTCTCGCCGCGGGAGTCATCGTCCTCGCCGCTGGTATCGGAGCTGTCCTCGTCATCCGCCGCAGGAACCACAGTGTTATCGGATTCGGGAACATCCTCCTCGGCGGCGTCGCTGACTTCCTTGATCGCGGCGGCAGCCTCAGGGGAGATCTCGGAGAAAGTCTCCTGGGGCAGCGGCTTCGGGCGCGGAGTGAAGGTGAAGGTGGCGTCGTCGGTGTTCTTGGACTCGCCGTCCCAGCCCTCGACATCGACGGTGATAATCTCTCCGGCACCGACCTCACCAAAGAGGATGCGCTCGGACAGAGCATCCTCGATATCGCGCTGAATGGTACGACGCAGCGGACGAGCACCCAAGACCGGATCAAAGCCACGCTTCGCCAAAAGGTTCTTGGCCTTATCGGTGAGCTCGATGCCCATATCCTTCTCGGCGAGAGCATCCCGCACGCGGGAAATCAAAAGATCCACCATCTGCACGATCTCATCGCGGGTGAGCTGATGGAACACCACCGTGGAATCAATACGGTTGAGGAACTCGGGGCGGAAGTGCTTCTTCAGCTCGTCATCCACCTTCTGCTTCATCCGCTCATACTGGGCCTCGTGATCCATCTCCGAGGAGCCGGTGAAGCCCAAGCCCACCGGCTTCGAGATGTCCTGGGTGCCCAGGTTCGAGGTGAAGATCAATACCGTGTTCTTGAAGTCCACGACGCGGCCTTGGCCGTCGGTGAGTCGACCATCCTCGAGAACCTGCAACAAGGTGTTGTAGATCTCCTTATGCGCCTTCTCGATCTCGTCGAAAAGCACCACTGAGAAGGGCTTGCGGCGCACCTTCTCGGTGAGCTGGCCGCCCTCTTCATAGCCCACATATCCGGGAGGGGCACCGAAGAGGCGGGAGGCAGTGAAGCGGTCATGGAACTCGCCCATATCGATCTGGATGAGGGCGTCTTCCTCGCCGAAGAGGAACTCTGCCAAAGCCTTGGACAGCTCCGTTTTACCCACACCGGAGGGGCCGGCGAAGATGAACGAACCGCTGGGGCGCTTCGGATCCTTCAGGCCGGCACGGGTGCGGCGGATGGCACGAGAGACTGCCTTCACGGCATCGTTTTGGCCGATGATGCGCTTGTGCAGCTCCTCTTCCATGTGGAGCAGGCGATCGGATTCCTCTTCGGTGAGCTTGAATACGGGGATGCCGGTCCAGTGGCCGAGCACCTCCGCGATCTGCTCCTCGCCGACCTCAGCGATGTCCTCGAGGTCACCAGAGCGCCACTGCTTTTCCTTCTCGGCGCGCTCTTCACCCAGCTTGCGCTCCTTATCGCGCAGGCCGGCGGCCTTCTCAAAGTCCTGGGCGTCGATCGCGGCTTCCTTCTCGCGGCGCACGCTCGCGATACGCTCATCCACCTCGCGGATGGAATCGGGGGCGGTCATGCGCTTAATGCGCATGCGGGCACCGGCCTCATCGATCAAATCCACGGCCTTATCCGGCAAGAAGCGGTCATTGATATAGCGGTTGGACAAATTAGCAGCCGCGGACAGGGCGCTATCGGTGATAGAGACACGGTGGTGCGCCTCGTAGCGGTCACGCAGCCCCTTGAGGATCTCGATGGTGTCCTCCACCGACGGCTCGGGAACCTGCACCGGCTGGAAACGACGCTCGAGGGCCGCATCCTTTTCGATGTGCTTGCGGTACTCATCCAAGGTGGTGGCACCGATGGTCTGCAGTTCACCGCGGGCCAGCTTGGGCTTCAGCAGCGAGGCAGCGTCGATGGCACCCTCGGCGGCGCCGGCACCCACGAGGGTATGAATCTCGTCGATGAACAAAATGATGTCGCCGCGCTGGTTAATCTCCTTCAGCACCTTCTTCAGGCGCTCCTCGAAGTCACCGCGGTAACGAGAGCCGGCCACAAGAGAACCCAGGTCCAGCGAGTAGAGCTGCTTATCCTTGAGGGTCTCCGGAACCTTGCCATTAACGATGTCGAGGGCAAGTCCCTCCACCACGGCGGTCTTACCCACACCGGGCTCGCCGATGAGCACGGGGTTATTCTTCGTGCGGCGAGACAACACCTGCATAATGCGCTCGATCTCGTCCTCACGGCCCACCACGGGATCCAACTTGCCATCCTTGGCAGCCTGGGTGAGGTTACGCCCGAACTGGTCCAACACCAGGGAATTAGAACGCTCCCCAGCGCCACCGCCACCGCGGCCGCCGCTGGCTGCACCGGCGCCGAGCACCTTGCCACCGGCAGGTGCGCCGCCACCCTCGTCCTCGGAGCCTTCCTGGCCGCCCTCATAACCGGAGAGCAGCTGGATAACCTGCTGACGCACGCGCGGCAGATCCGCACCGAGCTTCACCAGCACCTGTGCGGCTACGCCCTCGCCCTCACGAATGAGGCCGAGCAGCAAAAACTCGGTGCCGATGTATTTGTGCCCCATCTGCAGGCCCTCGCGCAAGGACAGCTCCAACACCTTCTTGGCGCGTGGAGTAAAGGGGATGTGCCCACTGGTTTGCTGGGTGCCGTGGCCGATAATCTCCTCGACCTCTTGGCGCACAGCGTCGAGAGAGATGCCCATCGACTCGAGCGCCTTCGCGGCTACACCTTCGCCCTCGCTAATAAGACCGAGCAGGATGTGCTCGGTGCCAATGTAGTTGTGGTTAAGCATGCGAGCTTCGTCCTGCGCTAGCACGATCACTCGACGGGCTCGGTCCGTAAATCTCTCAAACATAGTGTTGTGTGTCCCCTTTACTTCATAAGCCGCGCGCGATAGTCCGCGCGCCGGCTCATTCAACTGGTGTTATTCGCTACACACACTCTAACGCGCGCGCGGCGGTGGTCATCCCCATCGCCGGCTGCCGCACCTTCTCCCACGGCAGCCCTGCGCATGTTTGTGCTGCTCAGGCCGCCCTGTGGAAGGTGTACGCCTGTAGCGAACACGCAGGGCGAGGCGTTCTCAACACGCCTCGCTCCTTGCCCTCAAAAAACTATAAGGTTAGGCTACACTCTAACATTTTCTGTGTGGGGGTTGAGCTCCCTCCTACTCGCTGCGCAGCGCACCGGGTTCGTAGGGGCTCACCACTGCCCCACCCTTGGTGAAAGGACATTCATGACTGCCTCTGTTGCCGAGCCCTTGTCCCTAGCATTGAAGGCCTCTACCGCCCAAGCCCACGACTTGGCGGAAAACGCCGAGTTCATCAAAAAGGTAGTCGGCGGCGAACTCGATGTCGCCGCCTACACCGCCCTACTGGAGCAGACCTATCAGTTCTATGCCGCACTGGAGTCCATGAGTCGCGGCCTGCAAAATGATCCGATCTTCGCGCTCATCTATGACGAGACGCTGATGCGCCTGCCGCAACTGCGCAAGGATCTGCGTGCCCTGCACGGCTCGGATACATGGCGGGAGAATCTCACCATGCTTCCCGCCACCGCCCGCTATTGCGTCCGCCTTGCGGAGATCGGCGCACTGGCCGATGGACCGGCGGCTCTCGCACACCATTATGTGCGCTACCTAGGCGATCTCTCGGGCGGCCAGGTGATTGCGGTGATGCTCAAGCGCCACTACGGGGTGAATGAGGAGGCGCTGAACTTCTACCGCTTCATCGGCATCGACAAGCCCAAGAAGTATAAGGACTCCTACCGCGAGAAGCTGGATAATCTGCAGCTCACCGAGGCGCAGCGCGAGCATGTTCTCGACGAGGCTGCCCGCGCTTTCCGCCACAATATGGAAGTCTTTGGCGATCTGAAGGAGCTCACCGGGATCTAACCCCTGCTGGGTGGCGGGCGCGGCGCTGGCTGTCGCCGCCGCAGGCGGCCGCACACAGTGGCACCGCCGAGCACGCGCACCGCGGGCCAGAACTGAGTAGTGTCCTGACCCGCACGTAGAGTACAGGGTATGCGTTTTCTCGAAGAACCTACCCATGAATTGACCTACTCCGACGTGTTTATGGTGCCCTCGCGGTCCTCCGTGGGCTCGCGTATGCACGTCGATCTCAGCACCAGTGACGGCACCGGCACCACCATTCCTCTCGTGGTGGCCAATATGACGGCCGTTGCTGGTCGCCGCATGGCGGAGACGATCGCCCGGCGCGGCGGGCTGGCAATCCTGCCGCAGGATGTGCCCGCAGAGATTGCCGCGGAGACGATTCGCAAGGTGAAGGATGCCCACCTCACCTTCGAGACCCCTATCACGGTCAAGCCCCACCACACCGTGGGCTATGCCCGCAACCTGATTCACAAGCGCGCGCACGGCGCCGCCATCGTGGTGTCGGAGGATAAACCGGTGGGCCTTATTACGGAAAAGGACCTCGTGGGCGCCGATAACTTCACCCAGGTGGGCGCGCTCATGGCCACCTCCCTGCTCACGCTCCCGGCAGATATTGATCCCCAAGAGGCCTTTAGTCGGCTGCGGGATGCCTCCCGCAAGCTCGCCCCAGTGGTCGATAGCGAGGGTCGTCTCGCGGGAATCATGACCCGCACCTCCGCGCTGCGCGCCACGGTCTATACCCCCGCGGTGGATGACTCTGGGCGGCTGCGAGTGGGCGCTGCCATCGGCATCAATGGCGATCTTGAGCAGCGGGTGCGGGTGCTTGTCGACGCCGGCGCTGATGTCTTGGTCGTGGACACGGCACACGGCCACCAGGATTCCATGATCGCCGCCGTAAAGCGGGTGCGGGCACTGGATCTAGGGCTGCCGATTGTGGCCGGCAATATCGTCACGGCCGAGGGCGTACGCGATCTCGTCGCGGCGGGCGCCGACATTATCAAGGTGGGCGTGGGCCCGGGCGCGATGTGCACCACGCGCATGCAAACCGGCGTGGGCCGCCCGCAGTTTACGGCGGTGCTCGAATGCGCGGCGGCGGCCCGAGAGCTCGGGGCGCATGTCTGGGCCGATGGCGGGGTGCGCGATCCCCGTGATGTGGCGCTGGCCCTTGCTGCGGGCGCCTCGAATGTGATGATCGGTTCGTGGTTCGCCGGCACCTTTGAATCCCCGGGTGATCTCATGCACGACGCCGATGGGCGCATGTACAAGGAGTCCTTCGGCATGGCGTCACGGCGAGCGGTGGAAAACCGCAATCAGCGCACCGAGGCCTTCGAGCGCGCTCGGCGCGAAATGTTTGAAGAGGGCATTTCCTCTGCGCGTATCTATCTCGATCCTGCCCGCGGCGGGGTCGAGGACCAGGTGGATACCATCATCAGCGGTGTGCGCTCCTCCTTCACCTATGCCGGAGCCGCCTCGATCCCGGAGTTCCACGAGCGCGCCGTGGTGGGTATTCAATCCGCCGCCGGCTACCAAGAGGGCAAGCCCCGCTCCTCGCGCGGCTAAACCCCGCCACTCTTTACGCCCCCACAATGACAACGATGGCAGCACCCTCATCAGAAGATGCTGCCATCGCGGACGTCAACGGCAGGTGCGCGGTTGTTAGAGCCCGAGGGCTGCAGCGAACTCTTCCTTGAGCTGCTCTAGCCGCTGTTCAGCGGCGGCGCGATCGGAGGCGATCACCTCGAGATAGCACTTGAGCTTCGGCTCCGTGCCGGAGGGGCGGGCGACAATGCGATCGCCGCCATCGGTTTCCACCCAGAATCCGGTGGTGGGCGGCAGCCCGCGGAATCCGGCGGACAGATCCGAGAAATCCGTTACGCGTGCGCCCGCCAACGTGGTCGGCGGGGTGGTTTTGAGCCGCTCTAGGGCGGCGGCGAT
The DNA here is from genome assembly GCF_008930785.1 of Corynebacterium sp. 51B. Taxonomy (NCBI): domain Bacteria; kingdom Bacillati; phylum Actinomycetota; class Actinomycetes; order Mycobacteriales; family Corynebacteriaceae; genus Corynebacterium; species Corynebacterium sp. 51B. The sequence continues at coordinate 33,342 of NZ_PQMK01000008.1, read as the reverse complement.
GGCCGCTGGATCGGACATGCGGAAGGTCAATGGCGAGGTGACATACAGCCCATAGGCTGCGGCGATCTCGTCGAGGAAATCCTGCAAGCTCTTTCCCTCGGCGCGGAGGCGATCTACCAGATCGGCGACGCGCAAGCAGGCGGTGATGCCATCCTTATCGCGCACGATCTCCGGATCGGTGCAGTAGCCCAGTGCTTCCTCGTAGCCCATGATCATCTCTGGGGTGCGGGCAATCCACTTAAACCCGGTCAGGGTGGGCTGGAAGCGAAGGCCGTGGCGCTCTGCCACCTTGCCCAACAGGCGCGAGGACACAATCGACGCCGCCAGCGTGGCGTCGCCCCCCTCGTGGGAGCGGGCGATGTCCTCGGCGAGTACGGCGCCCACCTCATCGCCGGAGAGCTGGCGCCAGCCCTCGGCAGTAGGAATGGCCACGGAGCAGCGATCCGCATCGGGGTCGAGGGCGAGGATGAGCTCGGCGCCGGAGCGCCCGGCGGTGGCGATGGAGAGATCCAGCGCCCCATCTTCCTCTGGGTTGGGGAAGGCCACGGTGGGGAAATCAGGATCGGGCTCGAATTGCTCAGCCACCGGAGTCACCGCATTGAATCCGGTGCGGGAGAGCACGGTCTGCAGGACGCGACCGCCCACACCGTGCATGGCGGTGAACACGATGGGCAGATCGGATTCCCCGCTGCCCTGACGCAGGCTCACCGCACGGGAGAGGTACTCCTCCAATACTGATTCGGCCACCGGCTCGATATTTTCTTTGCGGCGCGGAATCTCATCGGCGTCTGGGGCGGCGGCGATGAGCTCCGCGATCTCCTTATCGGCGGGGCTGATCAGCTGCACGCCCTTGGCGGCGTCACTATCTACCACGCGGCCACCGAGGTAGACCTTATAGCCGTTATCCTTAGGCGGATTATGCGAGGCGGTCACCATCACGCCGGCGTCGGCATCGAAATGACGCACGCAGAAGGCGGTGAAGGGGGTGGGCAGCTGCGGCGGAATCAGGTGCACGATGCACCCTGCCGCGGCGAAGATCTCTGCGGCAGCTTGGTGGAAATCGGCGGAGCCGTAGCGCGCATCGCAGCCGATCACCACCACGGGCCGCTCCACCTGAGAGTTCAGCCATGCGGCCACGCCGGCAGTGGCGCGGGAGACGGTCGCCACGTTCATCCGTGACTCACCGCCCTCGAGGCGGCCGCGCAAACCGGCGGTGCCGAAATCCAGCGGGCCGGCGAAGCGAGCAGCGAGCTCCTCGGTATCGGCCGCATCGAGCAGGCGCTGCAGCTCGGCGGCGGTGGTCTCGTCGGGGTCGTGCTCGATCCACCGAGCGATACGGGAACGATCGATAGTCATTTAGTCCAACTCCTTCAGAATGGCGGCGGAGGAGGAGCAACCGAGACGGCTGGCCCCAGCGTCGATCATGGCTTGGGCGGTGGCGAGATCACGGATCCCGCCGGAGGCCTTCACCCCGAGGCGATCGCCTACGGTCTCGCGCATGAGGCGAACAGCCTCGACGCTGGCGCCGCCGGCTGGGTGGAATCCGGTGGAGGTTTTAACAAAGTCAGCCCCAGCGGCCTCGGCGGCCTGGCAGCAGCCTACGATCTCCTCGTCGGTGAGCACGGCGGATTCGATGATTACCTTGAGTAGCGCGTTCGGAATGGCCGCACGCACGGCGGCGATATCAGCCTGCACGGCCTCAAAGTCGCCCTCCTTGGCATCAGCGATGTTAATCACCATGTCCACCTCGTCGGCGCCCTGCTGCACCGACAGCGCGGCCTCGGCGGCCTTGATCTCGGACTGCACGGCACCAGAGGGGAAGCCGCACACGGTGGCCACAGAAACGCCCTCGGGGACGCTGATGGGCAGCTCGGAGGGAGAGACACAGATGGAGAACACTCCCAGCTCGCCGGCCTCGGCGGCGAGAGCCTCAAAATCGGCGCGGGTGGCCTCCGGCTTCAGCAGGGTGTGGTCGATATAGCGGGCGAGGTCTGCTCGGTTCAAGCTCATAACAACAGTCTCCTTAAACGATGCGATCAAGAATGATGGTGCGAGCCGGGGCTGGGCCATCGCCGATGACGATGCCCGGGCGGATGGATTCCAGCGCCCGCTCGATGCGATCGGGGGTTTCGGTGTGCAGGGTGAGCAGTGGCTCTCCCTTCTTCACCTCTTGGCCGATCTCGGCATGAATTTCAATGCCGGCGGTGGCCTGCACGGGATCTTCCTTGCGGGCGCGACCGGCGCCGAGGCGCCAGGATCCCACGCCCAACGCGAGCGCATCCAGGTGGGTGAGAACGCCATCGCGCTCAGCGCGCAGGATCTCCTGATGCGGGGCCACGGGCAGCGCCGCGTCCGGATCGCCGCCTTGGGCACGGATCATCTTCCGCCAGGAATCCATGGCGCGGCCATCCTTGAGGGCCTCTTCCACGTCCGAATCGTGTACGCCCACCAGCTCCAGCATCTCGCGGGCCAGCTCACAGGTGATCTCCACCAGATCAGCGGGGCCGCCGCCGGCGAGCACCTCGAGGGATTCCTCCACCTCGAGGGCATTGCCAATCTTGCGCCCCAAGGGGGTGTTCATGTCGGTGAGGAGTGCTCGGGTGTTCACCCCAGCGTCATTGCCCAGATCCACCATGGTGCGGGCGAGGGCGCGGGCTTGGTCGAGGTCCTTCATGAACGCGCCAGAACCGACCTTCACGTCCAGCACCAGCGCCGAGGTGCCCTCTGCAATCTTCTTGCTCATGATGGAGGAGGCAATCAGCGGGATGCAGTCGACGGTGGCAGTGATATCGCGTAGTGCGTAAATCTTCTTATCCGCTGGGGCGAGGCCGGCGCCCGCGGCTGCCACCACCGCGCCCGAATCTTCAAGGATGGACATGAGGCGATCATTGGGCACATCTGCCTGCCAGCCAGGGATGGACTCCAGCTTGTCGAGGGTGCCGCCGGTGTGGCCCAGGCCGCGGCCTGAGAGTTGCGGCACCGCCACTCCATAGGAGGAGACGAGCGGCCCGAGCGGCAGCGTCACCTTGTCGCCGACGCCGCCGGTGGAGTGCTTGTCGGTGGTGGGCTTCGACAGCCCGGAGAAGTCCATGGTGGTACCGGAGGCGATCATCGCCTGGGTCCAGTCCACGATCTCGCGACGGTTCATATCGCGGATGAAAATGGCCATGTTCAGTGCCGCCATCTGCTCATCGCCCACGACCCCGCGGGTATAGGCATCGATGACCCAGTTGATTTGCTCAGTGGAGAGTTCGCCGCTATCACGCTTGGTGCGGATGATATCGACGACATCGAATTGTTCAGCCATATCGCCTCTGTCCTCTTTCCTCTAGCAGGCCCCACCACGGCAGTGACCTCACTCACCGTGGCTACCCAAAAGTTAGGTAGACCCTTGATATTGCTCTTTGAGACCAAGTATCATCCCGCTTAGAACAAATGTCAATACGTGGATTGCCAATTGTTCCCTGTTTGTCGCGCTGTGCTTTCCGACGAGGGACCGTACGCTGATCAGCTAAGAGCTTGACCGCAGCCAACGCCGATTCATGCCCGGAGAGCGGCGTCGTCAAGCGTGCTTCTTCTCCCCAGCGAAAGGACCACCTCGCATGGTTGATCACGCCTCCTTGCTCGCGCGCGCCCGCGAAGCCGCCGAGCACGCCTACGCCCCGTACAGCGACTTCCCCGTGGGAGCCGCCGTGCTGAGCGCAGACGGAACAATCTACACCGGATGCAATGTAGAAAACGCCTCCTATGGGCTCACCCTGTGCGCCGAGCGCAATGCCACTACCACCATGATCGCCCGCCTCGACCCCGGCGATAGCGTGGGACGACGCATCGATACGGTCGCCATCGTGGGCCTAAACGCGGCACCCTGCTGGCCGTGCGGTGCGTGCCGCCAAGTGCTCCGCGAGTTCGGCTGCACCACCGTCGTGGTGGAGGATGATAAGGGCGAGCCTCTCAGCCTGAATTTCGACACACTCCTGCCCTATTCCTTCGGGCCCGAACACCTCTCTAAGGAGGCATAACCTATGGATCGCTTCCAAGGCCTCATCGGCATTTTTGCGATCTTCGCGGTACTGATCGCGTTATCCTCACATCGCCGCCAGATCAATTGGCGCACCCTGGGCGTGGGCCTATTGCTCCAAGTGTCCTTCGCACTATTGGTGCTGAAGTGGACTCCCGGTTTCCACGCTCTCGAAGCTGTCTCCAGCGCAATTGAGAAGCTGATCGACTACACCAACAAAGGCACCTCCTTTGTCTTTGGCCCGCTCTTCGGCGAGGACGTAGGCTTCATTTTCGCTCTCAACGTCTTACCGGTGATTATCTTCCTCGGCGCCATCATCGGCGCCCTGTACTATCTCCGCATTCTGCAGTGGTTCGTGGAAATCGTGGGCACCATCCTGCGCAAGGTGCTGGGCGTATCCAAGATCGAGGGCGTATGGGCCTCGACCGTGATCTTCCTCGGCCAGTCCGAGGCCCCGCTGGTGATTAAGCCGTGGCTGCCCAAGCTCACCCGCTCCGAGCTATTTACCTGCATGTCCGGCGGATTCGCCGCCGTGGCCGGCTCCACCCTAGTGGGCTATTCGCTGCTGGGCGCACCGCTGCCCTATCTGCTGGCCGCCTCGGTGATGAACGCCCCCGGCTCGCTCATGGTGGCCAAGGCCCTCATGCCCGAGACGGAAGAATCGCAGGTGAACGCCAATGTGCGCGAGGTACGCGATGAGGATTCGCGCAATATTATCGACGCCATCGGCACCGGCGCGCTCTCCGGCGGCCGGATCGCCGTCACCGTGGCCTGCCTGCTGGTGGCCTTCATCGCCGGTATCGCTATGGTCAATGCCGGCATCGGCGGCATCGGCAGCATCTTCGGCCAAGAGAATTGGTCCCTCGAGGGGCTATTCGGCGTGCTCCTCTCCCCGCTGGCATGGGCGATCGGCGTGCCCTGGGAAGAGGCCAGCTTGGTGGGTAACTTCATCGGCCAAAAGACCATTCTCAACGAGTTCGTCGGCTATACCGCCTTCTCCGAGCACGTGGATGATCTCTCCGCGAAGTCCGTGATGCTCACCTCCTTCGCCCTGGCTGGTTTCGCCAACTTCTCCTCTATCGCCATCCAGATTGGTTCCTTCGGCGCCCTCGTTCCCGAGCGCCGCTCCGAGGTAGCCGAGCTCGGCATCAAGGCCCTCTTCGCCGGCTTCTGCACCAATATGCTCAACGCCGCCATCGTGGGCATCGTCGCCTTCTAGCTTCGACGCTTATCGACGCCTCCCCGCCGCCACTCACACTGCGGTGGGGAGGCATTCCTCTGTCCAGGGCCACCACGCCGGAGCCGCGCCAGCCGGTGGGAATCCTTAGCGCTCGAGGATGGCGCAGGCGGTCTGGTGGTCAATCACCAGATGCGTGGCCAGCCCCATGCGCAGCGCGGCAGCAATGGCGGCGGTTTTGGATAGGCCTCCGGCCACGAGAATGCGTACCGGGCGAGAGGAGAGATCCGAAAGGCTAATCCCCACGGTGCGCTCGTCTACGCTCGGGGCCGCAATGGCGCCCTCGCTGGTGAAAAAGCGGGAGCAGGCATCACCCACCGCGTCCCGCTCCAGCTGCTGGATCTCGCGCTCGCTGAGATAGCCCATGGATAGCGGCAAAGAGTCGCGGTGCACCGCGCCGACGGTAAAGATCGCCACATCCGTGTGCGCCCCGAGCTCCAGGGTGTGGCTGATGAGCCGATCCTGCTCCACCACGGCTTTGGTTTCGGCGTTATCGAAAATCACGGGCAGCGGCAGGGTGCGGGCATAGGCGCCGAAGGCACGGCAGAAGAGATTGATGGTCTCGATATCGTTGCTGGAGCGTTCGCTATAACTCAACCCGCCCTTGAGCTGCACGATCTCCACGCCTTGGCGCGGGGTATCGCCGAGGGCACGCGCCACGGCATACATGGTGTTTCCCCAGCTCACACCCACGAGATGCCCATCATCGACGTGCTCTTGCAACACCAGCGCCCCCATGCGGCCGAGCTCTTTGAGGATTTCCTCGGAGGAATCGCGGGCGGTGTGCACCACGCGCACCTCTTTCAGCCCGTACTGGCCGAAGCGTTCCACCAGGGTTTCGGCCACGTGGCCGCGTTCTTCCCGCGGGTCGAGGATCTGGATGACGACATAGCCGCGCTCCCGGGCGTATTGCAGCAGCTTCGCCACGGTGGGGCGGGAAATACCCATCTCGGCGGCCACCTCGGCCTGGCTCATCTCAGACTCGTAGTAGAGCTTCGCCGCGCGGAGGGCCTGTTCATCGCGAGCATCCATACCGTGGGGCCTTTCCTTTTATCGATGTATTCACAAGCGGCGCTAGGGGAATCTAGCGGTTGAGGGCCGCGGTGGCGGAGCGATCAATACGGCCGAAATTGTAGTAGGCGGCGCAGGCCCCCTCGGGCGAGACCATGCAGGTACCGATCGGAGTGGCGGGCGTGCAGGCGGTGCCGAAGACGCGGCACTGCCAAGGCTTGATCCGGCCGGTGAGCACGCTGCCACACTCGCAGGCCTTCGGGTCTTCCACCCGGCGGCCCGGAATATCGAAGCGTTTCTCCGCATCCCACGGCGCATAGTCCTCGTGGATAGCCAGGCCAGACTCGGGCAGCGTCCCCAGTCCGCGCCACTCGAAACTCTCTCGCACCACAAAGGTTTCGCCCAATAGGGCCATGGCTTGTTTATTGCCGCCGGGCTGGACCACGCGGGCGTATTGGTTATCCACTCGCGCCAACCCAGCGTCCACGTCGCCGCTGATGCATTGCCGCAGCAGCATCGCCACGGATTGCAGCACATCGAGCGGCTCGAAACCGGCCACCGCCACGGGCATATCGTATTCAAAGGGCAAAAACTCGAAGGCATCCGTGCCCACGATCGCGGCCACGTGCCCGGGCCCGATGAAGCCATCGACGGCTGTTTCTCCGCCATTGACGATCGCCCGCAGGGGCGGCTCGATGAGGACGTGATTGGAAAATACCGAAAAGTTCTTGATGTCGAGCGCCTTGGCGGCGCGCAGCGTGGCAGCGGTGGAGGGCGCCGTGGTTTCAAATCCCACGGCAAAGAAGATCACGTGCTTATCGGGGTTCTTCTTCGCCAGCTCGAGAGAATCCAAGGGCGAGTACACGAACTCCACATTGGCGCCACGCGCTCGGGCATCGAGCAGCGAGCCCTCCGATCCGGGCACGCGCATCATGTCCCCGAAGGTGGTAAAGAGCACGTCCGGCTGGGAGGCCAGCCAGAGGGCGTCGTCGACACGCCCCATGGGGATCACGCACACCGGGCAGCCAGGGCCGTGCACGAGATTGATGGAATCGGGGAGCAGATTCTCGATGCCATAGCGATAAATGGTGTGGGTATGCCCGCCGCAGACCTCCATCAAAGACAGCGGCTCGTCGAGGGCAGCGGCATCGCGTTCAATGCGATCCAGCAGGGCCCGCGCGGCGGCGGGGTCACGGAACTCATCTACAAATTTCATCGCAGCCGCTATCCGATATCCGAACGAGAGAAGGAATCGAGCTCATCATCGAAGGTCCCACCGCCGAGCTGCTTGATCTGCTGCAGGGTGAGAGCGGCCTCATCCTCGTCGATCTTCGACAGCGCAAAGCCCACATGCACCAGCACCCACTCCCCCTCCTCGAGGGCCTCGCCCACCAAGAGATCGGTGGAAATCTTCCGGCTCACCCCAGACATTGACACTGTGGCACGGTGGCCATCCTCAATATCCACGACTTGTGCGGGCACTCCCAGACACATCGGTGTTCCCTTCTTCGGTATTAGCGAGGATTCTCAGCTTTAATCACAAATTTTACTCCCGCTGCGCGGGCTCACCTAACGCAGATGGGCCCTGGCGATGGCCCCGCGGCAGGCGCTCCGGCCGCAGCAGATTGAGCTCGGCGATAGCGCGAAGCGAGGCTTCGGCATCGGCCGCGTCCACCACGGTCATGGCGAAGCCCTGTTGGATCAGCACATAGTCGCCCACCTCGGCCTCGGGCAGATAGGACATATTCACTTCCCGCCGCTGCCCGGCCATATCCACCTCGGCCATGCTCAACAGGCCAGGCTCGCGGGAGAGAATCTTGGCGGGGATTCCGAGACACATCTTTAGTCCTCCTCCTCGGCGCTCGCAGCCGATACGGTATCTTCGCGCAGCCGCAGCCCCATCTGCCCCTGCGGGGCGGCAGCACAGGGCAGGCAGGGATCAGCGGTACGGATCGACTCCTCCACATCACAGTCCTGCACCAGCGCGTGCCGCATCATCTGCGCCAACCAGTACTCGTTCTGGGCGGTGGGGGTGAGGATGCGACACTGCACCACTCGCTGCTGCTCATCCACCGTGTAGGTGTGGGCGAGCAGCCCGCGCGGCCCATCGACGACCCCGGTGAAGGTGCCCGCCCGCGGCTGTAGCTCCGCCTGAATATCCGCACCATAGAGCTCGTCTCCCGAGCGGAGCCGCTCGACTGCCGCCACGCGGCGACGAATCTCCGCCACCATGACCGCCGTCAGGCCCCGCTCCGCGATGGCGGCATCGGCATGTGCCACTGGGCCCACCCGGTAGGGCTGCCATTGCCCCGAGGACAGCCGCACCTGCGGGCGGGGCGCCGGATCACCGGGGCGGGTTTCGCGAATGCGTTCAGCACTCTCCGCCGCGGCGAAGCTCTCCCCTGAGGAGAGCACAATCCGATCCCCCACCGGATCCGTGCCGAGGTGCATATCCACTCCCTGCCACGGGGGCACGGGAGATTCCGCCGCGCCGCACTCCAGCAGCTCCGCGCAGAGCTGCTCCACATCCAGATCGAGCGCCTCCACCGCGCCCCTATCGGCGGGGGCCACCACCCCACCCGGGGTGGCGACGCGGGGAAAATGCCCACTGGCCCCGGCCGCCGCCATGAGTGCGTCGCCAAGCTCTTTGAGCGCCCTCGCACTCTGCGGGCTGACGCTGAGGAACTTGGGCGCATAGGCGGACAAAGCGGCACCGTGGAGCAGAAGCTCCCGCACGGCACGGGCGGTGGCGGGCAGAGCAGACACGCCGTGCATCCGGTCGAGCGCCGCCATCCCCGCCAAGTGGTGGGCCACGGGGCAGAGCCCACAGAGGTGAGTCACCATGTGCACCACCTCGGCCACCGGTTTCCCGAGAAGTAGCGGCTCCAATCGCGGCAGACCCGAGAGGTCAAAGTGGGCATCAACAATGCGCCCGTCTCTATCGCGGGTATAGAGCACCGTGGCCTCGAAAGGATCAATGATGGCGTCGAGGCGGATGCTGGTGGAGGAGTTAGACATAATAGATTCCATGCATGAATTCAGCCTGCTGAGCGGCGTTGTCTCCACTGTAACCGCCCATGCCTCGGGACGGACTGTGGAAAAAGTGGCGTTGCGCGTGGGCAGCCGCGCCGGTGTGGTTACCGAGGCGCTGCACGCCGCGTGGCCGCTGGCCCGCAGCGGCACCTGCTGCGCCGCGGCGAGACTGGAGGTGGAGGACATCACCGCCACCGTCTACTGCCCCAGCTGCGCCAAGGAGGTGGAGATTGATGAGTATTTCGCCCTGACCTGCCCCCGCTGCGGCACGCCCACGGCGGATCTGCGGCGGGGACGCGAGTTCGAGATCGCCTATATTGATCTCGCCGATACTTAAACTCCGTAGCTCCACAGCCGTTCACTCCCCCGCGGCGGCGTTCTCGGCGGCCAGCCAGTCGGCGATGACCGTACGGGCGGCGGCGACCGCCTCCGGCAGCGCGGCGATCACCGGCTCACTCAGCCCCACCGATAGCTCAGTGCTGGCGGGCACCACGCCCACCACGGCTATCTCCTCGGGCTCGGTGCCCAATAAGCGCGCCGCGGCGAGCAGATCCAGCAGACTCACCTGATGCGGGGAAAGATGCGACTGCACGAGCCGGGGCAGCTGGTCGCCGCGTAGGACTGTGACCTGTCCGGGCTGGGCCCCCGCGATGGCGTCGAGAAGCAATAAACGGCGTGCCTGCTGCACCACGGGAAGAATCTCCATCCCAGAGGTGCCGCCATCGATGAACTCCACGGGGCCGGGACAGGCAGGCTCCGCGAGGGGCTGGCGGCGATGGCTCGGCACCCACGCCAGCTCTGAAACCTCGCTGTCGCCGGTGGCCAGCTGACGCAGCAGCTCCAGACCGATCCCGTCATCGGACATGATGGGATTACCAATGCCCACCACGGTCACCGGCGCCGCCACTAGCCGATCTCCGGGGCGTCATAGGGCTGGGCTCCGCGGCGCAGCCACACGCCGCCGTTAATCATGGAGGAGACGCCGCCATGGCGCTCGACCGAGTCCGCCCGCACCGCGAGATAGACGTGAATCCAGACGAACATCCACACGATGAACATGATCATGGCGTGAATGAGCCGCATGGTGGGAATGCCGGTCCAGTGCACCGGGTAGCTAAAGAAGGACCAGATGATCGAGTTCTGGTTATAGAGCCCGTAGAGCGCGAGCCCGCTGAGCATTTGGAAAAGGCAGAGCAGATAGATCGCGGTATAGGCGAATTGCTGCAGCGGATTGTGGGTGAGATAGAGCGGCGGGTGCTTCTGCAGGAAGAGATAGTACTTCAGGGTGCCCACCAGCCCATGCAGGTCCCGTTTGGAACGAATGGGCCACATCGCCCGCCACCGGAGCTGGCGGTGCCGCGAGGTCACCCAGATCACGCAGCGGGTAAAGCCCAGCAGCAACCAGAGGAACGCGGCCACGAAGTGGATATAGCGCACCCAGCCCATGAGATAGCCGGGATCGCCGCCGGGTTGCTGGGCGGGAAGCAGGCCGGGGTTCATGATGAAATAGCCGGTGACCGAGAGGATCACGATGAGCGCCACATTGCCCCAGTGCTGCAGGCGAAGCGGCACCGTCCACAGATTCACCCGCACCCACTGGTTGGGATTAGCGCGCACATCCTTCATCGCGCGGTCTTTGTCCTCGACCTTCACCCCCACCACGCCTTGAAAGCGGAAGGGGCCGGGCTGGCCATCGTCATCCACGTGGGCGGTGGCGATGCCGAGGAGGCGTTCGCCCTTGCGGCGGGCCGTCTTGACGGTCTGCAACAGTGGGGCGCGCTCCTCGTTCGACAGCTGCGACTGCTCGAGCACCGCCTCATAGTCGCCGCGCATAATCATGCGAGTCTGGTGCTCTTTATTGATCGTGATCGTGTCACAGACCGCCAGCGAATAGGGGCGCTCGGTACTGGCCGCGTCGAAAGATACGGCCGTCAGCTCCGCCTGGTCGATATCGGGGCGATTGACGTGCAGCGAGGTGCGGAGCGCCCGCTCCACGGGATCGGTGCTGTCCTGCGGCCCCACCGCGGCCAAGGCCAGCAGCCGACCGCTGGAATAGTGCCCCACCGAATAGGCCCGAGTCGGGCGCAGCACGCGCCCTGGGCCCTGGCTGCCGCGCTTCGTCGAGTGTGACTCGGCCCCGCGGCCCGAACCGTGCGGAGTGTGCAGGGTGGTCATGGCGTCATCACCTCCATCACGCTCTCCCCGTCGGGGTCGAGCACGTGAACCGCGCAGGACATGCACGGATCGAAGGAGTGAATGGTGCGCAAAGGCTCCAGCGGCTGCTTCGGATCGACCAACGGGTGCTCGCCGCCATGGGCGAGAGAGTGTTCATAGGGGCCCATCTGGCCGCGGGCATCGCGGCCGCCCGCCAGCCAGGTGGTGGGCACCACCGCCTGGTAGTTATCCACCTTGCCGTCTTTAATCCGCACCCAGTGGCCGAGCGTGCCGCGAGCTACCTCCAGCATGCTGAATCCCTCGCATTCCTGCGGCCAGCTGGAGGGCTCCCAGGTGGAGGAGTCGAAGACGTCGATATCACCGCGGCGCAGGCCGTCGATGAACGCGGGCAGAATCGTATCCGCCAGGGCCTCGGCGGTGGTCATCGCCTCCACGGCGCGGGCGAAGGTGCGCCCGGCGGTGGAGTTGAGCTGCTCCACCCGAATGTCGAGCGCCTTCATGGCCTCATTCACCAGCCGGGTGGTGGTGGGTTCTTTTTGCAGATAGGCCAGCAGCACCCGCGCGACCGGCCCGACCTGTGTGGGGCGGCCATCGTAGCGGGGTGCTTTCGACCAGGTGTATTCCTCGCTATCTCCGAGCCACTCATAGGGTGGCTGCGGCCCGGTGTAGTCCACCACCGTTTCGCCTTCGGAGGGGTGCAGCCCCACGTCTTTGCCCTCGCTATAGCTGAACCACGCACTGCTGACGAACTCAGTGATCTTGGCTGGGTCCAGCTCGTGCAGGGTGGAGTAATCGCCGTCGAGGATCACGCCGGGCCGAATATCGGGGTGGAAGGAGGACACGGGACGGCCGGTGGGATCGCCGCCATAGGTGGCCCCCGCCATGCCGACGGCGAGGAAGTTCGGGGCCGCCGCGCCAATATCGAAGTAGTCCTTATAGGCCCCCATGATCGCGACAGCATCTGGGTAGTAGCAGTCGTTGACGAACTCGAGGATCTCATCGATCCAGGAGGACACCTGATCGAGCTGCACCTGGTTGACGGTCTCGGACTTATTGGGGTCAATCGAGCACGCCATCCCGCCGACGAGGAAGTTGGGGTGCGGGTTCTTGCCGCCAAAGACCGTATTAATGCGGATGATCGAGCGCTGGAACTGCAGCGCATCAAGGTAGTGCGAGACCGCCATGAGATTCGCTTCCGGCGGCAGGCGATAGTCGGGGTGCTCCCAGTAGCCATTGCTAAAGATGGAGAGCTGGCCGGAATCCAGCACGCCCTGGATGGTCTCTTTCACCTTCTGGAAGGTGGTTTCGCTATTGTTCTTCCACGTCGATCCGATCGAGGCGGCAAACTCCACGGCTTTTTTCGGATCCGCCTCGGCCGCAGAGACCACATTCACCCAGTCCAGGGCGTGCAGGTGATAAAAGTGCACCACGTGATCGTGTACTTCCTGCGATCCCAGCACCAGATCGCGAATCAGTCGCGCCTGCTTGGGCACGGTGGAGCCGATGGCGTCTTCTACCGCCACCACCGATCCGATCGAGTGCACGCCGGTGCACACCCCGCAGATGCGGCCCACAAAGGCCCACACATCACGCGGATCGCGGCCCTCGACGATTTCCTCGATGCCGCGAAATTGCGTGGTCTCCGACCAGGCGTTGGTGATCTTCTCCCCCTCGCGCTCCAGCTCGATACGCAGGTGCCCTTCGATACGAGTGAGGGGGTCAATGACAACGCGCTCTGCCATTTACTTACCTTCCTTAGTGTGCGGTTCCGCCGGCCCTGCCTCGGGGGCGGGGTGGGCGCGTGACGACGCCGTCTCCTCGGCCGCGCCACCAGTAGCGGGAAGATCACCGAAGGCCGCAAGCAGCTCCTCGTCCTTATCTCCCGAGCGGATCGGAATTGTTTTAAACGTGGTGATACCGGCGTGCACGGCCGCCCCGGCAATGCCGGCACCTACCAGGCCCCAGCCCACCTTCTCCGCAGAGGACTCGACGCCAAAAGCGCCCACATTGGGCAGCTCCTCGTAGAAGGGGGTGAACTTGTCAAAGAAGTGTTTTTCGGTACAGCCGATACACGGGTGGCCAGCGCCGATCGGCCAGCCGGAGCGCATATTCCACTGCACGATCGGGCAGGGGCTAAAGGTGGAGGGGCCTTTGCAGCCCACCTCGTAGAGGCACCAGCCATTGCGGGCACCTTCATCGTCGAAGGTCTTCACAAACTGCCCGGCATCAAAGTGGGGGCGCTTGGGACAGGAATCGTGGATGCGCTGATCGTAGGCGAAGAGCGGACGCCCCTCGGCATCCACCTTGGGCGGCTCGCCGTGGGTGAGCAGGTAGGTGATGGTGGCGGTAATAACCTCGCCGATCGGCGGGCAGCCGGAGACATTAATCACCGGTTTATCGGTGATGATCTCCTCCACGCCCACCGCGCCCGTGGGATTGGGGCGGGCGGCCTGCACCGAGCCATAGACGGCACAGGCCCCGACGGCGAGCACCACCGAGGCCCCCTCGGCGGCCTCGCGCAGCACCTGCTCCGAGGTTTTGCCGCCGATCATGCAGTAGATGCCGTTTTCCTTGGTGGGCACCGAACCATTGACCACCAAAATATGGGGTTCGCCGCGCATATCCTCGAGCGCCTTCTCCGCCCCATGCCCGGAGGCGGCCATGAGCAGCTCGTTGTAATTCAGCGAGAGCAGATCCAGCACCATGTCTTCGACGGTGGTGCCGCCGGAACGGATGAGCGATTCCATGCAGCCGGTACATTCCTGCAGCTGCAGCCACGCCACATTGGGCTTTTCGACGTTGCCTAGTTTCTCGGCAATTTCTTCTGCCTGGGCTTCAAATCCGCTCATTACTGGAACGCCGGTGGCAAATACTCCCGCCATAGCGCCACATAACTTGAGAAAGTCACGTCGCGGCACCCCGCGCATTTCCAGATTTTCTCGAAGGTTTTTTCCTTGCCAACTATTCGCCAGATGCATATATGGTGCCCTTATCTTTAACCATTCGCTTGCCGCGTGGCATGAATGTGTTGTGATAAGTCGCTAATCTCACCGTTGAAACAGACACAGGAAGCGGCGATGCGCAGCCACATTGTCACGCGGATAGTCCAGCATCGATTTTATCAACCACACCATCGCCCTTTCAGGACCTTGCGCAGGGCATATCTCACACCCGCGGCGCTTCTCCGGCTATGCGAATAGCAATGTAGGCGCTTTAGTCAAGCGTGCGGGATTTCTACGGAAGCGTAGCCAATAGTAGGCATACCTTGTTTATTGGGGGAATTGCTGCGCTCTGTGATGGAGTAATTCACATTTTTATCCGGCTACAGTGCGCAGCGCTGTGGTCTTCTACCCCCAAAAGGTGCAGCGACCCTATTCCAGCACCCGCTTTAGGCGGGGCTAGGCCGGAGCCAGTCCAACCAGTCCTCCAGGCCCTCTCCAGTACGGGCGGACATCTCGATCACTGGCGCATGCGGGTTTATGGAGCGCAGATTGGAGCGGAATAGCTCCATGTCGAAGTCGAGATGGGGTGCGAGGTCCATCTTGTTCATCACGATGGCGTCCACAGCTTTAAACATCACGGGATATTTCAACGGCTTATCCTCGCCCTCGGTGATGGAGAAGATCATGGCCTTGCGGTGCTCGCCCACCGCAAATTCGGCGGGGCAGACGAGATTGCCCACGTTCTCCACGATCACCAGATCCAGCTGGGAGAGATCCAGCCCCTGCAGGGCGCGGTGCACCATGGGGGCGTCGAGATGGCACTCCCCGCCGAAACCGTGGCCGGTGTTGAGCAGCGAAATCTGGGCGCCATGGCCGCGGAGCCGATCCGCGTCCAGGGAGGTCTCAATGTCTCCTTCGATCACGCCGATACGCACCTGGCCTGCGAGGGCGGCGAGGCTGCGCTGCAGAACCGTGGTTTTGCCGGCGCCAGGGGAGCTCATGAGGTTGATGCATTCGACACCGTGGGCGTCAAAGGCGGCGCGGTTATCGGCGGCACAGCGGTCATTTTCCGTGAAGATGTCCTCCAACACCGAGATACGCTCGCGCCCAGTGTCATAGGCTGAGTGATCTCCGAAATCGTGCTCGCTGCCCGGTGCCGAATCGGGCGCGTGCTCATGGCTATGCCCGTGCTCATGGCTGTGCACTGTGCCATCGTCGTGCCGGTGGAATCGTCCCATTGTTCTTCTCTTTTCACCTGCTAGCAGAAAGTGGCTATGCCCTCAGCTTAGCGCGGTGGCCGGCCCCTCTACCTCGATATCGACCACCCGGAATTCCTCCCCAGAGAGAATCTCGGCGGGCTCACCGCAGCGGGGGCAGCACAGGTTCAGCTCGGCGCCCATCTCGCCGTGGAAACCGCAGGAGCATCCCAGCCGCACCGGAATCCAGCGGGTGTCGAGCTGGGCGCCGTCGAGTTCGGTGCCGGCAGAGACGAAGCGCCACGCATACTCGAAAGAGGCGGGCACCACCTGCCGCAGTTGCCCCACCTCGAGATGGACCACGCGCACCCGGCGGCCGGCGGCGGCGCGGCGCACCACTGCTGCGAGCTGGGTGGATAGAGCGACTTCGTGCACGTGATCGAATCTAGCAGCCGCTACTACTATCGGGGATATGGTGAGTGAGCGCAGGCGCGCCGAGATTCTCGGGGTGGTACAAGGCGTCGGGTTTCGACCCCACGTCGCCCGGTGTGCCGCGCGCTTTCCACTCACCGGGTTCTGCGGCAATTCCGACTCGGCCGTCTATATCGAGGCCCAGGGCGACCCAGCGGTCCTCGCGGAGTTCTTCCAGGCCGTCCTCGACGAGCTGCCACCGCTGGCGCAGGTGCAGCAGCACCACATCACCGCGCTACCGCTGCGCCCTGCAGAACGCGGCTTTCGCATCGTCGCCTCGCAGCACTCCGGCGCCACCCCTACCCTGCTGCCACCAGATGTGGCCGTCTGCCCAGAGTGCCTGGCCGATATGGTGGATCTGCATAATCGGCGCTTCCGCTATCCCTTCACCACCTGCACCAACTGCGGCCCACGACTATCGATAATCGAGTCCCTGCCCTATGACCGCCCCCGCACCACCATGCGGGAGTTTCCCATGTGCCCGCGCTGCGCCGCCGAATACGCCGACCCGCTGGATCGGCGCTATCACGCCCAGCCCATCAGCTGCCCCGATTGCGGCCCGCAGCTCTGGCTGGAGCGCGAGGGCCACAAGGTGGAGGGCGATCTCACCCGCGCCGCCGAGTGGCTGGCCGCAGGCGAGATTCTGGCGGTCAAAGGCCTAGGCGGGTTCCACCTGCTCTGCGATGCGCGCAACTCAGCCAGTGTGGCGCGGCTGCGCCGGCGGAAGCAGCGGCCCCATAAGCCCTTCGCCGTGATGGCGCCGCTCGCCGAGGTCGAACACCTCGCAGAGATCGACCCGACGCTGCTGTCTCAGCCCGCCCATCCCATCGTGATCGCCCCGCAGGCCGCCACCTATGATCTCGCCAACGAGGTGGCCCCGGGCAATACGGATATTGGCATCATGCTGCCCTATACCCCGCTGCACGCCCTGCTCGTGGATCGCCCCGTGGTGGCCACCTCCGGTAATATCTCCGGCGAGCCGCTCTGCTTCGAGAATGATCGCGCCCGCACCCAGCTCGCAGGAATGGCCGATGGGTGGGTGATGCACGACCGGCCGATCCACGTCCCAGTGGAGGATTCCGTGGATCTTGCCCACCATGATCGGCTGCTGCCGGTGCGCCGCTCGCGCGGTAAGGCGCCGCTGCCGCTGCCGCTCTCGTTGCCCGGCGCGGAGTCCTCGCCGCCGGTGCTGGCCGTGGGCGGGGAACTAAAAAACACCTTCACCCTGCTTATCGGCGAGACCGCCCATATTTCCGCGCATATCGGTGACATGGGTTCCTGGGCGACCCAGCAGGCTTTTGAGCGCGCCGTCGAACAGCTGCTGAGCATGCGTCGCGCTGAGCCGGAGCTGGTGGCCTGCGATCTGCACCCGAACTATGCGACCACGGCGTGGGCGGAGCGCACCGGATTGCCTGTGGTGCAGGTGCAGCATCACCACGCCCACGCGCTCTCGCTGCTCGCCGAACAACAGCTTCTCGATCAGCCGGCGGTGATCGCCACCCTGGATGGCACCGGCTATGGCCTCGACGGCACGATCTGGGGCGGCGAAATCCTCAGCTACTCCCCTGATCGTGGCTGCAGCCGCGCCTGGCATATCCCCCGCTTTCCGCTTCTCGGCGGTGACCGCGCGGTCCGTTATCCCTGGCGAATCGCCGTCGGGCTCAGCCAC
Organism: Corynebacterium sp. 51B; assembly: GCF_008930785.1. Classification (NCBI taxonomy): domain Bacteria; kingdom Bacillati; phylum Actinomycetota; class Actinomycetes; order Mycobacteriales; family Corynebacteriaceae; genus Corynebacterium; species Corynebacterium sp. 51B. Next base: position 15,587 of record NZ_PQMK01000008.1, on the reverse strand, counting down.
GCCTATGGCCTCGAGTGCCCGCCGCTGCCCGCGCCCGCAGCAGAGCGGGAGCTCGTCGACGCCCAGCTGCGCACCGGATATGGGGCGGTGGAGTGCAGCTCGGCAGGCAGGCTTATCGACGCCATCTCCACCATGCTTGGCCTCTGCCCGGAACAGAGCTTTGAGGCCCATGCCGCGCTGCGGCTGGAAACCTGCGCCCGCAGCGCCAGCGAGCAGCTGCCCTCCACGGCCAGCACCATCCCCGAGCTGGTGCAGGAGGCCCTGGACGGCACTGACGCCGCGACCGCGGCCTGGCGTTTTCACCACGGGCTGGCGCAGGTTCTTGCCACCCAGATGCGCCGCATTGCCGCCGAGACCGGGGCGGAAGTGATGGGTATCAGTGGTGGCTGTGGCCTCAACCGCCTGCTGCTCGGGCATCTGCGCCGGGCGCTGCCGGGGCTGAAGGAGCACCGCGTGGTGCCCGCCAATGATGGTGGGCTCTCCCTCGGCCAGGCCGTGGCGGCGCGGCTAACAAATGCGGGGCAATGGGTCCCCGACCAGCATGTCCACCATGCGGGTGCCACCGAAGCCGGTGCGTAGCACCACCGAGGCGGCCGGTTCTTCCACGACCTGCCCCAGTTCCACGGCCTCGGGCGCTCCCGCGGCATGGAGTGCCTGCAGCGCCGCCTCGGTCTGCGCCGCCGGAACCACGGCGACAAAGGTCCCTTCATTGGCCACATAGAGCGGATCGATGCCCAGCATGTCGCAGGCGGCGCGGGTCATATCCCGCACCCGCACCCCCTGCTCGTCGATGGCGACTCCGAGGCCGGTGGAACGAGCAAGCTCATTGAGCACGGTGGCCACACCGCCGCGGGTGGCATCCCGCATCCAGCGCACCTGCGGGGCGGCGTCGATAAGCGCCTGCACATCGGAATTGAGGGCCCGGGTATCGGACTCGATGGGGGCGTGAATGGCCAGATCGCCGCGGGCCAGCATGACGGCCATGCCGTGATCAGCGATGGGGCCGGAGATAATGATGCGGTCTCCCACCTGCACCTGCTCGGAGCCGAGCTGCAGATTCGGCTGGATGGTGCCGATACCGGCGGTGGTGATGTAGAGCTTGTCGCCCGCCCCCTTGGGCACCACCTTGGTATCGCCGGTGGCGATGGTCACCCCGGCGGCATCGGCGGCGGCGCGCATATCCTCCACAATGCGGCGCAATACCGCGATCTCGAGCCCCTCTTCCAAGATAAAAGCCACCGAGATCAGCGCGGGCTGTGCACCTGCCACCGATAGATCATTGACTGTGCCGTTGATGGCGAGATCGCCGATGGATCCGCCGGGAAACTCGATGGGATTGACCACATAGGAATCGGTGGACATCGCCACCGCACTGCCCGCGTCGCGAATGATGGAGTCGGCGGCCACCACGGCGGAATCGCCGCCGGCGGAGAGAATCGGGTTGCCATAGGCGTCGAGGAATACCTGCTCGACGAGCGCGGCAGAGGCCTTGCCGCCGGAGCCATGGGCCAGGGTCACGCGATCCTCGGTGAGGCGGAAGGGGCGGGCCCGGACCCGAGAAATATTGCTCTGGACCTTGTGTTCATCGTGGTTCAGCCGGTTCTTCGGTTCCATGGCGTGGGCCCTGCCTCGCTTCGTCGCTACATTCATTGGGGCGCCGCAGCTCAGCGAGCGGCGGGCGCATGTCTCGCCTTTTAAGCGTAGTAGCCCCCAGCCAGCCGCGGCGGGGCCTTCCACCCACCTGTGCCTACCCTCGCCACGGTGAGATCAGCCACATATTTGATGACAGTTAGGACACGCTCGGCCCTGAGCGGCGGTGTGTTGTGAGCATTTTGGGTACAAGTCCTCAGCAAGCCGCTAGCAGGTTCACAGCTGATCTCCAGATTACCCCTCCCCAGTACCCCCACACACTACCCTGAGCTGGGATTTTCCATTTGTTTTGAATAAAGAAACACAGGGGGTAGCAGACCTGCGGAGCAACTAGGGCAACGGCGCAGCACGGGCTAGTGTCTCCGACTATGACAACAGTGTGGAGAACACTCACGGCGGTGCCGTTGACGACCCACAAGGCAGCCGCGGTGAGTATCGCGCTGTTGGTGTGCGCGCTCGTGGCCGCAGCGATACTGCTGCTGCGTGGAGGTCGGCTGCACCGCCGGGTCGGGCTCATCGCCCTGGCAACGGGCGCGCTTGTCCCCCTCGGAATATGGATCGGGCTGGAAAAGATCTGGCGGCCCTTCCCCGATCACATCCCCACCGAGATCTATCTCTCGGGCGGAGTGGCGGTGGCTATACTCGTGGCAGCGCTGGCGAGCCTGGCGATCCGGCCGCGGCGGCGGGGAGTGCTGCTGCTTCCCTTCGCAGCGCTCGCCTTGGTCGGGGCGCTGATGGTAGCCAATACCGCCTATCAGGTCTATCCCACGCTCGGCGCCTTGGATCCGCGGCCGCATGCGGCGCGGATGTCCATGAGCGAGGCGGAAGCAATGCGTGCCGAGCACACCGCCCCGAAGAATAAGGATGGCGAGACCATCGGCGCGCTCGTCAGCATCGACATCCCCAGCGGCAGCGGCTACCAGCCGCGCCCCGCCCAGGCCTATCTACCCCCGGCCTTCTTCTCCGGCGAGCAGCTACCGGTGCTGATGCTTATGCCAGGCTCGCCCGGATCGCCACCCCAGTGGTTCACCACCGGCCAGCTGACGCACATAGCCGATGCTTTCCAGCAGCGGCACAATGGCGCCGCCCCGCTGATTTTGAGTGTCGATGCCACCGGTGCCCTTGCGGGCGCCCCGAAGTGTGTCGGCGAGGTCGAGGACTATCTGCGCACCACCGTGCCGAACTATGCGCTCTCGTCCCTCGGCGCCACCCCAGATCGCAGCCGGTGGAGCATCGGCGGGCTGTCCTATGGTGGCACGTGTGCACTGCAGATATTCTCCCGCCACCCCGATGCCTTCGGCACAGTGCTGGACTACTCCGGGGAGGCGGAGCCCTCGGTGGGCAATCATGAACAAACCGTGCAGCAGCTCTTTGACGGCAGCGAGGAGGCCTTCGCCGCCCACAATCCACGGGATATCCTCCGCGCCGCGATGGACGCCAACTCCACGGCCTATCGGGGGCGCGCCGCCCGCTTCGCTGCCGGGGAGCGCGATCACGATGCCCAGGAGGCGATGCAGGGATTCGACTCCCAACTGCGTTCCCTCGGGGTAGATAGCCACTATCAGGAATATCCCGGCGGCCACACCTGGCAGGTATGGCGCGCGGCCATCACCAACGATTTTGAATTTATTGCTCAACGAGGGGGACTGACATGACACCTACGCCCGACGCCACGTCTGCTGACTCGACAACCGCCGCGACAGCAGCGCCCCCCACCCTGCTGACGCTGCTGCGGCGCCGGCTGTTCAGCTATGCAGTCTCCGGCCCCGTCACCCTCGTGATGATCGCCTGCGCCTGGATTATCCACCTGGTGGGGATCAACGCCGTCTTCGGCCCGGAGAGCTATTTGGAAAAGGTGGCCATCAGCGGGCTCAGCACCCAAACGGTGCAGGGCCTGGTTCCCGCCACCCTGGGCCTTCTGCTGCTCGGCATTCCCGCCGAGCGCGCCCTCGGCACCTGGCGCTATGTGCTCGCCGCAATCCTGTCCCAAACCCTCGCCGTCGGCACTGCGGTGACCCTCGGCGAGCTCTGGACCACGCACTCCGGCTGGGCCCGCGGCATCGCCACGGGCACCATTCTCACCCCCGCAGTGTGGCTGCTGGCTGTGAGCATGCTGGCCGCCACCCGCTATACCGTGGTGTGGCGCCGCCGCGTGCAGTTCTTCTCCGTCGTGATCGCGGTGGTCTTGCTCCTCTATTCCGGCACCTTGCAGGATGTGGCGATCGCGATCGCGGTGGCCGGCTGCGGGATCCTCACGGCCCGCCATTGGGACTGGCAGGCTACCGTGCGAGAAAAGCGCCGCATTTCCGCAATCACGGTATTCGCCGTGGCCATCGGCCCCTTTTTGGCGGCCATGAACCCGCACAGCAATGCCGTATTTTCCTCCCTCGGACTCTTCGTCACCTCTCCTGCGTGGTCGCTGGATTCGGCGGAAGAGGTCTGCGCCCATGCCCGCCATAGCGCGGCGTGTATGAGCGCGGCATCCTCCGTGAACAATGCTGGTATTGCGCCCTTCCTCGGCAATGTGGCCATCGCCCTCGTCTTTGGCGTGCTCTGCTACGGCCTTGCCCGCGGCCGCCGCCGCGCTCTCTACGGCACTATCGTGCTCCTTATCGCAACCGCCGGCGTGATTATCGCCGCTTCCTCGCACCTCGGTATCGCGTGGGCGCCCTTCGTGGTGCAGGCGCTCGCCCTCATTGCCCAAAGGAAGTGGTTCACCTCGGCGGGGTCGCGCCAGGCTATGGTGCGCTCCCTGGCCATCATGGGTGGTCTCGCCGTGGCACTTGCGGCGCTCTGGCTCGCGATCTTGCCCACCATGACCGGCCTGCGCGAGCTGCCGTGGCGCTTCCTTCCTCCGGTCTTGTCCCGGTTCTCCCCGGCACCACTTATTCCAGAATCGGGCATTGAGAGCCTCGGTTTTGAGTGGACCCCAGTGATCTTCTGGACGGCCGCGGCGATCATCTTGTGGCGGCTATTCACCTCCCCCGCCCCATCGACCGTGCCCCCAGCAGTGCGCCGCATCCTGGACGAGGGCACCGGCGACCATATTTCGTGGATGGGCACCTGGCCGCATAATTCCTATTGGCTCGCAGCAGCGGAACGCGGCTATGTGGCCTATCGTGTCCACGGCTCCATCGCGGTCACCGTCGGCGCCCCGGTGGTGCTGGATGCTGCCGAGTTGTCGAGCGTGGCCGATGAGTTCGAGACTTATGCCCGCGCCCAAGGCTGGCGGGTGGCGTGGTATTCGGTGAATGACGAGTTCGCCTCTACCCGCGCCGCACATTATTCCTCCCTGCACGTGGCCGAGGAGTCCGTGGTCGAGGTGGGCATCGAGTTCAAGGGCAAGAAATTCCAGGATGTGCGCACCGCCCGCAACCGCGCCGTGAAGGAAAATATCCGCTATGAGTGGACCACGTGGTCCCAGGCCAATCCTGTGATTCGCTCCCAGATCCACGCGTTGAGCGAGCAATGGGTCTCGGAAAAGGCCCTGCCGGAGATGGGCTTTACTTTGGGCTCGGTATCAGAGCTCATCGATGATGAGGTGAAGCTGCTGATCGCCGTGGATGACACCATGCATGTGCACGGTGTCACCAGCTGGCTGCCGGTGCGCCACAATGGCGAGATCGTCGGCATCACCCTGGATTTCATGCGTCGAGATCGCGAGGGTTTTCGGCCCGTGGTGGAGTTTCTTATCGCCGAGGCGATCACCACCGCCCCCGATATCTATGGGCCGCAGCTGACGTGGGTCTCGCTTTCCGGAGCTCCGCTCTCTGGCGGGGATACCTCCAGCCTGCTGGGCATGATGCTCAATGAACTCGGCAGAGTTCTCGAGCCGCTTTATGGCTTCCGTTCCCTTGCCGCCTTCAAGCGCAAGTTCAAGCCGGTGGAGCACTCCTGGCTGCTCTGCTATGACGACCCCGCCGCCCTGCCCGCCATCGGCCTCGCCGTGTCGCGCTGCTATCTGCCGCATGTGAAGCTGCGCGACGCTCGGGCCGCCGCGGCGGTATGGAGCGCCGCCCGCAGCGAACGCAAGAAGCGCGCCGCGGCCGCCCAGGCGGGCAATCGCGAGCGCTCCTAGAGCCCCTGCTATATACCGCACCCGCCGGCTGCGCCTCGGGAAGAATCCCTAAGCGTCACCGGCGGGTGCGTCTCTGTTCGGCAGCGAGTTTTTAGAGCTCGGGCTTCACAATCGGGAAGAGCACGGTCTCGCGGATGCCGAGGCCGGTCAGCGCCATGAGCAGGCGATCGATGCCCATGCCGCAGCCAGCAGTCGGCGGCATACCCTGCTCCATGGCGGCCAAGAAGTCCTCGTCCAGCACCATAGCTTCATCATCGCCATCCGCGGCCAGGCGGGCCTGGTCCTCGAAGCGCTCCCGCTGAATGATCGGATCGACCAGCTCGGAGTAGCCGGTGGCCAGCTCGAAGCCGCGAACGTAGAGATCCCATTTCTCGGTCACGCCGGGCTTCTCGCGGTGGGAGCGGGTCAGCGGCGAGGTCTCCACGGGGAAGTCCTTGACGAAGATCGGGCCGTGCAGCTGATCTTCGCAGAGCAGCTCCCAGATCTCCTCGACCAGCTTGCCGTGGCCCCAGCCGCCGGTGGCCGGAACATCCAGGCCGATCGCTGCGGCGATCTGCTTCAGCTCCTCGACGCTGCTGTCGATGGTGACCTCGGGCTGGCCGGGGAATTTCCGCTGCAGCGCCTCGTTGAGCGAGGGATACATCTCAATTTCTTTCCACTCGCCGCCGAGATCGTACTCGGTGCCATCGGCGAGGGTAACGGTGGTGGAGCCAAAGACCTCCATGGCCACGGCCTGAATCAGCTCGCGGATGGTGCGGGCACCATCCTCGTAGGTGCCCCACGCCTGATAGGTCTCCAGCATGGCGAACTCGGGCGAGTGGGAGGAGTCCACACCCTCGTTGCGGAAGTTGCGGTTCACCTCGAAGACGCGCTCTAGGCCGCCGACCACGCAGCGCTTGAGATAGAGCTCCGGGGCGATACGCAGATAAAGATCCATGTCCATGGCATTGGAATGGGTCACGAAAGGACGCGCCGCGGCGCCGCCGTGCAGGGTCTGCAGCATCGGGGTTTCTACCTCCACGAAGCCTTCGCCTTCGAGGTGGTGGCGCAGCGCGCGCATGACCTTAATGCGGGTCATGGCGTTGCGGCGGGCCTGCTCGCGCATAATGAGGTCGGTATAGCGCTGGCGCACGCGGGTATCTTCGCTCATCTCCTTATGCGCCACCGGCAGCGGGCGCAGGGACTTGGCCGCCATATGCCAGCGCGCGGCCATCACGGAGAGCTCTCCGCGCTTGGAGGCGATCACCCGACCGCGCACGGAGACAATATCGCCCAGGTCCACGTCCTGCTTCCAGCTGGCGAGGGCGTCCTCGCCGACCTCCCGCAGCGAGAGCATCGCCTGCATGGTCTCGCCGCTGCCCTCTTGCAGGGTGGCGAAGCACAGCTTGCCGGTATTACGGACGAAGATCACGCGCCCGGCGATAGCCACCTCGGTGTCGGTTTCTTCCCCGACCTCCAGCACTCGCGCCCCCTCCGGGGCCTCGCCGGCATCGTCTTTGCGCACAAAGAACTGGCGACGCAGTTCCGTGATAGAGATGGTGCGGTCTACCTCAACGGGGTAGGGATCGCGCCCCTCGGCGAGCAGCTTCTCGCGCTTCTCGCGACGGATTCGCAACTGCTCAGGCACATCATCTGCGCGCTCGGCCGGTTTTTGCTTCTTAGTCTGCTCGCTCATGACTGATTACTCTAGTGCATTCCCCCGCAGGCGCTTTTCGACGCCCACCTTCCCAACGTTCCCTTCTGGCATTGCGATGAGGCCAAGCTTGCAACTCACTAGCGCAAGGCAAATCGAGTAGGCCGAGAATCCCAACAGACGTTTGCCTCGGAGGTCGCAACGGGAGAATTGCAACCACTTATCCACCAGCATTAAGACTTGATGGCGCTGGGACGCTCTATGTGGTCGTCAGAGGCTCGGTTCTTGCTGGCCCCAGTCCAGCAAGAACCGGTGGCCCCGACCACCTCGTCTCAACGGCTCAATCCCCGCAGATAACCAATACCAATTCGAGCATTCTGCTTGACATTCAGATCAACCATGCTGATCACACTCACCCCAGAAACTCCAATACTCTCGACCGCTCCCCCTAGTCGAGTCTCACCAGCCACACGTCCGAGTGATCTCACGCGCCTTCAGCATGTCTATCCTCGCTGTGTGCGAACGAAGCATGCAAAACCCAGACGACGACCCCTCTCAGTGTGAAGATCCAGCTTTTGAGCGTTGAAATTACTCCGCTAGCACAAGCTGAGACAATCGGACACCCACACTCGCTTACATTTGCAATTTCTCACATGCATTTTTACCCCCGTTCCTTCCTAGTCATATGACGTAGTACCTGCCCAACATGACCCCATTAAACATATCAACCTCAGTATGAAATACGTCAGCAACCAGTGTTTTTATAGCGCAGATCACTACGGGTACATCCAACTGTTTTGTCTACAACATTAAAAAGGGCCATACTACACCCACCCCGTTAACAACAATTGCGCTGGACATTCCTTGATTACCCCAGCTAACCCCCCTAGACTTACGGATACGTAACAAGCGCTGACGTCAGCACCCCAAGCTACCGCCAGTTCGCCGTCGCCATACTTCAACGCGTGCCACAGTGCACAAACCGAAGATCTGTACCTACGACGTCTCCGTCGCTCACTCAAGGTACATTGCATCACCCCCTAGAGGGGGCAAATAGAATTTTGTTCCCGTGACATTCTATGGAAAAGAGGAAAACGTGCATTCTAAGCACACAACCTTCATCGCCGCCGTCACCGCATTGGCGACTCTCACGGCACCCATCGCCATGGCCTCTCCAAGCTATGCGGCCGATGTTCAGACCGAAGTACAGTCCCAGGTTCAGGTCAACGAAGGCTACATGACCAGCAACGATGGGAAAGGCACCAAAATCTGGTGGAAATCTCAAACTCATCCCAACGCGAAAGGCACCGTCGTGGTTATCCACGGCGCCGCTGAGCACTCAGGCCGCTATGAGTACGTAACTGACCGCCTAATTGACGCCGGTTACAACGTGTATCGGCTCGATCATCGAGGCCACGGCAAGTCCGCTCTTCCCGAATTAGGCAACAAAGTGGTACGCGGCCACATTGACGACTTCCACTACATCGTTGATGACATGAACCAGCTGGTACAGAAAGCCAAGTCTGAAAACCCTGGTTTGAAGACTTATATGCTCGGTCACTCCATGGGAGCACTTGCGGCTCAGTTCTATGGCATCAAGTACCCCGGCCAGATCGATGCGTTTGTGACAAACGGCGGCGGCGCACCATTCAATTTCTCTGGAGTTAACAACCCTGGCCAGACCATCACCCCAGAGGCGATCACCGAGAAGCAGCGGAACTCTCAGCCGAGCATCTTCGAGCGTGTGCCATTGCGTGAATTGACAACTTTCAACGCCCACATGCTCAACGAAATGATCCCCGGCCGAACTGACATTCATATGCCTTCGCCCCTCGGCACCGATATCCTCCAAGTGCCTAACGCCTTCACTGGCGGGGTAGCCTCCGATCCAGCCGTGGCCGCCGAGTACCAGACCGACCCACTGGTGAACAAGAAGCTCAGTCTCGGTATGGCGGAACAAATGGCCTTTGCGAGCTTCTACGATGCCGTTAATGCTGACCTGTTCACCACTCCCACCCTCATCATGCATGGCACCCACGACGGACTCGTGCCGCCATACTTCTCACAAGACTGGTACAACGCCATTAACTCCCAAGACAAGGAGCTAATCTATTGGGAAGGGCAAATGCACGAAGTACTCAATGAGCCTGCCAAACACGAGGCTATGGATAAGGTCATCGATTGGTTGGGGAAGCATTAGGGCCCATCTATTGCGTGTGATCTATTTGTGCTAGCCCCTCCTCCCACACACCCCGCGTCAAAGTCGTGCTTGTGCCCGCACTTGAGCGGGGTGTCGTGGTATGCACACGCTGCCCCCTCCCATGGTCACCAGGAACAATATAAAAAACACACCCACTGCCAAGAGTTTATCTGCGCTTCCCCGAGTATTTATAGCAGTACGCTTACAGCAGGTTCTCACGATAAATTTTGCTCACCAACACTATGATTCCTCAATCTAGCATTCCTTAGATCCTCGCCTAGCGAGGAAGAACCGGCGAGCATTGGTGGTCTGTGTAGCCCTTTCCTGTCTACGCCTCGGTAAACCGAATTAACAGCTTTTTATCAACCAATATCGAACGTACGACGACATGCGAGAGCATGTTCATAACTATTATTCGGTTCACATATTCACCGGTGCATTGCGGCTGGATGACGCAACCATGATTCACATGCGGCAACCAGCAGCTCACGACTCGAGGTCATCACTAGGCTCATATGCAGCCACAGTGTATCCCACCGGCACTCCCATTGAGCGCTAAGGGCACCACCAATCGAGGCTGTCTCTCGTGAGTTTTTGGCTCGCGTGCGTTTGTTCGATCGCCGTGGATCACAAGAGTCATCTTCTCGCATCGTGGACCGGAGTCCTAGGCCGACTTCAATCTCGCGCCTCTACCATGGGGTCGTCGCTTTTATCCATAGTCCGTAATGGGATCATGTCATTGCGCCAAGCTCATGGCGGATCCGTTCGAACAGCATCAGAGCGGCGAATTGCGCACCATCAACTCCACCTTTTGGAAACTCTTCAGATCCGAATAGCCGCACTTGGCCATGGCGCGGCGCAGGCCACCGACGAAGTTCTCCGAGCCATAGCAGGAGCTGGAGGGGCCGTGCAGCAGAGTCTGCAGCGGTACCAAGTCGCTGCCCTCGGAATCTCCACCGAAGCCCACCTGCTGCACCATGCCGCGCGGGAACCGGGGATGTGCGGTCACCGAAGGCCAGAACCAGCCGGGAGCGGCAGACTCGGTGGCAAAAGCCAGTGGGCTGCCCAGCATGACCGCATCGGCACCGCAGGCCATGGCGCGGGCGACATTGCCGGAGTACACCAGTTCATCGGAGTCCGCGATGATGTGCACATAGCGGCCGCCGGTCTCGTCGAGGTAGTCACGACGCGCCGCAGCCACATCGGCGATGGCAGAAGCCATCGGGGTGTGGATACCCACGGTGAGGTCATTGGTATTAGAACCGCCGCCCACAATCACACCGGCGGCGCCGGTGCGCATCAGATGGAGCGCGGTGTGATAATCGCTCACACCACCGGCGATCACCGGCACATCCAGGGTGCCGATGAACTCCTTTAAGTTCAAGGGCTCGCCGCCGGTCTCCACATGCTCTGCGGAAATAATGGTGCCTTGGATAACGATGATCTCGGCGCCGGCCTTCACCAACACCGGGGAAAGCTCGCGGGCATGCTGCGGGGAGACGCGCACGGCCACCGTGGCATCGCCGGAGCGTACCTCGCGGATGCGCTCCGTGAGCAGATCCATGTCCAGTTCCGCGGCGTGGAGCTGCTGCAGCAGTGCCACCGCGGCCTCGGAGCCCTGCTCCATTTCGGTGTTCACCACCTGCGCGATGGCTCCCTTGAGATCAGCGTGGCGGCCCCACAGACCCTCGGCATTGATCACGGCCAGCCCGCCGTTCTCCGCCATGGCGTTGACGAACTCCGGGGAGGCGAGGCTGTCTGTCGGATGGGAGAGGAAAGGAATATCGAAGCTGTAGGCATCGAAGTGCCAGGTGGTGTCCACGTCCTTGGAGGAGCGGGTGCGGCGCACGGGCACAAGCCCGATATCAGCGAGCGAGTAGGTGCGGCGGGCCTCCCGGCCGATGCCGATTTCCACGATGTCACGCATAGTCTTTGGTATTCACTTTCCGTCTATGTCGGGGGCGTATAGGTGCCTAGGGTCAAGAAGAAAGGCCCTAGGTCGTGTGCCTAGAGCCCTCATCTTAGCGCTGGTAGTAGTTCGGAGCTTCAACGGTCATCTGAATGTCATGCGGGTGCGACTCGCGCAACCCAGCACCGGTGATCCGCACGAACTGCGCGTCGTGCAGCTCCTCAATGCTGGAGGAGCCGGTGTAGCCCATGGCCGCGCGCAACCCGCCCACCAGCTGGTGGGTGATGGAGTCGATCGAGCCGCGGAAGGGCACGCGCCCCTCGATGCCTTCCGGCACCAGCTTGTCTTCGCTTTTCACATCGGCCTGGAAGTAGCGGTCCTTGGAGAAGGAGCGCTGCTCGCCGGAGAGGCCGCGGCCACGCATCGCCCCCAGCGAGCCCATGCCGCGATACATCTTGTACTGCTTGCCGTTGACCACGGTGATCTCGCCCGGGGCCTCGGCGGTGCCGGCCAGCATCGAGCCGAGCATCACGGTCGAGGCGCCGGCGGCCAGGGCCTTGGCGATATCGCCGGAGTATTGCATGCCGCCATCGGCAATGATGGGCACGCCGGCCTTGTGGGCCTCGGTGGCGGCCTCCATGATGGCGGTGATCTGCGGGGCGCCCACACCGGCGACCACGCGGGTGGTGCAGATAGAGCCCGGGCCAATGCCCACCTTGATGGCGTCCGCACCGGCCTCGATCATGGCCTTCGCGGCACTACGGGTGGCCAAGTTACCGCCGATCACCTCGACGGTCTCGCCCCATTCCTTCTTCACGCGGGAGACCATCTCCAGCACGCCGCGGGAGTGGGCGTGGGCGGAGTCCACCACGAGCACATCCACGCCGGCATCCACCAATGCCCCGGCGCGCTGCCAGGATTCATCGCCGGTGCCGATGCCTGCGCCCACCAGCAGGCGGCCGCGCTGATCCTTGGAGGAGTGCGGGTACTGCTCGGTCTTCACGAAGTCCTTGACCGTGATCAGACCGACCAGGCGGTTGTCATTGTCCACGATCGGCAACTTCTCGATCTTATTGGCGCTGAGCAGGTGCAGTGCCTCTTCCTTGCTCACGCCCTCCTTGGCCACCACCAGCGGCATCGGGGTCATGACCTCGGCGACCGGGCGGTTGAAGTCCGGCTCGAAGCGCATATCGCGGTTGGTGCAGATGCCCAGCAGCACGCCGTTATCGTCCACCACGGGCAGACCAGAGATACGGAAGCGGGCGCACAGCGCATCCACCTCGCCGATGCTCTGATCGGGGCGACAGGTGACGGGGTCGGAGACCATGCCGGATTCGGAGCGCTTGACCAGCTCCACCTGCTCGGCCTGATCCTGAATGGAGAGGTTGCGGTGCAAAATGCCCATGCCACCTTGGCGGGACATGGCAATCGCCATGCGGGCCTCGGTGACGGTGTCCATAGCCGCAGACACCACCGGAATGTGCAGGCGCAGCTTGCGCGTCAATTGCGCGGACGTCGTCACCTCGGAGGGGATCACATTGGACTCATTGGGCAAAAGCAGCACATCATCAAAGGTCAGCCCCACCAAGGCCACCTTATTAGGATCATCGCCGCCGGTTGTCACTCGCTCGTTATTCATCTGCTTGAAAGATCCTCCTCGTAGTCGCGCGTATGCCCGTCGCTGTCCCGGCGGCACCGTCTTCGGTGCGTTCGATGCTTATCGACGCCACCTCGCGGCCACGCTCACCGGCACGGTGCAGATACAGGTGCCTTCAACACTAATCCCTCCGCCTCAGAGTTGAGAACACTTCTCCCCTGCTACCCCTACTCGTGGCAGAGGGAGGCGCTGGGGATGCCCGATTGCTGAGCGGAGGATGACAGTTGATTAATGAGGGCACACTCAATACCCTGAACGATGTGAATTTCTCTGAGATGCCACGCGATCCCTTTGAAGGCGATCCCAACGACCCCGCCCGTCTGTTGGATGAGGACGAGCCCTTTGCGCCCCTGAGCGAGGACGAGCGCACCGGCCTGCATCAGGATCTCACGCTGGTTAAGGAGTTTCGCACCCATCTCGCTCCCCGCGGGATCAAGGGCATCGTTTACTTCTGTGAGGATTGCGATCGCCCCCATTATTGCGACTGGGAGATGATGCAATCCAATATTCACGCCACCTTGCAGGAGGAGTTGCCGCCGGTGCACGAGCCGAGCGCCAACCCCAATCCCGATGAATATGCCCCCTGGGAGTACTGCATGGGCTTTCTCGACGGTATCACCCACCGCCGTTTCGGGCGCTAAGCTCCCACACATCACAACAGGCCCCGCCATATGGCGGGGCCTGTTGTCATAGCCAGACAGTATTTAGAGCTGATCGCGCACGGCGTCAGGCAGTTCGGGGCCGCCATCGTGCATCAGGTGCTCCACCACGGACTTCTCTTTGTCGTCCTTGGACTCCTTGGTGTCCACCTCGAGGGAGCGCTCGCCCGGGGCCAACGGCGAGTCCACGGCCTTCGGCTCGCGGCTGGCCCGCTCCGGTCGGGTGGTCTCGCCATACTCATGGGACTCGGTGACCGTTTCCGTGACCGTTTCGGTCGCGGTGGTGGTCTCCGTCGTGGCACTGGGCTTCGAGGACTGCGAGCTCGCCGAGGAATTCGGCTGCGTGACCGTGGCCGTCACCGTGGAGGTACGCGTGGACGGGCGCGGCGCGGCGGGTGTCATGGTGACGGTGCGCTGGGCTTCTTCCACGCGGCGGTGCGCGAGCTCCCGATCACGTTCATCGAGGTAGTTAATCAACTCGCGGGCCTGGGCAATGAGCCGCTTGGCTCCTTCCACATCGCCGCGCTCGCGCAGTTCATCGGCCTCCTCCAGGGTGGAGGCGAGCTGCACCATATCGGTCTGGGGCTCGCCGAAGACGGCGACGCGAGCGCCCCACAGGGGGCCGCCAGGCTGGGCGTTGTAGACGGTGGTGCCGCCGACGACGATCATGGCGCTGGCAGCCACGGCGCCGAGCGCGGCGCCACCGACCATGCCCATCAGGCGCGGCTGCTGCGGCCGGAGCCGCCGAGCGCGATGCGTTGCCATCGAGGCCACCGGCGCAGCGGTGGAATCCGTGGTGGTGGTGTCGTTGTCTGCCGCTTGGTCCAGCAGCGCGCGAATATCCGGCACCGCATCGCTGGCGGCATCGCTGTGCACTTCCTCGCGCATGCCCGCGAGGGCCACGGCGAGGGGATCCGAGCCATGGCTGGGATCAGCGCCGGCGGCGAGTTCATCGAGGAACGCATCGCACTGAAAAAATTCATCGCGCTGCACAGACAGATCCCTCGGATCTTCATGAGAACGAGATGTCATCGTGTGCTTCCTTCAAATTTCTTACGCAGCTGCTTCAGCGCTCGGTGTTGCGCCACGCGTACTGCCCCTGCTGTGGTGTCCAGAACCTCCGCAGTTTCCTCTGCGCTCAGTCCCACAAAGAGGCGGAGTACAAGGATTTCGCGAGACCTATCACTTAATAGATCGAGCAAGGCCCTCACCTCGTTACTACCGTCGAGACTTGGACTTACATCTTCGGGATTCATCGAGCGATCTGCGGTGTCGGGAACCTCATCGGTGGGGTGTAATCGGTCACGACCCATGGCCCGATGCGCATCGATCACTTTATTGGAAGCGATTCCATAAACAAAGGCCATGAAGGGGCGCCCATGGTCCTTATAGTTCGGTATCGCGGTAGCCACCGCTAGGCACACATCCTGGATCACATCCTCGGGCGAGGGGTACTGGCTGCGGGAGATACGCGCCCGCACATAGCGAGTCACCAAAGGGTGAATCAGCCGAATAATTTCCTGTAGAGCTTTGTTATCCCCATCAGCAGCGGGCGCGACCAGCGGGGCGAGCTGTTGCTCCAGTTCACCTGACACTGTTCGTCGGGCCTCCCACTATCTGCGATACGAATATGACATATGTCCTACCGGCACCACGCTGGGCAAACCACAGCGTGGCCGCCTCTCGCTAAAGAGCCCGCACGTTAGCTCGGACAGTAAAAAAGTACTTTTTAAGTATAACGACAGGTTCTATTGAAACTTTTTGAACACCCCCCGCCAGACTAACCCCCTCCCCTGTATGC
>NZ_PQMK01000007.1:0-174453 GCF_008930785.1 Corynebacterium sp. 51B | reverse complement strand
CGGTGGTTATAGCATCGGGGACACGCCCGGTCCCATTCCGAACCCGGAAGCTAAGCCCGACAGCGCTGATGGTACTGCACCCGGGAGGGTGTGGGAGAGTAAGTCACCGCCGACCTAAAACTTCACAGTGCAACATATATAAGGATGTGATAGGTAAGAACAGAGTATTCTCTGCTTACCTATCACATCCTTTTTTGCATGCCCGCATCAATTAGACTGAGAGGCTATGCGAAAACTCTCAACTCTAGCTGCTGTCTACCTCGGTATCGGGCTGATCGCCGGGGTCTACTACCGCGAGTTCACCCGCTTTCACAACTACAGCGGCGACACCCAACTCTCCACCGTGCACACCCATGCGCTGGTACTCGGCGTGATTCTGCCACTGGTCCTCATCGCTTTAAGCGCGGCACTGGATATTGATACCCATAAGCGCTTCCCGGCGTTTTTCCTCAGCTACACGGTGGCGCTGACGTGGATGATTACCCACATGCTGGTGAAGGGAAGCTGGCAAGTGCTTCACCCCGGCGAGGAGTACTCGGCGGCGCTGGCCGGCATCTCCGGTATCGGGCATATCCTAATGTCGGTCGCCCTAGTGCTG
Source organism: Corynebacterium sp. 51B (assembly GCF_008930785.1). Taxonomy (NCBI): domain Bacteria; kingdom Bacillati; phylum Actinomycetota; class Actinomycetes; order Mycobacteriales; family Corynebacteriaceae; genus Corynebacterium; species Corynebacterium sp. 51B. Next base: position 173,855 of record NZ_PQMK01000007.1, on the reverse strand, counting down.
CTGCTGATTATCGTGCGGCAGCGAGTGCGTGTATTCCAGCGCACCCGGCGCTAGAACACAACCGCGCCCGCCCACCACGCGAGCGCGCCCACGCCGAGATTACTCCCGAGTGTGAGAGCCGCGAGTCTCCAGTTCTTGTCCTGGAGGCTGGCGGCTATTTCTTTAGCCAGAGTGGACCAGGTAGACAGCGCCCCGGCGATCCCGGTGCCCAGGATGAGCAGCAACCAATCGGCGAGGGGAGCATCGATGACCACCCCGAGCAGGAAGGTCGCGGCCGCATTCGCCACGAGCGTTCCCCAGGGGCTACGCAGGTGGGTTGCGAGCCAGGCACGGCTCATGCCGCCGAGAAAGGCGCCGGTGGCTAGCGTGATGGCGTCGATAAGCATGAGCCCCTCAATCCCACATAGGCGCTAGCCACGCACACCACGACGGTGAGCAGGGCGTAGCGGATGTCCAGGGTGGCGATCGCCATATAGGCGCTAAAGGAAGTAAAACCGCCGCAGAAGCCCGTGGTCCAGAACACGGAGGCGCCGCGGCGGGTGAGCACGCCTAGGGCATAGGAGCCGAGGGCATTGATGAGCAGGAGTGTCCACAGGGAGTCGAATCCGCCGAGGAGAACCCAGCGGCTCACTGCTCCCAGCGCGGCTCCCGCGCCGGCGAATACATAAAAGGTCATAACACTTCTAGAAGCGTAGTCGAAGTGTTATGACCTGAGGGGCGTGCGGTGGGTGTTTAAGACCAGTCGAGTTTGGAGTCGATGCGGAATTGGCGCACCTGCTCGTCGGTGGCCTTGAGCTTCGGGTCGAAGCGCAGATAGGCGGTGGTCTCGCGGACGATGAGGCCGGAGAGAATGAGGATACCGATGAGGTTCGGCAGGGCCATGAGGCCGTTGGCGATATCGGAGATCGTCCACACCACCTCGAGCTGGCTGACGGCGCCAATAAAGACGACCACGGTGAAGATCATGCGGTAGGGCAGAGAGCCGCGCCAGCCCACCAGGGACTCCACGCAGCGCTCGCCATAGTAGGACCACGCGATGATGGTGGAGAAGGCGAAGAAGGCGACGGAGACGTTGACGATGGTGCCCGCCCACTGGCCCGGCAGGGCGGTCTCGAAGGCGCGGGCCGTCATGTTGCCGGCCTCATCCTTGCCGAGCGTCCACACGCCGGTGGTGATGATCGCGAGGCCGGTGAAGGTGACCACGATGATGGTGTCAATGAAGGTCTGGGTCATCGACACCAGCGCCTGGCGCACGGGGTGGTTGGTCTTTGCCGCGCCCGCAGCGATAGCGGCGGAACCCATACCGGACTCATTGGAGAAGATGCCGCGGGCCACACCCATTTGCAGTACCACCAGGATGCCGGAGCCCACGAAACCGCCGGTGGCGGCGGTGCCGGTGAAGGCGTCGCCAAAGACCTGCAGCAGGGCGTTGGGGATCTCATTGACGTTGATCACCAGCACGGTGACCGCGCCCACGATGTAGATGATGATCATCAGCGGCACGAAGGCGGAGGTGACGCGGCCAATGGCCTGAATACCGCCCAGCAGCACCGTGCCGACGAGCACGAACATGCCGATACCGGTGACCATGGGATCAATATCGAAGCTGTCTTGCAGGCCCGTGGCCACGGCATTCGCCTGAGTGAGGTTGCCGATACCGAAGGAGGCGATGATGGCGAAGAAAGCGAAGAGGAAGGCCAGGATCTTACCCACCGGACCCTTGATGCCGCGCTTGAGATACTGCTGCGGGCCGCCGGATTGGCCGCCCTTCTCATCGGTGACGCGGAAGCGCACGCCGAGGAAGGCCTCGGAGTACTTCGACACCATGCCCACCAGGCCGGTCATCCACATCCAGAACAGGGCGCCTGGGCCGCCGATCGAGAGCGCGGTGGCCACGCCGACGATATTGCCCACGCCCACCGTGGCGGCGAGCGCCGTGGTGAGGGCCTGGTAGTTACTGATGTCTCCCTCGCCCTCTTCGCCCTTGTCATAGAGCCCGTGGCGCAGTGCGACGCCCAGCTTGCGGAACTGCAACCCGGCGAGGCGGATCGTCATAAACAAGCCCGTGCCCAGCAACAGGGGAATCAGCAGGAAGGGGCCCCACACGAAGCCGCCGATTGTGCTGAGAATGTCCAGCAATGAGTCCATTGTTCTTCCTTCGGTCGAACGTGAGCAGCGTAGCGGCGCCATCGTGCGTGAGCACACAAGCTGAGGGCGCCTTAAGTGTGCTCAGCATACTCCTCATGTGTGTCCTAGGTAACTCAAATGCGTGTTTTTCTGCATACTGCACAGATTCGGGGGTGCTGGGTGGGCCGCGGGGCCAGTGGTAGTGGGGCAGGAGGGCGGCGTCGATAAGCGTGGGCACCAATGTGGGGCAGGCCGCTGCGCGATCGACGAAAAGGGAGGATGATGGAAGTGATAGTTCACTTCTAACGACAACCAAGGAGACTGATTTCCCTATGGTTCATGAGCGCGCGGGCACGGTCGCCCTCGACTCCGATCTCATTGATATCGCTGAGCTGGTCGCCGCCTACTACACGCGAATCCCTGACGCCTCCGACCCGGATCAGCAGGTGGTGTTCGGAACCTCCGGTCACCGCGGCTCGTCGCTGAACACGGCCTTCAACGAGTACCACATTCTGGCCACCACCCAGGCCATCGTGGACTACCGCGTCAAGGAGAAGATCAACGGCCCGGTATTCATCGGCCGCGATACCCACGCGCTGTCCGAGCCGGCCATGCTGTCCGCACTCGAGGTGCTGCTGGCGAATGACGTGGATGTGCTTGTCGACGCCGCGGGGCGCTACACCCCCACCCCGGCAGTCAGCCACGCCATCTTGCGCCACAACCGGAGCCTGAGCGGCGGCGTGACGGGCACGGACCCGAAGCGCGCCGACGGCATCGTGATCACCCCCTCGCACAACCCGCCGCGCGATGGTGGCTTCAAGTACAACCCTCCCAATGGTGGCCCCGCCGATACCGGCGCCACCGACTGGATCGCCCAGCGCGCCAATGAGCTGCTCGCCCAGGACCTGCAGGGGGTCAAGCGCACCCCTGTGAGCGGTGTGCTGGATGAGCGCGCCGGCACCTATGACTACCTGAACACTTATATCGACGATCTGCCGAACGTGGTGGATCTCGCGGCCATCAAGAATTCCGGTCTGCGGATCGGCGCCGACCCGATGGGCGGGGCCTCCGTGGACTATTGGGGAGTGATTGCCGAGAAGCACGGGCTGGATCTCACCGTGGTGAATCCGCGCGTGGACGCCACCTGGCGCTTCATGACTCTCGACGCCGATGGGGCGATCCGCATGGACTGCTCCTCGCCCTATTCCATGGCCTCCTTGGTGCACAACCGCGACAAGTTCGACATCGCCACCGGCAATGACGCCGACGCCGACCGCCACGGCATCGTCACCCCCGATGCCGGGCTGATGAACCCCAACCACTATCTCGCGGTGGCCATCGACTATCTCTTCGCGCACCGCCCCCACTGGGCGAAGGACACCGCTGTGGGCAAGACCCTGGTGTCCTCCTCCATGATCGACCGCGTGGTCGCCGAGCTTGGCCGCACCCTCGTGGAGGTGCCGGTGGGCTTCAAGTGGTTTGTGCCCGGCCTCATCAATGGCTCCGTCGGCTTCGGCGGCGAGGAATCCGCCGGCGCCTCCTTCCTGCGCCACGACGGCACCGTGTGGTCCACCGACAAGGACGGCATTATCCTGGATCTGCTCGCCTCCGAGATCACCGCCGTCACCGGCAAGACCCCCTCGCAGCGCTATGCCGAACTGGCCGAAACCTATGGCGCGCCCTCCTATGCGCGCACCGATGCGCCGGCCAACCGCGAGCAAAAGGCCGTGCTGAAGAAGCTCTCCCCAGAGGATGTCACCGCCACCGAGCTCGCCGGCGAGCCCATCACCAATAAGCTCACCGACGCCCCTGGCAATGGCGCCGCCATCGGCGGGCTGAAGGTGACCACCGAATCCGCCTGGTTCGCTGCCCGCCCCTCGGGCACGGAGGACAAGTACAAGATCTACGCCGAGTCCTTCCAAGGCGAGGAGCACCTGAAGAAGGTCCAGGCCGAGGCACAAGCCCTCGTCTCGGAGGTCCTAGGCTAAGCGGCCGCTTATCGACGCCGCCACGCAGCGCATCACCCACCAGATCGCGCTCTGCGCGTCGGCTGGTGGGTGAGTGCGTCTGACCCACCCCTGCCAGCTGTCAAAATGCTGTGAATCCCCTTGAAAGTGACCGACATGGTTTTATTCACGCGGGGTGCTTTAGTAACTTCAAGGCTGTGACCACCACTCAACACCAGCCCGCGCCGCGTCGAGGAATACAGGGACTGATCAGCACGCCACTTGTGGGCGCGCTCGCCCGCCTCGCCCTGGCCGGTATCTGGATTGTCAGTGGGGCAACCAAAATCTCCGACCCCGTAGCCTCCTCCCAAGCAGTACATGCCTATGAGCTGGTGGGGTGGGAGATGGGTAACTTTATCGGCGTGGCCCTGCCCGCCGTCGAGTTGATCCTCGGGATCATGCTGCTTATCGGCCTCTTCCTGCGCCCCGCCGCTGTGCTCTCCGCGCTGCTGTTTGCGGTGTTCATCATAGGCATCGCCTCTGCGTGGGCCCGTGGTCTCAGCATTGACTGCGGCTGTTTCGGCGGCGGTGGGGTAGATGCCAGCGTCACGGGCACGACCTATGCGCTGGAGATCCTGCGCGATCTGGCCTTTATTGCCCTGGCGGCGATCGTATGGATCAACCCCTTCCGCCGCTGGGCGCTTTACCCTTAAGTTTTCTCCTCTCGGGGCAATCACCCGAGAGCACCACCCAATGTGAAAGATGAGACCTCTTCGTGAGCAACAAAATTAAGAACCCTAACGACAAGGGATCCGGATTCCTCTGGGCGCTCGTGGCGCTATTGGTTGTTATCGCTGTGGTTGTTGGCTACATCGTGGTCCAAGGCCGCAGCGAGAAGAAGGCGGAGATCGCGGCGAACACCGTGAACACCTCCATCAACTTGGAGATCAAAGACAACGCCATCCGTCTCACGAGCGACAAGACCAGCACGGATGCCGCCGAGGTAGACCTCTACGAGGACTACTCTTGCCCGCACTGCGCTGACCTTGCCAAGGCCACCGATGAGGATATGCTCAAGGCCATTGAGGACGGCACCCTCGTGGTGAATATCCGTTCCCTGAACTTCCTCGACCGCGGTAACGATGGCCCCTCGTCAAAGGCCGCGACCTCGGCCTACACCCTCGCTAAGGCCGGCAAAGCCAATGAGTACTGGAACTTCCGTTCGCATCTGATGAATAACCAGGACGCGATGTATTCCTGGGAACCGGATCAGTTCGCTGCCGCTGCTGGAGAAGTAGGGGCCGACAAGAGCCTGCGTGATGCCATCTCGAAGCAATCGGAGCGCGGCGACTATGAAGAAATTAGTACCGCCAACGCCACCAAGCTCGAGGAGGAGACTGGCAAGGTCTCCAGTCCACACGTTCTCCACAACGGCGAGGATCTGCTGCCCAACGACAATTGGGTGAAGGACCTCGTGGGCAAGTAGCCTGAGGCTTCAACAGCACCCTTAGTAGGCAAGGCGGCACAGTGATGTGCCGCCTTGTGGCGTTGTGGGCGCTGAGCAGGGCCGTGGGGCTCTGGGGCTTGGGCGCTTCTGGGTACTTCTGGAAAACAGGTCCTGAACAGCTGATTTGCTTAAGATGAACGGGGCTGTGTAAGTTATAGAGCGTCCGAGGGGCTATGGCGCAGCTGGTAGCGCACCACACTGGCAGTGTGGGGGTCACGGGTTCGAATCCCGTTAGCTCCACTTGATACGAAAACCCTGTTCCCTTTTGGGAACAGGGTTTTTTCGTGTTCTCAGGTGCTTAGCTGCACTGACTAGTGGTGGTGGCTTCCTAGGTGGATGATGCTGGGGTCGATTCCCAGCGGGAGTCATGGCTAACGATTCAACCGATCACACCCCAGAGAAGACGTGCCGGACGGTCGCCAGCCCGTGTTCAACCCCGCTCACGCCGAAGCTATGGGGGCTGCGAGCGGCTCCACCAACGCTGGCGACTCGCTGCATCCGGCAGCTAACGGCAACGGGAGGAGCAGCAGCGAGAGACCGATCAGGGGCGTCGCTGCTGCACAGAGACGGAGCAGCACGGGGTGCTGCTAGTCCTGTTAATCCTGCAGGTTATCCACGGCGTACTGGGCCTGCTCGGGGGTGAACTTCTCGCCGTACTCGCTGATGAGCTGCTCATACACCTGGTCGCGGGACATGGCCATGTCGGTGTAGTACACCTCAGCTTTCTTCAGCGCAGCCTGGTTGTAGTCTGCGTCGAGATTATCCACGGCCCACTGAGCTGCCTCGGGCGGGAAGTTCTCTCCATATTCGGAGGTGAGCTGGTCGTAGATGCCGGCCTTCGACATGTGCTGCATGGAGTAGTAGAGCTCAGCCTTCTTCAGGGCGTTCCTGTACTCTCGTGGCACATCCTGCTCCGCGGAGTTGTCCTCAGCTGCGGGCTGCTCCGCTGGCGGCGCGGCGGGTGCCGCTTCCGCGGGAGCTTGATCGTCCGCTGCGGCCTCCGTGGCCGTCTCCCCCTGCGTGCTTTCTTCCGCCGCGGAGCTGGACTTCGAGGAATCTGCAGTGGTGTCGCTATCGCCATCGGAGAACATGGCGGAGCAGGCGCCAAGGAGGATGAACACCGCAGCGACGATCCCGCCCCAGAACAGGCATCCTTTCTTCTTTTTCTGCGGCTGCTGCGGCGGGAAGGGCGGCTGGCCTTGGTAGGGCTGCCCCGCATAAGGCTGCCCCGGCTGGCCATTCTGCGGGAACTCGCCATACTGCGGCTGCCCGCCTTGGGGATCATTGCCGTTCTGGGGCTCCTGCCCGTTGTGAGGGAACTGGTTGGTCACGGTCTGTGCACTACCTTTCGTAGATCAGTGGCCTAGAGGCCGGAGGGTGACACCGTGTGTCGATGAGGTAGACGGTGCATACCGACACCGGTGGCGAGAATGGGGGTGCTGATCGCAGGAGGAATGAATAAGGGGAGGCGATCAGCGGGGAATTGTTTGGCACCGCGTAAATGCTGCGGTATTCAGGGATATTCGACTATAGGATTCTCTTTCTTCTCTTCACTGCTGTTAAGAGTGATACAAACATGCGGCCTGGACACCGTTTGTCGAATGCGTCGAACATCCCAGTTCAGCGCTAGTATTTCATCGAACACCACGGATGTATGGGCGCATGTTTTCTGGCCCCTCCATCGCCCTTATGTGCACCGCGCGTAGTTGTGCGCTCCCCGCCGGCCCGAACCCCGCCCGCATCACCAACCCACGCCCCACCGACACCGAGAACACAGCGAGCACAGAGCCGAGTCCCCAGCGTGCCGTGTGCGAGGCTCTCTTTTTGGGCTTCTATGGTGAATGATGGAGGATAAGTGCGTGCGTCCAGATTCTCAGGGTGGGGCTATCGGCTAGCCACGGATGGCCCAGCGTTAATTATCTGGTCCTGAAGCCGGACATATGCGGCCGCAGTGGATGCTGAAGATCCACGACTAGCTGTGGAGTCCGAGGAGAAGAAAGCGAGCCCCTCATGCGAGCAGATGCCCAAGCGAACCGTGAAGCCATTGTGATGGCGGCCCAAACCCTCTTCCAAGAGGAGGGTATTGACGTGTCTTTTCGGCGAATCGCCACCGAAGCCGATGTGGGGGTGGCCACGGTGCACCGCAATTTCCCGGATCGGCGGGTCCTCGTTAATGCCGTCACCGAGCGCGTCACCGCACAGGCACACGATATTGTGCGGGCCCACGAACATAGCTGGAACGAGGATCCATGGCAGAACTGGAATGATGTCATCCTCGAGCTGGTGCGGTTGGGGATTACCCCGCTGGCCGAGCAGATCTCGCGCTTTGCGTATGACGAGAACCTCCTGGCTGAAATCGTGGAGCAGCGGCGGACGGCGATCAGCGAGGTCTTTGCCGGCCTCTTAGATAAGGCGCGGCGACACCGCTTCATTCCCGCGGATGTCACTCCCATCCGCTTCGCCGTAGGCATCGGCATGATCTCTCGCGAGCTGCCCGCCGTGGGGCGGCAGTTGGTGGATGATCAACAGGAATGGTTTGCGCGTGTCTACCTCGAGGGGTTGCGCTCGCTGGCCTAATAAACACACAACACAGCCCGCCACCCCATGCGGGGAGACGGGCTGGGAAGGAGGCCGCTATGCACTGGATACCGCTCGCCACGGCCCTCGGGGTGCTCATCACCGGAATGATCACGGTGTTTAGCACCGGCGGGGGAGCGCTTGTCGCGGCGGTGGCCGCGGGTAGCTCCGCGCTCTGCGGGGCGTGGGCGGTGGCTCACCTGCGTGTGGCGCGAGGGATGCTCAGCGGCTACACGGCGGTGGCTTTCGTAGCGCTAGCTGGGCTTGGATTAGGCCTTGTTGGTGAGGGGAACGCGGCCCGAGTGGCCCACGTGGTGTGGGCGCTGGCTGCGGGAACCTTGTGTGTGCTCGCAGCCAGCGTGGCGGTGTATCACCCGCGAGCGCTGCGTCGTTAAGCCTTAGAGTCCTGCTGCTCGGCGCTATCGTCCTCGTCCTCGATCTCGGTACGCTCCTCATCGGCCACGGTAGCGAGTAGCTTCTCGTTATCGGCGTTGGAGCGGTCGAGCTCGTGGTTGAGCTCGAGGGAGTGATCATCATAGGTTTTCGGGTTGATATACGCGCGGGTGAGCTGGCGAATGCGGTGGCGGCGCTGCTTCTCACCAGTGATGAGGTGCGACCAGCGGATGCGCCAGATCACGAAGATCACGCCGATCACCATGCCGATATAGCCCAGGATCGGGAAGATGATCTGGATGAGCGGGCCGAAGCCGATGAGGCTGATCGCCCAGCTGATGCCCAGAATCACCAGCAGGTTCACCCACTGCGGGGTGGGGGTGGCCACCTGGATGCGGCGGGAGAAGGCATAGACATCGCCGAGGGCGGTGTTGAAGATCATCACCAGAATCAGCAGCGACAAGCCATAGCCGGCCACGGGGTGAATGTTGGTGACGATCGCCGCCATCGGAATGTCCTTGCCGGCGGCAGTGTCCACATTGAAGAACAGCACGATGGTTTCCAGCACCAAGATCACGGTGAGGATCATTCCGCCCAGCATGCCGCCGACGGCCACGGCCTTGAGCTTGGTGTAGGAGCCGCCGATCACCAGCGACATACCCACCGCGCAAATCAGGGACATGCCGGCGTAGTTCATGGCCGACCACCACCACGGCTTCACGGGAGTGGGCTCATTAAGTGCGATCTCATTGGCGGCCTCGAAGGAGAAGCCCTCGGGGATATTGGCGATGGTGTAGATGAATAGCACGACGATGGCCACGATCATCAACGGGGTGACAGCGCCAATCACGCTGGAGACGCGCACCGGGTTGAGGAAGCAGACAAAGTAGACGATCACGGCCATAATCAACGAGCCCAGCCAGGAGGGCACGCCGAAAGACTGCTCGAAGGTGGAGCCTGCACCGGCGAGCATCATCATGCCCATGGTGGCCATGGTGATGGATACGGCCACATCCAAAATCCACGACACGCGCGGGTGGGCCACATTCTTAAATACGGCGCCGTGTTCATCGGCGAGGAAGAAACTGCCGATTTGGAGGATGACGGCGCTCACTACGATGAGGATGACGCCGGTGAGTACGAGCGCCCAGATTCCGGTTCCGGTGCCAAAGGAGACAAAGTATTGCATCATCTCCTTACCGGTGGCGAAGCCCGCCCCCACGAGTAGTCCGACAAAGGCCATGGCGATTGCCATGCTCTGTTTCATGGTGTGTTGCCCCTTAGGGATATATGTAAGGTCAGGTAACGTCCCGCCCCATCTTTCCATGAATGTGGTTGTTCTTCTAACGCGCTTCAATGCATACAGCGCTTATCGACGCCGCCTCCGCCACGCGTCCGATCCGCCGGAGCTACCCCAAAATGGTGGTTGGGCCGCGTTGTTCGGTGAATATCCTCACAGTTGCCAGAGCCGATGGGTGGGGCACAGGCGCGGCGGCGGGCTCGTGCATTGCCGCAGCTGGGGGCATATATGTGAGCTGGCCTGTGGGGTGATGCTGTGGGGGACGGCGATGTGGGAGGCCCACGTGTGAGCTGGCTCGCCCACCAGTGCTGGCTGGGAGTGGGACAATGGGGCCTATGGCTGACAATGATGTTGTGAAAATTCTTAACGAAGACGAGTGCCTAGAGAAGCTCGGTACCCAGCAATTGGGCCGTGTCGTGGTGCGCCGCAAGGATGAGATGGACATCTTCCCCGTGAACTATGTGGTGGACGATGGCTGTATCTATATTCGCACCGCGCAGGGCAATAAGCTCTTCTCGCTCTTCGTCAATCCCGATGTGCTCTTTGAGGTGGACTACTTCACCGAGGAGCGCGCCTGGTCCGTGGTGATTCAAGGCACCGCCGAGGTACTCGACCGCCAAGAGGATATCGACTACGCCGAGGGGCTGAACCTGAAGCCGTGGCTGCCTACGCTGAAGTACAACTTCGTACGTATTACCCCGCAGCAGCTCAACGGCCGTGCGTTCCGGCTCGGTGAGGAGCCGGAGCGCTACTAGCTCAGGGCTGCGGCGCCACTAGCCGCGCGACTAGCTGCGCCACCAGCCATCGGTATAGGTGGCGGGCAGCGCCCGCTTATGGCGGCCGCGCTGCCACAGCTGCTCGATGCGCTCGCGGGCGGCATCGTTAATAGTTTTGCCCTCGAGGTAGTCGTCGATATCGCTATAGCGCACCCCCAGTGCGTCCTCATCTGCGAGGAGCGGGCGATCATCTTCGAGATCGGCGGTGGGCACCTTAGTCCAGGTGCTCTCGGGGGCGCCTAGTTCTGCGAGCAGCGCGGCGCCTTGGCGCTTATTCAGCCCCCAGAGGGGGAGGAGATCGGCGGCGCCATCGCCGAACTTGGTGAAGAATCCGGTGACATTTTCTGCCGCGTGATCCGTGCCCACAACCAGCAGGTTGCGCTCGCCGGCGATGGCGTACTGCATCACCATTCGTTCCCGGGCCTTAACATTGCCGCGGTGAAAATCGCTCATGCTGGTCTGCTCGAGGGCCTGGGCCACGCCGTCTTCCACCATGTCAGTGGCGGGCTTAATATTGACGCGCAGCTCGTGGTCGGGGTGGATGAAGCGCATGGCCACATCCACATCAGCCTCGTCCGCTTGCCGGTCATAGGGCAGGCGCACGGCATAAAACTCGGCCCCATGGCCGGCGGCGCGGCGCTTCTCCACGGCGAGTTGGGCGAGCTTGCCCGCCAGCGTGGAATCCTGTCCGCCGGAGATACCAAGCACGAAGCCGGCTAGCCCAGTGGCCGCTAGGTAGTCGCAGAGAAAATCCACGCGGCGGGTGAGCTCTGCGGCGGGGTCGATGGTGGGGTGGACGTCGAGGTGGTCGATGATCTGAGCTTGGAGTGTCTGCATGCGGCCGATAGTAGTCTCGTACCGTAGTCGGCGGCATTTTGTACAATGCTGTGCCGGTGGTCTATGATAATCGTTCGTGTCATTGAACCCCGTGAATGCTCTGCACTCACGTTGCGGTTCGGCAGGGCGCCCACGGTGGGCGACCCTTAGAACTTATAAGCGCTAATAGAAAGGAGCGCCCGATGAAGGTCCGCAAGTCGCTTCGGTCGCTGAAGAACAAGCCGGGCGCCCAGGTTGTGCGTCGTCGTGGCAAGGTGTACGTCCTGAACAAGAAGGACCCCCGCTTCAAGGCTCGCCAGGGCTAATCCTGTAGGTCCTTGGTTTGTCAGTCTACCCAGATACACCGCCTGTCCTTACGCAGTGAGGATAGGCGGTGTTTTTTGTTGGTGGGCGGGAATAGATCCCAGAATATAACGATTCGATAACGACGCTCCTGCGGTTTTAGCATTCTCCCAAGACGGGTAAAGACAGAATTACTTTTGGTGGCGAACGTGTCTCGCCAGATGTAGTGCTTACATGGATGTCATCTTGGGAATTTCCAGCGTGTAACTACTACATATTGTGCTCTTGCGGTAAATGGATACTACGTATAGTGTCTAGTTCAGCAGCTCACCACAAGGTCCTCACTTGCTGGTGACACCACGTACCACCGCAGCACCCCTTTGACTGCGATTCATTCCCCAAGCAATAAGGATTACTCCGACGATGGCTATCACCCTCTACACCAAGCCCGCCTGCATGCAGTGCAACGCCACGAAGAAGGCTCTCGACCGTGCCGGTCTGGAGTACTCGCTCGTGGACATCAGCATGGACAGCGAGGCGCTCGATTATGTGATGGCTCTCGGCTACGTTCAGGCGCCCGTCGTGGTGGCTGATGGAGAGCACTGGTCAGGCTTCCGCCCTGAGCGCATTCGCACGCTCAGCGCCCAGGTTGCCTAGCCGCTTATCGCTTGCGGATAGTAAAGGGCCACTCGTAGTAGTTACACAGTACGAACGAGTGGTCCTGTTTCTATTGGCCCACCTAGATACCAGGATTCGGCAGGCGCATCATGCTTGTAGTGTATTTTTCCTCCGCGACGGGGAATACGAAAAAATTCGTCGATAAGCTCGGGTTTCCCGCGCGCAGGATTCCGCTTCGTAAAAATGACGAGCCGCTCATCGTGCATGAGCCTTATGTGTTGATCTGCCCTACCTACGGCGGTGGGGTCTCCATTATGGGCCGCGAGCCTAAACCAGTCCCCGTGCAGGTAATTCGCTTTCTCAACAATGACCACAACCGCTCGCTTATCCGAGCCGTGATCGCCGGCGGGAACTCAAACTTTGGAACAGATTTTGGGACGGCAGGGAATGTTATTGCCGCTAAATGCCATGTGCCCTATGTGTATCGTTTCGAGCTCATGGGGACTGATGAGGATGTGCGCCTCGTACAAGAGGGGCTCAGGGAGAACGCCGAACAGCTTGGCCTGCGGCCGGTATCCCAGCACGCGGAGAATGCCAGCGGCTTCTAGAGTCAGTGTTCTAGGATGACTAGAGCCGAAGCCGTCACCGCGTAGAGACAAAAACAACAACAGTAACCACAGGTTGGCGCCGCTTAAGGCGCACAACCGAAATTTCAAGATGTAAAGGAAATGATCGACTGTGGCCGAGATGGGAAAGAATGTCGCCGAACCGGTGCGCAAGGCGGATCAGCTGGATTATCACGCGCTCAACGCGATGTTGAATCTGTACGACGATGAAGGCAAGATCCAGTTCGATAAGGATCGTGAGGCGGCTAACCAGTTCTTCCTGCAGCACGTCAACCAGAACACCGTCTTTTTCCACAACCTCCGGGAAAAGCTGGATTATCTGCTGGACAATGACTACTACGAGAAGCATGTGCTGGATAAGTGGGACTTCCCCTTTGTGAAGTCCCTGTTCAAGCGGGCCTATGCGAAGCGCTTCCGCTTCGAGACCTTCCTCGGGGCCTATAAGTACTACACCAGCTACACCCTCACCACCTTCGATGGACGGCGCTATCTCGAGCGCTTCGAGGACCGCGTGTGCATGGTGGCACTGACGCTCGCCGATGGCGATGAGCGCCTCGCCGAGATGCTGGTGGATGAGATCATGGGTGGCCGCTTCCAGCCCGCCACCCCGACCTTCCTCAACTCCGGTAAAGCCCAGCGCGGCGAGCCGGTGTCCTGCTTCCTGCTGCGCATCGAAGACAACATGGAATCGATCGGCCGCGCCATTAACTCCGCGCTGCAGCTATCCAAGCGCGGTGGCGGCGTGGCATTGCTGCTCTCGAACCTGCGTGAGCAGGGCGCACCGATTAAGAAGATCGAAAACCAGTCCTCTGGCGTGGTGCCGGTGATGAAGCTGCTGGAGGATTCCTTCTCCTATGCCAACCAGCTGGGTGCCCGGCAGGGTGCCGGCGCCGTGTACCTGCACGCCCACCACCCAGACATCATGCGCTTTTTGGACACCAAGCGAGAGAACGCAGATGAGAAGATCCGCATTAAGACTCTCTCGCTCGGTGTGGTGATCCCCGATATCACCTTCGAGCTGGCGAAGAAGAACGATGACATGTACCTCTTCTCGCCCTATGACGTGGAGCGGGTCTATGGCAAGCCCTTTGCCGATGTTCCCATCAGTGAGCACTACGCAGAGATGGTGGAGGATCCCCGGATCCGCAAGACCAAGATCAACGCGCGCCAGTTCTTCCAGACGCTCGCCGAGATCCAGTTTGAGTCCGGCTATCCCTACATCATGTTCGAGGACACGGTGAATGAGGCCAACCCCATCGAGGGCCGCATCACCCACTCGAACCTGTGCTCTGAGATCCTGCAGATCTCTACCGCCTCGGAGTTCAACGATGATCTGTCCTATTCCCACATTGGCGAGGATATTTCCTGCAACTTGGGCTCGTTAAACATCGCCAAGACCATGGACTCCCCGGACTTCTCGGCCACCATCGAGGCCGCTATCCGCGGGCTGACGGCGGTGTCCGAGCAGACCGCGATCGACTCGGTGCCGTCGATCCGTAAGGGAAATGACAACGCCCACGCTATCGGCCTCGGCCAGATGAACCTGCACGGCTTTTTGGGCCGCGAGCGCATCCATTACGGCTCCGAGGAGGCTTTAGACTTCACCAACGCCTACTTCGCCGCGGTGATGTACGAGTGCATTAAGGCCTCCAACCAGATCGCGAAGGAGCGTGGCAAGCACTTCACCAAGTTCGAAACCTCCGACTACGCCACCGGCGAGTTCTTCGACCGCTATGATCCGGCCGAGTTCGCGCCCCGCACCGAGCGGGTGAAGGAGATCTTCGCCAACTCCACCATCCACACCCCCACCGCAGAGGAGTGGGCGGAGCTGAAGGAATCGGTGGCCACCTACGGCATGTTTAACCGCTATCTGCAGGCGGTGCCGCCGACGGGCTCGATCTCGTATATCAACAACTCCACCTCTTCGATCCACCCGATCGCTTCCAAGGTGGAGATCCGCAAGGAAGGCAAGATTGGTCGCGTCTACTACCCGGCGCCGTATATGACCAATGACAATCTGGACTACTACCAGGACGCCTATGAGGTCGGTTTCGAGAAGATTATCGATACCTACGCGGTGGCTACCAAGTACGTGGACCAGGGCCTCTCGCTCACGCTGTTCTTCAAGGACACCGCCACCACCCGCGATATCAACCGCGCCCAGATCTACGCCTGGCGCAAGGGCATTAAGACGGTCTACTACATCCGGCTGCGCCAAACCGCGCTCACCGGCACTGAAGTGCAGGGTTGTGTGAGCTGCATGCTCTAGCCCCTGCGCGCCTCGCGCCGTCTTTGCTGACAGCCTCATCCCGCACGGGGTGGGGCTGTTCGGCTTTATGGGGGCGACTAAAGCCTAGGCGGTGTCCGCTCGATCCACGTAGGCGAGCATCCGCGTGCCATCCACATGCGGAAATACCAGCCACATCCAGCCCCAGACGGCGAGGGCGAGCAGGGCGGTGGCCCAGAGGGCAGCTGGCGCGAGCACGGGGGCGAGCATCAGCGCCAGCCACACCGGAAAGAGCGGCATGAGCATGCTGGCGCGGGCGCGGTACTCAAAGCCGCGCGCTTCGAGATACTCGCGGATGCGCCGCCGATAGGGGTGGGTATAAATCAGCATGATGCCGAGCGCGATGCACACCACCATGATCGCCACCTGTATCCCGCGCGGCAGGGAGGTAGTCAGCACAGCCACGCCCAGACCAAAGAGCACAGAGGTGCCCAAGCGCACCGGTGCAGGCGTGGGTATCGGGTTGGGAAGAGAACGCACTTCGCTTATCGACGGCATACCCCTAGGTTATCGAGCGCCCCAGACGGCAGGGGAGCAGGGGGTGATAGCAGCATGGTTGACGCGGACTCAAGCGCGGTGTTTACTAGCACTAGTAAGAACGAGTGTTCGATACGCGAGGGTGTCGACAAGTTTTGTGGCGACGCGCACGAGGGGGTGGATGCCGTGAGTTCCTGCAGCGAGCAGCGCGCCGATCTGAGTGTGCTCAGCCGCGAACAGAAGGTGGCCGCCCTGCGCGCCCAGCTGGTGAGTATTGCCGGCGGAGAAGCCGCCCGACCTGCTGAAGTGGCAAGCGGTGTAGAGGAGGAAATGGCAGGTAGTGTGCGCCTTCCGCAGGTGCTCGCGGGGGCTATAGCTGGCGGCGGTCTGCCGCGCCGGGGGATTACCTTGGCCAGTGACTGTCCGGCATTGGTGGTGTCCTTAGTGGCCTATGTCAGCGCCCAGGGGCAGCGGGTGGCGTTCGTTGGCTGGGAGGATCTGCTGCTCGCCGAGGTACTCGAAGAGGGAGGGCTATTAGAAAATATCATCGTTGTCCGTGGCGCGGGTGAGGACACAATACAGATCGCCGCCGTGCTTGCCGAGGGCATGGACGTGGTGGTGGCCTATCTTCCCGCACTGCACCACGTGGGGGCCGCCGCGGAGCGGGCGCTGCGGGCGAAGCTGCGCCGCGGAGACTGCGCCGTGATGCTGATCGGCGGTCCACAGCTGGTGGCGAATGCGGAGCTGCGGCTAGGCGCTACCCCGCAGCGTTTTCATGGCATGGATATGACAGGCCGCGGGCGCATTACCGGAGTGGATATTGCGGTGCAGATACAGCAGCGGGGACTGCCTGCGCGCACAGTGCATTATGAGCTGCGCGGTGCGGCGCCTGCTGCGGAGTCCGCCGCGGCGGTGGGCGAGCCAGAGATAGTGCAGTTGCAGGTGATCTAGAGTGCGGGTGCTGGCACTGTGGTACCCCGACTGGCCGGCGCAGGTGGTCTCTCGCGTCACGGACAGCGGGCCGGATGTGCCCGTGATCGTGCACCACGAGCAG
The DNA here is from genome assembly GCF_008930785.1 of Corynebacterium sp. 51B. NCBI lineage: Bacteria > Bacillati > Actinomycetota > Actinomycetes > Mycobacteriales > Corynebacteriaceae > Corynebacterium > Corynebacterium sp. 51B. The sequence continues at coordinate 157,048 of NZ_PQMK01000007.1, read as the reverse complement.
CGGGTATGGGTGGTCAACCAGGCGGGGCGTCGCCGTGGGGTGGCGCGGGGCATGCGGCTGCGCGCCGCCCAGATGATCTGCCCCGAGGCAGTCACCGCGGCGCGAGACGATACCGCGGATGGGGAGGCCTTCGCGGTGATCGTGGAAGCGCTCTTCCAGGTGGCGGCCACCGTGGAGGTGCTGCGCCCCGGGCTGGTGCTGGTGGCGGCGGATAGCCTGGCCCGCTACTACGGTACAGAGGATCACGCGATGGATCTGGCGATGACGGCTGCCGCAGAACAGGGCGTCGACCTGCGCATGGGGGTGGCCGATGAGCTGGCAACGGCGATTATCGCCGCCCGCAGTAGCCGTCTCGGCGCGGTGGTGCCCGCAGGTGGCAGTCGTGCATTCCTCAAGCAGGTGGGGCTGAGCGCCGTCGGCGCCGAACCCAGTCTGGGAGTAGGGGAGGAGCTGGTGGGCCAGCTGGCGGAGATGGGGGTGCGTAGCTGTGGCGAGATGCTGGAGCTGCCGCGCGCGGCGGTGGCCACGCGATTCTCCCGCGCTGGGATGCGGCTCTATGCAATCTGTGCGGCCGATAGCTCGCGGCGCTTAGCGCCCGCAGAGGAGAACACGCGGGGAGAGGCCGTGGTGTATGTCCCCGAGGAGCCTCTGCTGCGGGTGGACCAGGCGGCCTTTATCGCTCGCTCCCTTGCGGCGCGCCTGCACGAGCGCCTCGCCGCGGCGGGCCGAGTATGCGTGCAGCTGGCGATTCGTGCCACCGTGGATGATGGCGCCAGCCAGTGCGCGCTGGAAAGGGTATGGCGCACCTTCGCCCCCTTGGATGAGGCGGCCACCGCCGACAGGGTGCGCTGGCAGCTGGGCGGGTGGATCACCCACCGGCAGCAGCACCCCCAGGGGGAGGAGGAAGAGCCTGTCGGCGGGATCGTGGAGCTCGAGCTCATCCCTCTGGAGACGGAACAACCAGGAGCGGATGCCGGGCTATGGGAGGCGCTCGGTGATACGGCGCAGCGGACTGAGTGGGCCGAGAAAGTCATCACCCGCGTGCAGTCGCGCTATGGCAGCGATACGGTGCTGCGTCCCTTCGATCATGGCGGGCGCGGGGTGGTAGAGCGCATCGGCTATGTGAGCAATGGGGAGCGCGTTCCCGAAGCCGATACGGGCAGCTGGCCGGGGCGGCTGGCTGCGCCGTTGCCAGCCCGGCGCAGCCCCGGATGGAATCATCCGGCCAGCAAGATCGGGCTTTATGATGCCGCTGGGGAGCCAGTGACCCTCGCAGAGGATCTGCTGCTTAGTGCCACACCGCAGACGGTGGTGTGGGGCTCGCGGCGGCTGCGCGTGAACGGCTGGGCTGGGCCCTGGCCGGTGGACGAGCAGTGGTGGTCGGCCGCGCCCGCACCCGGCGTCGGCATCCACCCCGCGCACGCCCGGCTACAGCTCACGGCCACTGATCCCCGCCGTGTCTATGGCTGGGTGCTGGTGTGGGTGCGCGGCTCGTGGCGGATTGAGGCCAGCTATGTCTAGGCCTGGTGGGCGATATCGATCACTACCCGCGCCGGGTTTTCCAGCACCGTGACAGAGAAGGGGCGTTGGCCGCCGCTGAGGCCGATCACGAATTGGGTGCGGGCCTCGAAGGTGCCGGCGTCCAGCACCTCTTGCACGATGCCCTTGCCGGAGGTGTTGCTCCATTCCAGCGGCGCGAAGTCCTTGCCGAACTCCATCGGATAGGCGGTGCCGGTGAGATCCACCTGGAGATAGGTATCGCCGGCGACCTCGAGGACGCGGCCGCTAGCCTGCTGCAGCGGCTGTGCCTCATAGACGGCGCGCCAGCCTGGGGTGCTGCCCTTTTCCACGTCGAGATCAATAACAACGCGGTCGAAGTTCTTATGGCGACCCACGCGCACCGCGGTGGGGAGCACCTTGCCGGTGCCAGTGCCCCATTCCTCGCTGGAGGTATTTTCGGCGATGCTGAGCTCACCGAGGGGAGTAATTCCTGGGTCCTCGTTCACCGGCTCCCGATCCTCCGAGTCATATTCCGCCGGCAGGGTAGTGGAAGAGGTGATGGTCTCCGTGGAACGGGTAGTGGAGGTTTCTTCGGAGGTAGTCACCGAGACACTGGGGTCTGTGGCGCTATCGCCCCCGCCGGGGGAGCAGCCAGCCATCGTGAGCGAGGTCGCCAGCGCCACGCACGTCAGGGCGCGGGCATAGGGGCGGGAAAGTACACGAGCATAAGCGATGTTATTCATATCTTAATCTTACTAATTTGCTTAACGAGTGTGGCCGCGTTGAGCTGGGCGCAGCGGATGGGCAGGAGGGTGGCGTCGATAAGAGCGCAGGCGCCGCGTGGTGAGCGACAGGACGATATATCCCACTAAGCTGAATCTCATGACTGAGCGTGAAGCCCCCGAGATTCCCACCGATGGCCGTTTGTCCTGCGAGCCGGAGCAACCGTCCTGTTCAGAGCTGAAAGAGGAGCCCATCGAGGGCACGGCCAAGGCGGGGCAGAAGTTTGTGCTTTTCGAACACCACCAAGGTTGGAGCCGCGATGTACTCGATGGAGGCACTTTTGGCGGGGAGCTCAGTGGCAAGCTCACGTACTTCTTCGGGATGCATAACGCCTCCTTCCAGCTCATTCGCCCAGCAGGAAGGCCGAAGCCGCGCGAGCGCTATCGCGTGTTCATCATTTTCACCGGTAATGGACTCCAGCAGCCCGTGGTAGAGCGGCTAGAGGTGAGCTGCCCGCAGGATCTTTTAGAGCTCAACCTCGATACGCCGCTGGCCAATGGTGGGGAGAAAGTGACGCACCCGCTGGTGCTGGTGTGCACCCATGGCAAGCGCGATAAGTGCTGTGCGATTAAGGGCCGGCCCCTCGCTGCGGAATTAGCGGAGCGCGCCGAGGAGGAATGGGTATGGGAAACCTCGCACATGAAGGGGCATCGCTTCGCCGCCACCCTCATGCTCATGCCCTGGGGCTATTCCTATGCTTATATGGGCACCGAGCATGCCGTAGCCATGCTGGAGTCGGTGCAGCGCGGGGAGCTCTACCTGCCGCAGCTGCGCGGTCGGGGCTGTTTCGACCCCGCTGGGCAGGTGGCCGAGATTCTCGTGGCGCGCAGCTATGGCAGCCCCGAGATCGGGTCGCTCTATGTGGAGGGCGTGGACCTAGGCGGGGAGAAGAACCCCGAGAAAACGGTGCGGGAGGTGAGCCTGCCCGATGGCTCCAGCTATCACGTGTTCTTAGAGCGCCGGCCGGCAGGGGAGATGATCCCATCCTGTGGAAAACCGGCGAAAAAGGCCCACAAGTGGGTGGGGCGCGTGCGGCGAGTCGTGGCGGAAAGCTAGAAAAAAGTCACGGGTGATGGGATGCCAGCATAGGCTGGTGTCTATGCCCGCACTCTTTCAGAAAAAGTCAGCCAATATCGGAGTACCGCCCCAGCCGGAGGGGGCCGAGTACCCGGATCATTTTCCCGAAGAGCTCGCCGAGGGCAGCCCGCAGCAGCTGCGGGAGGACCTCGAAGCACTGCTCGGGACGCGCAATGTGCACGCCCGCGCCCTCGACTTGGTGCGCTATGCCACCGATGCCAGCCCCTATCGGCGCTTCCCCCAGATCGTGGCCAGCCCCAGCAGTGAGCAGGAGATTGCGGATATCTTTGCCTATGCGCAGCAGAATCACCGCACCGTGACCTTCCGCTCCGGCGGGTCCTCGCTCAATGGCCAGGCCCAATCCGATGACATTCTGCTGGATGTGCGGGAGAACTTCCGCGGGCTCGTGGTGCACCCCGAATCCGTGACGGTGCGCCCCGGCGAGGCCCTCGGCGGAGTGCAGAATGTGCTTGCCCGCTACGGGCGGGTGCTGGGCCCGGACCCGGCGTCGGCAAGCGTGGCGACGATCGGCGGCGTGCTGGCGAATAATGCCGGCGGTATGCGCTGCAGTCTGGAAAAGGACTCCTATCACAGCGTGCAGGGGTTAAAGATCGTGTTGCCGAGCGGCACCATCATCGATACCCGCCTGCCCGATGCGGAGGACACACTGTGGCAGCGGGAGCCGGAGCTTGCCCAAGGGCTCATCGAGCTGCGGGATGAGATCCGCGCCGACGAGACCTTGGTGGCGCGGCTGCGCACGAAGTTCTCCATCCGCAACACCATTGGTCTGCGCCTAGATGCCTTCCTCGACGCCGATACCGCCAGCGGTATCCTCACCAAGCTGATGATCGGCTCCGAGGGGATTCTCGGCTTCATCGCGGAAGCCGATATCGCCACCCTGCCCAAGCCGCGCTATACCGCCGTCACCTGGGTAACCCTGCCCAGCCTGGAGCTTGCCGCGGACTATGTGCACCGCCTCATGGAGGCCGGTGCCCTAGCCTGTGAGCTGCTCGTTTCCCCAGTATTGAAGGGCTCGGTCGGCTCCTTTAAGGGTGCCCACGATGAGTGGGCATCGCTTGACGACGACGCCTCGGCGCTGCTCCTCGAGGTGGGCGGAACCACAGAGGAGGAGCGCGACGCGGCCGTGGCTGCGGCACGGGCCGTGCTGGCCGATGCGGAACTAATCTCCCCGCTGCACTTCATGGAGGACGCCATCGACCAAGCCAATGCCTGGGAGATTCGCTCCGGCCTGATGCCGCTGCTCGGGCACCAGCGCCCGCAAAACTCCTCGCTGATTACCGAGGACGTGTGCTTCCCGCCGGCACGCATCGGCGAGGCCGCCAAAGACCTCATGGAGCTGCTGCGCGAATACAACTATCCGCCCTCGGTGATGGGGCATGCCGCCTTCGGTAACCTGCACTTTTTCATGACCCCCTCCTTCGGCTCCTCGGAGGAAGTACGCCGCTATGACCAGTTCATCGAAGAGATGACGAAGCTGGTGCTCAATAAATACGATGGCTCCCTCAAAGCCGAGCACGGCACCGGGTTGAACATGGCCCCGCTCGTGGAGCGCGAATGGGGACCCCAAGCCTTCGACCTGATGTGGCGGGTGAAGCGACTGATCGACCCCACCGGCATCCTCGCCCCCGATGTGCAGCTCACCAGCAACGCCGAGGTGCACCTCCAAGACTTCAAGTCCACCCCCGCCATTGAGGCGATCGCCAATGCCTGCATCGAATGCGGCTTCTGCGAGGAAGTCTGCCCCTCCCGGCACGTCACCACCACCCCGCGCCAGCGGATCGTGCTGCGCCGCGAGATGGCCCGGCAGCCCGCCGGCTCCCAGATGCTCGGGGCGCTCATCGACGAGTACGGCTACGACGCCATCGACATGTGCGCTGCGGACTCTAGCTGCGCCATCGCCTGCCCGCTGCGCATCGACACCGGCAAGATGATGAAACTCTTCCGCGAGCTGGAAAACGGCCAGATCGCCAACCGCGTGGCACTCATCCTGGCCAAGAACTGGGTGGCCGTGGAGACCGCTGCCCGCAGCGGCCTGAGCGCCCAGGACGCACTCAAGAAAGTGGTGGGGGAGAAACTCGGCGCCCGCTCCGTGTCCATCGCCACCGGAATGCTGCGCTCCTTCATGGACAATGATCTCGTGCCCTCCGCCGAACACGGCCTACCCGGCGGGGCAGCCGCACTGCCTGCAGGGGATGATCCGGCCGAGGCGGATGCTGTGTACTTCCCCGCCTGCGTGAACCGCATGTTTGGCCGCTCCGGGGAAGGGCACTCCCTCCCCGAAACTCTGCTCGCGCTCTCTCAGCGCGCCGGGCAGAAGGTGGCGATCCCCCAAGATGTGGCCGGTACCTGCTGCACCACGCCGTTTAGCTCCAAGGGCTTTCACGATGCCAAAACCTATATGGCGCGCCACACCGCCGAGAAACTATGGGAATGGTCCCGCCACGGCGCCATCCCCGTGATTGTGGACGCCTCCAGCTGCACCCACGGCATCCTCTCCGGCATCCCCGAGTGCCTCGACGGCGAGCTCGCCGAGAACTTCGCCCAGATCGAGATCCTCGATTCCACCCAATGGGCCGCCCGGCTGATCGAGCACCTTGAACCCACCCGCCGCCTTGGGCGGGTGGCCGTGCACCCGAACTGCTCGCTGGCCCACATGGAACTCAGCGACACCCTCGTGCGCGTCGCCAGTTTCGCCGCCGAGGAGGCCTTCGTGCCCCGCGGCGCCGGCTGCTGCGGCACCGCCGGCGACCGCGGCATGCTCCACCCCGAGCTTCTCGACGCCGCCACCCGCGACGAGCGCGCCGGGCTGGCCGAGGCCGAAGCCAATGGGCGCGTGGACGCCTATGTGTCCTCCAACCGCACCTGCGAGCTGGGCATGGAGCAAATCACTGGGCGGAGCTATGAGCACGTGCTGTACCTGTTGGAGGAGGCGACGCGGTAGGTCGCGATGCGGTGATCCTGCAGAAAGCCACAGGCTTGTGGTTGTAGGATCATCGCAGCACAGGACGTGGAAAACGGTACTGCCGTTAAGCGTGATGCAGCGCCATAGGCTTTAACCGAGACCGCCACCATGCCCATTTTCGCTGGGGTTCAGTTCGATATACCCCTGATAGACTTCCCCCTCGGCCGTATCCCACGCTGCAGTGGCTGGGGTTCAGTTCGATATACCCCTGATAGACTTCCTCTCCGGAATACACCTCTGACGCCGCTGCTGGGGTTCAGTTCGATATACCCCTGATAGACTTCGCGGCGCCGGTGGACACTCCCACACCCAGCTGGGGTTCAGTTCGATATACCCCTGATAGACTTCCGCCGCCCCAGCGTGCACGTCCTCGACCGCTGGGGTTCAGTTCGATATACCCCTGATAGACTTCCCCGCGCGAAGCACCGTATCCCGTCTAAGCTGGGGTTCAGTTCGATATACCCCTGATAGACTTCCCATGAGTGGAAGTTCTACGGCTGGGATGCTGGGGTTCAGTTCGATATACCCCTGATAGACTTCTGGATCGGCATTCGCCCAGCCCGATGACGCTGGGGTTCAGTTCGATATACCCCTGATAGACTTCGTGCTTGGTGCGTGAGCCCCGCTACAGTGCTGGGGTTCAGTTCGATATACCCCTGATAGACTTCCCCACGCTCGACGCCCTACTAGATGTAGGCTGGGGTTCAGTTCGATATACCCCTGATAGACTTCTTGTCTCGCCACGTGAGACGTTGGCTATGCTGGGGTTCAGTTCGATATACCCCTGATAGACTTCGGGTGCGCTGGGCTGTGCACCGCCGCGAGCTGGGGTTCAGTTCGATATACCCCTGATAGACTTCTGAGCGCTTGTACGGCCTCGGAAGTAGTAGCTGGGGTTCAGTTCGATATACCCCTGATAGACTTCCGGAGGTGCTGCTCGAGTGGTGTCTGGTGCTGGGGTTCAGTTCGATATACCCCTGATAGACTTCCGGTCCATCGCGGCCCTATGTCGATCCCGCTGGGGTTCAGTTCGATATACCCCTGATAGACTTCGCGGGCTTGCAGGGGTTGGATGTTGGCGGCTGGGGTTCAGTTCGATATACCCCTGATAGACTTCCCGGGTGCGGGAGGCAACAAAGCCCAATGCTGGGGTTCAGTTCGATATACCCCTGATAGACTTCAGAACAAGCAGAGACAGTGAGACTAGCCGCTGGGGTTCAGTTCGATATACCCCTGATAGACTTCGTAACTCCTTCACGGTCACACCCCATAGGCTGGGGTTCAGTTCGATATACCCCTGATAGACTTCGCTGAACATCACGCCACCGTCGGAGGCGGCTGGGGTTCAGTTCGATATACCCCTGATAGACTTCACTACGTCTGAGGCCGTACAAGCGCTATGCTGGGGTTCAGTTCGATATACCCCTGATAGACTTCAGTGAGGCCCAGAAACAGGGCCTGAACTGGGTCTTTTTCGGCATGCGCTTTTAAAAAATTGTTAGTTGAGAGGGGATTTCTTCGACCGCTTGTTCCTTGTGGTTCGAAAAACGGATCGCCTTTGCCCACTGCTGGTCCGTCACGGACAAAATACGCACTTCTCCGCCTGCGGGAAGTTCGCCTTTCACCTGTTTGACTATCGTGCTGAGACGCGCCGCCAGTGGGAAATACTGAACGTAGACGCTGAATTGGGCGCGGCAAAACCCAAGGTCGAACAACCGGTTGCGGAAGCGATTAGCTTCTCTACGCTGGTTTTTGGTCTTCACCGGAAGGTCAAACATCACGACGCACCACACCGGTTCACTGTCCTTCGCTGGCACTGAGCTGCCCTTCCCAACGCGGGACTTGTAGCCGATCCACTGTTCCTTCGACGTACAAACCAAAATGCTGTGCAAAGTCTTGAAAGACCGTCGATACACTCTGGCCATTGCTGTTGAATGGGTGACTGTGAAGGAAAGATGAAAGCTGATGTTTGTGATCTGCGGTGAGCGGTGAAGCCGGCTCCAGAATAGAGAACACAAATTGGTCGATGAACGGACGGAACGGCTCCATAAGGTCGTCAACCAGGGCGAAGGCATTAGCACGGCCATGATGGAACACACCGAGCGTCCCAGCAAGTCCGGCTCCAGCAACTGCCCGTATTCCAGTTCCTCTAAGAAGCGTGTAACCGTAGTCAAGCGCAGAGTTGAACCCGTCCGAAGCCGCGCCTGGTTGCCGCCTGAAATCTGGGCCTTCCGAGAGCGTTTTCCAATAGATTCGCGCGGCTACTGCCTCTTTGTTGTCCAGGTCGCCTGAGCGAACACTACGGCTGAGCTTCTTTAGAAGGTGGGAGCTCTCCTTATTCAGCGCCTCCGCGGTTGCCGCTTGTCCGTAAATCTTTGCACTCACGATTCGCGCCCACGCCTGTTTACGGCGGGGAAGGGAAAGCGAAGCCTGTGCCTGCTGACGTGCGCCGATACGAGTGTGCTCATTCCATGGACTCGCCCCAGCAACAGGTACACCACGCCAATCAGTAATGAGGAGCGCAATGTCATATTCGCTGAGCTTTGCGAGCACTGCGCCGGAAATATTCACCTTCGTTCCGACCATGACGACCGCGATATGACTCAACGGGACGGTGACTGCTTCTGATGCGGTGTCCGGCTGGATGGCCAGTTGACCACGACGATAACGAATGGTCCCCTCGAGGTTCGAGCAGTCTACAACCCTCCAGCCGGAATGCATGCTAGCGCACCTTCCAAGAGACAGGAAGATGCGCTGCGCTAGACAGGCGCACGCGTCCTAGCGAGTCTCGACGAATGACTGTTGGCTGTCCCTTGCCGAAAACTGTATTGACCCTTGAGATCCACCCACGACCTTCAATGATTATTCGCGCCTCTTTAGGGGCATCTGGGTCAACGCCTTCAGCACTCATGAGTAACGGACGTAAACGTAGCTCGCTATCGCTGAAAAAACCGTCGAGCCGCCATCTTGACACCGTTCCGAAGGCTTCCTGCAGCCCAGCGATTTGTCCAGTAGTGAAGCTGGAGGTGTCAATCACTAACTCATCATCGACAACGAGCCACCCTAGGTGCTCTGCGTTACCCTCTGCCAGCGCCTTGCGGAGCTTTGGTTCTGCTTGGCGAGCAGAGATTGTTTGGGGCTTGATCTCGACCGCGAATAAGTCTTCGTGTTTATGACGAAGAAGGTCGACGTTATAGACGCGCAGCATCGCGTAGGAAGGTTTCTTTCCTGATGTGATTTTGTAGATGCGCGCATGGTGGAAGCGGCTCAGTTTCGCATAACCGCCGCGGACCTTGATGCAGCCCGCCCCGATTGGAAAGACCTCGATCTCGTCATCGGCGTTGAACCACGAACCGTGAACTCGAATACGCCTATTCGGATTCGCAGGGAGGCCTTCTTTAGGATCAAAGTCGGGTTCACGCGTGAGCGCACACCACAGTGCCTCCGAAGAAGCTCGATTGATATCTGTGGCAGAGATTTCTCCACCGACACGAATTTTCTTGAGCGCTCCGATCGTATCTTCGTGTGCACGTCCATTCCCCAATCGCAGCCGTAGATTGGAGGTGACAACGATTCGGTCCTCGTCGAGCGCTGCTTGGAGCATATGCGCAAGTTTACGAACCTTGGGCACCCAAGAATTCCAAGCAGCACGGTGAGCGTCATCGGCACCCGTATACTCTTTCCACTGATCTGGTGCGTTTTCGATAAAAGCTGCTTGGCGTTTGTTCGCACGCTCAGCCAAGGTTTGTGCAACGTAGGGCGTGGTAAAAGCAATAATTGCTGCATCGACGGCATGATGCCGGCGATCCAAACGGGATTTTCCAGGGCCATCGATGAAGCGCAGACGCTTGTGAATACCAGAAGCTTTACGCGCCTCAGCCGTCAGGGCGCCTCGATAAACTCGGACGCTGGTGTCAGCCTCATGGAAGTGCTGTGCGACACGTCCCCTCACCTCATTAGCCATCCACGCCACAGACTCGATGGAGCGGGAATCTAAGGGCTCATCAGCGTGGGTTCGTTTCAACCGTTCGCAGACAGCACTTCGAAACGCGTTAAAATCCGACTTCTTCTGGCCAGGCTCAGGAAGCCAGAACTTGGTGCGTTCGAGCGCCTCAGCGAGTGAAACACCAGGTATGGGGCATTTATCTGCCCATACTGCGAAAGGAATATTCTTCTTCGCGAGGTTGCAGCGATGGCACACGGCCACCAGATTCTCTCTCACGTTGGTTGAGCCTTGCCCTGCACGTGGCACGATATGGTCCATCTCACTATTGGAATAGGTGATGGGCGCGCCACAGTAGGCGCATTGCTCGTTCTGACGCTGGAGCGACTGGTAGCGCCACAGATCGGAGCGACGCACAGCGCCATCGATATTGAGCTTTTCCTGCATCTCCGCGAACAGTTGAAGGTTCCGTTTGTGACGACGGTCATTTTCACGGGTGATCTCCCGAGCAACGTTCTCACTGGAGAAACCATCACGCACATGCTCGATGACGATGGACTGTGGCGCACCCCATTCGGCCTCGGCTGCTTCTATCCACCGTGCAATGCCCTTGAGAACACGGTCCACCGCTGGGTTTCCTACCGGTTCACCGATGCGTGGCTTGGGCGGAACCCAGTCTTCGGAGACACCAAATTCCGCACGCCGTGCCTCATACAAATCCATGTTTTCCGACTGCATTCGCGCAGTCAGCCGCGTTAAAGTGTCCTCACTATAGGCTGCGCGCCCAATGGGCAGGTGAAGCGAATCGAGTTTCTCATGCTGGTCATCATCTAATTCGGCAAAGAATGCCTGAACAGCAGCCCCTTCCTTGGAGTCAAAGTTGACTTTCTCGGAGTTGGACAGCGCCTTGACCATCTCGGCTCGGTGAGCGGCATCGGCTGTAGCCCACCAGTGAACAAGAGGTTTAACGCGGCAGCGCGAAATAACTCGATTGGTGTCGTGCACCGGCGGCCGAGCGCCAGCGCGTTCACCATCGTCGGTAAGAGTTGCGGTGCCCCTCAACCGCCCGCGATCGACGGACAGGATAGCGGCGACATCGAGCCATGAAGGGTCTTTTTTGGCCGGAAGATTGATCAGATGATCGAATACCAAGGCTCGTTCTTCGGCAGTGAGACGTCTCGTCTGTCCTGTACTTTCTTTGATGCGCAGATTGCCTATGAGCGCGGAGACACGATAGCGCTGGAAACTATCAGAGGCCTTAGCAGCACGTGTTTGTGTGGGGTTGAGAGGATCCTTGCCTCTACGGCCTTGCTGCGCGCCCTTGGGAGACTCAGCAGCGAAGACCAGATCAATGATCTTTTTCCGAAGAGTGTCGTCGATTTTCTGGACACGACATATCTCATTGATTTCCCGCGCATGGTCGCTCTGTTGTAGCCGAGCCGATATGACCGCCTGCTTTGCCTGATCTGGGTTCTTCTTATCCTTTTCTTTGCCGCCGCCGCGGAGGCGATGGTGGCCGAATTGCGCGAAGGAGATCAGCTGCCCCACGGTGGCATCGCTGGGGATGGGACGGCCAGTCTTTTGGCTGAGATTCTCGCGAATCTCATTGAAGGCATCGCTCGCGTCACCGGGGGAGTACAAGCTAGCAGTTGAATGGTAGGGGTTTCTCCATCCACGGTGGTTAGCGATGTGACGCAGGGCCACCGACAGGTATTCCCCTCGTTGGGCTTCGTCAGCGATGAAGCCATTAACGAGTGCGACCCGAGCCTTCCACGGGAAATACGGATCGGAGTACTCCTCGAATGGACGCGTCGTCCAATTCTGAGCTTTGAGGAACTTTTCGAGTTTTATCGTGCGATGCTTGCGTCGCCGGTAGAGGCGCCGAGTTCGACGAGCCACACCAGATTCTGCAAGACGTGTGTTGGCAGTCTTATTTGAGTCCGGATCAACGCCAGAATCGTGGATAAAAGAAACGGTGTTCAATAGCTGGAGTGGATTTCCAGCCTCGTCTACTTCGATGGCGGCGCAGCCGAGTGAATACGATCCGACGTCGATGCCTACGACATACCTCGTGGACATGAGGTGTCCTCCTAGATTAAAAAAGCCGGACCCGAAGGTCCGGCTGGAGCATTCTGCAACCGGAAACTAGCCGGCGCTTACTGAGGTTCAGTTCGCTACTGATATTAGCAGCGAAATTTTTTATCAACCAGAAAACGGCTACGTATCCCCCAATGTGGAGGATAGGGAGGCGGTGTGTAGCCGGTACGTAGCGAAGAGGACTACGTCTACGCCCGTGGAAGTGGAAGCCTCGCTAGTTTCGTGTGATTACTGCGGCGGATAACGCGAACAGCGCCCCCGATGAAGCGGGGACGCTGCGTCGATAAGCGTGCTGCGATGAGCCGAATTAGCGGCGCATGATCTTCTTCGACAGCCAGTTGCCGAAGAACTGCGCGAGCTGGACGATGATGATGATCACTGCGGTGGCCACGAGGGTGACGGTCCAGTCGAAGGAACGATAGCCGTAGACGATGGCGAAATCGCCTAGGCCGCCGCCGCCGATGTAGCCGGCCATGGCGGACATATCCACTACCGCGATGAAGATGAAGGTGTAGCCCAGCACGAGGGGGCCCAAGGCCTCGGGGACGATCACCGAGGTGATGATCTTCCACGGCGAGGCTCCCATGGCGCGCGCCGCCTCGATCACACCGGGATCGATGGCCACCAGGTTTTGCTCCACGATGCGGGCGACGGCGAAGGTTGCGGCGATCGACATCACGAAGGTGGCGGCGCCGGTGCCGATGGTCGAGCCGATGGCCACCTTGGTCAGCGGGCCGATGAAGGCGATGAGGATGATGAAGGGGATCGGGCGGATGAAGTTCACCAACACGTTGAGCACGGCGTAGACAAACGAGTTGCGCAGGATGCCGCTCGGGCGCGTGGTGTAGAGCAAAATGCCCAGCACCAGCCCGAAGAAGCCGCCGGCCACCATCGTGATGCCCACCATGTAGAGGGTCTCGAAGATGGAGTCGATGAAGGTATCGCCGAGCCGATCCCAGTCAGCTGCGAGATAAGTGGTGTCCATTTAAGAAATCTCCTGAATCTCGGTGGTCTGCGTGAGGGAGCGGTAGAACTCGTCGATGGCGGCATTATCGCCGTTCAGCCGGACGGTGACCTTGCCGAAGGAATTACCCTGCAGGGTGGTCACGCCGCCGTGCACAATATCGACGCGCACATCGGCCTCGCGGGCGTGGCCGGCAGCGGTGAAGAAGCCGGAGGTCTCGGTGAGTTTGACGGTAAATAGTCGCCCCGGTTTGCCGCGAAGATCATCCGACTCCACATTGTCCGGCTCATTGCGCAGAGTGGTGGCCACAAAGCGGCGAGCCACGGCGGTTTGCGGATCCGAGAACACCTCGAATACTGAGCCCTGCTCCACCACGCGGCCGTTTTCCATCACCACCACCTTGTCGGCGATCGAACGCACCACATCCATTTCGTGGGTAATTACCACGATGGTGATGCCGAATTCCTTGTTCACCTTGCGCAGCAGCGCCAGCACATCCTGGGTGGTCTCGGGGTCGAGAGCCGAGGTGGCCTCATCGGCCAGCAGCAAGGAGGGGTTAGTAGCCAAGGCGCGGGCGATGCCCACGCGCTGCTTCTGTCCGCCGGACAGTTGCTCGGGGTAGGAGCTGCCCTTATCGGAGAGGCCCACGAAGTCGAGCATTTCCTGGACCCGCTTTGCACGCTCGGCCTTGGAGATGCCGGCTAGCTCGAGGGGATAGGCGATATTGCCGGCTGCGGTGCGCGCGGAAAACAGGTTGAACTGCTGGAAGATCATGCCGATGTGGCGGCGCAGCTGGCGCACCTTCTTCTCCGGCATGCCCACGATATTGGTGCCGTCCAGCAGAATCTCGCCGGAGCTCGGCACATCGAGGCCATTGATCTGGCGCACCAAGGTGGACTTGCCCGCACCGGAGTAGCCGATCACGCCGAGGATCTCCCCGGGGGCGACGGTGAGATTGACGTTATCCAGGGCGGTCACCGTGCCACGCTTCGTGGAGAAGGTCTTAGACACGTTGCGGAATTCAATAGCGGTGCCAGTAGTACCGGAAGGGATGGATCCGGCGGCGGCCGCGTGTGGTTGTTGTGCCACGAGCGAAATGTTCCTTAAAACGTAGGTGAATGGAAACAAAGGCCCCCTAGGAAAAGGGGGCCGTGGTGCGGGGATTAGCCCTTGCGGATCTCGTCCTCGAGACGGTGCAGGATCTCCTGCAGCTCCTCGGCGGGGCGATCCACGGCGACGGAGGTGCCGGCGGTGTCCTCTTGATCGGCATCCACCACAGCCTGGGTGTGCCAGATCTCGGCGAGCTTGTTCAGCTGCTCATTGTCCTTATCCTCGGCGCGCACAACCACCACGTTGATATAGGGCTCGGCGAGCTCAGAGTTGGGGTCATCGGCGAAAATGGAGGACTTCGGGTCGATGCCGGCGCGATCCAGGAAGGAGTTGTTGATGATGGCCGGCTTGCCCTCGCCCCAACCGGTGGGGGTCTGCGCGGCATCCACCGGCTGCACCTCAACCTTGGACTTATCCTTATCGATGTCGGCCGGGGTGGGGTTATTCACGTCATTCTTCAAGGTGATCAGATCCGCCTGCACCAGCACGTTGATGGCGCGGCCCTGGTTGGAGGGATCGTTCGGGATCACGATCTCCTGGCCTTCGATGCCGTCGAGGGAATCGTGGTCCTTCCAGTACAGTGCCAGCGGCACGATGTAGGTGGAGCCGATCGGCAAGAGATCATCGCCGGAGCCCACATTGTGCTCGGCGAGGAATTTCAGGTGCTGGAAGCTATTGGCGTCGATCTCGCCCTCAGCCAGCGCCTTATTGGGGGTATTGAAATCGCTGAAGTTCACAACCTCGAGGTCGATGTCGTTCTCGTTGGCTGCGTCCTCCCACGCGGCGAACTGCTTCAGGGTGGAATCAGTGGAGCCGAGCTTGATGGTGGAGGAATCATCACTGCCGCAGGCTACCAGCGCGGTAGCGGACAGGGCCACGGTGGCCAGGGCAGCGGTGGTGCGGGTAAATCGCTTCATGGGAACATCCTTAGAAAAAAGTAGTAGAAAGAGCTGTCTATTTGACGCTGCTCTACGCTAGCACCTTCGTTTGAATCTGTACAGCTTGGTCTACGGAGGGAGCAATAAAGGGCTAGAACAGGTGTGCGAAACATGCTAGCGTGGGGCGCATGGAATGGAATGGCTGCTTCTTGGGGGTGAATGCCCGTCCTTTGAGCTGGTCAAAGCTAGAACGGTTGCTATCTGGCCGCTATGATGGGCACCTCCAGCCTGCGCCCGCTCAGTCTAGCCCTAACGCAGCGCATGTTCGACAGTCGCGCGGGCGTATCGCGGACCTGCATTGCCGCTCGAGTTATAGCTTTTTACACGGCGCATCTGAGCCAGAAGAACTCGTCGCTCGCGCCGTGGAACTGGGCTATCGCGCCCTCGGTCTGTGCGATCGCGATGGCCTCTATGGCGTGGTGAAATTCGCCGAGGCCGCAGCGCACTATCAGCTGGACACGATTATCGGTGCCGAGCTCAGCGTCGGCGAACAGCTGGGGATTCCGGCTACCTTGTGCGTGCTCGCCAAGGACGTCGAAGGCTATCGCCGCCTCAGTCGCGTTATCTCCGCCGCGGCGATGGCCGCCGGAGAAAAAGACCACACGGTCTATCCCTCGCTGGCGGCGCTCGGCACCGCTGCCGGCGGTCGCTGGTATGTGCTTGTCGACGCTACCTGGGCCCCACACCTTCCCGCCCTGATCGAGGCATTCGGGCGGGAGAATATCCGCCTCGAGTACCGGATTTCTCGCCGCCCCACGGACGCCGATGCGCACGCCGAGCTGGACCGGCTTCGCGCCCAGTACCAGCTGCGGGGGACCGTCTCCGCCGTGGCCACTGCCGCCACGATGGGGGCGCGACGGCTCGCCGCCGCGAAGGATGCGCTCGCCGCGCGCCGCAGTGTGGGCGATCACGCCGCAGAACTCGACCCCATGGGCGGGCGCTGGCTGCTGGGAGAGAAGGCGCTGGCCACCATGGTGCCGCACGCCAGCGAACTCATGGCAGAGAATCTGCGGCTGGCGGAGGAATGCGCCGTACAACTCACCCTCGTGGCCCCGAATCTGCCCAGCCACGGAGACAATGAGATGGCGCAGCTGCGCCAGCTGGTCGCGGAGCGCGCTCCCCAGCGCTATGCGTCTCGGCCCACTGAGATCGCCCACCGCGCCCATGCGCAGATCGACTATGAGCTGGAGGTGATCGAGCAGCTCGGCTTCGCCGGGTATTTTCTCATCGTGTGCGGGATCGTGGATTTTTGCCAGCGGGAGAATATTCTCTGCCAAGGTCGCGGCTCGGCCGCCAACTCTGCGGTGGTCTTTGCCCTCGGCATCACGAATGTGGAGCCGATCAGTGCGCGACTGCTCTTTGAGCGCTTCCTCTCTCCCGAAAGAGAAGGGCCACCGGATATCGATATTGATATTGAATCTGGCCGCCGCGAGGAGGTGATCCAATACGTCTACGACACCTATGGCCGCGACTATGCCGCCATGGTGGCCAATGTGATCACCTATCGCCATAAAGGGGCGATACGTGACGCCGGCCGCGCCCTCGGCTTTGCTCAGGGCAGCTGTGATGCGTGGTCGCGCGGCGTCGCCGACCCACCAGTGCAGGTGCGCCAGCTCGCGGCCAGCCTCGAAGGCCAGCCCCGGCATCTCGGCATTCACTCCGGCGGCATGGTGCTGTGTGATCGCCCCATCGCGGATGTGGTGCCCGTGGAATGGGCGCGCATGGACAAACGCTCCGTGGTGCAGTGGGATAAGGATGACTGCGCCTCCGCGGGGCTGGTGAAATTCGACCTCTTGGGCCTGGGCATGCTTGAGGCCCTGCACCACATGATCGATCTCGTGACAGAGCAGCATGGCATCACTGTGCACTTGTGGGAGCTCGACCTCGCCGAGCCGGAGGTCTATGCCATGCTCGCCCGCGCCGATGCCGTGGGGGTCTTTCAGGTGGAATCCCGCGCCCAGCTCAACACCCTGCCGCGGCTGAAACCCCGCGAGTTCTTCGACCTCGTGGTGGAGGTCGCCCTAGTGCGCCCCGGCCCGATTCAGGGCGGCTCGGTGCACCCCTATATCCGCCGCCGCAACGGCCTCGAGCCCGTGGAGTTCGATCACCCCTGCCTGGAAAATGCGCTGGGTAAAACCCTCGGAGTGCCGCTCTTCCAAGAACAACTCATGCAGATAGCGGTAGACGCCGCCGGTTTTAGCGGCGTAGAAGCCGATGCTTTAAGACGCGCTATGGGCTCCAAACGCTCACCAGAGAGGATGGAGACGCTGCGCACGAAGTTCTATGCGGGCTGTAAACGCACCCACAATATAGACGAGGACGTCGCCCACGGGCTGTGGCTGAAAATTATGGCCTTCGCCGCCTATGGTTTTCCTGAATCCCACTCCCAGTCCTTCGCCTCCTTGGTGTACTTTTCGGCCTGGTTTAAATACCACTACCCAGCAGAGTTCTGCGTGGGTCTGCTGCGCGCCCAACCCATGGGCTTTTATTCGCCCCAATCCCTGATCCAAGACGCCCGCCGGCACGGGGTGCAGGTAGAGCCGGTCTCGGTGCTGGATTCGGATGTGCAACCACGGGTAGACAACGGGGCAATCCGGCTGGGGCTGTGCTCGGTATCAGGGCTGCGGCGGCAGGCTGCCGACAGGCTCGAGAAGATCCGACACAGCCTCTCGCCGGCATCGACGGTGGCTGATATCGCCCGCGCCGCCGAGCTGAACGTCCGAGATGTGGAAAGCCTCGGCCGCGCTGGGGCCTTCGCGGCGCTCCGGATCAGCCGCCGCCAAACCCAATGGGTGGCGGGCGTGGCCGCCAGTGAGCAGCAGGGCATGCTGCCAGGGCTCTCGGCGATCACCGCGCCGCCGCTACCGGGAATGAACACCTTTGAGCTCATGGTGGCCGATGTGGCCAGCACCGGGATCACCCCAGCCAGCCAGCCGCTGGAGCTTATCCGCGCCGAGCTGGACCAGCGCGGGGTGATACCCGCGGCGCAGCTGCTGGCGCAGGAAGATGGCCGCCGCATCCTCGTGGCCGGCATCATCACCCACCGCCAGCGTCCCCAGACCGCCAGCGGGGCAGTATTTTTTGGCATGGAGGACGAAACCGGTTTGATCAATGTGGTGGTCTCGCCTGGGCTGTGGGCGCGCTATCGCCGGCTCGCGCGCACCGCGACCGCGCTGCTCGTGCGCGGTATCGTGCGCACCGCCACCGGGGCGGCCACCGTGGAGGCCGATAAGTTCGAGCCCCTGGCCCTCGGGGAGATACTGGACATCCGCTCCCGCGACTTTCGCTAAGCAGCGGGGCACGGTGCGCTCTGTGCTAAAAGTGGGCCTATGGCTTCTCACACCGAACTCAACCAGCGCGACGCCGACGCCATGGGCGTGACGTTTCAGCCCGTCTCCCCAGCCTTGGTGAAGGCGCGGCTTATCGGCCGCATGCCCGTTCTGATCCTTGCGACACTCGGCATGGCCATCGGTGCCTACTTCGTCTCTGGCGGATGGCAGATTGCGCTCATCGTCGGCGCGATCGCCATGGCTGGGATCAGCGCGTTTATCGCCTGGCTCACGGTCGTTCAAGTGGCGCGCATTGGCTGGGCAGAAACCGAGGATGAGCTGCTGGTGCGCCGCGGCCGCCTGTTCTACAGCCTCACCGTGGTGCCCTATGGCCGCATCCAATTCGTCGATATCAATAACGGTCCCATCGAGCGTGCTCTTGGGCTGAAGAATATCGAGCTGCACACCGCGTCCTCCACCAGCGACTCCAGCATTCCGGGCCTGCCCGAGGATGTGGCCTCCGAGTTGCGCGTGCGCCTGAGTGAGAAGGCGAAGGAGAGGATGAGCGGCCTGTGAAAGAAGAACTGCACCCCGATGCCGCCGCACCAGACAACGGCGCGGCTGCGGTCACCGCAGACAACGCCGAATTCCAGCGCGTTCACCCGCTGACCCCGCTGATTAGTTTCTGGCGGGCGCTGCTGGCGCTGATCGTCGCCATCGGCATCAACCAGCGGGAGCTCCTCGGCGATATTGTTGATTTTCTGCGCGATCGTGACTCTTTTTCCCTCCTACCCATCGTGGTGGGTATCGGCGGCACCGTGCTTGTGCTCGGTCTGACGTGGGCGCTGTCCCGGATCTGGTGGAAGCGCATTGGCTATCGCCTCGGCAGCGATGAAGTGGTGGTGGAAAAAGGCGTGTTTAGCCGCCAATCCCGGTCCGCGCGCTGCGATAGGATTCAGGCCGTCGATGTGGCCGAGCCCCTCGTCGCCCGCATCTGTGGTCTTGCTGCCGTGCACATTGAAACTGCAGGCGGCGATGATTCGGTGCTGAAGATCGAGTACCTAGATAAGAACACCGCCGAGCAGGTCAAAGACACTGTGCTACGCCATAGCCGCACAGAACAGGATGCAGCAGGGTCCGCTGCTACCGAGAGTGCCGCGGCTGAACAGTCAGCGGCCGAGAGCCCCGCGCCTAGGGGGTCCGCAGGCGCCGCCGAGCCAGAGCTGCTGGCCGCTGTGCCTGTGCGGCAGGCATTGCTCGCGCTGGCCCTCCAATGGTCCACCATCGTCATGGCTCTGGCGCTGATCCTAATCGTGCTCACACCCGCCGGATTCGCGATCGTGCTGCCTATACTCCTCGGTGGCTTACCCTCCGTGGTGGGCTTCGCTAATCGGGCGTGGGGCTTCCGCGCTGAGCACAATGTGACCACCCATGAGTTGCAGCTGCGCTATGGGCTCACCGAGCGTCGCTCGCAAACCGTGCCGCTGCACCGTGTGCACGGGGTATCCATCACCCAGCCGCTGTTGTGGCGGCGGGTCGGCTGGTGGAAGGTGACGGTGTCGGTGGCCGGCTATGGCGATAGCAGCGATACCTCCACCACCACGACGGTGCTGCCGGTGGGGGACTATGCCACGGCCACCGCGTTACTCCTGCTGCTCAGCAAGGTCGACGCCGAGCACCTGCAGGGGCCGGCGCAGCCAGGGCAGCTGCACTCGCCGATGGTGCGTTCTCCCCGCCAGGCGCGATGGTTGGGGCCGCTGCATTATCGCTACCGCGGGCTCAGCTTGGTGGAGGACTACGCCGTCATCCACACCGGGCGCTTGAGCCGCACCATGAGTGTGGTGGAGCTGGAGCATATTCAGGAGCTCACGCTCAGTGCCGGGCCGCTGCAGCAGCGTTTAGGGCTGGTGAGCGTCCGCCTCGACTTGGTGGAAGGCCCGGTAAAGATGGAGCTGAAGCATATCGCCAGCGCCGATGGCTACGCCCTGCTTAATCGGCTCCGCCAGCGCCAGCTCCCGGCGCTGCACAGCCCGGATAGCCCAGCTGCCGCCACGCCTCATAGGCCGCCACAGCCGCCGCATTGGACAGATTCATCGATCTCCGCCCCGCCAGCATCGGAATCCGCACCTGAGCGGTGATGCGGGGATGGGAGAGCGCCGCCGCGCTCAGCCCCGTGGGCTCGGTGCCGAAGAGCAGCACATCGCCGGGCTGGTAGTGCACCTCCGAGTGGCTAAGAGTGCCGCTGGTGGTGAAGGCGAAGACCCGAGCATCGGGCAGTGAGTCGAGGCACGCTGCAAGCGAGGAGTGCACCTGCACCTGGGCGAGATCGTGATAGTCAAGACCGGCCCGGCGCAGGTGCTTTTCGCTGAGGTCG
Organism: Corynebacterium sp. 51B; assembly: GCF_008930785.1. NCBI lineage: Bacteria > Bacillati > Actinomycetota > Actinomycetes > Mycobacteriales > Corynebacteriaceae > Corynebacterium > Corynebacterium sp. 51B. Next base: position 136,010 of record NZ_PQMK01000007.1, on the reverse strand, counting down.
AAGCCGAGTGGCTCGCATAGGTGCAGGGTGGCGCCCGTGCCGGCGCACATGCGGATGGCGTTGCCGGTATTCGGGGGAATCACCGGGTTATCAAAGACCACATGGGCATAGGGCAGGGCGGTGCTGGGGCTGGTAACGGGCGCGGTGTTCACGTGGGCCCATCCTACGCGGCGGGCGTCTGTCATAATGGATCCATGACCGCGATGAAACTGGATGGAAAACTCTACCGCGACGAAATTTTCGTCGAGCTTGCGAAGAAAGTCGAAAGACTCAAGGAACAGGGCATCACTCCAGGGCTCGCGACGGTGCTGGTGGGCGAGGACCCCGCCAGCCAGTCCTATGTGCGCATGAAGCACAAGGACTGCGAGAAGATCGGCGTGAACTCGATCCGGAAGGACCTGCCGGAGGATGTCACCCAAGGCGAGCTGCTCGAGGTGATTGAGGAGCTGAATAATGATGACGCCTGCACCGGCTACATTGTGCAGCTGCCGCTGCCGAAGCACATCGACGAAAACGCCGTGCTCGAGGCCATCGATCCCGCCAAGGATGCCGATGGCCTGCACCCGGTGAATCTGGGCAAGCTGGTGCTCAACGAGCCCGCCCCGCTGCCCTGCACCCCCAATGGCTGCATTCATCTGCTGCGCCGCTTCGATATTGAGCTCAACGGCGCCAAGGTTGTGGTGATCGGCCGCGGCGTGACAGTCGGCCGCCCCATCGGGCTCATGCTCACCCGCCGTTCCGAGAACTCCACCGTGACGCTGTGCCACACCGGCACCGCCGATCTGAAGGCGGAAACCCAGCAGGCCGATGTGATTATCGCCGGCGCGGGCGTGCCGCATATGCTCACCGCCGACATGGTGAAGCCGGGCGCCGCCGTGCTGGATGTGGGAGTCTCCCGCAAGGACGGCCAGCTGCTGGGCGATGTACACCCCGATGTATGGGAGGTCGCCGGTGCCGTATCGCCGAACCCGGGCGGTGTGGGCCCGCTGACCCGCGCCTTCCTCGTGCGCAATGTGGTGGAGCGGGCGGAGAAGCTCGCCGGTCTCTCCCAGCGCGAGCTCTAATACCGGATCCGTGGAGCGCGTCGACCCTATCGCGGATCTCAGCGGCAACCCGCACGATCGGGCCCTGCCGCCCTCGCCGCTACCCCTTCGCCTGCAACGGACGCTGATGGGTGTGTTCGTGCTGGGGCTGATTGTGGCCGCGGTGTTTCTCTTCAGCGATCACTGGCGCCGAGCCACCTTCGTCTTCGGCGCCAGTCTCGTGCTGCTATCCGGAATCCGCTACGTCTGCGATTCCCATGTATTGGGGGTGCTGGCGGTGCGCTCGCGGCGTTTCGACGTCGCCTTCACCGCCGTCATGGGCGGGTTGATGATGTACATCTCCGCCTCTATCGACGCCCTCGGCAGCTAGCTGGCGGCGAGGAAGCGGCGCACAATATTGTCCATTTGGCGCTCTTCCACGAGGAAGGCGTCATGGCCCACCGGGGAAGAGATATGGGCCATCCCGATGGGATGGGCGACATTCCGCGCAATTAATTCCTGCTGGTAGTAGGGGTAGAGAATATCGGTGTCTACTCCTGCCACCATGGTGGGGGCGGTGATCTGCGCCAAGGCAGGCACCAGGCCGCCGCGGTCCCGGCCGATATCGAAGCGATTGAGCGCTTCGGTAAGGACCACATAGGAGCCGGCGTCGAAGCGATCGACGAGCTTGCGGCCCTGGTGGTCGAGATAACTTTCCACGGCGAAGCGCTGGGTGGGGTCGCGATAGGCGCCCAAGGGATTCTCCCCGCGCTGGGCGGTGGTGCCGAAACGCTCGTCGACCTCTAGCTCGCCACGATAGGTGAGATGTGCCAGCTTGCGGGCGGTGGTAAGCCCCTGCTCGGGGCGGCGCCCCGTGCCGTAGTAATCCCCGCCCTGCCAGTCGGGGTCATAGGTGATGGAGGCAATCTGGATCTGCTGCACGCCGATCTGCCAGGCACTGGCCCGCGGCGAGACCGCCACCACCAGGCAGGCCTGCACCATCTCGGGGTAGAGCAGCGCCCATTCGAGGGTGCGGGCACCGCCCATGGAGCCGCCGGCGACGGCTCGCAGGTGGGTGATGCCGAGATGATCGAGCAGGAGTTTTTCCGCATGCACGAGATCCCGAATGGATAGCGCCGGAAAGCGCGAGCCCCACGGCACGCCATCTGGGTCCGGGGAGGCGGGGCCGGTAGAGCCCTGACAGCCGCCGAGTGCATTGGTGCAGATGATGCAGTACTCGGTGGTGTCGAAGGCGCGGCCCGGCCCGATAATACCGCCCCACCAGTCGGCCGCATTGGCATCGCCGGTGAGGGCGTGTTCGACGAGGATGATATTGGAGCCATCCGCGCGAGGCTCACCGAAGCGCATATACGCCACGGAGATGGGCAGGCTCACACCGGCCTCGGTACGGAATTCGCCGAGCGGCACCGTGTGCAGCTGGCCGGGTGTGCCTAGGTTCATCCTTGGTGTCCTTTCCCTCTCCGGCGCGAGTGATCGCTGCGGTGGGTTAGCTGAGGGCGGCGAAGCCGCGCTCGAGATCAGCGATGATGTCCTCGATCGCCTCGATACCCACCGAAAGGCGGATGGTGGACTGGCTGATACCGGCCCGGCGGAGACCAGCCTCATCCGATTGCGAGTGCGTCGTAGAGGCCGGGTGCACCACCAGGGAGCGCACATCGCCGATATTCGCCAGGTTGGAGTGCAGCTGCAGGGCGTCGATGAAGGCCCATGCCTCATCGCGGCCGCCCTCGATATCGAAGGAGAGCACCGAGCCGGTGGTGGCTAGGCCCAGCTTCTGCGCGGTGGCGTGGAAGGGCGAGGACTCCAGGCCGGCATAGTTCACCTTGGTCACCGCAGGCTGGGACTCCAGGAACTGGGCCACGGCCAAGGCATTGGAGTTGTGGCGCTCCACGCGCAGACCAACGGTGTCCAGGCCCTGGGCAGTCACCCACGCATTGAAGGGGGAGGGGGCGGCACCGGTGTCGCGGAGCAGACCCACCCGGGCCTTGAGGCCATAGGCGGCGGGGCCGAGGTCCACATAGCGCAGGCCGTGATAGGCGGGGTCTGGGGTGACGAAATCGGGGTATTTGGGTTCACCGTTGTGTTCCACGGACCAATCGAAAGAGCCGCCGTCGACAAGCACACCGCCCAAGCCGGAACCATTGCCGGTGTAGAACTTGGTCAGCGAGGCCACCACTACATCGGCGCCCAGTTCGAGCGGGCGGACCAGGGCTGCGGTGGCCACGGTGTTGTCCACGATCAGCGGCACCTTGTGCTCATGCGCCACCGCGGAGATGGCCGGAATATCCAGCACATCCACCTGCGGGTTGGCGAAGGTCTCGCCGAAGAAGGCCACGGTGTTGTCCTGTGCGGCGGCCGCCCAGGATTCGGGATCGTCCGGATCCTCGACGAAGGTGACGTCGATACCCAGCCGCGGCAGGGTGATCTGGAAGAGCGTCTCGGTGCCGCCATAGATGCGCGGGGAGGAGACAATATGGGAGCCGGCGCGGGCCAGGCTGAGGATCGCGGCGGTCTCAGCGGCCATGCCGGAGGCGAAGAGCACAGCGTGCACGCCGCCCTCGAGGGAGGCGAGGCGCTCTTCGACGGCGGCCACGGTGGGGTTGGTCAGGCGGGAATACACCGGACCAAGGTCGGAAAGATCGAAACGCGCGGCAGCATGGGCGGCGTCGTCGAATACATAGGAGGAGGTGAAGTACAGCGGCAGATTGCGGGCGCCGGTATCGGAGTCCACCGGCTGGCCGGCGTGGATCGAGCGGGTAGCAAAGCCCCACTCGGCCGCGTTCTCATTGTTGTACTTAGGCATTGATGGTTCCTCTCATCATGGACATTTATGGGGACCACAACGCGGGACGGTTCGAGCCATCCGCCGGAGAACACAGTATGAGACAGCTTCGCCGCGAAGGAGGAACCATAGACCGCGGCGAGCGCTTGAAAAGAAATGACTTCCCAAGAGTCCTTAAGGGAAAGCGGAGAGCGTCGAATCCTTAGCGCCCCGCGTTGCGTTGTCAGCAACCCTAACGAACCGCTCGGTCTAGAGCAAGGGCTGAGCGGGCAGAGTGGGCGCGCTTATATGTCGTGAACTGCGACGATGGGATAGACAGCTCGGTATGTGAGTTAGCTCATTTTGGGGGTGGTGGGAGATATATAAGACCCTGCCCCAGCCATCGATCGGGAGGGATGGGCGGCGGGGCGGGGTGTCGCGCGCGGATGGGGGTTTTAGGAGGTGGCTGGGCTCAGCGGCAGGTAGACGCGCTCGCCGCGCCGGGTGAACTCATCCGACTTTTCCTGCATACCGGCCTCGATAGCTTCAGCCGAGGTGAGACCGTGCTCCTGGGCATAGTCGCGCACGTCCTGGCTGATCTTCATCGAGCAGAACTTCGGGCCGCACATGGAGCAGAAGTGGGCGGTCTTGGCCGGTTCGGCCGGCAGGGTCTCATCGTGGAAGTCCAGCGCCGTATCGGGATCCAGGGCTAGGGCGAATTGATCGTGCCAGCGGAACTCGAAACGGGCGGTGGACAACGCATCATCGCGCTCCTGGGCGCGGGGATGTCCCTTGCCCAGATCCGCAGCGTGGGCGGCGATCTTATAGGTGATCACGCCTGTTTTCACATCATCGCGGTTGGGCAGGCCTAGGTGCTCCTTCGGGGTGACGTAGCACAGCATCGCGGTGCCCGCCTGGCCGATGATCGCGGCGCCAATCGCGGAGGTGATGTGATCGTAGCCGGGGGCGATATCGGTGGTCAGCGGGCCGAGGGTGTAGAAGGGGGCCTCATCGCACCAGTCCTCCTCCCAGGTGACATTCTCTGCCACCTTGTGCATGGGGATGTGGCCAGGCCCTTCGATCATCACCTGCACGCCATGATCGTGGGCGATGCGGGTGAGCTCGCCGAGAGTGCGCAGCTCGGCCAGCTGGGCCTCGTCATTGGCATCGGCGATCGAGCCCGGGCGCAGGCCATCGCCGAGGGAGAAGGTGACATCATAGGCGGCGAGAATCTCGCAGAGCTCCGCGAAGTTGGTGTACAGGAAGGACTCGCGGTGCTCCTTCAAGCACCACGCCGCCATGATCGAGCCGCCGCGGCTGACGATGCCGGTGACGCGCTCGGCGGCCAGCGGAATATAGCGCAGCAGCACCCCAGCGTGCACCGTCATATAATCCACGCCCTGCTCGCACTGCTCAATGATGGTGTCGCGGTAGATCTCCCAGGTGAGTTTGGTGGCATCACCTTTGACCTTCTCTAGTGCCTGGTAGATCGGCACGGTGCCCACCGGCACGGGGGAGTTACGCAGAATCCACTCGCGGGTTTCGTGAATATTGTCGCCGGTGGAGAGGTCCATGATGGTGTCTGCGCCCCAGCGGGTGGCCCACACCATCTTCTCCACTTCCTCCGCGATGGAGCTGGTGACCGCCGAATTTCCGATATTCGCGTTCACCTTCACCGCGAACTTCTTGCCGATGATCATCGGCTCGATCTCGGGGTGCTTGTGATTGGCGCAAATCACCGCTCGGCCCGCGGCCACCTCCTCGCGCACTTCCTCCGGGCTGAAGCCCTCGCGGTGGGCGATGAAGGTCATCTCCGGGGTGATGATCCCGGCCCGAGCCCAGGCCAGCTGGGTGCGCACCAGCGTGGTGGGCTGCGCCTCCGAAGCGGGGGCGGGGGCCGGGGTTTCCCACCCCTCGCGCAGAGGCTCGAGACCCTTCTTCAGATCCAGCTGGGGGTTGTCCTCGGTGTAGATACCAGAGGTGTCATAGACCTCGAAATCCGTGCCGGTGGTCAGCTCGATGGCCCGCGCCGGGATGCGCATGGTGGTGGTGGAACCATCGGTGTTGGTGTGGATGGCCTCGCGGTAGGTCTTGTGGCTGCGGTAGATGGGGCCGGTGGTCAGCTCTCCCGGTTCCGGGGCAGCACTGCGGGCCTTCTTGGCGGCAGACAGACGGGTAGTCATAAAAAATCCTTCCTACGCTGGCATGATCCAGACAGGTTCATACGGTCGACCCATGCGCTGGGTCCTCTCAGCGCGCAGCATCAGCGCACTCCCGTGGGTATGAGGTTGTATTTACTTAAGGCTATAACATCGGGATACCTTTGTCTTAGCTTTGTGGTTTACCCCCACTTGTTCCCCTGATTTCCTGCAGAAATGATTTTTTGGGGGTAACTAACCTTCGGTTTGGTAGGAAAATAGATTACACAGGCCTAGGCTTAGCTGTAGCACCAGTAACACAGCTGATGTGAAAGTGGTTCCAGTTACAGTATCGGTGGTTCTATGGGGTGATCCCCTCGGCTTCTGAGTTGTGCAGACTGGGCCGCTGACCTGAATTGCCAAGGAGTTAAGGAAACACACATGGCTTTATCACGAACTTTCCGCCGCCGTTTCGGCGCAGTCTGTGCAGGGGTTATCACTATCGCCGCTGTCCTCGTGCCCAGCGTGCAGGCAACCATCGTTGTCAGCGATGAGGGAAACCATGGGCCCACCCAGCCCAACCTCGCTGCCGCAGCGCTTGTGCAAATGCAGAACCCCAGTGTCATGCCGGAGGGAGTAAATACCGGCTGTGTGCCGCAAGAGGGTCAAAACCCAGTGGTGCTTCTCCATGGCATGAACTCCAATCCGTATGGCTCTTTCGCTGCTCTCGGACCTGCACTGGCTGTCGATGGTCGCTGCGTCTATGCCCCGGCCTACGGAAAATATGACGGCCCTCTTCCTGTGACCTCCAATGTCGAGGGAGTCTACGGGCTTAAACCTGCCAGCGAGTCGCTGGCTGAGGTCGCCGCTGATATCGAGGCCGTCAAGGCTCACACGGGAGCGAAGAAGGTGGACATCGTTGGCTACTCCCTTGGCGGGACCCTAGCCTCCATGTATGCCAAACAGGTTGGCTCCGAAGGGGTGGGTACTGTGATCACTCTCGGCGGTGCGATCCATGGCACCAACCTACTCGGCATTGCGCGTTATGCCCAAGAAGCGAACGCTGCCGGCATACCCGTGTATCCAGCAATCGACCGAATTTTCGGTGAGGTAGCCAAGGATCTCCTCGCCGGCTCTGACGCCATGAACGCCCTCGCTGAAGGTGGAATAGAGGTCGAAGGAGTGCGCTACGTGTCCATTTCCTCACGCACCGACACGGTGGTTACCCCAATGGCCAACTCTCAGTTCGATGGCCCCAACTCCACTGCACTGGTGCTACAGGATGGATGCTCTCAAGACCTAGCCTCGCACCTCGGCCTGCCCTACTCTCCGCGCGCTATTAGTCTTACACGTCGAGCTCTCGGTGCAGATGTGGACATTGCCTGCGGCCCTGGCCTGATGTTGTCTGCGGACATGAGCGGCACCGGCTCGAGCTACGATCAACGTGATATCACCGTTCCATTTAGTTCCAGCTAAGAGGGCCCCACTGCTCGACTGCTAGGCACACTGCAGCTAGTTCCCATGAGGAAGCATTCCGCGCTCGAGGACACAACAGGTTCTGGGGCGCTGAACGCTGCGGGTAATTGCAGTTTTCAAAGCGTTAAAAGGCCCGATGTAACACTGGTGCCGAGCGCCTCGGTTGGTCCCAAGCATCCGCGCCCTTAGTAGCAGTCCCAGCTATAGCCGACGCGAGAGAAGTCGCGGGCCCGCAGGTCCGCAGCGGAGATGAAAAACCCCCCTACGCCTGTATCGCCCCACATCACCGGCCCCTCGCTATCGATCTGCAGTAGCAGCACATCGAGCTCATCCTCCGGGGTGCGCAAATCCGCCTGGGTGAAGAAGGGATAGCCGCCGATACGGTGCCCGCCGGCGGTGTGGCTGTCACGGAGCTGATCCACGAGCTCGCCGATGCCGGCAGCATCAACCTCGATGCCCAGCTCCTCCTCCGCCTCCGCCACTGCATCCTCGAAACGATGATCCTCGGTGGAGATGGGCTGGCGGACGAGCTCGAAGTCCATCCCGACGCCCTCGCTGCGAGTAAAGGGGGTGTGGGCCGCGGCGGGCAGGGTATAGGTGCTGCTGTCGACGGTGGAATCAAAGGATTCGCGGTAGATCACCCGGTGGTTATTGCGCCGGATATTGTCGAAGTCGTGCATGCCCAGCAGGTCATCGCCACCGATGAAAAACTGCAGCAGGCCAGTGGCGGGCAGCAGATCATTGGCGGGAAGCTCGGCGAGGTTGAGCTGGGCCAAAAACACCAGCGGCGCGCCGTCCTGGCCCACCGGCGCCTCTTCGCCAGGATCCAGATAGGGCTGGCCGCCCACGGTGCTCTCGCTCAGCGTCTGCGGGGTGCCGCGCAGCTGAATCTCGATAGAGGGGAGGGTGGAGTGTTCGGTGATATGCGCGAGGAGGCGCTCGGATTCGCTGTTCATGGGGTCCTTTCCGCTACAGCGCTCGCTCAATACTGTGGTGCGCCTCATGCTAGGGCCCCGTGGCGTCGAGCGCCAGGGAACACGTGTACGAAGTCGAGGCGGCGGCGGAATACAATGGCCCTATGGCTCGAATAGCGATCATTGGGTGTGGCCCGCGGGGATTGGCGGTGCTGGAAAGGCTGACAGCTTTCGCCGAGCAGCGCGGCGTGCAGGATCTGTGCATCGAGGTGATCGAGGAGTACGCTCCCGGCTCCGGTGCGGTGTGGAATCCCGAGCAGTCGCCGCTCATGCTCATGAATACCGCCAGTGGGGAAGTCACGGCCTTCGTGGACGAGACCGTGGAGCTGAGCGGCCCGCTCTGCACGGGGCCCACCCTCTATGAATGGGCCCATAGCGCTGCCGCGGAGCCGTGGCTGGCGCTCGCCGGCGAGTGGGCACAGCAGGAAGCCGCGCAGCTTGCGGCCGCGGATCCCGCCAGCCGGCCCCTCTATGGCCTGTATCTGCAGTGGCGTTTCTCCCAGCTCAACGGCGCGGGCGTGCGGGTGCATACGCGCCGGGCCCGCCGCGTCCACCGCTTCGGCGAGGGCTGGCAGATTGACTTCGCCGATGAGGCGGAATCGATTCGCGTGGACGCCTGCGTGCTCACACTTGGCCATATCCCCGCCCTGCTACCGCCGGATGTGCACCAGCTCGACGAGGCGTTAGCGCAGCTCGGGATCACCAACACGCTGCACATCCACCCCGCTAATGCCGCCGATCACCTCGCGGAGCTCGAGACGCTAGAGCCCGGTGAGACGGTGCTGATAAAGGGAGTGGGGCTGTCCTTCTTTGACTATATGGCCGCCCTCACCGAAGGCCGCGGCGGCCGCTTCACCGCGGCGGGCTATGAGCCCTCGGGGCGAGAGCCGCACATCGTAGCCGGCTCACCGAGTGGTCTGCCCTATCGCGGCAAGCGGAACCTGCTCCAGCAGTACACGCCACAGGTGCTCACCCCGGAGGCGATCGCGGATCTCACCCCGCCGATCGATTTCATGCGCGATATCTGGCCGCTCATCACCGCCGAGGTGGAGGCCCACTATCCCGATGTGGATTGGCAAAAGATCATCGACCCCGCAGTGGACATGGGGCAGTGGCGGCAGTGGCTACACACCTACCTCACCGAAGACGCTTCGTGGTTTGACCCGATTCGCGATACGTGGCCGGTGATCGAGCAGGCCGTGGGCGCGGGGCGGCTCTCCGCGCACAGCTATTCGGCGCACTTTAAGGACTTCTTCACTGGGGTCAATAGCGCGAATCTGCAGGGGCCGCCGCAGTTCCGTCTCGCGCAGCTCGATGCGCTTATCGACGCCGGCATCGTCACCCTGCCCGGCCCCGGCTTTTATGTAGAACCCAGTGCCCCGGAGGGCTTTGTGTGCTATTCGCGGATGAACGCCACGCAGCGCTATCACAGCCGGGTGTGTATCGAGGCCCGCCAGCCCAACCCCGATGTGTCCGTGAGTGCCGATCCGCTCATGCAGCAGCTGCTGGCGGAGGAAGTGGCCATGGAGATGGTGCTGGAGGATTCCTCTGGTACGGCCGCCACCGGGGCGCTGGCGATTTCGGATGAGACGATGCGGGTGATCCACCCTGCCAATGGGCAGCCCTGGGCCAGCCTCTATGCCTTCGGTATCTCGGTGGCGGGGCTGCACTGGCCGGTGGCGGAAACCGCCCAAGCCCGCAGCAATCACGGGATTTTGCGCCGCGCCGATGCAATTGCGGCCGATATTGCCGCCCGCTTTATGGCCTAGTGCGGGCAGGCGCCCAGACAGGGCAAAAGCCCATCGCCGCGGAGGAGGATCTCTGCGGTGGTGGGCCTTGGCGTTGTGCTTACTTCAGGGTGTCGAGGATCTCGTTGTAGCGAGCGACCGGACGCATCACAGCGTTGGCCTTCTCCTCATCGGGGGCGTAGTAGCCGCCCAGATCGACGGACTCGCCCTGGACGTCGATGAGAGCCTGGTGGATCTCCTCGGAGGCCTCCTGCAGGGCCTCGGCAACCGGCTTGAAGGTCGCGGCGATCTCCGCGTCATCGCTCTGCTGTGCCAGCTCGGTGGCCCAGAAGAGAGTCAGCCAGAAGTGAGAGCCACGGTTGTCGTTCTCATTGACCTTGCGGGAGGGGGACTTGCCCTCGTTCAGCAGGGTCTCGGTGGCCCTGTCCAAAGCGGAGGCCAGCACGCCGGCCTTGTCATTGCCATTGGACTGCTGCTCGTGGCGGAAGGACTCAGCCAGAGCCAGGAACTCGCCGAGGGAGTCCCAGCGCAGGTGGTTTTCCTCCACCAGCTGCTGCACGTGCTTCGGGGCGGAGCCGCCGGCACCGGTCTCGAAGAGGCCGCCGCCTGCCATGAGCGGCACCACGGAGAGCATCTTCGCGGAGGTACCCAGCTCGAGGATCGGGAAGAGGTCAGTGTTGTAGTCACGCAGCACGTTACCGGTCACGGAGATGGTGTCCTCGCCGCGACGGATGCGTTCCACCGAGTAGGTGGTGGCCTCGACCGGGGACATGATCTGGATATCCAGGCCCTCGGTGTCGTGATCGGCCAGGTACTTCTTCACCAGCTCGGTGAGGTTGCGGTCGTGGGCGCGCTCCGGGTCGAGCCAGAACACTGCCGGCATACCGGAGAGACGGGCGCGGGTCACGGCCAGCTTCACCCAGTCCTGGATCGGGGCGTCCTTGGCCTGGCAGGCGCGCCAGATATCGCCGGCCTCGACCTCGTGCTCCATGAGCACCTCGCCAGCGGAATTAACGACCTGCACGGTGCCGTCGGCCTCGATCTTGAAGGTCTTGTCGTGGGAGCCGTACTCCTCAGCCTTCTGTGCCATCAGGCCCACGTTCGGGACGGTGCCCATGGTGGTGGGATCGAAGGCGCCATTGGCCTTGCAGTCCTCGATCACGGCCTGGTACACGCCAGCGTAGGAGGAATCCGGGATGACGGCGAGGGCGTCCTGCTCCTCGTCGTTCTTGTTCCACATGTGGCCGGCGGTGCGGATCATGGCCGGCATGGAGGCGTCGATAATCACATCGGAGGGCACGTGCAGGTTGGTGATGCCCTTGTGGGAGTTCACCATGGCCACGTCTGGGCCCTCGGCGAGAGCCTTCTCGAAGGCAGCCTTGATCTCCTCGCCACCCTCGACGGAGTCGAGGCCTTCCAGGATGGCGCCGAGGCCGTTTTCGCCGTTCAGGCCGTTGGCCAGCAGCACCTCGCCGTGCTCGGCGAAGACATCCTTGAAGAAGGCGCGCACCACGTGGCCGAAGATGATCGGGTCGGAGACCTTCATCATGGTGGCCTTGAGGTGAGCGGAGAAGAGCACGCCCTCGTCCTGGGCGCGCTGCACCTGCTCGGTGAGGAAGGCGTCCAGAGCCTTGGCGGACATGAAGGTGGCGTCCACCACCTCGCCCTCCTGGACCTCCAGGTTGTCCTTGAGTACCTGCTCACCCTCGTCGGTGACGAGCTTGATGGTGAGGGAATCGGCGGCGGGCATAATCACGGACTTCTCGTTGTGGCGGAAGTCGCCGGAGTCCATGGTGGCCACGTTCGTCTTGGAGTCGGCCGACCACTCGCCCATGCGGTGCGGGTACTTCTTCACGAAGTTCTTCACGGCGATGGGGGCGCGACGATCGGAGTTGCCCTCACGCAGCACCGGGTTCACCGCGGAGCCCTTGACGGCGTCGTAGCGGGCGCGGATGTCCTTTTCCTCATCGGTGGAGGGCTTTTCCGGGTACTCCGGCAGGGCGAAGCCCTTGTCCTGCAGCTCCTTGATGGCGCGCAGCAGCTGCGGCAAGGAGGCGGAGATATTGGGAAGCTTGATGATGTTAGCTTCCGGGGTCTTGGCTAGTTCACCGAGCTCAGCGAGAGCATCATTGACCTTCTGGTCCTCGCCGAGATAGTCGGGGAACTGGGCGAGGATGCGTCCGGCGAGGGAAATGTCGGAGGTCTCCACATCGATACCGGCGGTCGCTGCGAATGCCTCCACGGCGGGCTTGAGTGAGTAGGTGGCCAGCAGCGGGGCCTCGTCGGTGCGGGTGTAAATGATCTTAGCCATGCGTCTCCTATATATATGAGTTGAAGAAATAACAGTACAGCCGTCTACGATACCCGTTCTCTTTTCCCGTGGGGGTAAAAAGGCGTCCGGATCCCACGGCTGCTCCACACCCAGCTGTCCGGATTGCATTGTGGCCATAAAGGTGTAGTGTCTCAACGTTCGTACTACGTGTTGCACCCCAGTGTGGGAAAGGAGAAGAGCTGTTGCTGCGTCGGACAAAGAGGCTGCCGCGCCAAACCGAGATCTCGGATGCTCGCCGCTATATCGTGATGGCCGCATTCGCGCTCGGCGCCTTCGGCATCGGCACCACCGAGTTCGCCTCCATGGGTTTGCTGCCGCTGATCGCCACCGACTTCGGTATCAGTGAGGCCAAGGCCGGCACGGTCATCTCCGTCTACGCGCTGGGAGTCATGGTCGGCTCCCCGATGGTGGCGCTGTTTACCGGCTTCATGCCGCGGCGCCGGCTGCTGCTTCTGCTCATGGCGGCGTTTACTATCTCCCACGCGGTCACGGTATTCAGCTCCTCTTATGCGATGCTGCTCATCACCCGCTTCGTCGCGGGCCTGCCGCATGGCGCCTACTTTTCCATCACCGCGCTGGCCACCGCCTCCATGGCTCCGGCGGGGCAGCGGGGCCGCTCCATCGCCTATGTGGGCATGGGCTTCTCGGTGGCCACGGTGGCCGGCGTGCCCGCAGCCCAGGCGCTGGGCTCGGTTTTCGGCTGGCAGATCGCCTATGCCCTAGTCGCGGCGGTGGGTCTGATTACCCTGGTGGCGCTGTGGTTCCTCATGCCGCACATGACCGAGATGCCGCCGACCAGCCCCCGCACCGAGCTCGGGGCCCTCGCAAAGGCGCAGATCTGGCTGACGCTGCTCATCGGCACCATCGGCTTCGGCGGCAACTTCGCCGTCTACACCTACATCACCTGGACCATGACGGAGCGGGCGGGGCTGAACCCGCACTGGATGTGGCTGGTGCTCATGGTCTACGGCTTCGGCCAGCTGCTCGGCAATGTTATCGGCGGCCGGCTCAGCGATTGGAACCTCGAAAAGGGCATCATGGGCGCGCTCAGCGCCTCCGCCATTCTCATGACGTTGTTCTATCTCGCCTCGCAGCATGTGTGGCTGGCCGTTCCAGTGTTCGTGCTCATCGGCACCGCCGCCAGCGCGCTGGTGCCCATCCTGCAGATTCGTCTCATGGACAATGCCGGCGAGGCGCAGATGCTGGCGGCCTCGCTCAACCACACCGCGCTCAACACCGCCAACGCCCTGGGTGCGGCGCTGGGCGGCGTGGTGATCGGCGCCGGGTTCTCCTATGCCGCCCCCGCGCTGGCCGGTGCCGGCCTGGCGGTTTTGGGTGTGTGCACCTGGGCGCTGGCCTATCGCCTGAAGCGGGCGGAAGACGCCAGGATGGCGTCGACAAGCGCCCAGCGCTAAAAGCGCGGCAGGGCAAAGGGGCGCATATCGATGCCCGGATCGCGGCCGGCGACGAGTGCGCTAACGATCTCGCCGGTGACCGGGCCGAGGGTGAGCCCGTGCATATTGTGCCCGGCGGCGACGATGATATTCGGCTGCGCCCGCACCGGGCTGATATAAGGAAGCCCAGTGGGGGTCATCGGGCGCGGGCCGGTCCATTCCCGCGAGATCGGGGCCGTGTCCAGGCCAGTAATAAAGCGCGCGGCCCGTTCCCGCAGAAAATCCATGCGGTGGCGCTCAAAACGTTCCACGCGGAAACCGAAATCCATCAGCCCCACCACCCGGGCGCTGCCGCTCATCGGCACGATCAGCGTCTTGCGATGCAACCCCATGACGAGGCTGCGCGGCAGCGGATCCATCTCCACATGAAAGCTATAGCCGGTGCCCGGGGTGACGGCGGAGAAGCGCAGCCCTGGAATGCCGCGGAGTTGCCGGTTCAGCCAGGCGCCGGTGGAGACGACCGCCTTATCGAAGCCGATGGTCTCCACCCCGTGGCCGGTGCGGACGGTGGCGTGGGTGGAGTCGAGGGAGAGTAGCTCGGTGTGGGGGAGGATCCTCGCCCCCAGCTCGGTGAGGGCGGTGTGCAGCTCCGTGCAGAAGAGATCCGGATCGATATAGCGCTCGGTGGGGATGCGATAGCCGGCGGTGATCTCCTCGCCCAGAAGCGGCTCCTCCAGCTCGGCGCGGCTCAGAATCGGCCCGGGCTCCTCCAACCCGAGGTGCCGGGCGCGCGCAACCTGGGCCTCGCGGAAGACACGCAGCGCCGCGGGATCGGAGTGCACATTGAGATAGCCCCAGCCGCCGCCAGCGAGGGAGATGCCATCGCGGTGAAAAGAGTCATAGGCGGCCATCGCCTGGCGCACCAGCTGATCCAGCGCCGCCGTATTGCGCTGCAGCCGCGACTCCGTGCAGTTGCGCAGGAATTGCAGGCCAAATACCGACAGCCGCGGCAGCGCCAAGGGGGCGATGGTGAAGTAGTGGCGCTGCGAGATCACGCCCTCGGCCAGCTGGGTGAGCAGCGCCGGCTCGGGCATGGGCAGCGCCTGCAGCGGGGTGATCTCCCCGGCATTGCCGCGCGCCGCCCCAGAGCCTATCCGGCTCCTATCGATGAGGGTGACCGCATGGTCCGCACGCGCCAGACTAAAGGCGGTACACAGCCCCACCAGCCCCGCTCCTGCGACGAGAACCTGCTGTGTTGCCATGGTGAACCACCTTTCTCTGAGAGGATTTTGCGTGTGAAACTAATGCTACCGGCGGGGTTGGGGAGATGGCCACGATAGAATTGCGGGCTATGGCTATCACGATTTCTTCTGTCAACGTCAATGGCATCCGCGCCGCGGTGAAGCAGCGCTCCGAAGACAACCGCGGCATGCTCGCCTGGCTCGAGACCGCCGGGGTGGATGTGGTGCTCATGCAGGAGGTGCGCGCCGACGACACCCAGGCCCGCGCCGCCCTGGCCCCAGCCCTGGATTCGGGCTGGCATCTCGCCACCGCGCCGGCCGCCGCCAAGGGTCGCGCCGGGGTGGGGATTCTTTCCCGCTATGAGCTGGGTGATGTGGAGATCGGCATTCCCGGTTTCGAGGACTCGGGCCGCTTCATCGCTGCCACGCTTATCGACGCTCCCCTGGAGTCGCTGCGCGTGGCCTCGCTCTATCTGCCCTCCGGCGCGGCCGACACCGAGAAGCAGGATGAGAAATACGCCTTCCTCGATTCCTTCGGCCCCCTGCTGGAGGAGCTGGCCACGACCCACCCGGACATGGTGATCGGCGGCGACTGGAATATCTGCCACCGCGCCCAGGATTTGAAGAATGACAAAGCCAATAAGAAGAAGTCCGGTTTCTTGCCGGACGAGCGGGCCTTTATGGACTCGGTCTTTGGCACCTTCCCCGATGGGGCGAGCCAGGTGGAGGCCCACGGCAGCTTCGCAGGCGCGGTGAACTATTCCTCGGCGGCGCCGCTGCGGCAGCCGGCCACCGATCCCGCCTGGTTCGATGTGGCTCGCCGTCTCGAGGGCGATGTGGACGGCCCCTATACGTGGTGGACCTACCGCGGTAAGGCCTTCGACACCGATGCCGGGTGGCGCATCGACTACCAGGCGGCCACCGCCGCCATGCTGCAGCGCGCCGAGCGCTGCTGGGTGGATAAGGCCGATGCCTATAATCTGCGGTGGTCCGATCACTCGCCGCTGAATGTGTGCTACGCGGTCTAGTGGCGTGAGTGAAGCGTCGAGAAGCCTAAGAGGGGGCTAGGAGGAGCCGGGTGCAGGCGGGGCGCGAGCGGGGGTTGTAGGATTATTAAACTATGGAAAACTCCCGCTCGACCACCCCACGACCAGAGAAGAAGCAACGCGTCCTATCCGGCATTCAGCCCACCGCAGACTCCTATCACCTCGGTAACTACCTCGGTGCCCTGAAGCAGTGGATTGATCTGCAGGATTCCTATGACGCCTTCTACTTCATCCCTGATCTGCATGCCATTACTGTTGAGCAGAATCCGAAGGAGTTGCGCGAGCGCACCATCAAGGGTGTCGCGCAGCTCTTGGCGCTGGGCATTGACCCGGAAAAGTCCACCCTTTTCGTGCAATCGCATGTGCCCGCCCACGCCGAGCTGAGCTGGGTGCTCACCTGCCTCACCGGCTTCGGCGAGGCCTCCCGCATGACCCAGTTCAAGGACAAGTCCGCCAAGCAGGGCCAAGACCGCACCAGCGCCGGTCTGTTTACCTATCCCATGCTCATGGCTGCCGATATCCTGCTCTACCGCCCCCAGCTGGTGCCGGTGGGCGAGGATCAGCGCCAGCACCTCGAGCTCACCCGCACCCTCGCGGAGCGCTTTAACTCCAAGTACAAGAAGACCTTCGTGGTGCCGGAGAGCTTCATTCCCGAGGGCGCGGCCAAGATCTACGATCTGCAGGAGCCCACCTCGAAGATGAGCAAGTCCGGCTCCAACCCCAAGGGCCTGATCAACCTGCTCGACGAGCCGAAGGTCTCCGCCAAGCGGATCAAGTCCGCCGTCACCGACAATGACGGCGAGATTCGTTATGACCGCGAGGCCAAGCCGGGCGTGTCCAACCTGCTCGTGATTCAATCGGCATTGACCGGCACCAGCATCGAGGATCTGGTGAACGGTTATGCTGGACAGGGCTATGGCGCGCTCAAGACGGATACGGCCGCCGCGCTGGAGGAGTTCACCACCCCGCTCAAACAGCGCTTCGATAGCTTCTTGGCTGATCGCGGCGAGCTGGAAAATATCCTGGCCAAGGGAGCCGATAAGGCTTCCGAGATCGCCGAATCCACCTTGGACGATGTCTACGAGCGGGTGGGCTTTTTGGCAGGACAGCGTCGCTAAGCGAGACGCATAAAAGAGACTGAGGAGAAACCATCTATGGCGGCACGCACTACCGCTAATCCCGCACGCACCGACGTGCACGGCATCGAGCGCACCAACGACGATAACGTCGGCGCCCTCGCCGCGTTCCGCGCCAAGCACGCGTGGTTCGATCACATCATGCGCATGCAGGAGCGCTATTCCTCGATGGGTGGCAACCAATACGCCGCCGGCATCACCTACTTTTCGGTGCTGTCGATTTTCCCCATTCTCATGCTGCTCTTTGCCGCCCTCGGCTTCGTGCTCGCCGGCAACCCGCAGCTTCTCGGCGAGGTGCAACAGCGCATCACCGAATCGGTGGACGGCTCCATGTCCGAGACTCTCACCGAAATCCTGGACACCGCTGTGAAACAGCGCGGCTCGGTAGCGGGAATCGGTGCCCTCACGGCCCTGTGGTCCGGTCTGGGCTGGATGCACAACCTGCGCTATGGCGTGTCTAAGATGTGGAAGCTCAACCCGGTGGGCGGCAACTTCCTGGTGAATAAGCTGCGCGACCTCATCGGCCTGATCACCCTGCTGCTGGCCTTGGTGCTCGCCTTCGGTGTGACCGCCGTGGGCGCCTCGGGGCTGACCGCCACGCTGCTGGAACGGGTGGGCTTGAGCGGTGTCCCCGGCATCAGCTACATCACCTATGTGGTGGCCGTGGTCGTCGGTGTGTTGGCGAACTACCTCGTGTTCTTCTGGTTGGTGAAGTTCATGCCGCGCACTAAGACCCCGCTGAAATCCTGCGCGAAGGCCGCTCTTCTGGGCGCAATTGGATTCGAAATCCTGAAGCAGTTCGGTTCCTTGTTCTTCTCCAATGCGCTGTCCAACCCAGCCGGCGCCACCTTCGGGCCGATCATCGGTGTGATGGCCCTGCTCTACTTCGTCTGGCGTATCCTGCTGTATTCCTCCGCGTGGGCGGCCACCACCGAGGAATCTCTGGCGCTGGTGGACTATGACGTGCCAGAGCCGGCCGTGATCCGCGTGCGCCGCGAAGTACGCACGAAGAGCGCGGCCTCCTCGACCGCCGCTGTTGTCGGCGCAGGCGCCGTGGCCGGCGGCCTGCTCGCCGCGATCTTCGGCGGCAAATAGACTCTCCAGCCTCTCGGGCCTCGTTCACCCAGCGTGGACGGGGCCCTCTTCTCTGCGATGGGCGGTCTGTGCTGCTTCTCAGTCTTTGCTAAGCTGCCAGTGGTTTGCTCAGCGAGATGGATGGAGAGCACACGCCGGTGGCAGCACTGACCTCACCGAATCCGGCGGCGGAGGATGAATTCGGCATTGAACGTGCCGACGCCATCCCGCCGCGGTTGTGTGCTGCGCGCCGCGCCGCGTGGCCGTGGTTCGACCACACCATGCGCATGATCGAGCGCTATATCCGCTGCGGCGGCTGGCAGTATGGTGCCGCCATCACCTACTTCTCGGTGATGTCCATCGTCCCGCTGCTCATGCTCGTCTTTGCCGCCGCCGGCTTCGTGCTCAATAGCCAGCCGCGGCTCATCGACGGCATCGATAGCTTCCTCCGCGAATACTTAGGCGGCGACGCCGCTGCCCCCTTCATGTCCCTCATCATGGAGGCCATGGACCAGCGCAATATGGTGCTGGGAGTGGGTGCCTTCACGGCGCTGTGGACGGGCACGAACTGGATGGTGAACCTGCGCTTCGGCACCAGCGCGGTGTGGCTGGCGGATGCCCGCGGCCCCAATTTCTTCATCTCTAGGCTGCGCGATCTGGTGGAGCTCATCGGCCTCATGGTGGTGCTGCTCATCGCCTTTAGTGTCACCACCGTGCAGACGAGCGCGGTGGCGGACCGCATTGTCGCCTATCTCAGATTGGCTCATGTGCCTGGTGTCGGCGTGGGGCTGAGCCTGGCGGCGCTGGCCGTGGCGGTGCTGGCGAATATCATCGCCTTGGCGTGGATTATGAAGGCCGTGCCCACCGTGGCTGTGCCGTGGTCGCTGGTGTGGCAGCCGGCGCTGGTGGGTGCGGTGATCCTGGAGCTATTCAAACGCGCCGCCAGTGCCATCGCCATCTTTTTCTTCAACTATCCGGCTGGGGTGGTCTTCGGCCCCGTGATCGCGCTCATGGTGCTGCTCTTTATCGTCTGGCAGATCGTGTTGCTGTGCACCGCGTGGTCGGCCACCAGCGATGGCGCCCGCCAACTCGTGGAGCTTGAGGTGCCCCAACCCGCCGTGCTGCACATGGTGGGGGTGCGTGTCCGCCGCGCCCCGATCGCCACCGTGTTCGCACTCCTGTGCGCCGGAGCCGCCGCAGTGGCCGTGGGTGTCCGGTGGCTGCGCTACTCTAGAACTGACGATCGTGCCAAAGGAGAACACTAGTGAATTACCAGCACATTGTGGCCGAGCCAGTGGTGGACATTTACCGTTTGCTGGACCTCGATCATGACGCGGAGCGAGCCCTCGTGCGGCTGTGCACCATCGACGCCGAACTAGAGCTTGAGGGGCTGGCGGAAGAACAATCACCGCGGCGCGAGGTGCGCATCCTCATGGAAATCATGGATGATGCCGACACGCAGCGGGAATATGACGAGAAGGCGCTCGGCCAGCCGTGTAGCTGGGCTGAGCTCGACACCCTCGCCAAGCTCGGCGAGCTGCCCGATGATCTCGGCACCCGTACCCACTTCGGCTCGCAGGCAGCGATGCCGCCGCAGCCCGGGCCGGGAGTCACCACGGCAGGGCCTGCTGGGGTGCCGGGAATGCCGAATATGTCTTCCCCCACCTACGGGGTCGCGCCGCAGAGCCCGCAGCAGCCTGTTCCCGCGCAGGGATATAGCACCGGCGGCCCCGAAGAGCGCCGGCCAGGGCAAGGAACGCGCTTTATCCTGGGAGTCGGCGACTGGTTTGTCGCCCAGTTGTGTGCACAGGCGATACAAGGGTTCTTTGGCTACTCCGACTCGGATGCCCTGGTGAGCGTCCTCATTACCCTCGTGGTCATGCTGGTCTATGTGTGCGGCTCCGAAACCCTCTTCGGCGGCACCCCGGTGAAACTCGCCGCCGGATACCGCACGAAGGATGTGCGCACCGGCAAGAATCTCTCGCTGGAGCAGTCGTTGAAGCGTTCCTGGTGGAAGTTCTTCGCCTGCTTCTCGGGCGGCCAGGTGATATCGATCGTCGCCGGCGCCTACTACAAATACACCATCACCGAGCAGCGAGGATATGTGGGTAAGCACGACGAGTCCGTGCACGGCGAGGTCGTGCGCAAGCGCTTCGTGGAGGATAACTAGCGCCGGCGGCGGGGGCGCAGGCGCACCCGACGGCGCCGCCGCGAGCGCACCCCAGCCACGCCGACCACTCCGGCGAGAATAAGACTGAGGATAAACGCCGCCACCAAGGCCACGTCCGCACCCCGCGATGGGCCGGCAGGTTCCGGCTCCGCCGCGGCGGCGTCCTCGCTGGCAGCGCTGGGGGCTGAGGGGGTGCTTGTCTCCACCGAGCTCGTTTCGGCCACAGCAGCCACCGTGCCGACCGGCTCGGCAGCGGGTGGAGTGTCGGCCGCGGCGTCGATGAGATCATCGGCCATCTGCCAGGCACGCTTCGTCGGGGTGATGGTGGCATCCAAGATCACCGCGGCGAGGCGACGCCCATTGACCTCCCGCGCGCCCACGAAGGTGTGGTTGGCATCATCGGTATAGCCGGTCTTGCCGCCGAGGGAGTCCTCATGCTTGGACAGCAGCTGATTATCGTTCCACACTTCGAATCCCTCATAGTCGCCCCAGCCGGGAAAATCGATGGAGCGCGTGCGTACGATCTCCGCGAATACCGGATTGGCCCACGCCTGCTTATAAATGAGCGCCAAATCAAAGGCCGTGGTGGACATGCCCGGGCCATCCAGACCGCTATAGGTGGCGACGCGCGTATTGCGTGCCCCCACCTGCCGGGCGAGGGCATTGACCTTCTCGAGTGCTACGCGATCGCCGCCGAGCTCCTGGGCGAGGGCGTGGGCGGCATCGTTGCCGCTGGCCATGAGCAGGCCGCTGATGAGCTGCCGATTGGTGTACACCCCATCCGGGCCGATACCCACCGCCGAGCCCTCGATACCGGCCGATTCCGCCGAGACGGACACCTTCTTATCCAGATCGAGATTCGTGATGCTCACCAGCGCCAGCAAGGCTTTAATCACCGAGGCCGGGCGGTAGCGGCCGTGCGGATCCTTCGCGGCACTCACCTCGCCGGAGTCAAGATCGAACACGATCCAGCTTGAGGCGGTATTGCCTTG
Organism: Corynebacterium sp. 51B; assembly: GCF_008930785.1. NCBI lineage: Bacteria > Bacillati > Actinomycetota > Actinomycetes > Mycobacteriales > Corynebacteriaceae > Corynebacterium > Corynebacterium sp. 51B. Next base: position 114,485 of record NZ_PQMK01000007.1, on the reverse strand, counting down.
GGGCACGGTGAAGCCCTCAGCGGCGATGACACCACACTCGTTGAGCTTCGGCCCGCCGGCATTGATCGCCGGCACCGGCAGCGGCGCCGGGGAGCTCTGCCCCGGTTTCGGCTCCTCCGAGGTATCCACTGGGGGCGGTGGGGTCGTGGCGTGCGGGCAATCATCCGTATTCGGCGAGGTGGTTCGCTGCGTTGTCTCTGAGGTGGAGGGAGTGGTCTCCTCCTGTGCCCAGGACACGGGCACGCCGGTGGTGCATAAAGAGAGCGCGAGAAGACAGGCGGGGAGGCGTCGAAAAGCGCGGGAAAAATGTTCAGCCATGATAGGCCGATAGTCTATTGCACGAGTCCACCCATGAGGTGGGAGGCGGCGACGCTGGTGTCACCCTAGAATGTGACCATGATCAACCCCACGTCCTCTCCTCTTCCACCGCCGCCGCGTGAGATCGTGCAGCAGCTGCCGAAAGTATCCCTTCACGATCACCTCGATGGCGGTTTAAGTCCCGATCTCATGGTGAGTCTCGCCGCCGAGCAGGGCTATGAACTGCCGGAACCCACACCGGAGGCGCTGGCGCAGTGGTTTGAGCAGAAGGCCAATGCGGGCAATCTCGCGGGCTATCTCGAATGTTTTGCGCACACCGTAGCCCTGATGCAAGACGCCGCCTCCATCACCGCTGTGGCCAAGGACGCCGTGTTTCAGCTGGCCGCCGACAATTGCGTGTACGCGGAGCTGCGCTTCGCCCCTGAGCTGCACACGCATAAGGGGCTGAGCATGCAGGAGGTGGTGGACGCCGCCACCACTGGGATTAAGACGGCCACCGTCATGCTCGACGAATGCGGCGTGAGCATTGTGGTGCGGCTGATCCTCTGCGGCATGCGCCAGCAGAACAACGTGCTGGAGGTGGCGCAGCTGACCGTGGACAACTATCACCCGGGCTCGGTCGAAGGCATGGTGGTGGGCTTCGATCTTGCCGGCCCGGAGGATGGTTTTCCGGCCTCGCGCTTCCGCGAGGCCTTCGAGCTGCTGCGCCGACACTTTGTGCCCGTGACCATTCACGCCGGCGAGGCCGCCGGGGTGGATTCCATCCGCGAGGCCCTGGAGCTGGGGGCGCGTCGTATCGGCCACGGAGTGCGGCTGATGGATGTGCTTCCCGAGGATGAGGAACTCACCACTGATCCCGTTGCGCGCTATATCTACGACAACGAGATTTGCCTGGAGCTATGCCCCCACTCGAACTACCAGACGGGCGCGGTCGCCCACGGCCAGGTGCATCCCTTCGCCGAACTCTTTAACCGCGGCTTCGCCTGCGCCATCAACACCGATAACCGGCTGGTCTCGGGTGTTACCCAGACCGATGAGATGATGTATCTGGTCGAGGAGTGCGGCCTGAGCTTCGAGGATCTGCGCGATATCACCCTTATCTCCATGGAGGCCGCCTTCATGCAGCGGGAGGTGCGCGATGTGATCCTCGTGGACTATATCGATCCGCGCATGAACGAGGCACGGGAGGCCTATGCCGCATGGCTTGCCCGCGCCGGCGCGGTTAGCGCTGAGGGTGAGACCACCGCCGCAGGCGAGGAGGGCGTTCTGCCCGTCTCCACGCCGGATGCGGAGGAGGGGCGCTCCTATGGCGAGGGCGAGGCCATGCCGCTGCTGGTGGTGGAACAGCTCAGGGTCACGCCCTTCTGGGGCGATATGAACCAGGAGCTGGCTGGGCTCTCTCCGGAACGGGTGGAGGATATTGAGGAGCGCGTCGATATGCTGGCGCGCACTTACCTTGTGACGCACCACGTGGCGCTGGATGGGGCGCACCGCGCGCGGCTGTGGCTGCTGCTCCGCGATAGCCTCGCCATGCTCGATGAGCTCTCCCAGGTGGCGGGCCGCCCCATCAAGGCCGTGCACGATATGCTGCCGATCTTTCGCCCCGATGCCGAGGATGAGCGCAGCCGCTATGGCGGCTACCTGGTAGATGCCAGCGAGCTCGCCGCGCTCATCGGAGAGGACGTAGAAGACGCAGACGCCGCCGGCGATGAGGAGGACATGGACGAGCCCACCGTATCGGAGCCGCCGCAGGATGTGCAGTCCAAGGCGCGCCGTGTCGATCACGATGGGCAGATTGGGTGGCGCCGCGTCTAGGGCATAAGCCCCGCGGGCGCTGGCGCCACGGGGTTAGAACTTGCTGAAGCGCTGGGTGAGGGTCTCGGTGAGGGCCTTCCAGCCTTCGGCTTCCTTGCTAAAGGGCGCATCCGGCACATAGTTGGAGGCGCCGCCGAGCATATAGGCGATGTAGTCCTGCAGGCTGGGACGGGCCAGCAGGATGGAGTTGAGCGAGTCATCGGCGGCCCAGTCGGCGGCATCCGCCAGCAGCTCATAGGCGCGGCGCATCTGCTCGGTATCCACTTCCTTAGGCCCCTTGCGGATATCATCCTCAAGCCCGGTGAAGGAATAGGAGTTGTCCTCGTGCACGGTGACCTCGAGGGTGCCGCCATTGACCTCCGTCATCACGGTCTCCCAGGTGGAGAGCTTGGCGAGGTCATGATCGCCATGCTCAGCCAGCCAGCGGGGCATGGTCTTGCGGTTATTGAAGGTGAAGATCTCGCCGTATTTACCCAGGAACACCGGCCGGCCTTCCACATAGGTGCGCAGCGTATACAGGGTGCGGCCTTCAATGCTGATCTTCACCGGATCGATACCGGCGGCGGCCCACACGGTGCTGTCATAGGGGTCGGCGGCCTCGGCCTCTTCCTTGCGCTTGGCCTCGGCGGCGGCCTTTTCCTCCGCAATGCGCTCCTGGGAGGCGGCGATGGCGGTCTCGGCCTCGGCAACGGCGTTGTCATCGACCTCGGGGGTGAATACGTGGCCGTCGAGGGCGTCCACCACATCGTTCCAGCTGTTGAGCACCACGCGGCCCACGCCGGTCCATTCCTCTGCGCCCTGCTCGCCGATGTAATGATCCGAGCCGCGATCCAGATTGTCCAGCACAGAGTGCCCGGAGAAGAAGGAGGTCACCGTCACATCGGCGAGGACCTCGCCCAGCGAGCGCGCCACCCGCAGGGCGCGGGCAGTGCCCGATACGGCGTTGTGGCTGGGGCGCTCGGCGAGCAGCGCGGGCACGCCCACCACATCGGCGTAGCCGGAATCCTCCGGCACCACGCGGGCCTCCGGCTTGGATTGGAAACTCGACCAGCGCGGGTGATTCGACAGATCGTGCTGCGGATGGGCCGAGATATAGGCGAGGAGCTCGGCGGGGGAGTGGAAGAAGAAGACGTTGTCATCATCTCCCAAAAACGCCTGCCAGACGCTGCCGTGTTCACGGTAGGCCGGCGCCCACAGGGTGTAGAAGTCCCCTTCTGTGAGCGCAATCTTTATAGGAATAATCGTCTGTTGTGCCTCGGAGGAGGAAGAAGTCATGCGCTAAAGCCTAGTCGAGCCTTAGGAGGTGGGGCGATAGAACCCTAGAAACCCCATCCCCATGTTGGTGGTGCGCACTGGGTTCTTCTGCACCGGGTCGCCGGCCTCGATCATCATGCCCTCACCGGTATACATGGCCACATGCCCATCCCACACCACGAGATCGCCCGGCTGCAGCTCATCGGCGCCGACCTGCCGGCCCACCGCCTGCTCATGCGCCATCCGCGGCAGCTCCACACCGGCCTGGGCATAGGACCACTGCACCAGCCCGGAGCAATCAAAACCATCTGGGGTGGTGCCGCCCCACACATAAGGCGTGCCCAGCTGGGATTCCGCGGCCGCCACGGCACGCGCTCCCGCGGTGCTTGTCGACGCCGTCTCGCCGCCCACACCACCCGCCGCAGAGTCGGGAGCATGGTCCAGATCGAGCGGGCCGCGCTGCGCGATATGCTCCAGCTGGGCGGTGGGTTGTGCCAGCTCCGCCTCGAGCTGCTGCGTGCGCTGCCCCGCCGCCGCGAGGGTGGCGGGGGAGAGAGCCGCGAGCGCCTGGGCGGCGGCGAGGTGCTGTGCCGGGTGGGGGCTGAGCATCTGGGGCGCCAGCCGGGTGACGTCTGCGAGATAGTGCTGGGCCAGCTGCACGAGATCGGTGCTGGCGCGGGCAATGATCGGCTGGGCAATGGCCATGATCTGCTGCAGCTCCGTCTTTTCCGCATCCAAGGCGCCGGCGGCGTGGCTGAGACGATGGGCCCCAGCGCCGAACATGGGGGCAAGACGCTGGGCGGCGGAGATATCCGTCACCCCGCCGAACTCGCGGGGCAGGGTAGCGGTGGGCACAAGGGCGGCGAGCTGGGTGAGTACCGGAAACATCAGCCTCAGACCTGCCTGTTCAGAGATGCGGCGAGCTCGGCGTCGACAAGCTCAATTGAACGAAGATGCCCGGCTGTGTCTTGGGCACGCTGTTCGCAGTAGTGGGCGAGCTGCTGGCTGCGTTGCCCGGTAGCGGTCGTGGCGCGGGCGAGGGCGGCGGCGAAGCGCTCCATCCCGGGTGTTGGGGCCAGCGCCGGTGGTGCTGCTGGGGTGGTGGCGGCTGCCGCGGTGAGGAGATCGCGCAGCAATGAGCGGGCATAGCTGGGGGTACACATGAGGTCAGTCATGCTCATCTAGACGTTGCGCACACCTGTGATGGTTCCCCTCGTCGGCGATACGGGGCACTGTTCTATTCTGGAACGTATGGAGACCAAGGTTATTGACCACCCGCTCGTCGCAGCCCGACTGACCATCATGCGGGATAAGCGCAGCAACAACGCCACCTTCCGCGCCGCGCTCCGCGATCTCGGAGCAATGCTCATCTACGAAGCCTGCCGCGACGTGCCGGTAGAAACCTTCGACTGCCACACCCCGGTGGCCGTGGCGGAGGGGGCGCGGCTGGAAAACCCGCCGATCATCGTGCCCGTCATCCGCGCCGGGCTGGGCATGATCGACCCCGCCCTGTCCATGATCCCCGACGCCCAGGTGGGTTTCATCGGCCTGGCCCGCGATGAAGAGACCCACGAGCCGGTGCCCTATCTGGAGGCGCTGCCCGAGGATCTCACCGACCAGCCGGTGTTCGTGGTGGATCCCATGCTCGCCACCGGTGGGTCGCTGCTGCACGCCATCCGCTTGCTGCACGCCCGCGGCGCCACCGACATCACCGCCGTGTGCATGGTCTCGGCGCAGCCCGGAGTGCAGGCGCTCGCCGATTCCGGCCTGCCCGTGCGGCTCGTCACCGCCACGATCGACCCCGAGCTGAACGAGGACGCCTATATCGTGCCCGGTTTGGGTGACGCCGGCGATCGCCTCTACGGTCCGCGCAACATCGACCTCTAAAAACCCGCCCACCCCATGGTGGTGCTCCTCACTCTCGTGGGGAATGCACACCATGGTGTGCAGACTCTGCCCGCTTGCGTAGGCAGAGTCTTTTTGATGGCTGATGACGATAACGTAATTTACTGGCCGAGCTATGCTGTGGCGCTCGGCCAGCGGGTGCGCACATTGCGCGCCATGCGCGATATCAGCCAAGAACGCCTCGCCGAGCTCGCCGGGGTGCACCGCAACGCGGTGGTCGGGCTTGAACGCGGGGTGTCCTCCCGAAATACCAGCGCCAATCCGCAGCTCGCCACCGTCTATCGCGTCGCCCGTGCCCTCCACGTGCCCCTCGCGGTGCTGCTTCCCGACGCCACCACCCCGCCCCGCCGGCTCTGCCGGGCCACCGAGTCCCTGCCCAACGAGGTGGATGTGGTGTGGCCGCGCGAGCCCGAGGACGTGCTGCCCTTCGATGGCTCGCACGTGATCATTGACGGCGATGATCCCCGCTTTGTGGATGAGTTCCACCCGCTCTATGTTCTCCGGCAGCAGGCGCGGCTGCAGATCAAGGAGCGAGAGGATGCTGCAGACGAGGCGGATGCTGCGGATGTTGCCGAGACCGCGGCGACTGCCGATACTGCCGAGACCGCGGAGCCCGCCGAACTAGAGGCGTCCGAGTAGCTCCCGCAGCTCGCCGACGATGCGAGTGAGCAGCGCCTCCGACTGCTCCGCTGAGTCGGTCCCAGAGACGTGGATATAGATTTTGGCTTTGCTCTCCGTGCCGGAGGTGCGGGCCAGAATGCGCACCCGCCCGGCCTCGCCGCTGCCGCTCCAGCCAATGATTTGATCGTCGAGTAGCTGCAGGGGGCGGAGGGGAATGCCGGCCAGTTCCTGCGGCGGCGTGGCGGCGGCCTCCTCCAGCAGGGTCTGCGGATCGGAGGTGCGGATGATGACTTTGCGGCTGGCATAGTAGCCATGGCGTTTATGCAGCGTCATCAGCTCCTGCTCGAGGGAGGAGCCGTGCATGTTCAGCTCGGCCGCCCAGGCGCAGGTAATCAGCGCGGTGGCCAGCCCATCCTTGTCCGGAACCCGCGCCGGATCGACGCAAAAACCTTGGGCTTCCTCATAGGCGAAGGCGAGCTGGCCGGGGCGATCGTCCGCGGTTTGGGTCATGTTCTTAAAACCGGTGGCGGATTCCTGATAGTCCCAGCCCTGCGCGGCGGCCAGAGACTTCAAGAGATGCGAGGACACGCGGGTGGTGGCCACGACCGGGGCCGGCGCGCCCGCAGGAGTATCGGAGACCAGCCGGGTAGCCAGCAACGGCCCCAGCTCGTCCGCGCTGAGCATGCGGTGGGTGCCGGCGGCGGTCTTGATGCCGATGCCGCAGCGATCCCCGTCCGGGTCGAGGGCAATGATGAGATCGGCGTCGTGATGGGCGGCGAGCTCCAGCACCTGCTCGACCGCGCTGGGCTCCTCCGGATCGGGGAAGGCGAGGGTGGGGAAGGTAGGGTCGGGATGCTGCTGGCTCAGCACCGGATAGCACAGCGCGAACCCCGCTGACTGCAGGCATTGGTGCAAAACGCGGCCGGTCACCCCATGCATCGCGGTGTAGACCACCGTCAGCCCGGCGCGCTCGGTGGCCACGCGCAGCCGATCATCCGCGCCGGGATCCACTAGGTCCACCACATAGTCCACATAGCGGCGCAGTTGATCCTGGGTGGGGCGCACATGCACCCGCGGGATCTCGGGTGCCGGCGGCATATCCTCCATCAAGGCGGTGATCTCCGCCGCCCTTTCGGTGGAGAGCAGCCGCCCGTCGCGGGTGTAGAGCTTGCAGCCATTGTCCACGGCCGGATTGTGGGAGGCGGTGATCTGGATGCCGCCATCGAAGCAGCGCGTGTGTATTAAAAACGGGATGAGCGGGGTGGGGGTGGGTTGGGGCAGCAGCGTCACTTCGAAGCCGGCCCCAGCGCAGACCTCGACGGCGGCCTGGGCGAAGGCGGAGGAGCCATAGCGGGTGTCCCAGCCCACCACCACGCGAATGGGGGCGTCGGTGGCGTGGAGCAGCCGGCCGATCCCGGGTTCTTCGGAGGGGGAGTCGCCCGCGAAACGGCTGGGCGGGGTGGTGCGCTGCGTGGTGTGGCTCGGCAGCCAAGCGGCGAAGGCCGCGGCCAAGCGGGTGATGAGAGTGATGTTCATCTGCTGTGGTCCTGGGCCGACGGGGGCGCGGAAGCCGGTGGTGCCATAGACCAAAGGGGCAGCGGAGTGGGGCTCGGAGGGGCGGGATTCCACGACTGACTATCCTTTAGCTGCTTGCGGAAAGGGTCCTGTGTTGAGCCTAGCGTTATTACCCCACGTTCTGGTACGGCAAAGCCGCTAGTGTGTAATGGAAGATAGAGTTCAAGGATTATTTGTTGCCACGAGGAGGGACGAAGTCGCGTGAGCGATGTGTGGAGTCATGTACAGGGCTGGATCGAAGAGCACCATGATGTGGTGCTCAGCTGGCGCCGTCATCTCCACAGCCACCCGGAGTTATCGCACCGCGAGTACGAGACCACCGACTTCCTCGAGCAGGTGCTGCGCTCCTATGGATTAGAGCCGGTGCGTTTCCCCGATACGGGGCTGCGGGTGGATCTCGGCCCGGATACCGGCGAGAAGCTGGCCTTCCGCGCCGATATCGATGCACTGCCCATCACCGAGATCACGGGCCTCGATTTCGCCTCCGAGAAGCAGGGCTATATGCACGCCTGCGGCCACGATGTGCACACCACCATCGCCTTGGCCACGGCCTGCGCTTTAAGCAGCTTCGACCTCAACCTCGGGGTGCGCTTCATTTTCCAGCCTGCCGAGGAGGTACTGGAAGGCGGCGCTCCCGAGGTGATCTCCTATGGTGCTCTCGAGGGAGTGGGCAGTATCTACGCCCTGCACGTGGAACCGAAGTTGAAGGTGGGCAAGGTGGGGGTGCGCACCGGGGCGATCACCTCGGCGGCCGATAGCCTCACCATTACGGTCTCTGGGCACGGCGGGCACTCGGCGCGCCCGCACCTGACCGAGGATGTGGTCTACGCCTTGGGTGCTCTCGTCACCCAGCTGCCGGGGCTCTTGTCGCGCCGGGTTGATCCGCGCTCCGGCACGGTGCTGGCCTTCGGCTCGGTCAAGGCGGGTTTCGCGGCCAATGCGCTGCCCCAGCATGGGGTGCTCTTGGGCACGGTGCGCACCGCCGATATTCGGGTGTGGCGCATGATGCAGCCGCTCATGGAAGAGCTGATTCAGCAGGTGGTGGCGCCCACCGGCTGCGAGGCGCAGGTGCGCTATGTGCGCGGGGTTCCGCCCGTGGTCAACGATGATGTGGCCACGGCGGTGCTTGCCGACGCCGCCACGAGTGTGGATCCGCATGCGGTAGTGGAAGCTCCCCAATCCTCCGGTGGCGAGGATTTCTCTTGGTATCTCGAGCACGTGCCCGGCTCCATGGCGCGGCTGGGCTGCTGGGATGGCACCGGCACCCCGGGAGATTTGCACCAGGGCGATCTGGTGGTGGACGAGCGCGCCATCTCGGTGGGCATCCGCCTCTTCGCCGCGATCCTGAAACGCTATCTCGCCACCGATACTGGGGCCAGTAACCCTGAGATTCCTTAAGGTTTCGTTAGACTGAAGCCACCCATAGTTTCACAATCGTCTGCACGGAGGAATCTTGTCTAAGCGCATTGTCATTATCGGCGGCGGCCCCGCCGGCTACGAAGCCGCTCTTGCCGGCACCAAATACGGTGCCGAGATCACGCTCATCGAGGATCAAGGGGCCGGCGGCTCCGCGGTGCTCTTCGACTGTGTGCCCTCGAAGTCCTTTATCTCCACCACCAGCGTCAAAACGGACCTGCGCCGTGCCGACGACATGAAGCTGGTGGATACCGGCGATACCGTGCTCTTTTCTCTCGGCGCCGCCAATAAGCGTGTGCTGGACCTGGCGAAGGCACAGTCCCATGACATCCGCACCCAGCTCGAGCGCGCCGGGGTGCGCGTGATCAACGGCCGCGCCGAGTTCGACGATAGCGCCTCCAAGCAGGCCACCCACTTCGTGAAGGTGCACACCGCCGAAGGGGAGGAAGAGGTGCTCGAGAGCGATCTCGTGCTCATCGCCACCGGCGCCTCCCCGCGGGTGCTGCCCGGTGCCGTGCCGGATGGAGAGCGCATCCTGGACTGGCGCCAAATCTATGACCTAAAAGAACTTCCCGAGCACCTCATCGTGGTCGGTTCCGGTGTCACCGGTGCGGAGTTCGTCTCCGCATTCGCCGAGATGGGCGTGCAGGTGACGATGGTGGCCTCCCGCGACCGCATTCTGCCCCACGATGACGCCGACGCCGCCGACACCCTCGAGGACGTGCTCGCAGAGCGCGGCGTGCAGCTGGAAAAGCACGCCCGCGTCGATAGCGTGACCAACACCGGCGAGGGCGTTGTCGTGCGCACCTCTGATGGACGCGAAATCGAGGGCTCGCACGCCCTGATGACCGTCGGTTCCGTGCCCAATACCAAGGAACTCGGCCTGGACCGTGTCGGGGTTGAGGTGGCCCGCTCTGGCCACATCATGGTCGATCGCGTCTCCCGTACCTCCGTCACCGGCATTTACGCCGCCGGCGACTGCACCGACCTCTTCCCGCTGGCCTCCGTGGCCGCTATGCAGGGGCGCATCGCCATGTACCACGCCCTCGGCGAGGGCGTGAACCCGATTCGCTTGAAGACGGTTGCCAGCGCAGTGTTCACCCGCCCAGAGATCGCCGCCGTGGGCATCACCCAGGCGCAGCTCGAGTCCGGTGAGGTGGCCGCCCGCCAAATCAAGCTGCCGCTGTCGACCAACCCGCGCGCCAAGATGCGCGCCCTGCGCTACGGCTTCGTCAAGATCTTCTGCCGGAAGAACTCCGGCCTGGTCATCGGCGGCGTGGTGGTGGCCCCCACCGCCTCCGAGCTGATCCTGCCCATCGCGCTCGCCGTGAACCACAACCTCACGGTGTCCGATCTGGCCAATACCTTCTCCGTGTACCCGACGCTGTCGGGCTCTATCACCGAGGCTGCCCGCCAGCTGGTGCAGCACGACGATCTGGAGTAACACGCCCACAGGCCTGTAGCGAACCCCGAGATATGCAGCGTATCTCGGGGTTCGTTGCGTTCCGGGGGCGCTAGGCGTAGGGGAAACGGGCCGACTGGGAGAGATCAATCTCCACGCGAGAGCGGGCATAGGGGAAGGCCCGCTGATTGCATTCGGACCGCGAGCAGCTCCGGCAGCCGGGGCCGATAGGGGTGGCCGCGTCCGGGGAGAGATTCAACCCGTGGGAATACACCAAGCGATCCGCGTGGGTGATATCGCAGCCCAAGCCAATGGCGAACTGGGCGGGGTGGTGGCTAAAGCTCGTCGCCCGGCGCGTAATGGTGCGCGCGATCCACAGGTAGGTGCGGCCATCCGGCATGGCCGCGACCTGGCGCACGATGGTCTCCGGGGTGTCGAAGGCGCGGTGGATGACCCAGAGCGGGCAGCTGCCGCCGCTGTGGGAGAAGTGGAACGAGGTTGCGGATTGGCGCTTGGAAATATTGCCTGCTCGATCGGTGCGAATAAAGAAGAAGGGCACCCCGTGCGCGCCGGGGCGTTGCAGGGTGGATAGACGGTGGCAGGTGGCCTCGAAGGAGGTGCCAAAACGGACCCCGAGGGCCTCGATGTCATAGTTGAGCTGCTCGGCCTGGGCGAGGAACTCTCCATAGGGCAGGGTGACGGCAGAGGCGAAGTACTGGGCCAAGCCCAGCCGCGCCACGTCGCGGGTGCTCTCTGGCAGGGTGGCGGCGATGCGGCCAAAGAGCGGATCCAGCACGACCAGCCCATATTGCAGGGCCATTTCGAAACAGAGCTGCGCCGCGGAGAGATCACTGCGCAGGTGTAATTCCCGGTGGGCGCTGAGCTGCCGCTTGGGTCCCACGTGATGGTGATTAAAACGGACGCTGATCCCAGCATCCTCGGCGAGGCGTTTGGCCAGGTTCATGCTCCGCAGCGAGCCGGATCCGAGGCTCGCGGCGAGAGATTCGGCCTCCTCCTCGATAGCGGGGAAGTGGTTGTGGTGGGCATAAAAGAGATCGCGCACAGTCTCGTAGGGGTTCGAGGCGCTGTCGTCTTCATCCCGCGGGGTGCGCAGCAGCGCGGTTGTGAATTCCGGATGGTGGGTGGCGATCTCGTAGAGCTCATTATCGCTCACCGCGATGTCTGGGGCATGCGCGATGCGCTCTTTGAGCCCGTCGATATGGCGATAGGCGCTATCGGTGGAGAAGTAGTCCACACCCACCGAGAAGTGTTGCGCCAGCGAGATCAGCAGCGGCGCGGTGAGCGGGCGTTTGTCGTTTTCTAATTGGTTGAGATAGCTGGTGGAGATTCCGAGCAGCCGCGCCATCTGCGCCTGGGTGAGATGGCGGGCGGAACGCAGCGCCCGAATCCGTACCCCCGCAAAAAGTTTATCCATGACTACCTGCCTCGCTATGTATACACCTAACAGGGGATTTTACAGGGTTTACAAAACAGCCGAAGTAAGTCTGCAAAAATATTCACCTTTTACTGTGACCTGAGAAACATTTTTCGCCCTAGCGTTAGCGGTACCCCATAAGGCACGACCCCTCAGGGAGAAGTGACATGAAGATCCATGATGTGCGGACCTACCGCTCCGCTGAAGAATTTCCGCGAGACGAGCATCTCGCGGCCAAGATCGCGGCGCTTGCCACGGACCCCGTGGCCATCGAGGCAGACGTTGAGGAGATGATCATCAACCGCCTCATCGACAACGCGGCCGTGAGCGCGGCCTCCGTGGCTCGCCGCCCCGTGACCGTGGCCCGCCGCCAGGCCGAGGCGCATGCCGTCACCACCGGCGGCGCCCAGGTCTTCGGCATCCCCGGCTCCTATAGCGCCGAATGGGCCGCGTGGGCCAATGGCGTGGCGGTGCGCGAGCTCGACTTCCACGACACCTTCCTTGCCGCTGAGTATTCTCACCCCGGCGATAATATTCCCGCCCTGGTTGCCGTAGCCCAGCACACGGGCCGCTCGGGCGCGGAGCTCATTGCTGGTATTGCCACCGCCTATGAGGTGCAGGTGGACCTCGTCAAAGGCATTTGCCTGCATGAGCACAAGATCGACCACGTTGCACATCTCGGCCCATCCGTGGCTGCCGGGCTTGGCACGCTGCTCGGCTTGGACGAGGAGACCATCTACCAGGCCATCGGGCAGGCCCTGCACACCACCACGGCCACTCGCCAATCACGCAAGGGGCTCATCTCTTCTTGGAAGGCCTTCGCCCCGGCCTTCGCCGGCAAGATGGCCGTCGAAGCGGTGGATCGGGCGATGCGCGGCGAGGGCGCCCCAGCACCCATTTGGGAGGGCGAGGACGGCGTGATCGCCTGGCTGCTCTCCGGGCCGGAGCACACCTACCAGGTGCCGCTGCCGGAGAAGGGCGAGCCGAAGCGGGCCATTCTCGATACCTTCACCAAGGAACACTCCGCGGAGTATCAGTCCCAGGCGCCCATCGATCTGGCGCGCCGGATGCGCGAGCGCATCGCCGATCTCTCCGAGATCGAGTCCATTGTGCTGCACACCAGCCATCACACCCACTACGTGATCGGCTCGGGCGCGAATGACCCGCAAAAGTTCGACCCCGATGCCTCCCGAGAAACCCTCGATCATTCGATCATGTACATCTTCGCCGTGGCCCTAGAGGACGGCGATTGGCACCACGAGCGCTCCTATGCTCCCGAGCGTGCCCACCGCCCAGAGACCATCGAGCTGTGGCACAAGATCTCCACGGTGGAAGATCCTGAGTGGACCCGCCGCTATCACTCCACCGATCCCGCGGAGAAGGCCTTCGGCGCCCGCGCCGTGATCACGCTGCGCAACGGCGAGGTGATCGAGGATGAGATCGCCGTCGCGGATGCCCATCCCCTCGGCGCACGTCCCTTCGCCCGAGAGAACTACATCCAGAAATTCACCACTCTGGCAGAGGGCGTCGTCGATAAGCAGGAGCAGGAACGCTTCCTTGACGCGGTGCAACACTGTGCCGATCTCAACGGTACCGAGCTGAATCAGCTCAATCTCCAGGTGAGCGAGGAGGTGCTGGCGCAAGCGCCGCACACGGGGAAGGGGCTGTTCTAGATGAACGAGCGACTGTTCGCACCTGCGGCCACTGCCCGCGATATCCGCGCCAGCTTCGTCGGCGCTTTGCGCAGCGGCGAATTGCAGCGACTGCCCGGCGCGTTCTCGCCGCTGGTCGCCCGGGCTATCGAGGACGCCGCATTCGATGGCGTCTACGTCTCCGGCGCCGTGGTCGCCGCCGATCTCGCGCTCCCCGATATCGGCCTGACCACCCTCAGCGAGGTGGCTGCCCGCTCGCGGCAGATTGCCCGGAGCACGTCTTTACCGGTGCTTGTCGACGCCGACACTGGCTTCGGTGAGCCCATGTCCGCGGCCCGCACCATCGCCGAGCTGGAAAGCGCCGGAGTCGCCGGCTGCCACCTCGAAGACCAGGTCAATCCCAAGCGCTGCGGCCATCTCGATGGCAAAGAGGTGGTGCCCACCGAGCTCATGGTTCGCCGCATCACGGCCGCGGTGAATGAACGCGCCGATCCCAACTTCATCATCTGTGCCCGCACCGATGCCGCAGGAGTGGAAGGAATCGACGCCGCCATCGAGCGGGCGCGCGCCTATGCCGATGCGGGAGCCGACATGATCTTCAGCGAGGCGCTGACCACGCCCCAGGACTTCGAGGCCTTCCGCGCCGCCGTCGATATCCCGCTCTTGGCGAATATGACAGAGTTCGGCAAAACCCAGCTGCTCACCGCCCAGCAGCTCCAGGACATCGGCTATAACGCCGTGATCTATCCCGTGACCACGCTGCGTATCGCCATGGGCCAAGTAGAAGACGCCCTCCAGGAGCTCGCAGCGACGGGCACCCAGGAAGGGTGGCTGGAGCGAATGCAGCACCGCTCCCGGCTCTATGAGCTGCTGCGCTACGCCGAGTACAACGCCTTCGATCAAGAAATCTTCACCTACACCAACCCAGAAAGTGGGGCATAACAATGACGCAAGACACAACGATTCGCAAGGGCCTTGCCGGGGTGGTGGTGGACTACACCGCCGTGTCCAAGGTGGTGCCGGAGACCAACTCCCTGACCTACCGCGGCTACCCCGTCCAGGAACTCGCGCGCTACTGCACCTTCGAGGAGGTGGCCTACCTGCTGTGGAATGGTCAGCTGCCCACCCCTGATGAGCTGCGTCGTTTCTCCATCCGCGAAAAGGCGCTGCGGCATATCGATCGCGGGCTGATCGAATTGGTGAATAAGATGCCCACCACCTGCCACCCCATGGACGTGTTGCGCAGTGCCGTGAGCTATATCGGCTCCCAGGACCCGGAGGCCTATACCAAGGACTCCGATCATATCCGCCGCACTTCGCTGGAGCTCATGGCCAAGCTGCCGACCGTGGTTGCCCTGGATATTCGCCGCCGCCGCGGCGAGGGCTATATCGAGCCCTCCACGCGTAAGGGCTTCGCGGAAAATTTCCTGCACATGGTCTTTGGTGATGCGGAAGGATCCCCGGCCAATGACCGCGCCGATATTGAGGCCTTTGATAAGTCGCTCATTTTGTACGCGGAGCACTCCTTCAACGCCTCGACCTTCACGGCGCGCGTGATCACCTCCACCATGTCTGATACCTACTCTGCCGTCACTGGCGCCATCGGTGCTCTCAAGGGGCCGCTGCACGGTGGCGCTAATGAAGCCGTCATGCATACCATGCTGCAGATCGGCGATCCTGCTCGCGCGGAGCAGTGGGTGAAGGATGCCCTGGCCAATAAGGAACTGATCATGGGCTTCGGCCACCGCGTGTACAAGCGCGGCGATTCCCGCGTCCCTACCATGGAGGCGGCGTTTCGGGAGCTTGCCGAGAACCACGATGGCGATAAGTGGGTGGAAATGTACGACATCATGGCGCGAACCATGGATGAGGCCACGGGCATCAAGCCGAACCTGGACTTCCCCTCTGGACCGGCCTATCACCTGCTCGGATTCGATGTGGAGTTCTTTACTCCAATCTTTGTGATGGCGCGGATCACCGGGTGGACGGCGCACATCATTGAACAGAATGAGTCCAACTCGCTCATCCGTCCGCTCTCCGCCTACAACGGCGAAGAGCAGCGCAAGGTTCCGGCGCAGACGGTCGAATAACACGACTTCCGCACCTTCCTGCCGGGGATGCCCCCGAGGAGGGGCGGTAGCGTCTCTCACTCACTCCCAGATCCACAGGCATAGTGGACGCATCACGCAGCTGCGCCGACATGGTGGTTCCTGCACACGCGGGAGATGAAGAAAAAAGCGGCACTCAGGTCTTTACGGCAGTCATAACCGAGTTAAAGACAGCGTTCCGCTAGGACTTCACTTTCGCTGCTGTGGGCGATGAACCATCGCCGCACACCAGTCGGCGCGCAGGCGTACGGGCTCTTAGGGTGCGTTCCACATTAGGATGTGGGATGTGTGAGGGAGACGATCATGGCTCCGGTGCATGTTCCTCCTTACATGCGCCGGAGCCATGTGCTTTTCCCGGCGCATGCATAGTATGGCGCTCCAAGGCACTACTCTGTGTGATATGCCCGACACAACGGGCGCATGACCAAGAAAGAGATATATGAATCAGGATCAGTCCCTGCCCAGTTTTGACAAGGTGCTCGTGGCCAACCGCGGTGAGATCGCGGTCCGTGCCTTCCGCGCCGCCTATGAGATCGACGCCAGCACGGTGGCGGTCTATCCCATCGAGGATCGCAACTCCTTCCACCGCTCGCATGCCACCGAGGCCGTGCGCATCGGAAAAGAAGGCGCGCCTGTCAAGGCCTACTTAGATCCGAATGAGATTATCCGCGCCGCCCAGAAAGCTGGAGCGGATGCCATCTATCCCGGCTATGGCTTCCTTTCGGAAAACGCCACTCTTGCCCGCAAGTGTGCCGATGCCGGCATCACCTTCGTCGGCCCGCCCGCCGAGATCCTCGATCTCACCGGCGACAAAGCCGCGGCTGTCACCGCCGCCCGCAAGGCTGGACTGCCCACCCTGGAGGAGTCCACGCCGAGTGACAATATCGATGACATCGTGGCTGCTGCCGAGGGGCAGGAGTACCCGATCTTTGTGAAGGCTGTGGCCGGCGGTGGCGGACGCGGCATGCGTTTTATCCCCAGCCCTGATAAGCTGCGTGCCCTCGCGGAAGAAGCCTCCCGTGAAGCGCTCTCGGCCTTCGGCGATGCGAGCGTGTATATCGAGCGCGCGGTGATTAACCCGCAGCACATCGAGGTGCAGATCCTCGCCGATACCACCGGTGATGTCATCCACCTCTACGAGCGCGACTGCTCTTTGCAGCGCCGCCACCAGAAGGTGGTGGAGATCGCCCCCGCCCAGCAGCTCAGCGCAGAGCTCCGCGAGAAGATCTGTGCCGATGCGGTGAAGTTCTGTCAGTCCATTGGCTATGTTGGCGCCGGTACCGTGGAGTTCCTTGTGGACGAAAACGGCAAGCACGTGTTCATCGAGATGAATCCGCGCGTCCAGGTGGAGCACACCGTGACCGAGGAGGTCACCCAGGTAGATATCGTGCAGACTCAGCTGCGCATCGCCGCGGGTGCCACCTTGAAGCAGCTGGGACTCACCCAGGACGCCATTCACACCGAAGGCGCGGCGTTGCAGTGCCGTATCACCACCGAGGATCCGAATAACGGTTTCCGCCCCGATACCGGCGTGATCACCGCCTACCGCTCCCCGGGCGGAGCAGGCGTGCGCCTGGATGGCGCCGCCATGCTGGGCGGCGAGATTACCGCGCACTTCGACTCGCTATTGGTGAAGATGACCTGCCGTGGCCCGAACTTTGCCATCGCGGTATCGCGCGCCCAGCGCGCTTTGGCCGAGTTCACCGTCTCCGGGGTGGCCACCAATATCGGCTTCCTGCGCGCTCTACTGCGCGAGGAGGACTTCCTGCACAAGCGGATTTCCACCTCCTTCATCGAGGACCACCCGTGGCTCCTGCAGGCCCCGCCCGCCGATGATGAGCCCAGCCGCATCCTCGAGTACCTCGCCGATGTCACCGTCAACCAGCCCAATGGTGCCGCGCCCCAGGTGGGCCGCGCCAAGGCGAAACTTCCGGTGGTACCCAAGGGGGAGCGCCCCCGTGGTTCCCGCGATGTGCTCCAGGAGCTCGGCCCGCAGAAGTTCGCCGAGCAGCTGCGCGCGAACACCACCCTCGCGGTCACCGATACCACCTTCCGCGATGCCCACCAATCCCTGCTCGCCACCCGAGTGCGCCAGTCCGCGCTGGTGCACGCCGCGCGGGCGCAGTCCTATCTCACCCCGGAGTTGCTCTCTGTAGAGGCCTGGGGCGGCGCCACCTACGATGTGGCCCTGCGCTTCCTCCACGAGGATCCGTGGGAGCGGCTGGATCAGCTCCGCGAGGCTATTCCGAATGTGAATATCCAAATGCTCTTGCGTGGCCGCAATACCGTGGGCTACACCCCTTACCCGGACACGGTGTGCCACTCCTTCGTCGAAGAAGCCGCCCGCTCGGGCGTGGATATCTTCCGTATCTTCGATGCGCTCAATGATGTCTCGCAGATGCGTCCCGCCATCGAGGCAGTGCTAGAGACCAATATCGCCGTGGCCGAGGTGGCCATGGCCTACTCCGGCAACCTGGCCGATCCGAATGAGTCGCTCTACACCCTGGACTACTACCTGAAGCTCGCGGAGCAGATCGTGGAGTCCGGCGCCCACATCCTGGCCATCAAGGACATGGCCGGGCTGATGCGCCCGCAGGCCGCCCGCACCCTGGTGTCGGCTTTGCGCAAGGAATTCGACCTGCCGGTGCACGTGCACACCCACGACACCGCTGGCGGCCAGCTGGCCACCTATATGGCGGCGGCCGAGGCCGGTGCCGATGCCGTCGATGGCGCCTCCGCGCCCCTGGCGGGCACCACCTCGCAGCCCTCGCTCTCCGCGATTGTGGCGGCATTTGCCAATACCGAGCGCGACACCGGGCTATCGCTGAAGGCGATCTCCGATATGGAGCCCTACTGGGAGGCCGTGCGCCAAATGTATGCCCCCTTCGAAACCGGGCTGGCCGGCCCCACGGGCCGCGTCTACCGACACGAGATCCCGGGCGGGCAGCTCTCGAACCTCAAGGCACAGGCCACCGCCTTGGGCTTGGCGGATCGCTTCGAGCTGATCGAGGACTACTACGCAGCCGTGAGCGATATGCTGGGCCGTCCCACCAAGGTGACGCCTTCCTCGAAGGTAGTGGGCGATCTCGCCCTGCACCTGGTCGGTGCGGGCGTGGATCCGGCGGACTTCGCCAAGGATCCGCAGAAATACGACATCCCGGATTCTGTGATCGCCTTCCTCCGCGGCGAGCTGGGCACCCCTCCGGGTGGCTGGCCGGAGCCGCTGCGCAGCCGCGCCCTCGATGGCCGAGCCCAGGGCAAGGACCCGCTGGAGGCGCTGTCCTCCGACTCGGAGGAGGCACTGCGCAGCGAGGATGTGGATACCCGCCGCCAGATGCTCAACCACCTGCTCTTCCCGCAGCCCACCAAGGAGTTCGCCGAGCACCGTCGCCTCTTCGGCGATACCTCGGTGCTGACGGACCGCGAGTTCTTCTACGGCTTGAAGTCCGGCGAGGAATCTCTGATCCGCTTGGAGAACCAGTCCAGTCTCGTGGTGCGTCTCGACGCTATCTCCGAGCCGGACGATAAAGGTATGCGCACCGTGGTGTGCAATGTTAATGGCCAGATCCGCCCCATCAAGGTGCGCGACCGGTCGGTGGAATCCATCACCGCCGCCGCCGAGCAGGCCGACCCGAACAACCCGGGCCATGTGGCTGCCCCCTTCGCCGGTGCGGTCACCGTGAACGCCTCCGTGGGCGATGAAGTCTCCGCCGGCGACGCCGTGGCCGTGATCGAGGCCATGAAGATGGAGGCCTCCATCACCGCCCCCGTGGATGGCACCATCACCCGCGTGGCGCTGCAACAACCCACCAAGGTTGAGGGCGGCGACCTGCTCCTCGTCATCGAGTAGCCGCCGCGCCCGCTGCGCATAAGCGAACTGGCCCCTGTCCGGCAAGGACAGGGGCCAGTTTCTATCGCGAACCGCCTTAGCCGCCACAGAGCGTGTCGCCGCGAGGTGAGCTAGGCGCTCACTAGGCACCCTAGGCAGCACACGCCCTAGACAGCACATAGCCGCGTGTGCACGAGGCAGCACGCGGCTATGCGGGAGGGTATGTGACTACTTGATCTCCATGAGCGGCTCGCCCTTGGACACGCCGGAGCCGTTCTCGGCGCTGAGGCCTTCCACGGTGCCGGACTTGTGGGCCTTCACGGGGTTCTCCATCTTCATGGCCTCGAGGACCACAACGGTGTCGCCTTCGTTGACTTCCTGGCCCTCTTCCACGTTCACCTTGATCACGGTGCCCTGCATCGGGGCGACCACGGCGTCACCGGAGACAGCCTTCTTGCTGCCGCCAGCACGACGCTTCTTGGCCTTCTTCTTGGCGCCGCCAGCGCCACCGCCCAGAGCCAGGTCGCCCGGCAGGGCCACCTCGACGCGACGGCCGTCGATCTCCACGACCACCTTCTGGGAGGGGATCTTTTCCTCTTCCTCATCGGCGTCGGCGGGATCCACGTAGGGCTCGATCGGGTTGTCCCACTCCTCTTCGATCCACTTGGTGTAGACGTCGAAGCCTTCACCATCGCCCACGAAGGCGGGGTTCTCCACGATGTGTGCGTGGAAGGGGATCACGGTGGGCAGGCCCTCAACAACGTACTCGGCGAGAGCGCGGCGGGAGCGCTGCAGCGCCTCCTCGCGGGTCTCTCCGTAGACGATGAGCTTCGCCAGCATGGAGTCGAACTGGCCACCGATCACGGAACCCTGAACGATACCGGCGTCCATGCGCACGCCCGGGCCGGAGGGCTCGTGGTACTTCACCACGGTGCCGGGGGCCGGCATGAAGTTGGAGCCAGCGTCCTCGCCGTTGATACGGAACTCGAAGGCGTGACCGCGCGGCTTGGGGTCTTCCTTGATGTGCAGCTCGCGGCCCTCGGCGATGCGGAACTGCTCGCGCACGAGGTCCAGGCCGGTGGTCATCTCGGTGACGGGGTGCTCCACCTGCAGACGGGTGTTCACCTCGAGGAAGGAGATGAGTCCATCCGAGCCCACCAGATATTCGACGGTGCCAGCACCGTAGTAGCCGGCCTCCTTACAAATACGCTTCGCGGACTCGTGCAGCTGGGTGCGCTGCTCATCGGTAAGGAACGGGGCCGGGGCCTCCTCAACGAGCTTCTGGAAGCGGCGCTGCAGGGAGCAGTCACGGGTGCCGGCAACCACGACGTTGCCGTGCATATCGGCCACCACCTGGCACTCCACGTGGCGGGCCTTGTCTAGGTAGCGCTCCACGAAGCACTCGCCGCGACCGAAGGCGGCAGTGGCCTCACGGGTAGCGGAATCGTAGAGGTCGGCGACCTCTTCCATCTTGTAGGCCACCTTCATGCCGCGGCCGCCGCCGCCGAAGGCTGCCTTAATGGCGATGGGCAGGCCGTGCTCCTTAGCGAAGGCCACCACCTCATCGGCGTCCTTGACCGGCTCCTTGGTACCCGGGGCCATCGGTGCTTCGGCGCGCAGCGCGATGTGGCGAGCGGTGACCTTATCGCCGAGATCGTTGATGGACTGCGGGGAGGGGCCAATCCAAATCAGGCCGGCATCGATGACGGCCTGGGCGAAGTCGCCGTTTTCCGACAGGAAGCCGTAGCCAGGGTGAATGGCGTCGGCGCCGGACTTCTTGGCGGCATCGAGGATCTTGTCGAAGACCAGGTAGGACTCTGCAGAGGTGGAGCCGCCGAGGGCGAATGCCTCATCGGCCAAGGCGACAAAGGGTGCCTCGGCATCAGGCTCGGCGTAGACCGCAACGCTGGCGATTCCTGCATCGCGAGCGGCACGGATAACGCGGACGGCGATCTCACCACGGTTGGCAACCAGCACCTTGGTGATCTTCTTTTGTTCGACGGTCACTAAAACCCCTCCTGAGTTTTGAAAACCTTTAAGTTTTTGCTGTGCGATCCTCGCTATGCACAGGCATGCGCAGTGAGGATAGCGTCGGGCTACCTGTCATTGTTACACACCTAACAACAAAGCAAAGGCGGCTTGGATCAGTTATTTCGTAATTACCCCCACCGTCCACACCTAAATTTGGGTAAGGCGTACAGGTGGCGTGGGGCGCTGCGGACACCCGCGCACCCCAGATACTCCTGCTCCCGTGGCCTTATTTTCCCTGCACAGCGTCCGCGGGCTCGGATGCGATGTCAGAGGCACGGGCATAAGTGAAGGCACACCGGCCGAGGAGAAGCCGGACATCGGAGACGTCCTCGGGGTGTGCCTAGTGATGCTAGTCGGAATGTCTTGTGAGCAAAAGTAGAGGTCGCTGAGCTGCTGCTACCGCGAATGCTCGCAACGGCGCCCGCAGCCGCGAGCCGCCCGTAAAGCCGCGCGAGCGCTGGGGTCGCTACTCGAGCGTGCCCGGCTCCTCGCCGTGCACGATGGGCATGCCGATCATGTTGCCCCACTCGATCCAGGAGCCGTCATAGTTACGGACATTGCTGAAGCCGAGCAGGTACTTGAGCACAAACCAGCTGTGCGCGGAGCGATCGCCGAGGCGGCAGTAGACGATGGTGTCGGCGTCCTTGTCGTAGTCGGCGTAGAGCTCGGCGAGTTCTTCGCGGGAACGGAAGCGCGAATTGGCGTAGACGGCCTTATTCCACGGCACGTTGATGGCGGTGGGGATATGGCCGGTACGGGAGACGGTGTCGGCGGGGTAGCCCTCGGCGTTGGAGGCGGCGCCGGTGTACTCATCGGGCTCGCGGACATCGAGCAGCGTGGTTTCTCCGAGCTTGGCCCGCACCTCGGCCACGAGGCTGCGGTGCTCGGAATCATCGCGGACGGGCACCTCGTAGTTGGTGCGGGGATACTCCGGCACCACGAAGCTGGTGTCGCGCTCCTCGGCCATCCAAGCATCGCGGCCGCCATTGAGCAGGCGCACGTCCTTGTGGCCGAAGAGGGTGAATACCCAGAAGGTATAGGCGGCCCACCAATTGGACTTATCGCCGTAGATCACCACGGTGTCATCATTGGCAATGCCCTTCGAGCGCATGAGCTCGGCGAATTGCTCGGCGGTGATGTAATCGCGGATCAGCGGATCATTGAGCTCGCCGCGCCAATCGATGCGCACCGCCCCGGGCACGTGGCCGATGTCGTAGAGGAGGGTGTCCTCGTCGGATTCCACCACGCGGAGCCCGGGGGTGCCCAGACGTGCGGACAACCAGGACGCCGACACGATCTTCTCCGGATGGGCATAGTCCGCGAGCACGGGGTTGGGGTCAAAAGGGATCGGCATGGACAATCACATTCCTCATACAGTGGGCGTTAGGTGTGCGAGGCCGTGGCCTAGCGCGTGACGACGCTAGGAGCCAGCATCGTCTGCCATCCTGCCGGCAGTGGCCTGCAGTGGTGGCAGCGAGCACGAACCCGCACACACGAGAAGCTTCCACTCTACTTTTATCACCAGTTGGGGCATCACTCTCACTCGCGCAGTGTGTCATTCATTACGCTTTAGGGGCATGTGGAGCGAAAGTAACAGTGCTGCCTTAGAATTATCTGAGTAATGGTTGTCGAGGCATTTTCCTCTATTAAGCACTCACTTAGTGAGAGTTTCACGACGTACACAGTGCTCAGTAAGCACTCGATCTCGGAAGTAATTCTCTAAGCGCCTTCCGCGTCGAGCGCACATCTACGTATCGCTGTGCTGCTGAGCAGTGTCGTTAGCGGGCCTGCTGACTATTACGCACCGGCTGAAGAATGGTGCGCCACGCGCCCTCCAGCCAGCGCAGTTTATGTGATCTTCACATCTGCATGCACGACTCACAATCGCTCTACAAGGAGAGTTTTAGGCTTATGAAGAAGGGTATCGTCGTTTTCGAGGTTGAAGGCGGCAACGACAAGCAGTTCAACGGTCACCGCAAGGACACCCTGCCGATCGTTAACGCCATTAAGGAAAAGGGCTGGAAGTCCGAGGTGGTGTTTTACCGCCCCGAGTGGTCCGAGCAGCTTTTTGAGTACGTGTCCGAGAATTTCGACGCCTATATTTCCCGCGTCAATCCCGGCAATATCCCCGGCGGCGAGAAGGGCTACTTCACCCTCCTCACCAAGCTCTCCGAGGAGGCCGGCCTGGTGGGCATGTCCACCCCGGAGGAGATGATGGCCTATGGCGCCAAGGACGCCCTGGTCAAGCTCGCCTCCACCGATCTGGTGCCGGATGATACCTACGCCTACTACGACGTGGAGAAGTTCCACTCCACCTTCCCGTCCTCCCTGTCCTATGGTGAGCGCGTGCTCAAGCAGAACCGCGGCTCCACCGGCTCCGGCATTTGGCGCGTGCAGCTGGAGGATAAGGAATTGGCCGCCTCCGTCGAGCCCGGCACCGAGCTGCCCCTCGACACCAAGCTCAAGTGCACCGAGGCCGTGGACAACCACACCGAGGTTCGTGAGCTCGGCGAGTTCATTGACTTCTGTGAGCAGTACATCATCGGCGACAACGGCATGCTGGTCGATATGCGCTTCATGCCGCGCATCGTCGAGGGCGAGATCCGCATTCTGCTGGTGGGCCCGCACCCGGTGTTTGTGGTGCACAAGAAGCCGGCCGCGGGCGGCGACAACTTCTCCGCCACCCTCTTCTCCGGCGCCAAGTACTCCTATGACAAGCCGGAAGAGTGGCAGGAGCTCATCGATATGTTCGCCGATGTGCGCCCGGTCATCGCGGAGAAGCTCGGCGGCGACAACATCCCGCTGATCTGGACCGCTGACTTCATGCTGGACGACGCCGAGGATGGCGGCGACACCTACGTGCTCGGTGAGATCAACTGCTCCTGCGTGGGCTTCACCTCCGAGCTGGACATGGGTATCCAGGAAATGGTGGCCGAGGAAGCTATCAAGCGCGTGGAGGCCAAGCACGCTTAAGAGCGCGCCCTAGGGGCATACGCTCGAGCGCCGTGTGAGGCGCAGGGCCCGGACTCGATGAATCTCATCGGGGCCGGGCCTTCGCCATGGTCTGGGCCGGTTTTATAATCAGCCCATAGAGTCACGATGCCTCGTATAAAGGAGATCCACCATGACTGATGTGCAGTCCCTCGAACGGCGTGTGGCCGCCCTCGAGTTGAACCAGCGGCGGCTGATGGTGCTGTTGCGGCCCGGCAGCGATGATGAAAAGGCTTTTGTGCGCGCGGTACTCGCCGCCGGTCTCGACGCCACCCAAGAGGTGGATGCGCTGAATACTATTCGCGCTTTCGTGGTGGATGATGCCCAGCGGGAGAACGCCTTAGGGAGGATCCGCACCGAGGCGGTGAAGCAGGCCGCATCCACCAAGCCGCGCACCCTCACCGGGCTGGTGGAAAGCGTGATGTTGATCGTCGGCGATGTGTGGGTGGCGGAGTCGCTGGTGGCGGCGGTGCGCACCCAGGAGCCGCAGCATGCGCGCTGGGAGCAGCTCGATCACGAGGACGTGATGAAGGAGTGGCCGCGCGTCTAGCGCAGGAGGGTGGCGGCGGCCTCGGGGTCGGCGTCCTTCAGCATCTGCTCGCAGCGCTCGTATTCCGCTGTGTCGTCGATCATCGCCGATACCCGTGCGAGGGCGGCGATAGCGCGCAGCACCCCGCGGTTCGGTTCATGGGAGTAGGGCAGTGGCCCCCAGCCCTTCCAGCCGTGGGCGCGCAGCCGATCGAGGCCGCGGTGATAGCCGGTGCGGGCATAGGCATAGGCCTGCGCCCGATCGCTATCGCTGTCGGCGGCGGCTAGGGCCTCTTCGGCGAGCTGGGCCCAGAGCAGCGGGGATTCGGGGTGGCTGAGCACCGCAGACACCAGCGGGCCGGCAGCATCGGCGGCCGGATCCTCCGGCAGGTGCAGTGGCGGTGGGGCGAGCATATCCTTAAATTCCGTCATGGCTTCCGAGGATAGTCGCCGCAGCAGCCTCAGCGCAGAAATTCGTGGACCTCATAGCCCAGCTGATACAGCGCTGAGCGCAGCACCGGCAGCGATAGCCCGATCACGCTCGAGGGATCGCCCTCGATGCGATCAATAAACCAGCCGCCGATGGCTTCGAGAGTAAAAGCCCCAGCACATTCCAGCGCTTCGCCGGTGCGGGCATAGGCCTCGATATCGCGGTCGCTGGCCTCGGCAAAACGCAGACGGGTCTGCGCAGACTTATCGACGCAGCCCTGCGGCGAGATAATGCAGTGGCCCGTGATGAGCGTGGCGGTGCGTCCCCGCTGCGCCCGCCAGCGCTCGATGGTTGCCTCCACGGTGTGGGGCTTGCCCTGGAGGTGGCCGTCGATAAGCAACATGGAATCGCAGCCCACCACGATGTCTGTGGCGAAGCGCTCGGCCACCGCCTCGGCCTTGGCGCGGGCGAGCGCACTGACGATCTCCTGCGGTTCTCGCCCCGCCAGCGCAGCCTCGATGGCGCGCTCATCCACCTCTGCGGGCTGGCACAGCGGTTCGACACCGGCGGCGCGCAGGATGGAGCGGCGGGACGGGGAGGCGGAGGCGAGAACGAGACGCATGTGCACAGATCCTAGCTGGTGGCCTTCTTACCCACCCAGCGGTACATGGCCGCGGCGGCGCCGGCGAAGACGAGCACGCCCAGCCATTGCGCGATCGGGGCGAAGTCCTCGCCGAATAGGGCCAGCGGATCCGAGGTGCCTGCGGCAGCGATGATGCCGGCGTTGAGCACACCAAATAGCGACTCACCCACAATCAGGCCGGTGGCCAGCAGCACGCCGAGGCGCTTGATCGGCTCCGGATCGTCGTGCTTATCGGCCCAGCGGTTGTAGAAGAAACCGATGAAGGCGCCAATCGGCACGATGAGGGTGAGGGCCACGGGCAGGTACATGCCCATGCCCACTGCCAGCGGCGGCAGGGAGAAGCGGGTGGTGCGGCGGAGGATCTCGTCTACCACGATGATGCCGGCACCGATGAGCGCGCCCAAGCCGATGCGGCTCCAATCCAAGGAATTGCCAAAGATGCCCTCAGCCACGCTGGACAGCAGCGCCGCCTGGGGTGCGGCCAGCGCATCCGGGCCGGCGCCCTCCATGCCCACGAAGCCGAAACCGGTGAGCATCAGCTGCAGCACCGGCGGAATGATGGCGGAGCCGAAGAGCACACCGATGATCAGCGCAAACTGCTGGCGCCACGGGGTTGCGCCCACCAGCTGGCCGGTCTTGAGGTCCTGCAGGTTATCGTTCGAGATGGTGGCAATACCGAATACCACCGCCGAGGTAAACAGCGTGTAGGCCACCAAGGCGGTGGCGTTGGTTTCGTGCTCATTGCCGGTGACCAGCTTGATCAGCAGCGCCGCGGTGATCACCACGATGATGCCCACACCCGAGATCGGGGAGTTGGAGGCACCAATGAGACCGGCCATATAGCCGCAGATACCGGCCACTACTAGGCCCACCAGCAGTACGTAGATGATGCTCAGCAGCACCAGGCCGGTGGTGTGGTGGGTGATGGAGGAATCCTTCACAAATAGCCACAGCAGCAGCCCCACCGGCAGCATGGAAATCAGAGTGGTGGTGACCACGATGCTGAAGGGGATATCGCGCTCCGTGAGGGGCACGGACTGGCCATCGTGGCGGGCACGGGAGGAAGCCAGAGCATCCTTCATGCCGGAGATGATGGGGCCAATGATCTTCAGCAGGGTCCAGATGGCGGCCACCGCCATGGCACCAGCGCCCACGAAACGCACATCCGAGGAGAACATGGCGGGCACGACCTCGTCGAGGACCCCGCCAGCGGCAATATCGTCGGAGGTGAAGATGGGCAGCAGCACACCATAGGAGATGGCGAGGCCCACGAGCATGGCGATACCCACGGCCACGCCCACTAGGTGGCCGACGCCGATCAGCGCCAGGGAGAGGCTGCCGCCGATCATGGTGCCGCCGGCGCCGAATTTGAAGGTGGAGGTGACCGAGCCCGCCACGGCGCGCACCGCGGCCAGCAGGCCATAGCCGGCAGAGACCAGCGCGCCGCCGACGATTACGGCGAGTCCGCGCTTATTCTCCTCGACCGAGCCTTGCTCATCGCCCACCTTGAGCACCTCGGCGGCGGCGACGCCCTCGGGGTAGGGCAGATCCGAGCCGGTGACGAGGGCGCGGCGCAGCGGGATGGAATACATCACGCCCAAAATGCCGCCAATGGCGCACACGAACGCCGTCTCCCAGTAGCTGAAGCCGCTCCACCAGCCGATCATGACGAGGCCGGGGAGCACGAAGATAATGGCAGATAGGGTGCCGGCGGCAGAGGCGATGGTCTGCACAATATTGTTTTCTTGGATGGTGTGGCCTGCGAACTTACGCAGGATCGCCATCGAGATCACCGCAGCCGGGATGGAGGTGGCAAAGGTGAGACCCACCTTCAGTCCCAAGTACACATTGGCAGCGGTGAAGACCAGGGTAATGAGACCACCGATGATGACCGCTCTAAGCGTTAACTCACTGATCGGGCCACGCGTCTGCGCTGCGGGTGAGCCCGTGTCGGAGGTTGTCGCGTTCATGTTCCTCTTTTCCATCGTGAAGAAGACAAAACTGGACGGGCCGGTGGCCGCGCGGACGCCCCAGCTCAGTCGATGCAGGCTGGCTGGGATGACGCTAGGCGCCACGGACCGCCACAGTGAAAGCGTTGTGCTAACGGCAACAATTATCCTCTTACCGCCTACACGGGGTGTGCTTGGGGCAGGTTAAGGCCATGAAAGGGGAGGCGTAGGTGGTGGCTACACATGCGACAGCGCCGCCGCGTTCTACCACAGTGGGTACAACGGGGCGGCGCTGGAAGCGCGAGGCTGCTTCTGGGAGAGCTAGTAGAAGCTGACGTTGCGGAATGCGTTGGGGTTATAGGTGGTCGGGCGGTTGAGCCGCTCGGCGTAATTGCCCCACTTGTTGCGGTCGACTTCTTTCTTCTCGGCTGCCGCGGCCGCAGAAGCAAGCCCAGCGAACACGGTGGTCAATGCGGCCACCTGAGCGTCGCTCGGATTGCCCTTGACGATACTCAAGAAGGGCTTCTTTGCAGCCTCTGCTGCCTCAGTGGTCTCTGGGGAATCCGTGTTCTCCGGACGGGAGTCTGACATGCTTTCTTCCTTTAAACTTCTCGTGGGCTCGCGCGTGGTAGCCGGCTTAGAGCGGGATATTTCCGTGCTTCTTGGCGGGAACGCTGACAACCTTGCGGTCGAGCAGGCGCAGGCCCTCGATGATCTGGCCGCGGGTCTCGGACGGCGGGATCACGGCGTCGACGAAGCCGCGCTCGGCAGCCATGTAGGGGTTAACGAGTTCGCGATCGTACTCGGCCTCGTATTCCTTCATCAACTCTTGGACGTCCTTGCCCTCCTTGGCGGCGGCCTTCAGCTCCTTGCGGTAGATGAAGCCCACGGCGCCGGAGGCGCCCATCACGGCGATCTGTGCGGTGGGCCATGCGAGCACGATGTCCGCGCCCATTTCCTTGCCGCCCATCACGCAGTAGGCGCCGCCATAGGACTTGCGGGTGATCACGGTGATCTTGCCGACAGTGGCCTCGCAGTAGGCGTAGAGCAGCTTCGCGCCGCGGCGAATGATGCCCTCGTACTCCTGGTTGGTGCCGGGCAGGAACCCGGGCACGTCCACGAACTCGAGGATCGGGATATTGAAGGCATCGCAGGTGCGCACGAAGCGGGCGGCCTTCTCGGAAGCCTTGATGTCCAAGCAGCCGGCGAATTGCATCGGCTGGTTGGCCACAATACCCACGGAGCGGCCCTCGACGCGGCCGAAACCGATGATGATGTTTTCGGCGTAGTTTTCCTGAATCTCCAAGAAGTCGCCATCATCGATGATGCGGGTGATGACGTCCTTCATGTCATAAGGCTGGTTCGGGGAATCCGGAATGAGGGTGTCCAGCTCCAGGTCAGCTTCGTTGATGTTGTCCTGGATGGAGCCTTCCATGATCTCCGCCTCAACACGCGGGGCTTCGTCGCGGTTGTTCTGCGGGAGGAAGCCGATGAGCTCGCGCACCCAGTCGAGGGCGTCGGCGTCATCTGCGCCGGTGTAGTGGGAGGTACCGGAGGTAGCCATGTGGGTGGAGGCGCCACCCAGCTCTTCCTGGGTCACTTCCTCGCCGGTGACGGTCTTGATCACCGAGGGACCGGTGATGAACATCTTGGAGGTCTTGTCCACCATCACGATAAAGTCCGTGAGAGCGGGGGAGTAGACGTGGCCACCAGCGCAGGCGCCCATGATCAGCGAGATCTGCGGGATCACGCCGGAGGCTTGGGTATTGCGGAAGAAGATCTTGGAGTAGAGGCCGAGGGAGACCACGCCCTCCTGAATACGGGCGCCCGCACCCTCGTTGATGCCGATGATCGGCACGCCGGTCTTAATCGCCATATCCATGATCTTGACGATCTTTTCGCCGTAGACCTCGCCGAGGGCGCCACCGAAGACGGCGCCATCCTGGGAAAATACACACACCTTGCGGCCGTCGATGGTGCCATAACCGGTGACGACACCGTCGGTGACGGGGCGCTTGGCATCGAGGCCGAAGTTCTTGGAGCGGTGCCGGGCGAGGGCGTCGATCTCCACGAAGGAGCCATCATCGAGCAGGTACTCAATGCGCTCACGGGCGGTCTTCTTACCCGCCTCGTGGACCTTCTCCACAGAGGCAGGGCCCATCGGGGCGTGGGTTTCAGTCAGGCGCGCTCGCAGATCGGCGAGCTTGCCTGCGGTCGTGTTTACGTCGGGCATGGTATCGCCCGGAGTCTGTGCGGCAGTCATAGTTCCTAAGTTTAGGTGTTGAAGGCCACAATGTTGTCCAAAGCAGCCTTCATTTCAATTTTCACCGCAAAAATCCACATATACGGGGGTAGTGTTCGGTGGGAAAACCCCCACCTCGCCTCGGTATGAGGTGGGTATTTCCCTGAGATGAGGTGGGGGTATGGGGTGGTGGGATGGCGCCTCGCCACCCCGGCCGCGGGCCCTTAGAGCGGCATATTGCCGTGCTTGCGGGCGTGGCGATGCTCCACCTTGGAACGCAGCAGGCGCAGGTTGCGGATGATGGACTCGCGCGTTTCCGAGGGCAGGATGACGGCGTCGATAAGCCCGCGCTCGGCAGCCTGATAGGGGGTGAGGAAGTGGTCGTTGTACTCCCGCTCAAAGGATTCGATGAGCGCGGCCACGTCCTTGCCCTCGGCGGCTGCTGCGCTCAGCTCCTTGCGGTAGATGAAGCCCACCGCGCCGGCTGCGCCCATCACCGCGATCTCCGCAGTCGGCCACGCCAGGTTCAGATCGGCGCCGAGGCCCTTGGAGCCCATCACGCAATAGGCGCCGCCATAGGCTTTGCGCATGGTCACGGTGATCTTCGGCACGGTGGCCTCGCCATAGGCGTAGAGCAGCTTCGCGCCACGACGCAGAATGCCGCCATATTCTTGGGCCGCACCGGGCAGGAAGCCGGGCACATCCACCAGCATCACGATCGGGATATTGAAGCTATCGCAGGTGCGCACGAAGCGGGCGGCCTTCTCGGAGGAATCGATATCGAGGCAGCCGGCGAAATGCAGCGGCTGATTCGCCACGAATCCCACCGGCTGGCCATCGACGTGGCCGAAGGCGGTGACGACGCTCTCGGCACGATCGGCCTGGATCTCGAAGAAATCGGCGTCATCGGTGAGGGCGGAGATCACATCGCGCACATCGTAGGGAACGCTGGGGGCGTCCGGGATGATGGAATCGAGGGCCAGCTCCTCCACGCTCGGCAGCTCCGCGAGATCCACCGGTTCCTCCGGCGGGGCCTGGTCGCGGTTGTTATTCGGCAGATAGCGCAGCAGGTCCTGCACCCACTCGAGCGCATCCTCGTCTGAGGTGGCGGTGTAGTGGGTATTGCCGGCGGTGGACATGTGGGTGGAGGCGCCGCCCAGCTCCTCTTGGGTAATGAGCTCGCCGGTGACGGTCTTGATCACGTCCGGGCCGGTGACGAACATCTTGGAGCTTTCATCCACCATCACCACGAAGTCGGTGAGGGCGGGGGAGTAGGCGTTGCCGCCGGCGCAGGCGCCCATGATCACCGAGATCTGCGGCACCACGCCGGATGCCTGCACGTTCTGGTAGAAGGTCTGCGCAATGAGATCCAGCGAGACGGCGCCTTCTTGGATGCGGGCGCCCGCGCCCTCGTATAGGCCGATGAGGGGGCGGCCGGTGGTGGTGGCGAGTTCCATGATCTTGATCATCTTTTCGCCATAGACCTCTCCGAGGGCGCCGCCAAAGACCGCAGCATCCTGGGAGAAGACACAGACTTCCCGCCCGTCGATGGTGCCCCAGCCAGTGACAATGCCATCGGTGAGCGGCCGGCGTGCGTGCATGCCGAACTCGTGGGTGCGGTGGCGTGCCAGCTGATCGGTTTCCACAAAGGAGTTCTCATCCAGCAGGAAATCGAGGCGTTCCCGGGCGGTGAGGCGGCCTTGGTCGTGCCGCTTCTCAATGGGGCGGGTGCCCATGGGGGTGGCGGCTTCGGAACGCAGCTGTTTTAAGCTGGCGATCTTTTCGGCGGTGGTGGGGCGTCGATTCGGATCGGGGGGGGTGTCGGCGCGCAAAGGTGAGGAAATTGTCATGTTTGGGGATAGTAGAGCATTCTTTGTTTTGTGTCTAGAAATTTCGGGCATGTCGCCCAACTTTTTCCGTGTTCTCCCACACAGCCGCCGCAGCGAGCACTGTGCTGCGGTGGCCACAATCCGGTGCATAGGACGAATAAACGGCTACTCTTGGAGGGCATGAACGAGCGCAGACCAATTGATACGGCCCGACTCCACCAGCGTGTCGTGGGTCATGGTCCTTTTACGCACCTCTACTACACAGAAGAAACCGGTTCGACGAACACGGATCTCGCTCGGGCGGCCACCGAGGGCGCCCCCACCTGGTCCGCGGCGGTGACCGAATCCCAAACCGCCGGCAAGGGGCGCAAGAACCGCGTGTGGGTCACCCCGCCGTATTCTCAGGTCACCTTGTCTGTGTTATTCCGCCCCCACGGCTCCGCCCTCGCGCGGCTGGGAACAATGCCGCTGATGACAGGGCTGGCGCTTATCGACGCCTTGCGCGAGCACTCCATCAACGCCCAATTGAAGTGGCCCAATGATGTGCTGCTCAATGGCAAGAAGCTCTGCGGCATCCTCGGCGAAGCCGTCTCCTTGGGCGAGGAGCCGGCGCTGGTGATGGGCTTGGGCCTCAATGTTTCGCTCACCCAGGAGGAGCTGCCGGTGCCGCACGCCACCTCGCTCGAGCTAGAAGGCTATGAGGTAGACCGCACCGATCTCGTTGGCGATATTCTCTTGGCGCTGCATCACCGCCTCGGCCAGTGGGCGGCCGGAGTCATAAGCCCCATGGACGCCTACCGCGAGGTGTGCAGCTCTATTGGGCAGCAGGTGCGGGTGCATCTCTCGGAAACGCAGGTACTGGAGGGGGAGTGTGTGGGTGTGGGTGATGATGGCCGCATCCACGTGCGTGATACGGTCGGCGAGCTCCACCAGCTCTCCGCCGGCGATGTGGAGCACCTGCGGCTGAAGCGCTAGGCTGTGAGGCCACTATGACCATTGTGGACAACCGCGAGCGCTGCATCTTTGACGCCACCACCCCGGTGACAGGATTGACCTTCCCGGCGCTCGAACTCGTGCTGTGGACAGGGCTGGCGTGGATCGCCATCGGCTTTTTCGATCGCCTGCCCGGCAGCCCCGGCTATGAGCAGGTAAGCTATTTTCCCGCAGAAACCCGCGGGCTGGTGCTGCTGCTGTGGATACTGCTGGTGCTGTGGCGCTTCGTGCTGCCCGTGGTGCGCGCCCGTCGCCGCCGCTTCACGGTGACCACCCAGCGGGTAGTGGTGCGCGGGCCCGCCCTGCGCGCCCGTTCCCAGTCGATTGGGATGCGCTATATCTACCGGGCGAGCAAGCAGCGCGGCGCTGTGGTCCTCGAGGTAGCCGGTCAACCCCACCCCATGGTCTTTCGCGGGGTACCCAAGCCCAAGCAGGCGGTCAAGGCTATTAATTCCGTACTGGCGCAGCGGCGCTAGACGGGCGGTGGTTGGAGTGGCCTCAAATACCCAGCGGGGTCTTTGACCTCCTACACTGTGTATCTGTGACTACAGTGCAGCCAGCTAGCGAGAACATGTCCGCCCACGCCCCCGGCTTTCCGATCGTCGCCGTGATCGGCGATGGTCAGCTCGCCCGCATGATGCAGACGGCGGCCATCGAATTGGGGCAATCCTTGCGCGTGCTTGCCTCCCGCCCAGACTCCTCGGCCGCGCAAGTGGCCCACGATGTGTATATAGGCGACTACACTGATCTGGATGATCTCCGCGCGGTCTGCGCCGGCGCAGACGTGGTGACCTTCGATCACGAGCATGTGCCCAATGAGCACCAGCACACCCTCATCGGCGAGGGAGTCAATATCCAGCCCCGCCCCGAGGCGCTGGTCTACGCCCAAGACAAGCTGCTGCAGCGGCGCCACCTCAGCGAGCTGGGTGCACCCGTGCCCGACTTCGCCGCCATCACCAGTATCGCCGACGCCCGAGAGTTCTTCGCCCGCGTCAACGGCGCGGTATGCCTCAAGGCGCGCCGCGGCGGCTATGACGGCAAGGGCGTGTGGTTTGTCGATAGCGAAGAGGAACTGTGTGAACGCGTAGAGACACTGCTCGCCCAGGGCATTGACCTCATGGCCGAAACCAAGGTGGAGCTGCGCCGCGAGCTCTCGGCCATGGTGGCGCGCCGTCCCTCCGGCGAATGCGTGAGCTGGCCGGTGGTGGAATCGGTGCAAGAAAACGGGGTGTGTGCGCTGGCGGTTGCCCCGGCCCCTGGCCTCGATGAGAGCGTCGAGGCGCGCACCGCCGCGATGGCGCGCCGGGTGGCGGACACACTCGGAGTGACGGGGGTGCTGGCGGTGGAGCTCTTTGAAACCACCGCGGGCGAGATTTTTGTCAACGAGTTGGCCATGCGCCCCCATAACACTGGGCACTGGACCCAGGATGGCTGTGTGACTAGCCAATTCGAGCAGCATCTTCGCGCGGTGCTGGATATGCCGCTGGGGGCGACAACCCCCACCGCCGGCTACACGGTGATGGCCAACATCCTCGGCGGCGAGGAGGATCCAGGGCTCAGCTCGGCCGAGCGACAGGCTGAGGTGTGGAAGCGCTATCCCCAGGCCAAGATTCACCTGTATGGCAAGGGCTATCGCCCGGGGCGCAAGATCGGGCACGTCAATCTCAGTGGCGAAGGCGATGTGGACGCCCTGCGCGCCGATGCGCGCGCCGCCGCCTATTTCATGGTTCATGCACACTGGCCCTCACAGTCGTGAGCGCCCGCGAGCGGATGATCGAAGGAGAAAAAGAATGCAGCCAGTAGTTGGAATTATCATGGGCTCGGACTCGGACTGGCCCACCGTGGAGCCTGCCGCGGAGATCCTCGCCGAGTTCGGAGTGCCTTTCGAGGTGGGCGTGGTCTCGGCGCACCGCACCCCGGAGCGGATGCTGGACTATGCTCGCGAGGCCCACACCCGCGGCCTGAAGTGCATCATCGCCTGCGCCGGCGGGGCCGCGCACCTGCCCGGCATGGTGGCTGCGGCCACTCCTTTGCCGGTGATCGGCATTCCGCGGGCGCTGCAGGATCTCGATGGCATGGATTCGCTGCTGTCGATCGTGCAGATGCCCGGCGGCGTACCGGTGGCCACCGTCTCCATCGGCGGGGCGAAAAACGCCGGCCTGCTCGCCGTGCGGATGCTCTCTGCTGGCGATTCCTCCCTGCTGGAGAAGATGGTGGACTACCAGGAGAATATGAAAAACGAGGTCTTGGAAAAAGACCGCGCCCTGCAGAAGAAGCTGCTCGGGTGAGTCCCCAGCCGCGGCCTGTGGTGGTGCTGGGCGCCAGCGTGGAGCATGCCCAGCCGCGCCGCCCCCTCGAGCGGCGGCTGCGTGCGGCCCTCGTGCCTGGTCGTGCAGCAATCGCCCGCGGGGACGTGGTGGTGGTGACCGGCCGCGATGAGGCGCCGGTAATGGCGCAGTGGCTGGTGGAGCACGGCATCGAGCGGGCCTCGATCGTGATGGAAGGCCGGGCGGAATCCACCAATGAGAATCTGGAGCACGTGCGCGAGCTGCTACGGGAGCACTATGGGCGAGAGGACATCCGCTATGTGGTGGTCTCGAATCGCTTCCATCTGCCCCGCATCCGGCTGTGGGCGTGGCATCACGGCTACGCGGTAGAGACGATTGGGGCGCCCACTCCCTTCCCCGAGGTGCTGTGGTTATGCCTGCGGGAAGCGGGGGCGCTGGCGCATTCAGCGCTGCGTATCGTCTGGCGGAAGCTGAAACCTATTCTGGCCGCTGCGCCACAGGGCCACCGTGGCGATCACCAACACGAGGGCCAGTAGCGCCGGCCATACCTCCGGCTCGGGGCGGAGAATATTAGCCACCGCCTGCGCCACGGCGACTGCGGCGAACGTGCCGCAGAACCCCACGAGCGCCTCCCACACCAATTTCTTGCGCCTCATCTCACTCGACTGCGACATAGTGGCGATCCCTCCTCGAGCAGTGGATGTGTCTATTCTCCGCGGCCCATCTTATCGGCCGGCGGTTTAGCCCTTCACGCCGCCGGCGGTGAGGCCGGCAACGATGCGGCGCTGGAATACCAGCACCATGATCACCAGCGGCACAGTCACCAATGCGCCGGCGGCCATGATGGCCGCGTAAGGGTACTCGAACGCCGAGGGCCCAGAGAAGCGGGCGATGGCGACCGTCACCGGCTCGGTGCTGGTGGTGGAGAGCTGCTTGGACAGCATGAACTCGTTCCAGGTGGCGATGAAGGCGAGGATCGCGGTGGTAAATAGCGCCGGTGCGGCCAGCGGCAAGAGCACGGTGCGGAAGGCCTGGCCGCGGCTGGCGCCGTCGACGCGGGCCGCCTCCTCGAGCTCCCAGGGCAGCTGTTGGAAGAAGGAGACGAGGGTGTAGATGGTCAGCGGCAGCGCAAAGGAGATATTCGGGATAATCAGCGCCCGGTAGGTGCCGATCCAACCGAGATCGCCGAAGAGCTGGAAGAGCGGAGTCACCAACGCGATACCGGGAAACATGGAGGCGGCCAGCACGATACCGGTGACAAAGCCCTTGGCGGGAAAGTCGAGCCGCGCCAAGGCATAAGCGGTGAACACGCCCACCATCACGGCCAGCACGGTGGTGACGATGCCAATGAGCAAGGAATTGCCGATGGCGCCGAGAAAGTCATTGCCCTTATCGGTGGCCAGGGCGTCGCGGAAGTTATCTAAGGTGACGTGGGTGGGCCACGGGGTGGTGTCGAAGGTGTGGGAGCTATCGCGCAGCGCGGTCACGAGCATCCAGTAGAAGGGGGCCAGCCCCCACACCAGAATCAGGATCACGCCGATATAGTTGCGCAGTGCTTTCATCGCTGGGCCTCCTTCAGCTGCAGCGGGGCATCCACCGCGGGCAGGGCCACGGTAGACGAGGGGAGTGCATCATCGTCATCGGTTGCGCGTTCGTCCTGGGTGGCACTGCGGTTGACGTCGGCGCCGAGGAAACGAATCATGATGAACGCGACGGCGAAGATGAGCAGGAAGATCAAGGTGGACAACGCCGAGGCGGAGTTGAAGTTATTTTGCCGCAGGTCCTCCACCACCAGCTGCGAGATCGTCGCGGTGGGGGAGTTGGAGGACGCCGAGATCATAATGACCGGCAAGTCATACATGCGCAGGGTGTCCAGGGTGCGGAAAAGCACCGCCACCATCAGCGCCGGCCGGACCAGCGGTAGGGTGATCTGGCGGAAAATCTGCCAGGAATTCGCGCCATCGACCTTGGCGGCCTCGTAGACCTCCTTCGGGATCATCTGCAGCCCAGCCAGGATCAGCAACGCCATAAACGGAGTGGTTTTCCACACGTCGGCGACGATCACTGCGAAACGCGCCGCCCAGGGATCAGTGGTCCACGCGACGTCGTGGCCCAGCAGGGAGTTAATCACCCCGTGCGGGGCGAAGATGAACTGCCACAGCTTCGCGGTAACCGCCGTGGGGATCGCCCACGGGATGAGCACGGCGGCACGCAGCAGGGCGCGGCCCTTGAACTCGCGGTTCATCACGATCGCCATCCACATGCCCAGGACCACCTCGATGCTCACAGCCACCACGGTGAAAAAGAGCGTCACCCACACTGCCGGCCAGAAGTCGGAGGAGATCACGCCGGACGGGCAGGTGCTGATGGTGCCATCCGGCTGCATGCAGCGCTGGGTGAGCCAGTACAGGTAGTGATCGACACCGGCGAAGCCGCCATCAACGAACACGCCCGTGGTGGGATCGAGCTTTTTATCCTGCTGGAACGACAACCAGATGGCGCGCACGATCGGATAGCCGATCACGATCGCCAGCACGGTCATGGCCGGCGCGATGAGAAACGCGGCCTGCCGCCGTTGCTTCAACCTTTCCATCAGCTGCTACTCGCTTCCTTGGTATCGGGTGCAGTGGAGCATTCTTTTTGTCTCTTCTCTCAATCTAGCGCCAGCGCTCTCTCAGTGAGGCGTGCTCGCCCCCGCTGGCAGGGAGGGCGACGTCGATAAGCGCAGAAAACCCACTGCCCCGAGAAACAGGACAGTGGGTCGATGAGCCGGCGCGATGGCGCAGCGCCAGGGACTAACGCGAGGCGTTGGTGATGGCGGCGGACATCGACTCGGTGGCCTCGTCCACCGTGACGTCACCCTTGAGGGCGGCGGTGGCGTTGTTCTGGATGGCCTTAGACACGGCGGTGTAGAAGGGGGTCACCGGGCGCGGCTTGGCGTTTTCCAAAGACTCCTTGAGCGCGGGCAGGTAGGGGAACTCCTCAACCAGGGCCTCGTCATCGTAGATGGAGGCCAGCACCGGCGGGAAGGACTGCGCGGCGAAGCTCTTCTGATTCTCCTCGGAGACGATGAACTCCATGAAGTCCTTTGCGGTGGCCTTGTGCTCGGAGTTGATGTTGATGGCGTTGTTGTAGCCGCCCAGCGCGGACACGCCCACGCCGTCCTTGCCCACCAGGGGCTGGACCTCGAACTTGCCGGAGGTGGCCTCCGAGTCCTCGGCGTTGCGGTACATGTACGGCCAGTTCACCGCGTAGGCGGTGGTGCCCTCGGTGAAGGCCAGGTTGGTCTCCTCCTCGGTGGTGGCCAGGGCGTTCTTGGCAATCACGCCATTCTTATAGGCGTCCACCATGGCCTGCAGGCCGGCGCGGGACTCTTCGGACTCCACTGCGGGGGTGCCGTCCTCGTTGAGCACCTCGCCGCCCCAGCCGTGAATGAACGCGGAGGTATTGACGGTCAGGCCCTCATACTCCTTGAGCTGGATAGTCAGGCACTCCTTGTCCGAGACCTCCTCGCAGGAATTGGCCAGATCTTCCCAGGTTTCCGGGGCGTCCTTGACCAGCTCGGTATTGCGGTAGAGCAGCTGGGCGTTGGTGTTCTGCGGCAAGGCGTAGAGAGTGCCGCCATAGGTGGCGGACTCCACGGTGGCCTCCAAGAGGCCATCGGTGTCTACCTCGAGGTCATCGGTGAGCGGAGCCAGCCATTGATTGGCGGCGAAGTCTGCGGTCCACACCACATCGAGGGCCATCACATCGAAATCCGAGTTGCCGGCTTGCAGCGACTGCACTAGGGTGTCGCGCTGCGCATCGGCCTCGCCGGCCAGCTCAGAGAGGGTAACCTGCTCGTCCGGGTGCTCGGCATTCCAGGCCTCGATAATGGGCGTGATCTTATCGGTGTCGTTCTTACCCATCGCGAAGGTGATGGGGCCACGGCCATCGGCGTTGTCCACCTCGGGGGCTTCGGCGCTACCACCGTCAGAGGAACACGCGGTGAAGGCCAGCGCGGTTGCCGCGAGTACCGCGGCGGTGGACATGCGGGAAGTCGACATATAAAACTCCTTGGGTACTGTGAACAACTTCCCTCAAATGTAGTGACCCGCAGACACCCTGCGGGAGACTTGTGTAGTCAATCACCCCTAAAGAGGGCTATGTGATGCGACCGCCAGTCTCCACATCGAAGTAGTGGGCCTTGGCGAGGTCGAGCTCCACGGTGATCTGTGTATCGCGGCCGATGGGCTCGCCATCGTGGCGCACCGCGAGCCGCACCTCGGGGCTGGAGATCAGATGCCCGTAGAGGTAGGTGCTGGAGCCGAGCACCTCCACCAGATCCACCACGATCTCCACCGGGGCCCAGTGGCCTGGGCGCTGCTCACCCGGCACCGCGACGTGCGCATCCTCGGGGCGAATACCCAGCATGACCCGCCCGCGCTGCGGATCGGAGATCTCGATGAGGTTCATCGAGGGCGAGCCAATAAACCCGGCCACAAAAGCATTCGCCGGCTCGCTATACAGCTCCTGCGGGGTAGCGACCTGCTGCAAGATGCCCTCATTGAGCACCGCCACCCGATCAGCCATGGTCATGGCCTCCACCTGGTCATGGGTGACATATACGGTGGTGGTGCCGAGCGTGCGCTGCAGGGCAGAGAGCTGGCTGCGGGTCTGCACGCGCAGCTTGGCATCGAGATTCGACAAAGGCTCATCCATGAGAAAGACCTGGGGCTCGCGCACGATGGCGCGGCCCATCGCCACCCGCTGGCGCTGGCCACCGGAGAGGTCCTTGGGGCGGCGATCCAGTAGTCCATCCAGATCCAAAAGCTGTGCCGCGCGCTCCACCCGCTCGGTGATCTCCGCCTTGCTGTGCTTGGCGAGCTTCAGCGAAAAGCCCATATTCTCCCGCACGCTCATGGTGGGGTAGAGCGCATAGTTTTGAAAGACCATGGCGATATCGCGTTCCGCCGGATCCATGCTGCTCACATCCTGCTCCCCGATGAGGATGGAGCCGGAGCTAATCGCCTCCAAACCGGCCAAGGCCCGCAGGGTGGTGGACTTACCACAGCCCGAAGGGCCCACGAGCACCAAGAACTCGCCGTCGACGATCTCGAGGTCGAGATGACTCACCGAGGGCCGGGGCGCGCCGGGGTAGGTGATGGAGACATCGTTGAAACGCACAGAAGCCATGGCTTATATCCTAGGGCCAGCGCGCCCCGAAAAGGCAGGGCCTATAGAAGTGGGCCCACACAAGCGGGCCCACACCGCAGAGATTCAGGACGCCTCGGGGGAATCGAGCAGCGCCTTCTCGGCGGCGGCGATCTCTGCCAGGCGCTCCGCGGGGGCGCCACCCGCTACGACGACGGCGCTGCCCCCGGCACCGATCGCCGCGAGGGCGCGGTCATCCGCAGCGGGGTCCTCGCCGCGCAGCAGGATGCGCGCGGCCGTGCCCTCGGGATAGAGCTGCGCCAAAGGCTGGGTGGGGTGCGGGAAGTGATCGCCGTGCAGGCGCACCTCCGCGCCGAGATCGAGGGCCTCGCCGATGTCGAGGCCGCATTCGGCGGCGGAGCGGCCGAAGCCATCGATGGTCACGGCAATGAGCTCGCGGTCCTCCGCGCTATCCAGCCGCGTGGAGTCCTGGAAGAGCACCTCGCTCTCAGCATCTGCCGCATCCGCCACGGTGAGCTGGGCGGCCGCCGCCCCGAGCAGCAGCACCAGGCGTTGCCAGGAGCTATCGACGTCGATGGCGATGCTCTCCCCAGGGCTGAGATCCAGCTCCTCGATGAGGAAGTTTCCCATCTTGGCGGCCCAGTTATCGAGGGTGAGCGCCGAGAAATCCATGCGGAATCCGCGGGCTTCATCGTAGAAGGTCAATACGGGGGCGCTGGGGGCGTCGCGGTGCGCGTCGAAAAGCGTGAGCATGCACCCTAACCTAGTTGACGCAGCGCGGGCCGTCGCCGCCGGCATCGAGCGTAGGGGAGAGCTGAGAATCATCCAGCTCGGTGCCCGGCTCGCCGATGACCTCGGTGGACTCGCTTTCTACAGGGGCGTTTTCATCCTTTGGTCCGATGTAGTCAGTGTGCACAACCACCACGACGCTGCCTGGGTTGAGAGTGGGTGAGGAGGTCACAGGCACCCCGCCGAGCTTATCGGCGAGGGCGAGGGCGGCCGGATTCTGCGGATCGGCGGCCACCACCTGGGAGTAGGTGTACAGCCCTGCCGGGGCGTTGCCGATCTCGCCCATGGTGTAGCCATCATTCTTCAGCGCCCCACCCACCTGCGCGGCGAGGCCGGTGGTGGTGGTGGAGTTGAGGACGGTGACGTCCGTGATCGCGCTGGGGCCGGTGTTATCGGCAGCCGCGCCCTCGCTATCCTCGCGATCCTTCGGGCCGTCCGTGGACTCCTGGCCGTCCTGCTCATCGCGGTTGAGGAGGCGATCAAAGTACTCGTGTACCTCGGTGCGATCCACGGTCACCACCGACTCGCCATAGTCGCCCACGCCGTCGATGCTGGTGACGGGGATGGTTTCAAAGAGCACATTGCCGCCGGCCAGATCCTGTAGCTGGGTGGCGAAGCTCATGATGTCCCAGTCCTCGTCGATGATCACCGAACGGGTGACGGCATCGCCCATCTGGTTCAGCTTGGAGGGGCTGGTGAGCGTGTTGGTTTTCAAAGCGGTCTGCACCAGCGAGGCCATATAGGCCTGCTGGCGCACAATGCGGTCCAGGTCGCCGCGGGGCAGGCCGTGGCGCTGACGCACGAAGGCCAGGGCCTCTTTGCCGCTGAGGGTCTGGCGGCCGGCGGGGAAATCCGCACCGGAGAACTTGTCATAGGTGGCCTCGTTCAGGCACACCTCCACGCCGCCGACAGCGTCGGTGAGCAGCACGAAGCCGAGCAGGCCCACCTCCGCGTAGTGATCTACGGTAATGCCGGTGAGATCCGCGATAGCGTTAATCAGACCCTTGCGGCCGGCGTCTTTGGATTGGCGGGCAATCTGCTGCTGATCGCTCATGCCCTCGCTGTTCAGGCGCTCAACTTCCTTGGCCTTGTGCGCGGCAAAGACACCATTGATCTTGAGGTTGCCGAACTCGCCATCATGAACATAGGTATCGCGCGGAATGGAGATGGCGGTGGCGGAGGAGCCATCGGAGGGCACGCGCACCACCATGATGGTGTCGGTGTTGTCGTTTTGCTCATCACCGGCGTGCAGCATGTCGATCTCCTCGGGGGAGAGCGAGTTGCCCTGGGCGTCGGTGCGGGAGTCAGAGCCGACGAGTAAAATATCGGTGGCGCCGTCGCTGGGGGTATCCGAGCCGAGGCCGAGCGCAAGGTTGCCCGCGCTGGCCACATCCGAGCCGATCCGTCCCACGGAGAAGTAGCCGAGGCCAGAAATGGTCAGCACCATCACCGACAGCACCGCAACCATGGCCCGCCACCCTTTGGGGCCGGCCTGCTGCAGCTCGACGCCCGCTTTGGGGGCAGGGCTGATGTCGCGAACATAGCGTTGACGGTTCGAGCCTGACACGGGTGCTACACGCTCCTGACTGTGGCGCAACAAGGATCTGCTCCGCAGCGGGGTGCCGCGTGCGGACTGTGCTGCGGAGCGCTACGGATACCCGCTGCGCCGACAGCATATGAGATTCTAGTGACAAAGCACCAACAATTCCTAGACGCCGCCCGCCAATTCCCAAGGACACTCATGCGTATTACCGTCACCGGCGCCGGGGGCCAGCTTGGCCGCGCCCTCCGTCTCACCTGCCCAGCCGAGCGCCGCGAGCACCTCACCTGGCTCAGCCGTAGTGAGCTGGACATCACCTCCCCGCAGCAGTGTGCGCTTATCGACGCCGACCTCATCATCAACACCGCCGCCTTCACCGATGTGGACGGCGCGGAGACCCAGCCCGCCGCGGCTGCGGCCGGCAATACCCGCGGCCCCCAGCTGCTCGCCGAGCATGCCGCCCGCACCGGGGCCTTCGTGGTGCATGTGAGCACCGATTATGTGATGGGAGCCGGGGCGGCGCCCGCCCCGCAGCCGGCGCCGGAGGATGCGCCCTGCCATCCAGAGACGGTGTATGGGCGCACCAAACTCGCCGGGGAGCAGGCCATCGCCGCCAGTGGCGCCGCCGCCACGGTGGTACGCACCGCGTGGGTGTATTCGGGGCAGGTGCTGCCCGAGGCCCGCGATTTCGTCTCGACGATGCTGCGCTTAGAGCGCGAGCACGACACGCTGACCGTGGTGGATGACCAATGGGGCAATCCCACCTTCGTTCTTGATCTGGCGCGAGGCCTGTGGGAGATCGTCGATAAGCATGAACAGGGCCAGCCCCTACCGCAGGTGCTGCATTGTGTGGGCGGCGGCGAGGCCGTGACATGGTGCACCCTGGCCCGCGAGATTTTCCGTGCCGTGGGGGCTGATCCGGCGCGGGTGAAGGCCGTGGACTCCAGTGCCTATCCGCGCCCGGCCCGCCGGCCCCATAATTCGGCCTTGGGGACGCGGGCGTGGGAGCGCGCCGGGTTGACCCCGCTACCGGAGTGGCGCAGCGGGGTGCGCCGTGCGGTGAGCGGTAGCATGGAGTGATTGTGGATACCAATGCTCTAGCCATCATCACCGTGACCTATTCTCCTGGCCGTCACCTGCGGGAGTTCCTCGATTCCATCCCCGCGGCCACGTCCCGGCCGGTGCGCGTGGTCATGGCAGATAATGGCTCCCGCGATGGTGCCCCCGAGGCGGCCGAGCGGGACTATGACTGCGCGGAATTTCTGCCCACCGGCGGCAACGTGGGCTATGGACATGCCATCAATATTGCCGCCCAGCACCTCCAGGCCGCGCGGGCGGCGGGGGAGGTGGATCCGCGTTATCTGCTCGTGGTCAATCCCGATGTGGTGTTTAGCCCCGGCAGCATCGATACGCTCGTGACTACTGCGGCCACCTGGCAGGGTTCGGTGGGGTCGGTGGGGCCGTATATTAAGGAGCCCGATGGTTCTGCGTATCCTTCCGCCCGCGCCGTGCCCACGCTCGGGGTGGGTATTGGGCACGCACTATTAGGCGGGGTGTGGAAGAACAACCCGTGGTCCCGCCGCTACCGCAATGATGCGGATATGAGCACCGCCCACACTGCCGGTTGGCTCTCTGGTTCCTGCCTGCTGCTCAACTGGGAGGCCTTCGACGCCATTGGCGGCTTCGATGAACGCTATTTCATGTACATGGAAGATGTGGATCTCGGAGATCGTTTGGGTCGGGCCGGATATGAGAATGTCTTTGAACCCGCCGCCGTGATCACCCACGCCAAGGGGCATGTGGCCGATCGGGACCCCGGCCGGTTGCTGCCCGCACACCACGAATCCGCCTATCGTTTCCAGGCGGATCGCTATCCCAAGGCCTATCACCTGCCGCTGCGCGTGGCTCTGAAAGTGGGGCTGAAGCTGCGGGAGATTCTCGCCGTGGCGCGGGCGCGCCGCAGCGCAGACTAGCCGCGCGCGGTGGCTGCCGCCTGCAGCGAGGAGCGCTGCTGGCGGGGCGGATGGCGGTGCCGCGCCCTGTGAACAGCACCACCGATATTTGCCGCGGCGCGTGGGCGTGCCGCGACCGACGCGGGCGCGCGCTGGGATAGATTACAAGGAAAGCACCACTGCTTTGGCTGCGGCCCACCTCTGCGTGCAGCCTGCGCCTGAGACGTGGGCGGGACTATTGAGATAAGTAAGGTACAAGCACTCGATGATGAGCT
Source organism: Corynebacterium sp. 51B (assembly GCF_008930785.1). Lineage (NCBI taxonomy): Bacteria > Bacillati > Actinomycetota > Actinomycetes > Mycobacteriales > Corynebacteriaceae > Corynebacterium > Corynebacterium sp. 51B. The sequence goes on along the minus strand of NZ_PQMK01000007.1, from coordinate 69,521 downwards.
CACCCCACACATTCGATCCGGTGTCGACGACCCTAGCCGAGGGTACCGAGGTACCGGCGCGCGAGGTAGATGCTGTGATCTTGGTCGGCGGCAAAGGTACACGCCTGCGCCCGCTGACGGTGAACACACCGAAGCCCATGCTTCCGACCGCCGGCGTGCCCTTCCTGCAGCACCTGCTCGCCCGCATCAAGGCGGCCGGCATGACCCACATTGTTCTCTCCACCTCCTATAAGGCCGAGGTATTCGAGTCCTACTTCGGCGACGGCTCCGAGTTTGGAGTCGAGATCGACTACGTGGTGGAAGAAGAGGCCCTCGGCACCGGCGGCGGCATTCGCAACGTGCTGGAGAAGCTGCGCTATGACACCGCGCTCGTGTTCAACGGCGACGTGCTCGGCGGTGCGGATCTCGGGGCCCTCTTGGACACCCACGCCGCGAATGACGCCGACGTGACCCTGCACCTGGTGCGCGTGGCGGATCCCCGCTCCTATGGCTGTGTGACAACCGATAGCGAGGGGCGTGTGGTGGAGTTTCTGGAAAAGACCCAGGACCCGCCGACCAATCAGATCAATGCCGGCGCCTATGTGTTCTCTCGCCCGGTGATTGAGACCATCCCCGCCAATCGCAATGTCTCCGTGGAGCGCGAGATTTTCCCGCGCCTATTGGAGGAGGAGTGCCGCGTGTTCTCCTATGTGGACAACTCCTATTGGCGCGATATGGGCACCCCGGAGGACTTCGTTCGTGGTTCTTCGGATCTGGTCCGCGGTATTGCCCCCTCGCCGCTGTTGGCAGGGTGCACCGGCGAGTCCGTGGTGGCTCCCTCCGCGGCGGTGCGCGATGGCGTGCTGCTGCTCGGCGGCACGGTGGTGGGGCGCGGCACCGAGATCGGCGCCGGCTCCCGCCTCGACGCCACCGTGGTTTTCGATGGCGCCACCATTGAGCCGGGGGCGATCATCTCCAATTCGATCATCGGTGCGGGGGTGCATATCGGCCCCAATACCCACATTCACGATGCAATCGTGGGCGATGGCGCCACCTTGGGGGCACGCTGCGAGCTACGCGGCGGGATGCGCGTGTGGCCGGGGGTGTCCATTCCGGATGGGGGCATTCGCTTTTCGACGGATGCCTAAGGGCTCGCGCTAGCCGCTGCCCGTAGCCGGCGCGCGAGGGACGCGCTTCGGGCCCGTTGGCATATATGGCCGGCGACATCTATATGTAGTACCCCCACGCCTCACCCCCGAGGCTGGGGGTTTGTTAATTTTGTGACGAATGTGGCGATTATCCAGCAAATTCGCGCATTTTCATCCAGGGAGGGTCGAAGCGGCTTGACGATATCTAGGCCCGCGTGTGTAATCACAAGTGTGTAACTGGCTCGCATTCCCTCTCGCTAGCCGGAGTCAAAAATCCACCCCAGTGGTGGGTGAGGAGCGGAACATTCCCCGGTGAAAATCACACGGAATGTTCCACCTCGAATACTGTCGGACTGATCTAGTGAGAGATAGCAGTGCGGGCTGCGCGCGAGGCGCGCTGAGGAAGTAGCAAAGAGATCACGCCGGCAAAGAAAGGGGGCTTGACGTGGAAAATAAGGCCGATCACCTCGTGATCAGCAGCGTCGAGGGTGACTACCCCGATACTGATGCGCAGGATCACGGCGATGCCACCACCCGTTCCGCTGCGGCGGAATCCTCCTACGGTGAACTCAGTTTTGATGATCTTTTCGGAGCCGTCGAGCAGGAATGGCACGACCAGGCGCTATGTGCCCAGACTGACCCCGAGGCATTCTTTCCTGAAAAGGGCGGCTCCACCCGTGAGGCCAAGCGCATCTGCAAGGCCTGCGGTGTCCGCGATGAATGCCTGGAGTACGCCTTATTGCATGATGAGCGCTTCGGCATTTGGGGCGGACTCTCCGAGCGTGAGCGTCGCCGCCTGAAGAAGCAGCTCGGCTAATACGAGCCGTCCTCCTGCTCAGAGCAGCCTAGACCCGCGGGTCTAGGCTTTTTCTTTTTCTTCGGGGCCGCAGTGCCGCCATTAGAGCTCGAAGCTGGGGTCGATCACGGTGGGGGCCACGTTGAGGAATGAGGCTACCAAGGCCACGAGCACTGTATCGAGCAGCTCGGCTCGTTCCTGGGGGTTGGGGGCGCGCAGCTCGATGGGCTTGCGGAAGAGCACGATGCGCGGACGGGTGGGATTGCCATAGCGATCCACCCCGGCGGAGATAACGCGCCCCAGCGGCACCGGGCCGTCCGAGGCGATATCGTCCGGCAGGATCGTCAGATCGGTGCGCAGGCGCATGCGCGGGATCATGTCGATGGCAATATCGAGATGGTCTAACTCGGCGGCGAAGCGGGCCTGAATGGGGGCATAGGCCGCGAGGACGGCGCGATCAAAATCTTCGCTGCGGCTGACAAAGCGGGGCAAGGCCGCGGGCATCAGTGGCCCACGCACCCCGCGACCTCGACGGTCGCGAGAACGGAGGCGGGCAGGAAGGGTGCTCATAGCTTCCCACTTTAAGTGGCCGCGGCGACCAGATGGGTGAGGCGCCACCGCCAAGGACTGTCTAAACCTTGACTAACAGTCTAGACTTTTGGGGCGTGAGCCAATTTCGTCGTTGTTCCCGTCCTGGCTGCGGCAAGCCTGCCGTGGCAACGCTGACTTATGCCTATGCGGAGTCCACCGCCGTGGTGGGGCCGCTCGCTGCCCGCAATGAGCCCCACAGCTGGGACTTGTGTGCAGATCACGCCGCCCGCATCACCGCCCCCTTAGGTTGGGAGATGCTGCGTGTGGACGGCATCGATACGGGGCTGCAGGACGATGATGAGCACCTCACCGCCCTCGCCGAGGCCGTGCGTGAGGTGGGCAAGAATGCCTCCGGACTCGTGCCGCGCTCGGCTCTAAGCGAACATGGCTCGAGCACCCGCGCCGACGCTCAGCAACGCGCCCGCGATGCGGAGAACCGCCGCCACCCCGCGCGCAGCCGCCAGGATCGCCCCAAGGGCGCGGTGGGCAAGCGCCACCTCTATATCGTTCCTGCTGAGAACGAGGAATCCTAAGCGGCGGCCGCCGTGTCCGCGCGGCGGGCTATAGTTGTCGGTACGTTTTTAATCCAGTAGATCTACGTGCCTGCAAAGGAAAGAACTTTATGCGCTCGCCAGAGGCAGTCGATGCTGTAGTGAAGGCCTACGATATCCGCGGAGTCGTCGGGGAGAGTATCGACGCAGAATTCATGTACGACACCGGCGCCGCTTTCGGTCACCTGATCTATGGCGAGGGGGCCCGCCTGCTGGCCATTGGCCACGACATGCGCCCCAGCTCCCCGGAGCTCTCCCAAGCCTTCGCCGACGGTGCCGCCTCCCAGGGCGTGGACGTCATCCACCTGGGACTGGCCTCCACCGATGAGCTCTACTACGCCTCCGGGGTACTCGAGTGCGCCGGCGCGATGTTCACCGCCAGCCACAACCCCGCCCAGTACAACGGCATCAAGCTCTGCCGCTCCGGGGCGAAGCCGGTGGGGCAGGAGACCGGGCTGGCCGATATCACCGAAATGCTCATCGAGGGCGTGCCGGTGTTCGAGGGCGAGCCCGGCAGCACGGAAAGCCGTGATGTGCTCGAGGGCTATGTGGACTATCTCAACGAGCTGGTGGATATCTCCTCCATCCGGCCGCTGCGGGTAGCCATCGACGCCGCCAATGGCATGGCGGGGCTGACCGCCCCAGCGATGTTCGCCGATAGCCCCATCGAGGTCGCAGACCTCTATTTCGAACTCGACGGCACCTTCCCCAACCACGAGGCCAATCCGCTCGACCCGAAGAACCTGGTGGATCTCCAGAAGTTCGTGCTCGACACCGGCGCCGACGTCGGTTTGGCTTTCGACGGCGATGCCGACCGCTGCTTCGTGGTGGACGAGAAGGGCCAGCCAGTAAGCCCCTCGGCGATTTGTGCCCTCATTGCCGAGCGCACCCTGCGCGAGCACCCCGGTGCGACGATCATCCACAATCTCATCACCTCCAAGAGCGTGCCGGAGATTATCGCCGAGCACGGCGGCACCGCCGAGCGCACCCGCGTGGGCCACTCCTTCATTAAGAAGACGATGGCCGATACCGGAGCGAAATTCGGCGGCGAGCACTCCGCGCACTACTACTTCACCGACTTCTTCAATGCCGACTCCGGCATGCTGGCCGCGCTGCACGTCCTCGCCGCCCTGGGGGAGCAGGACGCCCCGCTCTCGGAGCTGATGGCTCGCTATAACCGCTACGCCGCCTCCGGCGAGATCAACTCTGTGCTGGAGAATGCGCAGCAGCAAGAGGAGCGTCGCGAAGCAGTGGTCGAGGCCTTCGCCGACCGTGCGGAATCCATTGACCGCCTCGATGGCGTGACCGTGGAACTGGCCGGCACTCCCGCTTGGTTTAATGTCCGCGCCTCCAATACCGAGCCGCTGCTGCGACTCAATGTGGAGGCACCCACCGCCGCGGATGTGGAGGAGCTCGTGAACGAAATCCTCGGCATCATCCGCGCCTAACCCACCGCTAGGGGCCGCCAGCCATGATGAACCAGCAGGAACTCTTCGACCTGTCCCACGAGGGCGCCCAAATCCGCGCCATCGCCAGCGCCGTGCGCGACGGTGCCCTGGAGCTGAGTAGCTCGCCGCGGGCGATCATCGTGGTGGCCCCGGACTATCTCAATCGCTGCGTGGTGCGCGCGGGGCTGGCCCTGCTGCCCAGCGCCGGGGTGCCGGTGGTGTGCGTGCCGGCGCTTCCGCGCTATGCCGGAGCGATGGATGTGGTGATCATCAGCGCCGATGAAGCCCACGAGTCCCAGGCCTATGCCGCCGCCAGCACCGCCCATGCGCGGGGATGCGTGAGCATCCTGCTCAGTCCTTTCGCCTCCTATACCGCCGAAGAGACCGGGGTGACTGGGGTGCCGGCACTGCCCTCGGTGACGCAAAACTCGCCGGCGCGCACCATCGCGGCCCTCGCCGCCGCGGTTCTCGGCCTGCGCATGGACGCCGCCGGGGTGGCCGACACCCTCGCCTCCATCGCCGATGAGGTGGATGAGGAACTAGCCGCCTGCCACCCTGATCGCGATAGCGTGGTCAATCCGGCGCGCTCCTTGGCCGAGTATGTGCAGGACTCGCCGGTGGTCCACGTGGCGGCCAGCGACGATAGCGAGGAGATCGCCACCCTCATTGCGGCTCTCTTTAGCCGCGCCGGCGGCGTGCACACCGCGCTATCGGCGCCGGGCTATCGGCTCCACGATGAGTCCTCGCCCAGCACGTCTGAGGACATCTTCTATGACCCGTTCCTCGACGAACCGCCGACGGTGCTATCCTCAAAGGTTGTTGTTTGGGCACTCGGCTCCATAGCCGATCTCGTGATGCCTATTGAAGCGCGCTGCGAATACTGCGAGAATCATTCAGCAGACACAGCGGACGCGCTGCCACTCGGAGACGCGCACCCAGCCGACTCCGAGTCACTTGCACCAGGCCTAAGGCTCATTGCACGCGCGTGGGCAGCCAGCTGCGCCACTGCATAAATATGCAGCGCACTGGCTTCGTGTGTAGTTGCATGAGCCGCTTTAAGGCGTGCGCTGCAAAGCGCAGGCCAAGGAGGTAATAGACGTACATGCACCGTCTCGAGGGAATCGAGCGGGCCTATCCATGGGGTTCCCGCACCGCCATTCCACGGCTGAAAGGGGATCAGGCCCCCGCGCCGCATCCCATCGCCGAACTGTGGTTTGGGGCGCACCCAGCTTCCCCTTCCACGGTGGACGGCGAGCCGCTGAGCGAGCTCATTGCCCAGCAGCCCAGTGAGTGGCTGGGCGAGCGCATCGCCGATCGCTACCAGAACCGGCTGCCGTATTTGGTCAAGATTCTCGCCGCCGATGAGCCCTTGAGCCTCCAGGCCCATCCCTCGAAGCAGCAAGCCGAGGATGGCTGGGAGCGAGAGAATGCCCTCGGTATTCCGGTAGGCGGGGCGCAGCGCAACTACAAGGACGATAACCACAAGCCCGAGGTGCTGGTGGCGCTGTCCGAGTTTGAGGCCATGGCGGGTTTTCGTCCCCTCGCGCAGACGATTCAGCTGCTGCGCCAGCTGAACTGCGCGGCCATGGAGCGCTACCTGCACATGATCGACGATGGTCAGGCGCTCGCGGAGAAGGAAGAGGAAAACCGCCTCCGGGCGCTGTTCACCACCTGGATCACCATTCCCACCGCCGCCCGGGCGGAGCTGATTCAGAACCTCATCGGCGCCATCGACGCCCTCGATGAGACACAGGTGGAGCCGTGGATCGCCCACACCGTGCACAATGTGCGCGCCATCAATGAGCGCTATCCCAATGACATCGGTGTGCTGGGCGCCCTGCTGCTTAACCACGTGCGGCTCGAGCCCGGCGAGGCAATCTATCTGCGTGCCGGCTCTCTCCACGCCTATCTACACGGGGTGGGCGTGGAAGTGATGGCCAACTCGGACAATGTGCTGCGCGGTGGCCTCACCACCAAGCACGTGGACGTGCCCGAGCTGGTGAAGGTCTTGAGCTTTGCCCCGCTCGTTGATCCCTTCGTGACAACGCAGAGCACCACCCAGGTCGGGACCACCATCACCCGCTATCCCGTTCCGATCGAGGATTTCACGCTCTCGTGCGCGCATATCGACGCCGCGAGCCCGCCGCTCGATCTGCAGCTCAGCGGCCCCACCATTCTGGTGGCCACCGCCGGCGAGCTGACGGTCACCGATGCTGCGGGCGAGCAGCTGACACTGCGCCCCACCGAGGCGGTGTGGATGGATGAGCGTGATCGCGCTGTGAGCGTGGCCACCAGCGAGAGCGCCCACCTCTTCTGGGCGTTCGCCTAAACACGCCACGATCCCAAAAAACGGCCCCCATCCTCAAGGAGGGGGCCGTTTCTGCTATTCGGATATGGCGTCCGAGTTAAAAGCTAGTGGTGTTCCGCGGCGAGTTCACTGTGGGGCCGGTGCTCGTAGCGTCGGCGCTGGCGTTCTCCTTCGCTGGGGAAGGCTGCGCGGCCGAGCTGCTGGGGGCGGCGGAGGAGGGCGCCGGGCTGCTCTGCTGGGAGCTGCTCGGGGCCGTGCTCGTCGCGCTCGGTTGGGTGCTGCTGCGTTCATCCGCAGCGCGCTCGCTGGGCTCTACAGTGGTGGAGCTGGACGGCTCGCTCGAGGGTGTGCTCGTTGTCGTGCTCTCCGCGGGCGTATCAGCGGGGCTGCTCGGCACGGGCTCGACGTCCCCAGTGGTCGGGGTGTAGGTGTCATCATCCTCCGGCGTCGTAGTCGTGCTGCTCTCCGAGGAGGTGCTAGAGGAATCACTCGTGCCCGGAGTGGAGGAGCTGCTGCTGATTGCCGGGGTGGAGGGCTCGCCCGTGCCAATGATCGGGGGAATGCTCGGGAGGAACGATGGCAGCTGCGGGCTTGTCGTCGCGGTTTCGCCGGTGGTCGGCAGGCGCAGCACCTTGGTGGGCGGAGCCGTGCTACTCAGGGGCGCCCCGAGGGTCTGCGGGGTCGAGCCGCGGTTGGGGGCGAGGGGCGTCATGCGGGAAGGGCTGGCCTGGTACTCGGCCGAGCTGTCCTCGTCCTCTCGGCGCTCCGGCTCGCTCGACGCCTCGGTGGAGGAAGAAGAAGAGACGCTTTCGGATTCATTGACCGAGACATAGCCGCCGCGGGTCTCCGTGGAGCCTTCGCTGCGGCCATTATTGGGCGCGGCGAGCCACCACGCGCCGACACCCACGATCAGTGCGATCGCCAAGCCGGCGGAGGTGAACAGGAAGAATCGCTTCAGGTCGGTATCGACCATCGCTCACCTCTTTTCCGCCCGGCGGGCCCCGTGCACCGCTCATGAGCAAATATAACGAATCTATAACTCTCCATGGACGATAACACGAATAGGGGAGCCGTGAAAAGAGCGATAAGCAAGAAATGTTCGGCGCCGCGGCGCTTGTGCTTGACAACGGGGACATCAGACCTTAACCACCTTGTGCCCATAGGGCCGGCTCATACGCCCATTCCGCTGCGCCGCGCGCACTCCGGCTACAAACGCCGGTGGCGACAAATATTGCGGCGACGTTAGGCGTGGTAGATATGGGATAAACACGCGTCATCGCCCTTGACAGTCCCTCGTCCTTCGGCCAGCTCCACTGCGCCTGTGCCACTGCGGCGAAGGCGGGCGCCAGCTGGGTGAGGTCTGCGGCGGTGGCGTGGCCGAAATGAATACTGAACAAGCACGTGAGTGAGGTCAGCATGAGTAGTTGGGATGAAAGCATTTTCACCGAGGACGTCAACGTGGAGTTTCTCGATGAGCTCTCCACTCTCGACGGCGAGGAGATTATCGAAGCTGTCGACGATGCCTGCACGCTAGCCCTGCGCCAGCCCGAGGTCTCCGACGCCGAGCTGCACAATGGGCTCGCCGCCGCCACGATCGCCGCCATCTGGGCCGGCGCGCCCTATAGCGCCGGTGCGGTCGTGGAGGACTATCCCTTCATCCGCGAGTTCAGTGGCGCGGGCTCCGAGGAGCTGCGCGAGACCGCCGCCGAGCTTTTGGAAACCTCGGTCGAGGACGCAGATATCGACGTCTTTCTCGAGGCGCTCAACTAATGCTGGTTGCCGTCGAAGGAATTGACGGGGCAGGAAAAAACACCCTCGTCACGGCGCTGCAGCAGCGCATCCCCAGCATGGAGGTGCTCGGCTTTCCCCGCTATGAGGTCTCCGTGCACGCCCAGCTCGCCGATAAGGCCCTCAAGGGCGGCATGGGTGATCTCATCGACTCGATTCACGGCATGGCCACGCTCTTTGCTCTCGACCGCTTGGGGGCGCGGGAGCAGCTGGCCGCCGCGGCAGCTGATCCCGGACGGGTTCTGGTGCTCGATCGCTATGTGGCCTCCAATGCCGCCTATACCTCGGCGCGGCTGGCCGATGAGTCCGCAGCGCAGTGGGTGGCGGAGCTCGAGTTCACCACCTTTGCTCTGCCCGCGCCGGATGTGCAGGTGCTGCTGGATACGCCGGTGCAGATGGCGGCGGCCCGAGCGCAGCGTCGTGAAGCGCAGGACGCCACCCGCCCCCGCGATGCCTATGAGCGCGACGCGGATCTACAAACGCGCACGGCCTGTGCTTATCGACGCCTCGCTGCGGAGGGATGGGGCAGCCCGTGGATTGTGGCCGCCCCGGAGGATTCGCCGGCGAAGACAGCTGAACGCATCATGAATACATTAGGTATGGAATTATAAAATTATGGGTGCACCGAAAATTCTCGTCGTAGATGACGATCCCGCAATCTCTGAGATGCTGGTCCTCGTGTTAAAGACCGAGGGCCTGCAGGCGATCCCGGTTCTCGATGGCGCCGAGGCCGTGAGTGCTTTCGAGCAGCATCAGCCCGATCTCGTGCTGCTGGACCTCATGCTGCCCGGCATGAATGGCATCGATATTTGCCGTGTCATTCGCCAAAACTCCACCGTGCCGATCATCATGCTCACCGCCAAGACGGACACCGTGGACGTGGTGCTCGGGCTGGAGTCCGGGGCCGATGACTATGTGAATAAGCCCTTCAAGGTTCAAGAGCTCGTGGCGCGTATCCGGGCGCGTCTGCGCCGCGCCGATGAGGAACCCGGCGAGCACTTCGAGATCGGTGGACTAAAGATCGATGTGCCGAGCCACTCCGTCACCCGCGATGGAGAGGAAACCCAGCTCACCCCGATCGAGTTTGATCTGCTCACCGAGCTGGCCCGCAAGCCTGGTCAGGTGCTCTCCCGCGAGGAGCTGCTGGAGAAGGTCTGGGGCTATCACAACGCCTCCGATACCCGACTGGTGAATGTGCACATTCAGCGCCTGCGCGCCAAGATCGAGAAGAACCCCGAGAACCCGCAGATCGTTTTGACCGTGCGCGGCGTCGGCTATAAGACCGGCGCAGTGTAGGGCGAGCCGGCTCATCGTTGTGACCATCCGCCAACTCAAATCCGAGGCGCGGCGACTGCGCTATACCGTCGCCCACAAGTGGAACACATCACTGCAGATCCGAGTGATCGGATCGATCTTCGTGGTGTGTGCCCTTGTCGTGCTCATTTTGGGCCTGTCCATGATCTCGATCACCACGCAGCGGCTGGTGGACGCCAAGCTGGACATTGCCAATTCGGAAATCGATAGGGCGCGCCAGACCGTGGAGCAGCAGATCGCCTCCATTGATTCCGCCACCAGCTTGCAGCTGCAGGTGAATTCGGCGCGCTCGGCGTTGGCGGCGCGGGCCGGCGGACCGGTGGCGGATAAGGCCGCGGTGTATGAGCCGGTCGTGGTGGTCAATAGCGACAACGATGCCGATGTGATCAGCTCCCCCGAGGGCTATCAGATTCCGCCCCGCTTGCGTCGCTTTGTCAGCGAGGGGCAGGTCTCCTATCAGTTCACCGTGGTGGACAATGCGGATGGCAGCAGCGTGAAATCGCTGATTATCGGCACGCCGACCGATTCTGGGGTGCCGGATCTGCAGGTATATCTCGTGCTCTCGATGGAAAACGAAGAGCAAACCCTGGCGCTGATGCGCGGCCTCTTCGCCGCCGGTGGCGTGGTGCTGCTGGTGCTGCTGGTGGGCATCTCGTGGCTGCTCACCCAGCAGATCACGGGGCCGGTGCGCTCGGCCTCGCGTATCGCCCAGCGCTTCGCCGATGGGCACTTCCGCGAGCGCATGGTGGTCGATGGCGAAGATGAGATGGCGCGCATGGCCATGAGCTTTAACTCCATGGCCGAGGAGCTCTCCAAGCAGATCGACCAGCTCAAGGAATACGGCGATCTACAGCGACAATTCACCTCCGATGTCTCCCATGAGCTCTCCACCCCGCTGACCTCGGTGCGTATGGCCGCGGAGTTGATCGCCAATCAGCGCGAGGAACTGGATCCGCTCACCCAGCACGCCTCCGATGTGCTCATTCGCGAGCTCGACCGCTTCGAGGCCCTCCTCAAGGACCTCTTGGAGATCTCCAAACACGATGCCGGAGTGGCGACGCTGTCTGCCTCCGAGGGCGATGTGCGCTCGGTGGTGATCGCCGTGTGGAAACAGGTGAAGCACTTGGCCGAGAAGGTGGGGGTCTCGGTGCGTTTTGACCTGCCGCAGGAGCCGGTGATGGCCACCGTGGATCCGCGGCGCGTCGAACGCATCCTGCGCAATCTCGTGGCCAATGCCATCGACCACTCCGAAGGCAAGCCGGTGCTGGTGCGCCTGCGCGGCAATGAGGAGGCCGTGGCCCTGGCGGTCTGCGATAACGGTGTGGGGCTCAAGCCCAGCCAAGAGGAGCTGGTATTTGAACGCTTCTGGCGGGCCGATCCCTCCCGCAAGCGCCACTCGGGCGGCACCGGGCTGGGGCTGGCCATGTCCCGCGAGGACGCGCAGCTGCACGGCGGTCGCCTCGAAGCCATCGGCGAGCCCGGCGTGGGCACCATGTTCCGCCTCACCCTGCCGCGCCACCCGCATGAGCACGTCGAGAACTCGCCGCTGCCGCTGGATCTCATCGATACCTCCATCTCGGTGGGCGTGACCGAGCTGCCCACCGATGAGTTCGAGGCCCAGCAGGCGGCCTCCGGCTCCGCCCTCGGTGCGGCCGCAGAAGAAGGGGAGACCACGGAGCCCGCGGCGGCCACCGCTAGCCCCGCTGCCTCTCCCGCGACGGCTGCTCCTGCCACCGAGCTATCGGAGAACGAGATCGCTGAGATCGCCGATGAAGAATGGGCCCGCGCTGAATTCGGCGCCTTCGACGATCCCTCTGCCGAGGAGGGGAAGACCCAGCCCGGCGCAGTTGGCGAGGAGCCTGGGGGAGAGATGGATTCCACTGAGGCATCGCAGGCGCGGCCGCCGCACCGGGACTACCTCGCCGATCTCATGGAAATCTCGGAAGAGGAGCTCGCCGCCGCGGAGCTGGAAGACTTCGGGCCGCTTGAGGACACCGAGGGCTCTGAGGGCTCCGCGGACGCCGCCGATGGCCCGGCCGCTGGCCCGCAGGAGGAGCCGCCGAAGCTGAAGGAGGACGATGATGACTGGCGCGAATAAACCCCGATCCGCCGCCCGCCGCACTGTGGCTGCGGCGGTGCTGGCCACGGCGCTATTTACCGCCGGCTGCACCAGCCTGCCCACCGATTCCGATCCGCAGGCGCTACGCTCCTTCGAGCCCGGGGCGGATGTGGGCGGAGAGCTCACCCCCGAGCCCGGGCGGGAACCGGACCTTTTGCTGCGCGATTTCTTTACTGCCTCGGCGAATCCCAGCAAAAACTATGCCAGTGCCCGTAACTTCATGACACCCGAGGCTGCCGCCGCGTGGAAAGAAAGTCCCGAGTCCAGCACGGGGGCGATCGTCGTCGATCGTGTGGACCTCAACGCCAAGGGAACTCCGCGCGATGGCACAGTCGGCTACACGGTGCGCGGCGAGGTGGTGGGCTATCTCCGCGAGGGCGGGGTTTATCAACCGGAGCATGCGTCCTTTGAGGCAGAAATGTCGCTGAAGAGGGTGGACGGCGAGTGGCGGATCGCCTCGCTGCCCGATGGGGTCATCATCGAGATGAGCGAGCTGAGCAAGCAATATCAGCCGCGCGATATCTACTTCTTCGATCCCAAGTTTCAGAGGCTGGTGGCGGATCGCCGCTGGGTGCATTCCGATCCGGATTCTCTCGACACCACGCTGCTGACGCTGTTAGCGGCGGGTCCGCGGGAGGCGCTGCGTGAGGGCGTAAAAACGGCGCTGCCGCCGAATTCCACCTTTATTGGCGAGCAAAACTCGGCCTATGAGTTCACGGGGCTGCAAACCCTCAGCTCGGAAGAGCGGCAGCTCTTCGTGGCCCAAGCCGCCTGGACCCTGGCCCGCTCCGATATCGCCGATCCCTACACCATCACCTCCGATGGCCTGCCGCTCTCGGCGGGGTCGAATACCACCTCATTATCGGATGTTGCCGAGTTCAATCCCTTCGCCTCTGCAGCGGTGTCCTTGCCGCTCTACGCGGTGGCGCAGGGAGAGCTATATTCCATCGAAAATGACACCCCGGCGCGCGTTTCTACCCAGGGTGGAACCAAGGGCGTGATGCAATCGGCGGATGTTTTTGCCAGCTCCGACTCGGTGGCGGCGGTGTATTCCACCGATCCCAGCGAGGATGAGGATCCCGAGGTGTCGGCGGTGGATGAGTCGGTGAAGGACTCCACCCTCTATTACGGCGGCTTCGATGTGCCAATGAAAATGGCCCTCGAGGGGCGCAGTATCACCCGTCCCACCTTCGCCGCCGATGGCAATTCCATCTGGAGTGTTGTGGATGGCACCACCGTGGTGCGCACCGCCCGTTCCACTTCCAGTGGGGAAGTGGCCAATACCGAGGTGAACATAGATGAGCTATGGGACACGATCGACGCCGAGGAGGAATCGCGCCGCCCGCCGATCACGGCACTGCGCCTGTCGCCGACGGGCGTGCGTGCCGCGTTCATCGTGGAAGGCGATGTGTATCTGGGCACGGTAGTCTCGGAGCAATCGGGCGAGTACGCACTGCACGCGATCCAAAATATTGCGCCGTCTCTGGGCAACCAGGCCACCACGTTGGACTGGACGCCCACAGGCTCGTTGATCGTGGGCACCAAGAGCCAAGAAACCCCGGTGTGGCAGCTCTCCACCGATGGCTCCGAGGCGATCGCGTTGCCCAATGGCAATATCACCGCCCCGGTGCGGGGCGTAGCGGCCGGTAACTCTAACTATGTGGTGGCCGATCAGCACTCGGTTCTGCAATTGCCCATCGGCGGTAATTCCACCTTCTGGCGCGAGGTCCCGGCTTTGCAAGGAACCCGTGCGATCCCCGTGGTCGCGCGTTAAGCTGCGGGCACGAGACGGCGCGGAATCGCCTTATTAGGCAGCCGCGCCGCAACGGCCCACACGGGGGGAGGCTGCCATGAGCGGGGCGTGGGAATGGATGCTGCCGATGCGCTGCGCGGGATGTCACGCGCCGGGAGTACGCCTGTGTGCGCGGTGTGCGCGGGCGTTGGCGCAGCCGCCGGAACTGGTTATGCCCACTGTGGAGCTGGATGTTCCGGTATGGGCCTGCGGCCCTTATGGCGGGGCGCATCGCCAGATCATCGTGGAGATGAAAGAGCGCGGACGGGTGGATGTGATCCCGCACGCGGCGGCGGTACTGCGGGCGGCCCTCGAGTTCATGGCCGCACGCGGGGAGCTGCCGGAGCCGCAGCGGCTGAGCCTCGTTCCGGCGCCCACCACTCGGCGCAATGCCCGCCGTCGCGGCGGCGATCATGTGACCGCGCTGTGCCGTCATACCCACATCCCCACCTCTGAGCTGCTCTTCCGCACGCCCAGTGCCCGCGATTCGGTGGGGTTGAGTGCAGCGGAGCGGCGGCGCAGCCTGAGCGGCTCGGTGCGTGTGAGGCGAGCCCCGCGGCCACTGCATCCCGTGCTGCTTGTCGACGATGTCCTCACGACGGGATCCACTCTGGCCGCGAGTCGAGCCGCGCTGGCGTATGTGGGGGTAAGGGTGATCGGTGCCATAACCTTAGCGGCGGCTTAGAGAAATCCGCGTTACTGGGCTAATGCGGGCTCGTCCTGTCCGCTAAGGGCGAACATCGTTGAGAACCCTAGAAGATTGGTCATAACCAGATGTATTCTTGAGGTGCAAGACATCATCGTCACCGCAGACCGCGGAGGAGCAATCCAGCCCTTCCGTTGGTGGTGGCCAACCCCGGGAGGTACACGCACGTGACTACACCTGCTGACAACACCGAGACTCTGCGCCCAGAAGCACAGGTTCGCATTACCGGACGCAATGTTGAGGTTCCCGAGCACTTCGCTGAGCGTGTCAATACTAAGCTCTCCAAGATCGAGCGCCTCGATCCCACCCTTACCTTCTTCCACGTCGAGCTGCAGCACGAGCCGAATCCGCGCCGTGCCGATCGCGCCGATCGTATTCAGATCACCGCCACCGGTAAGGGCCACTTGGCTCGCGCCGAGGCGAAGGAGGATAGCTTCTACGCCGCGCTGGAGACCGCGCTGGCCAAGATGGAGCGCTCGCTGCGCAAGGTGAAGGCCCGCCGCACCATCAGCCGTTCCGGTCACCGCGCCCCGTTGTCCACCGGCGAGATCGCCCGCGAACTCGTGGACGAGGCGAAGGCCGCCCGGGCGGAGGAAGATGATCGTTATGCAGACACCTACGCCGACAAGGTGGAGGATGCTATGCCCGGCCAGATCGTTCGTCGCAAGGAGCACGCCGCTACCCCGATGAGCGTGGACGATGCTCTCTCCGAGATGGAGCTGGTGGGCCACGATTTCTACCTCTTCATCGATGAGGAGACCAACCGTCCGTCCGTGGTGTACCGTCGCCACGCTTTCGACTACGGACTGATCGCCCTGACGGAGGACGAGGAGAGCTAGTTCCTCGACCGCCACGGCGGGAGTGCCATTCGACCCGCCCGGAGCACACGAGCTCGGGGCGGGTCGCTGCTGTGTCCGGCCCACCCAGCTCGGGCGGGTTAGCTACACCCCGGAGCTAGCCGGCGGGGTGGTGCTCTTAGGGCATGCTGCATCGTCTGCGTGCTGGGGTGCGTACAATAGGCACAGACTTGTGGGCAGCGGCGCCTTATCTTCATCTCCGATAGTGCGTTATGCTGCACGAAGCAAAAGCTTGAACGTGGGTGTGTCGTGCGCCGCGCCGATGAAGGGCGCGGAGGCGGCGCGTCGCTCCGGTTGTCGATATATAAGGAAAAGTAGAGCCTGTGCTAGGACTGTCAAAGCTACTCCGGATGGGTGAGGGGCGCGCTGTTAAACGTCTGCGTCACCTCGCTGATCAGGTCATCGCAGTGGAATCGGACTACGAAAAGCTCAGCGATGATGAGCTGCGTGCAAAGACCGACGAGTTCAAAAAGCGCCTCGAGGACGGTGAAACCGTCGATGACCTCGTGGTTGAGGCGTTCGCGGTGGCGCGCGAGGCGTCGTGGCGCGTGCTCGGCCAGAAACACTACCCGGTACAGATCATGGGCGGCGGCGCCCTGCACTTCGGCAATGTCGCCGAAATGAAGACTGGTGAGGGTAAGACCCTCACCTGTGTGCTGCCCGCCTATCTCAATGCCCTTGAGGGCAAGGGTGTGCACGTGGTCACCGTGAACGACTACTTGGCTAAGCGGGACTCCGAGTGGATGGGTCGTGTCCACCGCTTCCTGGGGCTGCGTACCGACGTGATTCTGGCTACGAAAACCCCGGCGCAGCGTCGTGAAGCCTATGCTGCCGACATCACGTATGGCACCAATAATGAGTTCGGTTTCGACTATCTGCGAGACAATATGGCGCGCTCGCTCAACGATTTGGTGCAGCGCGGGCACCACTACGCCATCGTGGACGAGGTGGACTCCATCCTCATCGACGAGGCCCGCACCCCGCTGATTATTTCCGGCGCCGTGGAGGGAACCTCGCAGTGGTACACCGCCTTCTCCCAGATCGCACCGCGCATGAAGAAGGACATCCACTATGAAGTGGACGTGCGCAAGCGCACCGTTGGTGTGAAGGAAGAGGGCGTATCCTTCGTCGAGGACCAGCTGGGCATCGACAATCTCTATGCGCCCGAGCACTCGCAGCTGGTCAGCTACCTGAACAATGCGCTCAAGGCCAAGGAGCTATTCACCCGCGATAAGGACTACATCGTGCGCAACGGTGAGGTCATGATCGTGGACGAGTTCACCGGCCGTGTGCTTTCTGGTCGCCGCTATAACGAGGGCATGCACCAGGCCATTGAGGCCAAGGAGCAGGTGGAGATCAAAAACGAGAACCAGACTCTCGCGACCATCACCCTGCAGAACTACTTCCGCCTCTACGACAAGCTCGCAGGCATGACCGGTACCGCCGAGACCGAGGCCGCCGAGCTGCACCAAATCTATAAACTCGACGTGATCGCGGTGCCGCCGAACCGCCCCAACCAGCGCAGCGACGAGCCCGACTTGATCTACAAGACGCAGGAGGCGAAGTTCGCGGCCGTGGCCGATGACATCGCCGAGCGCGTGGAGAAGGGCCAGCCGGTGCTGGTGGGTACCACCTCCGTGGAGCGTTCCGAGTACCTGTCCACCCTGCTGCAGCGCCGTGGCATCAAGCACAATGTGCTCAATGCCAAGCACCACGAGCAAGAGGCCCAGTATGTGGCCCAGGCGGGCTTGCCGGGCAATGTCACCGTGGCCACCAATATGGCCGGCCGTGGTACGGACATCGTGCTGGGCGGCAACCCGGACATTCTCGCGGACCTGGCCTTGCGTGAGCGCGGTTTGGATCCGGTGGAGAAGCCGGAGGAGTACGAGGAGGCCTGGGACGAGGCCATCGCCGAGGCCAAGAAGCGCTCCGAGAAGTACGCCGAGCAGGTGCGCGAGGCCGGTGGCCTCTACGTGCTGGGTACCGAGCGCCATGAGTCCCGCCGCATCGACAATCAGCTGCGTGGCCGCTCCGGGCGTCAGGGCGATCCGGGAGAGACCCGCTTCTACCTCTCGCTGCGTGATGAGCTCATGGTGCGGTTCCGCGGCCAGGCCATCGAGTCCATGATGAACCGCCTGAATGTGCCGGACGATGTGCCGATCGAAGCGAAGATGGTGTCCAACTCCATCAAGACCGCGCAGTCGCAGGTGGAGAACCAGAACTTCGAGGCGCGCAAGAACGTGCTCAAGTACGACGAAGTGATGAACGAGCAGCGCAAGGTGGTCTACGGCGAGCGCCGCGAGATCCTCGAGGGCATGGACGTCGAGCCCTTTGTGAAGAACATGATCGACGAAACCCTCTCCGCCTATGTCGCCGCCGCCACCGAGGTGGGCTACGTCGAGGACTGGGACCTCAATGAGCTGTGGAACGCCCTCGAGGCGCTCTATGGCCCCAGCTTTGAGTACCAGGAGCTCATCGACGGCACCGAGTATGGTGCAGCCGGCGAGCTCTCCGCCGAGGAGCTGCGCCAGGCGCTGATCGACGACGCCCGCGCCTGCTATGCCCAGCTGGAGGAGGCCGTGACCTCCCTCGGCGGCGAGGAGCAGATGCGCAACTTGGAGCGCACCATCATCTTGTCCATCGTGGACCAGAAGTGGCGCGAGCACCTCTATGAGATGGACTATCTCAAGGAGGGCATCGGCCTGCGCGCCATGGCACAGCGCGATCCGCTGGTGGAATACCAGAAGGAGGGCGGCGACATGTTCAATGCCATGAAGGACGGCATCAAGGAAGAAACTGTCCGCCAGCTCTTCCTGCTGCGCCAGCAGTTCGTGCCCAAGATGGAAGAGGCCGGCACCGCCGACATCAACAACGATGGCAAGATCGACGCCGAGGACATCGGCGGAGATGTGGCCAAGGTGCGCCAGGCCGAGTCCAAGCGTACCTACCGTGGGCCCGCCGAGAGCTAAACTCGCCCGCCCCGCCGCCCGCAGGACACCAGCTGCGGGCGGCGCCGCTTAAAACACCCGCAGCGTGTGAACACACCACACCCTGCGGGTTGTTTTATGCGCGTGCAGCTCCATGGCACCCGCCATGAAGCGGTGTTGGCTCACCGCGCCCAGCGGCTGGCCGAGGCGCACCACAAAGTCGAAGCGGTCCCGGCGGTAGACATCTGGGATCACCCGCAGCTCGGCGATAGGTGGGGGAGTGGAATCCGCCGTGACTTTCTGGACGGCGATGATCCGACGCATCATGGCCACATGGGCGCGGACCTGCAGGGCGAAGCGGGCAGGGGCGAGGGTGCTGGGCTCCGCGGCCCCGCTCATCACCGCCAGCATTCTGCTCACCGGGGGTTGGGCGATGCTGAGCAGATCCGAGAGGCGGCGGCGCTGGCGCGCTCGCGGCTGGGCGCCGGGCTGAGGTGTGGCCTGCGCCGCCCCACGCGCCAGGGGGCGCAGTGACTCCACGGGGGAAAGCGTCGATTCGGCGGCGGCTGCGGTGGCGGCTGCGGTGGCGGCTGCGGATAGCGCCGCGGCTGGGTGCAGCTTTTTCAGATGGGTGGTACCGGCAATGGAGATAAAAGGCGAGCTCTGGGCGCTCATGGCTCTCACACGGCCTTCCTGCGCGGGATGTGCGCGATCGCGGAAAGCAGCCCGCGGCCGCGTGGCGGCTTGTGGCCCGTGGAATCCCCCTGTGTCCCGCGTATAGTATGGCATGGTTAGCAGCGCGGCGCCCGCCGTGCCTGCATAGATGCGCCCTTGGGGCGATAGCAACAACACAAGGAGAACAATGCGCGGACTGGTAGTGGATTATGTGGGAGTGCTCGATGGCTCAGAAGAGGTGCAGCGTCGCTGGCGTAACTTCTTCTCGGCGCTGCGGAAGAAGGGCGCCCCGATCGCCATTTTGTCCAATGATCCCGGCGGCCCCGGCGCGGGGGAGATCCGCGAGTGGGAATTCCGCGGCATCGTCGATGCGGTGCTTCTCTCCGGCGAGATCGGCGCGGAAAAGCCCACCGTGGAGGCCTTCCAATTCGCGGCCGACACCTTGGAGCTGGAGCGCAAGGACTTGGTGATGGTGGATGATTCCATCGTGAACGTGCGCGGCGCTGTGGAGGCCGGCCTGATCGGCGTGTACTTCCAGCAATTTGATCGCGCCATTGTGGAGATCGCCGGCGTCTTCGAGATCGAAGGGGAATTCTAAGCGGATGCGCGTCTATCTTCCGGCCACCTTTCCCATGCTTGAGCAGCTGCACAGCGAGAGCGTGATCCACGCCCGCAATGGGTGGGCTTTTGCCCTCACCCCGGCGCTGCGCGAGTTCTACACCAGCGGCGATGATGAGGAGCTCTCCGAGGTCGCCTTCGACGATGCGGCGCTGGCCTCCATCCGGCTCTTGGCTATCGATAGCGAGCAGCGTTTTCCCCATCGCCGCGTGGTGATCAGCGCGGATGTGGACGATCAGGCCGTGGAATTCCAGCCGGAGATGGGCGAGTCGGTGGTGCGGCTCAGCCCAGCCGAGGTGGCGCTGCGCGATGTGGCCGCGCTGCATATTGACCTCGAGGACGCGGAAGCCGATATCAAGCGCGCCCTCGCCGTATTGGATGCCGCGGAGCTGGGCGATGAGGATGCGCAATTGGCGGTGGGAGACGCCGCCGAGCACTTCTTGGCGTGGTACGACCCCACTGAACTGCCCTTTGTAGTGGAGTTACTCTAGCTGGCTGAGATTTCGGGGGTAAAACTAGACAGGTGGGATGGGCAGGGCTAAGGTACGCTAACGTAATAGTTATTTCTTGGAGAGAAAATATTTTGGAGGCCTAGCTGTGGCCACCCCACCTGCCGATACCCCGCGTAGTCGCCGCTTCAGCCCGGACCGGCTACGGAAGTTCCGTCGCGCTCTCGGCGCGATCACTCACCCCCTGCTTCCCGATGACTACACCGCGTTGCTCAACCACCGGTGGTCGACGCGCGAGCTGCGTGGCGAGATCATTCGGATTGAAGCACTCAACGAGCGCACCGTCAGCCTGGAGATCGCTCCCGGCTGGGGAGTGCCCTTGGACTTTCAAGCGGGGCAGTTCATCGGTATTGGCCTGCCCATCGATGGCCGTTTCGTCTGGCGTAGCTATTCGCTGACCAACGCCCCGGTACAGGGCAGCGACTCTATCTTCCACATCACCGTGCGCGCTATCGACGGCGGCATGGTCTCGCAGCATCTCATCTCCCACGCCCGCGCCGGGATGGCGATTCGCCTCGCCGCGCCCGCAGGAGATTTTCACCTCACCGATCCCGTGGCCGATCACCTGCTCTTTATCTCCGCCGGCACGGGCATTACCCCCATCATCAGCATGCTGCGCTATATCGCGGATACCGGCGCCATCGAAGACACCACTATCGTGATCGCCCATTCGGTGCGGGAACGCTCCGATCTGCTCTTTGCCGAGGAGCTCGAGCATCTCGGCACGCATCCGAATGTCCGCCTACTGCTGACCATCACCAGCGAGCAGGGGCGGATGACTATGCAGTCGCTTATCGACGCCATCCCGGAGATATCCAGCTACGCCGTCTACGTCTGTGGCCCCGAGGAAATGATCCGCGCCGCAGAGGACGAGCTGGGTGCCGTGCTGGATGATCCCAGCCAGATCCGCAGCGAGCGCTTTACCTTGGACCGCTCGAAGGCGGGGTCCAACCCAGGCGGTGTGGTGAGCATTGGAAGCAATGCCTCGGTGGAAGTCGATGGCGCCACCACGGTGCTGGAGGCTGCGGAAAGCATCGGGGTGGCCCTGCCACATGGCTGCCGCATGGGTATCTGCCATACCTGCGTCCAAGAGATCAAGGAGGGCCAAGTTATGGATTTGACCACCGGCCAAACCTGCGGCCCAGGGGAGCGAGTGCGCGTGTGTAACTCGGTGCCCTGCGGGGACGTCAGTATCTAAAACCAGCACAATTACTGCACAATCGCTGCAACGCGAAGGAGAGACACAGAGACATGGCTATCGATAACATTCGCGCTTATTCGCATCTCACGGACGAGGACATCGCCGCCATCGGAGCTCGCTTCGACGCAATCAAGCAAGAGGTGGAGTCTGATCTGGGAGAGCGCGATGCGCGCTATATTACGAACCTGATTCGGGTGCAACGTGGCTGCGAAATTGCGGGCCGCGCGGCGCTGTTCTTCGGCAAGAACAAGACGGCCTTTGCCACCGGCACCGGGCTCTTGGCGCTGTCGAAGGTCCTCGAGAACCTCGAAATCGGCCACAATGTGATGCACGGCCAGTGGGACTGGATGAACGATCCCACGGTGCACTCCACCACGTGGGAATGGGACAATAACTGCCCCTCGGAGCAGTGGATGCACTCGCATAACTACATCCACCACACCTTCACCAACGTCCTCGGTATGGACAATGACGTGGGATATGGCGTGCTGCGCGTGACCCGCGACCGCAAGTGGCAGCCCTATCACCTGGCGCAGCCGCTGACCAACACCATCTTGGCCACCTTCTTCCAGTGGGCGGTGGCATTCTACGATGTGGAGCTGGGCAAGATTCCCGCTGGCAAGGCCACTTGGGAGGAGACCAAGCCGAAGCTCTGGCAGACCATCTCCAAGGTGCGCAACCAGATGGCCAAGGACTACGCCATCTTCCCGCTCGTGGCGCTTCCCTTCGGTCTGGGCGGCACGGTGCTCAAGGGCAATATGCTTGCCAACTTGATCCGTAACCTGTGGGCCTATTCGGTGATCTTCTGCGGGCACTTCCCGGACGAGACCGAAACCTTCACCAAGAAGCAGCACGCCACCGAGGACCACAACCAGTGGTATTTGCGCCAGATGCTGGGCTCGGCCAACTTCCGCGGCGGTTTCCTGTTGAGCGTGCTCTCCGGCAACCTCAACTACCAGATCGAACACCACCTCTTTCCCACCATGCCCTCCAACCGCCTGGCCGAGGTGGGCAAGAAGGTGGAGAAGGTCGCCCGCGACTATGACTTGCCCTATCACACCGGCTCCTTCCCGGAGCAGTTCTTCAAGGTGCAAAAGACTCTGCTCAAGCTGAGCCTGCCGCCGCGCTTCATGGTGGCCGATAAGGACAACGCCCCAGAGGTGCGCTCCAATGCGGCCTTCAGCGATAAGTTCCCGGTGGAGCAGTATCTCCACGTGGGCGAGGGCGAGAACGGGGTGCGCCGCGGCCTGGCCACGGGGCTGATCATGCTGAAGAAGATCCGCCCTGGGGTGAAAGAAGTAATGATGAACTTCTCCGGCCGTACCCCGCTGCGCCGCTAATTAGGGCCGGTTCCAGGGCATCGTCACGTTCAGCGGGATCTTCATGGTCTCGCTAGCGGCGCGTCCCGCGAGGGAGGCGGTGGCGGCGGCCAAGAACAGCGCGAGATAGGCGCTGGAGGTTTGGCCGGTGAACTCGATGGTCACGATCACCGCGAATAGCGGTGCGGCCATGGAGGTAGAGAGGAAGCTGGCGCAGCCCAGCAGCGCGAAGTCGGAGGCCGGCAGCCCCGGCATGAAGGGCTGGAGGAACACGCCGATGCAATAGCCGGCGAGCGCGCCGATGGCGAAGCCAGGGGTGAGCACACCGCCAACCGCGCCGGAACGCAAGGTGACAAACACGGCGATGCCCTTGGCCACTAACAGGGCAGCAGCGAAGGTGAGGGCCGGTCGGCCCACCAGCACCTCGGTGGCGGCGAGACGGCCATTGCCGAGAACAGTGGGCAGATAGATAGACATCAGCCCCACCAGGATGAAGGCCGCAGGGATGGTCCACAGCATGGCCGCGCCATGGGTCTTATTGCTCTCTGCGCGAGAAATGGCACTGCGAAATACCACGCCCAGCAATCCGCAGAGTGCGCCCACGATGATTGCGGCCCCGAGATTGCCCCAGCCCTCAGAGAGCGGAATGGTGGCATAGAGCGGGTCATTGCCCACCACGATGCCGGAGGTCACTGTGGCTACCGCGGAGCAGGCCAACACCGTCATCATCGCGCGAATGGTGATGGATCCGAGGAGGATCTCCACGGCGAAGATCGCCCCGGCGAGGGGGATGTGATAGATCGCGCCCAAGCCGGCGCCGGCCGCGGCCGCCACCAGAATACGGCGGGTCTCCGAATCCAATTCCAGCCGGTGCGAGAGCTGGCTGGACATCATGGCGCCGAGCTCGCGGGGAGCATTCTCGCGGCCCACCGAGGCACCAGCAGCCACGGTGATCATCTGCAAAAAGGCGTTGATCAAGGTCGATAGCACGGGCATGGGTTTGCCCTTCATGCCCTCGGTGACCGAGCGGATCGGCTTGCCCTTTGTTTGCAGCAGATAGTAGGCCACACCGGCCAAAAGACCGGCGATGGTGATACCCCAGAAGCGTTGGGCGGCGGTGGTGCCGGCAGTAAGGTGGGCCGTCATGCCTTCATGGCGGCCATAGACCAGCATTTCTACCATCTGCATCGTTTTCACCAGCGCCGCGGCCCCAAGGCCGGTGCCCACACCCACGATGAGCGTGTAGATACACAGCAAGGCGAGGCGCTTGAGTCGGGCCTGCGGGGTGGCCGCACCGGTGCCCTTGTGGCCGCGTTCGCCGGTATCGCCACTATCCGCCGGGGCGCGATCGGAGCTGGCGCGTGCCGCGGTATCCGTGACCCCGCTGCTAACCGTGCTGCCGTTGGCTGCGGTGGTGTCCTCGCTGGCTGCCTCGCTATCCTCTGCCGGGCGCTGGGTACTGCTCACAGGTTCTTCATCTCCCATTCATCATTGGAGTGCAAGGAGGTGAGCAGCAGGCGCACCGCCTCGGCGCGTCGAGCTGAGGGGCCGTCCAGATCATCCAATCCGCACTCAGGATCGGCAGGAGGCCCGAGGTGGGTGCAGCCGCGTGAACACGTCTCGGCGGCGGCCGCGAGATCATCAAACACCGCGATCACGTTCTCTGGGGTGACATGGGCCAGCCCGAAGGAGCGAATACCTGGGGTGTCAATAATCCAGCCGCTGCCGGAGTCGAGGGGCAGCGCCACCGACTGCGTGGAGGTGTGGCGTCCCTTGCCCACACCCGAGACTTCACCGGTCGCGCGATCCGCGTCCGCCACGATGCGGTTGACCAGGGTGGATTTCCCCACTCCGGAATGGCCGATGAGCGCGGAGACCTGGCCGTCGATGAGAGCATTGAGCTCATCGAGGGGATCGTTAATCCCGCACACCACCACCGGCACCTCGAGGGTGTCGAACTCGGCGGCAAAAGCAGAAGGATCGGCCAGATCGGATTTGGTCAAGCACAGTACCGGCGACAAATTGCCCACATAGGCCGCCACCAGAGCGCGTTCCACAAAACCGGCCCGGGGCGGGGGATCGGCCACGGCGCACACAATGAGTAGCTTCTGGGCATTGGCCACCACGATCCGCTCATAGGGGTCGGTATCGTCGGCGGTGCGGCGCAGCACCGAGGAGCGCTCGCTGAGTTTCACAATGCGTGCCAAGGTGCCGGGCTTGCCGCTGGTATCGCCCACCACGCCCACGCGATCGCCCACCTCGATGGCGGTGCGACCCAGCTCCCGGGCGCGCATGCAGGTCACGGTGTCCGCAGGGGCGCGGCCATCTAAGGCGACGCCCCAGCGGCCGCGGTCTTTGCTAATCACCATGCCAAACTCGGCGTCTTTGTGCTTGGGGCGGTGTTTCGTGCGCGGCCGCGAGCCCCGAGAGGGGCGGATTTTTACATCGGATTCATCAAAATCGCGCCGGGATCTACTCACTGTCTCACCTCACTCGTGCTGTGTCGGGGCGGCGGGTTGTGCGCCGGCGATCATCTGCGCCCACATGGTGTCGAAGCCGGGCAGGGTTTTGGCGGTGGTGTCGATATTTTCCACCTGCACGCCCTCGGTGACGAGGCCGATAATGGCCCCCGCGGTGGCCATGCGGTGATCGTGGTAGCTGTGCCATACCCCGCCGTGCAGTGGCGCTGGGGTGATGGTGAGCCCGTCTGCGTGGGCTTCGCAGTGCCCGCCGAGCCGGGTGATTTCGGTGCTTAATGCCTCGAGGCGATCGGTTTCATGGCCGCGCAGGTGCGCGATACCGCGCAGGAACGAGCGGGAATCGGCCAGGGTGGCCAAGGCCGCCACGGTGGGGGTGAGCTCGCCAATATCGCTCATGTCGATATCGATGCCGCGCAGCCGGCCGTCGCTGGGGCCGGTGACCACGAGGTCGTGGCTATCGCCGCGCGAGTACAGCTCGGCCTGCGCGCCCATGCGGGTGAGGATGGAGCGAATCTCGTCCCCAGGCTGGGTGGTGGTGTGCGGCCAGTGAGGGATGGTCACCTCGCCGCCGGTGACCGCGGCCGCCGCCAGGAAGGGGGTGGCATTGGAGAGATCGGGTTCGATACTCCAGTGCCGGCCGCGGATGGTGCCGGGGCGCACCCGCCACACGTGGCGCTCGGAGGTGTCCACCTCTACGCCGGCCTCGCGCAGCATGTCGATGGTCATATCGATATGCGGTTGGGATGGCAGCACGGTGCCGGTGTGGCGCAGCTCGATGCCGTTATCGAAGCGGGCGGCGGCCAGCAGCAGGCCGGATACGAATTGGGAGGAGCCGGAGGCGTCGATAGCGATCGTGCCTCCGGGCAGGCTGCCGGTTCCGTGCACCGCGAAGGGCAGCCGGGTGCCGTCGATATCCGCCCCGAGCCCGCGCAGGCCGTTGAGCACCGCGCTCATGGGGCGGGTGCGGGCTTGGGCATCGCCGTCGAAGAACACGGTGCCATCGGCGAGTGCTGCCACCGAGGGCACGAAACGCATGAGGGTGCCGGCCAGTCCGCAATCGATGGTGGTGCCCGACAGCGGCTGGGGTTGCACGCGCAATTCAATATTGGGGCTGCCATGGGAGGGGGAGATATCGCTAATGGAGACGCCCAGGGCTTTGAGGGCGCCGATCATCAGGTCGGTATCGCGGCTGCGCAGCGCCCCAGAGATGGTGGAGGGCCCGTCGGCGAGCGCGGCTAAGATGAGTGCGCGGTTCGTCATCGACTTCGATCCGGGGATGTGTACGCGGGCGCGCACAGGGTCCTTCACAAATGGGCTGTCCCACAGGGGCATGCGTGCTGAATCCATACCTCGATTCTAGGGCTAGGGCCCGGTGGCGTCGTCGATGCGCCCTAAAACCGCAGGTGATTGTGAGCATACGGGGGATACGTGGCCAGGCTGCTGGCACAATGGGCACTATGTGTGGTCGTTTTGTTTTATTCACCACTGAGCAGGAGCTGCTGCGCCATGCCCAGCGGGTACTCGGCGTGTCGGAGATCGATGCGCCCCAGGGCTGCCCGCCGCCGCGCTACAATATCGCCCCCACCCACGCGGTGCCGGTGTTTATTGCTAGCGAGCTGCTTCAGGATGCCGCCACGCAGGCCCCGCTGAGCCTGCGGGCCGCGCGGTGGGGCTTGCTGCCGCACTGGAAGAAGGACAGCACCGGTCCCGTGCTCTTTAATGCCCGGGCGGAAACTGTCGCCACCAAGCCGTCTTTCCGCGACGCCTTCGCCCATTCCCGCTGCGTGATTCCCATGGATGGCTATTACGAGTGGAAGGATAAGCAGCCGCACTTTGTCCACCGGGAGGACGGCGAGCTGCTGTGGGCTGCGGGCTTGGTCGCCACTGGGCTGGGGCAGCTGTCCACCACGATCATCACCACCGCCAGCGCCGAGCCGCTTGCTTGGCTGCATGATCGCATGCCGCGCCTGCTCACCGCCCAGGAGGCCCAGGCGTGGCTCACTAAGGATCAGCAGGCGGCGGAGGCCATCGTCTCGGGCCCGGCGCCGGAGTCCCTGCGCGCGAGTATGATCACCACCCCAGCCGATACGGCTGTGGGCCGGGTGGGCAATGACTATCCCGAGCTGATCTCCTAGCAGCACGCTTATCGACGCTCTCCTGCTGCCGCGCCCTGTTGTCGGCCTAGGGTGCGGCGAGATCGCTGAATTCAGCGCCGAGGACGGCGGCCATATCGCTGGCGCGGAGCTGGATATCGAGCCCGCGCTTGCCGCCGGAGACATAGATGGTCGGATGCGCCGTGGCGCTGGCGTCGATACGCGTGGGCAGGAGTTTCTTCTGCCCCAGTGGGGAGATCCCGCCGGTGATATAGCCGGAGGACTTTTCGGCGTCATGCGGATCCGCCATGCTCACCTTGGATACGCCGAAGGCGTGGGCGGCCTTCTTCAACGACAGCGAGCCGGTGACCGGTACGCAGCAGACTGCGAGGTTGCGGCGGGGCCCGCGGCCGGCGCTTAAGTCCACCACGAGGGTTTTGAAGATGGCCGCGGCCGCGACGCCCTCGCTCTCGCCGAGCGCTGCGGCAGCCTGCTGGCCGAAGTGATCGTGGCCGGCGTCGAACTCGTGAACCTGGTGCTCGATTCCCGCCGCGCGCAGCATCGCCAGGGCGGGAGTGGCGGCACCCGAGGCACCCTTTTTCTTTTTCTTTGCCATAACGGAGACACTATAACGCTGGATCGCCCTAGCGCCGCAGCGATCAAACGCTAGGCTTAGAGAGTATGGATACGCCTGTACCTTCCATCACTGATTTGCCCGTGCGCACCCAGGATTACTTGAAGAATATTTTTGATATTTGCGAACGGACGCAGGCGCCGGCGTCGTTGAAAGAGCTCGCCAGCACGATGGGGCAGAAGGCCTCCACGGCCTCTGAGGCCGTGAAAAAGCTGGCGCAGAACGGCTATATTCACCGCGAACCCTATCGCGGCATCACCCTCACGGCGCAGGGGCGGCAACTGGCCCTAGCTATGGTGCGGCGGCACCGACTGGTGGAAAGCTTTTTGGTGGAAACGCTGAACTATGGCTGGGACGAGGTACACGAGGAGGCCGAGCTACTCGAACACGCCATCTCTGATCGTTTGCTCGGCCGGATTGATAGCTTTCTCGGTTTCCCCAGCCGCGACCCGCATGGGGATCCGATTCCCAGCGCGAGCGGGGAGATCGACACCGTGGGTGGCTATACGCTGGCAGCGCTTGCTCCCGGTGCGGACACGGTGGTGGAGCGCATCCACGATCACAGCGTGGACATCCTGCGCTACCTGAACGATAACGGCATCGTGCCGGGGGTGCGCATCAGAGTGGGCGAGCCGCCTTTCGACGGCATGGCGGCACTCTATGTGGGCGCAACTGACGGCACCTGGTCGGCCGAGCCAGTGCTGCTCAATGAGGAGGCGGTGCGGTGTGTGGATGTGGCGGACCCTAGAATATATAAGGACGAATAGGACGCACGGCGCACACCGCGACTATAGAGGCAGGAGCCACGGGGATAAGCATGGTGGACACACCTGAGGACGCACAGGCCACGGGCCGAGCGCGCGCAGGCGAGGATGAGCGCAGCCTCGAGCAGCGTTTCGAAGACGACGCCCTGCCGCTGCTGGATCAGCTCTATGGTGGCGCGCTGCGCATGACGCGCAACCCGGCGGATGCCGAGGATCTCGTGCAGGAAACCTATTTCAAGGCCTATCAGGCCTTCTCCTCTTTTCAACCGGGCACCAATCTCAAGGCGTGGCTGTACCGGATCATGACCAACACCTATATCAACAGCTATCGCAAGAAAAAGCGCCGGCCGCAGCAGCTGCCCACCGAGGAGATCACCGATCATCAGCTGATGAATACCTCCACCCACGATTCCACCGGGCTGGAATCCGCCGAGGTGGAGGCATTGAAGCTGCTGCCGAATACCCAGATTGCGGATGCGATGAACCAGCTCAGCGAGGACTATCGCATGGTGGTCTACTACGCAGACGTCGAGGGGCTGGCCTATAAGGAGATCGCGGAGATCATGGGCACTCCCCTCGGAACGGTGATGAGTCGGCTGCATCGGGGAAGAAGACAGCTGCGCGATGCGTTGAGAGAAGTAGCTGCCGATCATGGCATCGGCGTCGAGCCCGAGACGGACAGCACCGAGCAGGCCACAACAACGCGGAAGGTGAGCCAATGAGAGACTGCGGACGCAAGCATGAATGCTCCGAAAGCTGCGAGCGCGCCTATGCTTCTCTCGCTCGGCTGCTGGAGGGGGATTGCAGCCCCGTCGAGCGGGAACAGCTGCGCCGGCACGTGGAGGCCTGCCCAGAGTGCTTCGAGCGTCTCGGGGTAGAGGAGCAGGTACGTGAGCTTCTGCGGCAGTGCTGCTGCCAAAAAGCCCCCACTCGGCTGCGTGAAACCATCCGCTTCAAGATGCGCGTGGAGTGGACCATCGGCTAGCCGCAGCGGTGGGGAACAAGAGAAAACCCAGCGTGGTTCTGAAAAGAAACCAGGCTGGGTTTTGCTGCGCTAGGGCCTAGGCGAGTGGCTTAGGCGTTGGGGCGCTTACCGTGGTTAGCGCTCTTCTTGCGACGGTCCTTACGCTTGCGACCACGCTTGCTCATAGTGGTCTCCTTCCTAGAGGTGGGTATGAATGAAAAGAAAGTTTGAGTGCCCAGTGTATCGTCTCACTCACGGCGAGAACAATTCACTGTGGCACTCACGCTTCCTAGACTGTGGCGCGGGAGCGCTGGCGCGCTAGCGCCTTGTTGCGGCGCTTCAGGGCGCGGCGCTCGTCCTCGCTCATACCACCCCAGACGCCGGCATCTTGGCCGGACTCGAGGGCCCACTTCAGGCAGTGGTTGGTTACTGGGCAGCGGTTGCACACCAGCTTTGCCCGGGCGATCTGTGCCAGGGCGGGACCGGAATTTCCTACGGGGAAGAAGAGCTCGGGGTCCTCGTCGCGGCAAACTGCGTTGTGGCGCCAGTCCATGGTGTACTCCTTAAAGTTAAGCTAAAGCTTTAGTGCATCTATCAGGGTGAATTATCGGCTTCGGGTGAAGGCAGGGTACGCATCGGATGATCCGGATGTGGGCGTTCTTCTCTTCGCAGTTCTGACATCCTACGGCTAGCAGAGGGCACGAGCGGCTCCCAAGAATATGGGGGTCGTGGTTGCTAGCTACAGTGAAGCCAAGGGAGAGAAAAATTAACGCCCGCCGCTTAAGCGTTCCGTCTCAGCTGCGGGTTTAACGTATGGTTAATCTCTGCTTCTACCGAAGTTTGGCAAAGGGTTGCGCTTTCTTTGCCTTCGCTGAAGTGAATTCTTGCACGACTATGTCTGTTTGGCTAGAGCTTTCGCCAAAATAGTGATATATCTCACGAAAATTGAGCGCTCTCAGGGGCGATCACGTCGATCACATCGGGGACAGAAACGATATCGATGCGATCTGTCTCGCCCATAAACTCGCCGTCTAGCTGCCACTTCGTCTTCTCTGTCAGGGTGAGTGTAAGTGTGTTGATATCGTCAACTTGGATTTCTCCGGTATCCACGGGCAAAGCAGACCAGAATCGGACATTCGAGCCCACCGTCTTCATCAACGCCGCTAGGCCACCGGCGCCTTCGGCGCTGGTGAGAGCGAAGATTGAGAGGCCACCTTCCGTTCGGGCATCGGGGTTGGTCACAACCGGAACGGGGCCGGCAAAGGTCCAGGGATTTGTATTGGATACCACCACCAAGGGCAGCTCCTTTTCCTCCCGCACGGTGCCAGCGGTCTCCGCTCGGAAAGAGATATGCGGCGGATGCGCCCGCAGGCGACGCCAGGCGCGTGCCGCAATAAGCGCGTATTTGCCGGGGGTGGCCGAGATGCCGCGCTTGCGGGCCTGCTCCATCGAGTGAATCACGGCGGCATCAATGCCGATACCCAGGTTCACGCAGAGCCAGCGCTTGGACTCATCATCGTTCGGATCTGTCTCTGCCGAGCCCACATTATGGGCCATGGCCAGCGGCAAACGCCGCACCGTGCCCTCGCGGAGCAGATCCGCGATCTCGGCGGCGGCCTCCGTGGGATCATTGGGCAGGCCGAGGGCGCGGGCATAGACATTGGCGGAGCCGGTGGGAATGATCACCAGCCGCGGCAGCTCGGCAGCATCGGGGCGGGCATCGATATCCTTGCCCAGCAAGCCGTTGATCACCTCACCGACAGTGCCATCGCCGCCGAGAATAATGATGGCGTCATAATCAGAGCGCCGCAGCCCAGCGCAGATCTCCTCGGCATGCTGCGGATAGGCCGTGTGGACAGCCTTGATGGACGTCACTGGCGCGAGCGCGCTCACAACATCGCGGACAATGGCGTGGCTGACGCTCGTGGAGTTCGGGTTCATCAAAAGTAGGCTTCGCACGATTCCCCAGTGTAAAGGATTCCGCTCCCGCGACGGCGCGCCGCGTCGCCGCGGGATGTCTAGGGCGCAGCCACCGGCATTGTATAGACTCATGTTCTGTGAGCAGAGCAGAAAAATCCCGCCGCAGCCCCGAGTCCACGCAGCCTGCAGAGCAGGCCGCATCCGCCGTTCCCGCCCCCATTCGCTGGGCGGCGATACTCGGCGGGGTAGAGGGGCTCCTCGGTATCGCGTATGGCATCTTTCTCATGGCCCGTGACCTGCTGGGATATCGCGATGCCTCCGCCGTTTTCGAAGATGAGCTGCGCGCCGATCTGCTCGGCTTCGGCACCGGCGTGGTCTTTCTCATCTTCTTCGGCACGGTCTGTGTGGCCGCATTCTTCCTCGCCCGCGGCAAGCGCTGGGGTCGTGCGCCCGTGCTCATGCTCAACATGCTGCTTATTCCCATTGCCTTCTATATTCACAGCGCCGGGCACACCCCCTCGGCCATTGCGGTGGGCATTGTGGGCCTGCTCGGTTTGGGCCTGCTCTTCAACGGGGTCGCCGTGCGCTGGGCGGCAGCGCAGTACTAGTCGGGAATATGCCTGCAGGGTGGCGTCGATAAGCGATTATCGACGCCACCCTGTGATCGTTGAGCCCTGTTGGGCGATGATCGTGTCCCCAGAAAGGCGCAGGTTAATCGGGGTGGAATCGGCGCCATCGTCGATGGAGGCCCGGACATGGTCGATCCGCTTGCCCCGGTGCCACTCGGCGAGGGCGAGACCATCACGGACGGGATAGGCCACGGCATCGGTGCCCATCGCCACCCCAGAGCCGATGGCATCGGAGAAGATGTGTTCCACTGCGAGGGTCGTGGGGTGGAAGAGGATGAGGCCGCGATCGGTGTAGACCGTGATGTGGTGGGGAAGATCGGCGTGAATGACAGTGCGCGGATCGAATAGCGGCGCCACGCCGCGCTCACTTAAGACCTCGCCATCGACGCCATAGGAGACAATACGGCCCTGGACGCGCAGGTCTTGGGGCGGGTAGTACACCGCGGCGGCGTCCTCAGCGACAGCTAGAAGCTGGGCGTCCGGCTGCTCGAGCTCGATGGTTGTCTCCGGCTCCGGCTTGCGGGAATCCTCGGGGTTGCGGTCGAAAAAGTGCAGCCGAGCCAGAGGGGCGCCGCTGTTATTGCCGGCCTGATCAGGAGCGCAGATATCGATGAGGGCTAGGGTGCTCAGCCGAGTCAAAGCGGAGCCAATGCGGCAATAATCGCGGCCCAGCTGTTCGCGCTCCTGCGGGGCGGGATCCTTACCCACTTGGATGGTGCGCACCAGATCCGAGCGCCACAGCACCACTAACTCATCGTTGTACACCCCCGCGGCATCATTGGAGCGCAGCGAGTGCACGGGCTCTTCGGTGAGCACCGCGCGGGTGCTCTTATAGCGGCCGGTATCGGCATCGATGGCGGTGGTTTCACCGCAGCCGAAGCCCGTGGAGAAGGACACCATCACCTGCGAAAAAGCCAAAGATAGTGCGCAGACGGTGGCATCGCTGCGCTCATAGGACCAGCGCTCGGTCTCGGTGGCGGGGTCGAAGGCGAACACGCGGTGGTCCTCCGTGGCGATCACCAAGCCATCGATCACATAGGTATCCCGCTGCTGCAGCGGGGACTCAGCGGTGAGTGTCCACTGTTTATGCATGGACTCTGGGAAGGAGGTGACCACACTCGGCACCTGCGGGGGCTGCTCCTCTGGGCCGATGGAGCTGCGCAGATGCGCGTGGCGGGCGGGGGCGCTGATATATGTGAGCACACAGATGAGCGCCACCAGTAGCGCGAGCACAGCCCAGCCCGCAGCGGGGGTGAGGCGGCGCCGAGCAGGGGTGGCAGCACCAGCCGCACCGCTATCGCGTGAACTCATGAGGCTGAAGGATACCGCACTTTCTAGTTACGGCGCCCGCGCCCTCCGCGGCCGCTCTGCTGACCGCGTCCGTGGCTGCGCCCCGCGCCCCGCGGGCGGCTGCCGCGACCACGCAGGCTCGAAGCACCCCCGCCGAAGACGGGGCGGGCATCGCCGATGGAATCGGTAGCGCCCTCGGGAATATCGAGGGCCTCGAAAAGCTCGGGGGAGGTAGAGAACCACTGGGGCGGTTCCGGCTGATCGAGCTTGAGCTCATCATTGATCAGCGCCCACTTGTGCAGCTCATCAAAGCCCACCAGAGTGACGGCCGTTCCGGTGTGGCCAGCGCGGCCGGTGCGGCCAATCCGGTGCACATAGGTCATCGGATCGTCCGGGGTCTGATAGTTGATCACATGGGTGACATCATCGATGTCGATACCGCGGGCGGCCACATCGGTGGCCACCAGGATCGTGATGCGTCCCTCGCGGAAGGCAGTGAGCGAGCGCTCGCGGGCCGACTGGCCCATATCGCCGTGCACCGCCCCCACCGCAAAGCCATGGGCGGCGAGGTTTTCGGCCAAGGTTGCCGAGGAACGCTTCGTGCGGGTGAAAATGATGGTGCGGCCGCGGTCGGGAGCCTGCAGAATGCGGGAAATAATGGCCGTTTTATCCATCTGGTGCGCCTGCATCACCACCTGGCGGGTAGAGGCGTGTGTCTGCGAGGACTCCGCCGACTCGGCCCGAATATGCACCGGCTTGTGCATGAAGCCTCGGGCCAAGGTGATGATAGGGCCGGGCATGGTGGCCGAGAACAACATGGTCTGGTGCGCGTGGGTGAGCATGGCCATGAGCTTTTCAATATCGGGCAAAAAGCCCAGATCGAGCATCTCATCGGCCTCGTCGAGAACCAGGATCGCCACCTCGTTGAGCCGCAGTGCCCCGCGCTGGGCGAGATCAAGAAGCCGTCCCGGGGTGCCCACAACCACGTCCACGCCGCGCTCGAGTGCCGAAATTTGATCCTCATAGGGGGTGCCACCGTAGATCGCCAGTACCCGCACCGGCAGGCGGGCTGCGGCAGTGGCGAGATCCTCACTCACCTGCACCGCCAGCTCGCGGGTGGGGCAGACAATCAGGGCGCGCGGGGTGCCATCGAGCTCCGCGACATCGGCGGCATCAAAGACGCGATCGAGAAGCGGCACGCCGAAACCGAGGGTCTTGCCCATGCCGGTGCGGGCCTGGCCGATGATATCGGCGCCATCAAGCGCTAAGGGCAGCGTGAGCTCCTGAATGGCAAAGGTGTGGGTGATGCCCTTTTCTGCCAGGGCCTCCACGATCTCCACGGCGACGCCCAGCTCCGCGAAGGTCGGCGTGGTGGCATCCTCCGTGGCGGCTGTACTGCGGGAAGGTGGCGTCGCAGCGGCCGCGGCGGCGGCCTCTGTAGCGGCAGGAGGAGCAGTCGCCGCAGCCTTCTCGGAAGGTGCCGGTGCGGCCTCAGCTACCTGCTGGCGCGTGGTGTGGCGACGCACTCGGCGGCGGGAACGCCTCGAACCGGCAGAGCGAGGCTGATCGTGGGCGGTGGAAGATCCTTGGTCAGACACATCTATAGATACTAACTGTCCTGCCACTAGTATTGGAGACTACCTCAGTGCACGGTGGCAGAGAACTACTATCCTCACTGTGCATATGAGACGATAACCGTTCATTCATACGCACCGGCGCGGTAGCCTAGGCAGGTGCCGCGCCATCGTCACAGACATGGAAAGAGGGCATCTTTATGGACATCAAAATTGGTTTCAATGACAGCCCACGCGAGCTTGTTATCTCCTCCGATCGCGCCCAGGATGAGGTGCTCGCGCAGGTGCAGCAGGCACTCGCCAGCGCAGAGCCGACCTCTGTGACTCTGGATGATGACAAGGGCCGCAAGTATGTGGTCCGTAGTAGCTCTATCGCCTATGTGGAATTCGGTTCCGCACACGCTCATCCAGTGGGCTTTATCAACTAACGCAGCCGTTAGGCGCAGCGCGCAGGATTACGAGGCAGAAGGAGTAGCGAGTCATCGACGAGAGAAGACATCTACGCGGCCAGGACGGGGAGGACCGCCCCGACCGCTATAACGCGTGGAATAGCGACGATGACATCGCTGCCCCGCGCCACCACAGGCCGGAGCCGGAACCGTCGCCGGGACGGCATGAAGCAGCGGGGGAGCGTCGAGAAGCAGAAGAGTCCACGGACTCCTTCTTCGTGCGTTTCGCCCGCGACTATGGCTGGCGGGCCTATGCCATTCCGGTGCTGGCGATCATCACCGTGTGGGTGCTCGTCGATATCATCCATCAGCCCGCCGCTACCACACCTCCCACCGCCTCCTCCGTCCCGCCGGCAGCCACGAGCACAGGTCGCGACGAGGGGCGACCGCCGGTGCCTAATCCCGCGGATCTGACGTTTCTGACCGAGGGCGGTCAGCTGCCCGAAGGCGGGCCCTATACCGAAGACGGTCGCGGCACCTACCGCACGGTGGGCGCACCTGGCGCCGAAGCTGGGGCGGGCCGCCCGCGCACCTTCACCTATGTGATCGAAGTGGAAGAGGGGCTCAACCCCGCCCACTATGGCGGCGACGATGGCTTTGCCGCGATGGTGGATGCCACCCTGACCAATCCGAAGGGCTGGACCGCCGATCCCGAGTTTGGCTTCAAGCGCATCGACAATCCGGACAAGGCGGATCTACGCATCCAGCTGAGCAGTGTGAACACCACGCACAAGAGTTGCGGCGCCAACTTGGGCATGGAGACCTCCTGCTTTACCTCCGACGGCAATCGCGTGGTGCTCAACGAATCCCGTTGGGTGCGTGGAGCCCGGCCTTTCGCTGGTGATCTCGGCGCCTATCGCCAATACCTCATCAACCACGAGGTAGGACACGGTATCGGCTATGCGCAGCATGTGCCCTGCGGCCGCGATGGCGCCCTCGCGCCGATCATGATGCAGCAGACCCTCAGCCTCTCCAATTCGGAGCTGAACAAGATCGACCCCAACGAGATCTACCCCGACGATAACGCCACCTGCAGCTATAACGCGTGGCCCTATCCGAACGGCAAGAAGGAATAAATCCGGTGACTCTCACACCGCGGCCGCTGCCCACTGGGGCGACGGCACGTTATGCCCGCCATCTCTCCCTGCCCGGAATCGGGCTGCAGGGGCAGCAGAAACTCTACGGAGCCTCGGTGTTGGCTATTGGTGCCGGCGGGCTCGGTAGCCCGGTGATTGAATACTTAGCCGCGGCCGGGGTGGGGTGTCTGGGCATTATCGACGCCGACGCGGTGGACCTCTCTAACCTGCAGCGTCAGGTGGTGCACCGCACCAGCGATATCGGCACCCCGAAGGTGCAGTCCGCGGCGCGCTTTGCCCGCGAGCTCAACCCCGAGGTGGAGGTGCGCACCCACCACTGCGCACTCACGGCCACTAATGCCCGAGAGATCCTCAGTGAATACGACATTGTGGTGGATGGCTCCGATAACTTCGCTACCCGCTATCTGGTGGCCGATCACTGTGCCGAGCAGTCTATCCCGCTGGTGTGGGGCAGCATCCAGCAATTCGGCGGCCAGCTATCTGTCTTCGCCGAGGGCTATACCCTGCGCGATATTTTCCCCACCCCGCCGCCGCCCGGCAGCGCCCCCAACTGCGCCGAGGCCGGCGTCTTTGGCGTGCTGCCCGGGGTGATCGGCACCATGATGGCCACCGAGGTAATCAAGCTCATCACCGGATTCGGTACCCCGCTCATCGGCCGCCTCGCCACCTGGGATGCGGCGAATAATAACTTCAAAACCTTCTCCTTTTCCCCGCACCCGGAATCGGCGGCGCGGCGGCACCGCCCCGTGGTCGAGGCATGCGAGTGGGGAGACGGCCCAGCAGCGACGACAGCTGATGCTGCTGCGGTGGATGCGGCCACCCGCGATAGCACCGATGCTGAGGAAGGACACAGGACGGATTCCCAGAATACACCCCGCGACGCCGATGCCCCCAAGGAGCCGGAACACCGCTCGATGGAGGAGCTGCCCGCCCTGCTCGAGGAGGGCATGATCTCGGTGGATGTGCGCGAACCCATCGAATGGGAAGGGGGAGTGCTGGGCGAGAGCCTGCTCGCCCCGCTCTCGCGGCTGCGCGCCGGGGACCTCGGCCAGGTCGCCGAGCTGGATCGCGCCCAGCCGGTGGCGCTGTACTGCAAAGCGGGAGTCCGCTCCGAAGAGGCCGCCCGGATCCTGCTGGCCCATGGTTTCGAGCGCGTCATCACCCTCGATGGGGGCATCATGTACTGGTGGATGAACCAGTAGAAGGCGCAGCTGGGAACGCAATCTCGCCCACGGCCGTGGTGTGCGCGCCGGGCTGGTGGGGTGCAACGCTAATCTAGGGGCTATGACTGACACCACCGACTCGACACCCGTGGGCTCGGTACCGGGGCACGTTTTTGAGGCTTTCCGAGTGCCCACCCATCACATCGCCGCAGCAGAGCGACTCGGCGCGGCGTGGGACAACGGCATCAAATGCGGAAACGTGGTGATTTCCCGAGCTCCCTCGGCGTCTTTTGCCGCGTGGTCGGCCAAGCTGCGCGATAGCCTCAGCCCCCGTGGCGTGCGGCTGGTGCGGCCGGTGCGCTCCACCGATGGGCGCGTGGTGATCTCGGGATTCCGGGCGAACGCCTATGTGGTGGGCGAACCAGCGCAGCGGGTCGATGAAACCGTGGGCGCGGCCCTTCTGCTCGCCGACGCTCTCGCCGAGGTGCCGGTGCCCCAGTGGGTGGGCCGCGATATGCAGCAGGTCGACGATGAAGCCAGCATTTTTCAGCTAGCTGATCGTGCCGCGTGGGCAGAACAGCCGGCCGAGTTGTTGGCCCGCGCTTTTGATGGCGATCGCCCCGCACGCGGCCACGAGGTGGAGGCGCTGAGCGCCGCTGCGGAGCTGCATCGGCGGGTGCCCGAGATTCCTCTCGAGGTGCAGTTGGGCCACGCTGACATGCTGGGTACCACCATCTTCTCCGGTAGCCAAGCTCCGATTGTGACCGAGATCGTGCCCGTGGCCCACCCGCATGCTTATACCGCGGCGCTGACGATGGTAGATGGCATCATCGCCGATGCCGTCGATATCGGGGTGCTGGATCGTTTCTCGCATCTGCGTTTTCTCGACGCCCTGGCCGCCCGCGGCGTGCTCTATCGCCTCTATGTACACGCGCTGCACCCAGCGAGCCGCCCCGCACACAGCCGCCGCATTGTGGCGTTGGCCCGCGAACTTGGCGAGCGTCTCGACGCCGACTCTTAGCCCAGATTTCCCGTATGCATTCTTCGAATGTGTGTTCTTATTTGTCGAGGGGCAATTCGCTGTGAGTGTCCACTACCTCTGCAACAATGATGGGCATGAATAGCACCCCGCAGATGGCCCCACCGCCGAACCCTACGGTGAAAGTCACCTACCCCGGTCCGCGAGATACCCCTCGCAGGACGTGGTCTGCGGCCGTGCATGAGCTGGTGCACGCTGAGCTGACAGGAACCGTGAAGCTCATCGGTGCCGCCAACACGGGTGTGAGTTCCGCTCTGAGCGATACGGTGGTGGGCTTGATCAACGCGGGGGTGGATCCGGCGGAGATCGCGCTGATCACCACCGCCAAGGAGACAGCAAGTTATCACCGCAGCGAGCTCTCTTCTCTGCTGGGCGGCCGCGCTGAGGGCTTTGCCTCCGCCGGAACGCTCGTGCGCTCTATTCACTCCCTGGCTTTCGCCATTGTCCGGGCCGCGCGCCAGCGCGATATTGGCACCTCGCCCCGCATGATTACCGGCGCCGAGCAGGATGCCGTGATCCGCGAGCTTCTCGACGGCCACCGCGAGCGCGGCGGAGCCTACTGGCCGGAAGAGCAGCACGAGGCACTCGAGCTCGTCGGATTCGCCCGCGGCCTGCGTGACTTCCTGCTGCGCGCCCAAGAGCGCGGTTTAGGTGCCGCGGACCTCGAGCAGCTCGGCGAGGACTGGAACCGCCCCCTCTGGTCTGCTGCGGGGCAGTTTTTGCGGGAGTATCGCCACACCATGGCGCTGTCTGGCCAGGACTCGCTCAACGCCTCCGAGCTGCTGGCCGAAGCTCACCGCCTCATCATTGATGATGAGCAGCTCGCCCAACAGGTGGCCCGCTCAGCGCGGTATCTGCTGATTGATGACGCACAGAACCTCGACCCCAAGGCAGCTGGGTTGATCGAGGCGCTCACCCCACACACCACGTTCACGGTGCTCGGCGGCAACCCAGAGCACTCCGTGTTCCACTTCCGTGGCGCGGATCCCGACTTCTTCATCGACTACCGCGCCGAGCACACCATCGAGCTGACAGAGCCTCAGGTGCAGGCGCGCTCGCAGTATGTTGTGGCCGCTGATGCCCGCAGCCACCACGACTTCATCGCGGACCGAGTACGTCGCGCCGGGCTGCTCGACTCGGTGGCGTGGCGCGATATCGCAGTGATCGTGCGCAGCTCAGCAGAGATCGGTAGCCTGCAGCGG
The DNA here is from genome assembly GCF_008930785.1 of Corynebacterium sp. 51B. Taxonomy (NCBI): domain Bacteria; kingdom Bacillati; phylum Actinomycetota; class Actinomycetes; order Mycobacteriales; family Corynebacteriaceae; genus Corynebacterium; species Corynebacterium sp. 51B. The sequence goes on along the minus strand of NZ_PQMK01000007.1, from coordinate 29,577 downwards.
GCGCTCTTGATCGCCGGTGTCCCGGTGCACGTAGACAACTCGGCGATGGTGCTCAAGGAACAGCGGGTGGTATCCAGCCTGCTTATCGCCGCACGGAGCTTGCTGAGCCGTATCAGCAGCACCGAGCTGAGCGAGCTCATTCTCGGCCCCGTCGGTGGCGCCGATCCGGTCACCTATCGCCGTCTGCTGCGCGGTGTGCGTGCCGCAGAAAAACGCCACGGCGGTAGCCGCCGGGCCATCGAGGTTCTCGAGGATCTCCTGCTTCCCCAGGCCCCGGGCTATACTGCCCCGGAAAACGCCGAGATTCGCGATAGCCTCACCGAGCGGGAAACCCAGATTTTGCAGCGCACCACCGAGGTGCTCGAGGCGGGGCGGGCGGCCTATGAACGCGGCGAGTCCGTTGAGGCGGTGCTATGGGCGTTGTGGGAGGCGACCGGCCTCGCCCAGCACCTGCAGGCGGTCTCGCTTCGCGGCGGAGCGTCCGGCTCCCAGGCGGATCAGGATCTCGACGCCGCCATGGCCTTGTTTGATACCGCGGGCGACTATACCGAGCGTCGCCCCGGGGCCTCCTTTTCCAGCTTCATCTCCTATATCGACAGCCTCGATGTTCCTTCGCTCACCCGTGAGCGGCGCGGCGCCAAAACCGATGCCGTCACCATCCTTACCGCCCACTCGGTCGTGGGCATGCACTTTCGCCTCGTGATCGTTGCAGGGGTTAATGAAGGTGCATGGCCGCAGCTGGGAGAAACGGGCACCCTATTCGGCCAGGAAGAGTTGATCAACCACACAGACGAGGACATCGACCCTGGGGTGTATGTGACCCACACGGCCGAGCGGGAAGCAGAAGAACGCCGTCTGCTCAGCTTGGCCTGCTCCCGAGCGACCGAACAGCTCTACATCATGGCGATCGATGACACGGAGAGCGAAGATGGAACCACCGAGCCCTCTCGTTTCTTCGCTGCGACCCCGGTGAGCATGCGGGTGTATAGCGCCGAGACTGCCGCCAGCACATCCGAGGACGCCGGGGCGGTGCGCGCCATTCATCCGCGTATGCTGTCCACCTCGAGTGTGATCGCGGAACTGCGGCGCACCCTGGAAAATCCGCACGCTCCCGCAGCGGATCGCGAGCATGCCGCATATCATCTCGCGCGGCTAGCGGAGGCCGGCGTGCTGGGGGCCAGCCCGCAGGAGTGGTGGGGCATGCGTGCGGCCTCTACTACTGAGCCTCTGGTGCGTGCTGGGGACACCATCCGTTTATCCCCCTCCGCCATCGAAAAGAGCCTTGATTGCCCCCTCAACGGCACCGTGGCGAAGTTCGCTGACTCCGCCAGTGGCAGCCCCCAAATCACCGGCACGCTCGTGCACGCCTTTGCCGAAGCCATTGATAATGGCGCCGAGGAGAGCGTGGCGCGCGAGTTGGTGGAGCATGCCTTTGCTCAGCAGCTCGATGATGCAGCGTGGAGAGAGGATGCGGAGATCGCTCGGTTTAGCACCATGCTCGATAAAACAGTGTCGTGGATCCACTCTGCTAATGCCGCGACCACCTTGGTGGGTACCGAGCGGCGGGCGTGGGTGCGCGTCGGCCATCTCCCAGACGGCGAGCATGATGTGATGATCTCCGGCCGGCTGGATCGTATCGACCGCAGCGGGGATAGCCTGCGGGTGGTGGATTATAAGTCCTCCGCTCAGGCCATCGCCCAGAAAGATGCCGCCGATCATGCGCAGCTCTCGGCTTATCAAGTGGCCGTAGCGCATGCCCGCCTCGATGCGGAAGGGAATCTCGCCACCCGCGGCCCCGAGGACCCTGAACTCGAGCGGGAGGGAGCCGTGCTGGTTTATCCCGGCACCAGCACCAAGAAGGTCACCACGCGCGAGCAAGCACGGCTCGATGAGGAGCAACTCGCTGCTTTTGAGGACACGCTCATGGCGCTGGCGCGGGAGAAAGCACAGCCGCGGGTGCGGGCTGAGCTCAATGAGAAGCAGTGCACGTATTGCACGTTGAAGGCGGTATGCCCGGCACAGGATCAGGGAAGGAGCATCTTCAATGCCTAAGCAGAACAATCCGCGGCTGTCTCCCCGTGAGCTCTCGGAGCGACTGCAGCAGCCCTATGCACCGACCGAGCAGCAGGCAGCGGTGATCGGTGCGGAACAAGGATCACTGCTGGTGGTGGCGGGCGCCGGCGCCGGTAAAACCGAAACCATGGCCGCGCGCGTGGTCTGGCTGGTGGCTAATGGGCTGGTGCGCCCCGATCAGGTTCTGGGACTCACCTTCACCCGCAAGGCCGCCGGCCAGCTGGAACAGCGCATCCGCCGGAACCTCTCCACCTTGAAAGACACCCTCGGGCTTGCGGTGGATGAGCAGGGCCGCGAGCTCGGCATCGAGCCGAAGGTAGCTACCTACGATTCCTACTGTGGGGATCTTGTGGCCGAGTACGGCCTCTTGCTGCCCATCGAAACATCTGCGCGCCTGATTACCGAGACCGAGCTCTATCAGTACTGCTATGAGGTGGTGCGGGAGCACTCCACCGCGATCGCCAGCGATCCCAGCGTCAGCTCGGCTATCGACTCCACCCTAGCGTTGATGTCCGCACTCGATTCCCACCTTGTCGATCCCGCGGATCTGGAGGAGGCGCAGCGCGACTATATTTCGCTCATCGATGGGCTCGAGACCAGCCCGCGGCAGAAAAAGCAGTACAAGTCGGGGAATGTCGAAAATCTTGTCACGGCGATGACGAAGCGCCAGGACTATCTGCCGCTGGTGCGGGAACTGCGGCGGCGCATGAAGCGCGATAATGTGGCCACCTTTGCACAGAAGCTTTCTGCGGCGGCCCGCATTGCCCAAAGTTATCCCCAGGTGGGCTATCGCGAACGCCGGAAATTCCGGGTGATTATGCTCGATGAGTACCAGGACACCTCCAATGCCCAGCGGGTACTGTTGTCGCATCTTTTTGGCAATACCGACCGCGCGCTGAGCATTACCGCTGTGGGCGATCCCATGCAGGCCATCTATGGCTGGCGTGGTGCCACCTCCACCAATCTGGACCAATTCGCCACAGACTTTCCCCGCATCGCGGAGGATGGCAGCACCTCGCCGGCGCCGAAGAGCCAGCTCACGACCTCGTGGCGCAACCCGAGCAGCGTGCTCGAGCTGGCCAATGCCGTCTCCGCCTCTGTGTTGGAGCGTGATGGGCAGCAGCGCAGCGTCGAAAAGCTCAGTTCTCGGCCACAGGCCGCGGCGGGCGATATCGCCCTGGGATGGTTTCGCACCTATGAGGAGGAAGTGGAGTATGTCGCTGGGCGTCTTGCCGAGCGCTTCCACGATAAGCAGCAGGCGGGAGAGCGCTTCACCGGCGCCGTTCTGGTGCGCAAGAACCACCACATCGCCGCGATGGCGGCAGCCTTGGCCCAGCGCGGTATCCCCTATGAGATCGTTGGCCTCGGCGGGCTACTGGAGGTGCCGGAAGTAGCGGATGTGCTCGCCATCGCCACCATGCTCGTCTCCCCGGAGAACAATGAGGCCGCGGTCCGCGTGCTGTGCGGCCCGCTGGTGAATCTGGGGGTGCAGGATCTCAAGGCGCTCCACCGCCGCGCCGAGAATATTGCCGGCCGAGTGAACTCCAGCGGCGAGGTAGAAGAGGATGAACGGCTCGACTCGCCCGATCCGCTGGAGCGCCTCCGCGCCGCCATCGACCAAGCGCTCAGCGATGAACCCGATGCCCATGTGGGGCTTGTCGACGCCATCGCGGACCTCGGCGAGCCGGAGCGCTATAGCGAAGAGGGCTACCAACGGCTCGCCGAGCTCGCCTCGAAACTGCGCTACCTGCGCTCCTATTCACTCTCCAAACCGCTAACGGACATTATCGCCGATATCGAGCGGGTATTTTCCATCCGTACCGAAGCGCTCGTGCGCCGCGATCCGAATAGCGATGGCAGCGCCGGGGTGGCGCATCTGAACCAGCTCGCCGAGAAGGTGGCCGAGTTTAGCCGCACGCCCGGGGCCTCTTTGCAGTCCATGCTGAGCTACTTTGAGCTGGCGAAGGAGCACGAGCGCGGTTTCGACCGCGCCGAGATCGCCGCCCACAGCGACCGCGTGCAGCTGCTCACCGTGCACAAAGCCAAGGGCTTGGAATGGGATACCGTCGCGGTGCTGCACTGCGATAACAGCACCTACAACGATGGGGAAACCAGGCAGAAAAGGTTTGATAACTGGCTCAACTCGGTAGGGGAGCTTCCCCCCGTGCTGCGCGGCGATGCCGTGATTACCGATATCGCCGGGGTGGAGAACCCCAATGGCGTGCCGGTGCTGGACCTCGAGGGAGTCACCACCCAGAACGAGGCGGACGCGGCGATCACCGAACACCGCGATGAATTATGGCGGGGCTATCTCGATGAGGTGGTGCGCCTGTTCTATGTGGCCATTACCCGCACCGAAAACACGCTGATCGTCACCGGGGCGGCGCATGCCGATCCGGCGAGCAGGGAGACCACGCCCTTCGAGCATTTCACGGCGCTAAAAGAACTCGCCCCCGAGTCTGTGGTGCACTGGTACGACAGCGCTGAGAGCGAGGAGCCGGATCCTGCCGCCGCCACCGCCGAAGAGAGCACCACCCTAGCGGCCGAGGCGACGGATCTGCGCTTCCCGCGGCTGTGGAAGGAAGAAAAGGCCCAGGCGCTGGCGCTCAACCATGGCATCGCCAGCTATAGCGAGGACATTCTCGATGCGGCGGCCACGGCCGTGGAGGCGGCCCGCCACCGCCGCTGGGAGGATCTTCCCGCCAACTCCAGTGAGCTCAGCCAGTTGTGGCAGCAGGAGGTGGAGGCGCTCATCGCCGAACATGAGGCCGCCGCTCGGCCGGTGGTGGAGGTAGAGCTCAGCCATGAGCTCTCCACCTCTGATCTGGTGTCGTTGAAGTCCAGCCCCGCGGATTTCGCCCGCCGCCAGCACCGCCCGGTGCCCTTCAAACCCAATGCCTATGCCAAGCGGGGCACGGCGCTGCACCAGTGGATCGAGGATCGCTTCGGCGCCACCTCGCTGCTCGATGATGAGCAACTGCCCGGGACGGGGGAGGAAATCAATCCCCAGGGCGCGGAGCTCGAGCAGTTGAAGGAGAAATTCCTCGCCAGCGAGTGGGCGGAGCGCACCCCCACCTATGTGGAATACCCCTTCGAGATCTCACTCGGCGGCAGCATGGTGCGCGGGCGCATCGACGCCATCTTCCACTTCGGTACGGACGAGGAGTCCGGCTGGTGTGTGGTGGACTGGAAGACAGGCCGCCCGCCCACAGGCGCGGACATGCAGGCAGCGCAGATCCAGCTGGCCGTGTACCGGCTGGCCTGGGCGCGGCTGCTGTCGCGGCGATATGGTCGAGAGATCGATCCGGACTCGGTGCGTGCAGCCTTCCACTACATCGCCTACGATCACACTCTCGAACCGAGTAAGCTACCCGATGAGAATGAGCTCGCCGCGCTGGTGCACACTGACGGTATCGGCACGACAGACTGAGCGTGTGCAGCCGGCGAGTGCCCACCACTGATGACCCCCGCAACCAAGCAGCAAGGATATAGCCGTGGCGAGAATGCGTAAAAGGTTCGGATCCCGAGCCCGCGCGAGGCAACCCGTGGTACGCCGCCCGACCGAGCTGGATGATCTGCCGGACTATGCGCTGCTGAATATCATCCGCATCCCGGAGGACAGGCGCTCCTCGCCGTGGCTGCTCATTGCCCGCCGCGTGGTGTATGCCATCGTGCTCATCCTCACGGTGACGGTGATCGTGTACTTCGATAGCGGCGGCTACACCGAGCCGCTGTCCTTTCTCGATGCGCTGTACTACTCGGTGGTGTCGCTCTCTACCACCGGCTACGGTGATATCGCCCCAGTGACCGACCGGGCCCGCCTCCTCAACGTCATTGTGGTCACCCCGCTGCGTATCGCCTTCCTGATCCTCTTGGTGGGCACGACGCTGGCGGTGCTCACCGAGGAATCCCGCCGCACCCTACAAATCCAACGATGGAGGAAGCGCTTGCGCAATCACACAGTGGTCATCGGCTACGGCACCAAGGGACGCTCCGCAGTCACCGCGCTGCTGGCCGATGGTGTGCCGCCCGGACAGATCGTGGTGGTTGATACCAACCGCCAAGCACTCGAGCGCGCCTCGGGGCACAACCTCGTGACGGTCCAAGGCAACGCCACGAAATCCGATGTGCTCAAGCTGGCCGGAGTTTCCCGTGCCCGGGCCGTGGTGGTGGCACCCAATCAAGACGATGCCGCGGTGCTCATCACCCTCTCGGTGCGTGAAATCGCCCCCTCGGCGATGATCGTGGCGTCGGTACGCGAGTCCGAAAACCTGCACCTCGTGGAGCAATCCGGCGCTGATTCGGTGGTGATCTCCTCCGAGACCGCCGGCCGCATGCTGGGCTTGGCTACCGTCACCCCGCCCGTGGTGGAGATGATGGAAGATCTCCTCTCCCCGGGCGAAGGCTTTTCCATCGCCGAGCGCATGGTCAAAGAAGACGAGGTGGGCGCCAACCCCCGCCACCTCGCCGATATTGTGCTGGGCGTGGTGCGCTCCGGCAAGCTCTACCGCATCGACGCCCAAGAGGCGGAATCCGTCGAACCGGGCGACCGGCTGCTCTATGTGCGCCGCGTGCTTTCCGCCGATATCCCCGATACCGAGCCGCCGCGCGGAGAAAGCACCTAACCCGTGCCGGATCAGTCTGCCGATCGCTACCTTCTCGTTGGCCCGCACCACACCATCGCGGCACAGCTCGGCCGCGCCGAGCTGCGCCGCTGCGGTATCAGTGCCGAGGCGATGCGACAGCGAGTGAGCGTCGATAAGCACCGCCAGCTCTATGCCGTGCAGGCCGATGCCGCCGCTCTTGAGCGCGCCGCAGCAGCGGGAGCTACGCTGTGCGGCCCCGGTGATCCCGAGTTCTGGGAGGGCTCGATCGCCGGAGAAGGGGAGCTGCTGCGCGCCCTTGCTCTGGTGAAGTCCAAAGCCAGCACTCACTTTCACCCCGCCGATGGCTCCGCCTTGGACTATGCCGCCGACTCCGCCCGGGCGCGGGGGAGTAGTGGCTGGGTGTTTCCGCGCATCGACCCTGCCGTGATCGGCGTGGTGGAGCTGCAGGACCAGCACCGCATCCTCGTCGGGCGCAATGCGCAGCGCTCGCAGTATTTTTCGCTCATCGCCGGCTATGTGGAACCGGGCGAGTCGATCGAGGCCGCCTTCGTTCGGGAGGTGCTGGAGGAAACCGGCCGGCGTCTCGGCGAGGTGCGCTATGTGTCCAGCCAGCCCTGGCCGCTCTCGGGCTCGCTGATGCTGGGCATGTACGGCACCACCGCTGATGGGGAGGCCCACTGCGCCACCGATAATGAGCTGCGTGAGACCCGCTGGGTGAGCGCGAGCGATATTCGCGAGCAGCGCTTCCCGCAGCCGCGTGTGGGCTCGATTGCGCACAGCATGATGCATGCCTGGGCAGCAGGTAGGCTCTTCGAGGCGCTGCGCGCCTCAACAACCAGAACTCAACCCTAGGGAAGGTGCTTTTCGACGCCATGTTCAGCCTCGATGACCTCGACGAGGACCAGCGCCGTGCCGCCGCGGCGCCCCGCGGCCCCGTGTGCATTCTGGCCGGCGCGGGCACCGGCAAAACCCGCACCATCACCTATCGCATCGCCAATCTCGTGAACGAAGGCATGGTCTCGCCCAACCGGGTGCTGGCGGTCACCTTTACCACCCGTGCCGCGGCGGAGCTGCGGGAGCGGCTGCGCAGCATGGGGGTGGCGGCCGTGCAGGCCCGAACGTTTCACTCCGCCGCCCGTCGCCAGCTGGCCTATTTTTGGCCCTCGATCGCTGGCGATCTGCCGTGGCGGATGCTGGACAATCAATTCGGCGCGGTAGCCCGGGCGGTGCGGGCGGTGGGCCTGGATACCTCCACGGAATCCATCCGCGATGTGCTGGGCGAGATCTCTTGGGCCAAAGCCAGCCTGCTCACCCCCGAGTCCTATCCCGCGGAGGTGGAAAAGACGCTGCGCACCGCCCCAGCGAATCCGGCGAAGATCGCCCAAGCCTATGAGCGCTATGAGCAGCTAAAAAACACCAAGGACGGGGTGCTGCTCGACTTCGATGACCTGCTCATCCACGTCGCTGGGGCGCTGGAGAACGCCCCCGCGGTGGCCGAGGAGTTCCGCGATCAGTACCGCACCTTCGTGGTTGATGAGTACCAGGATGTCACCCCGCTGCAGCAGCGGGTATTGGAGGCGTGGCTCGGGGATCGCAGCGATCTCACCGTGGTGGGCGATGCCAACCAGACCATCTATTCCTTCACCGGCGCCACTCCGCGCTATCTGCTGGATTTCCCGCGCCGCTATCCCCAGGCCACCACCGTGCGCCTGCAACGCGACTATCGCTCCACCCCAGAGATCACCTCCGTGGCCAATAGCGTGATCGCGCGCGCCAGCGGCCGCATCGCCGGCACCCGGCTGAGGCTGGAGGGGTTGCGCCCCTCGGGGCCCGCGCCGAGTTTTCAGTCCTACCCGGATGAATCCGCCGAGGCCCGTGGGGTGGTGGAAAAAATCCAGCAGCTGATGCAGGAGGGAGTACCGCCCTCGGAGATGGCCGTGCTCTTTCGTATTCGCGCCCAGTCGCCCATCTATGAGCAGGCGCTTGCCGACGCCGGCATCCCCTACCAAGTCCAGCAAGGCGAAGGCTTTTATGAGCGGCCGGAGGTGCGCCAAGCGATGGCGCTGCTGGTGCGCGCCGCGCAGAAGTTCAACCGCCAGATTCAGGTGGAGCGCACCGCCGGTGTGGCCGAAGAGGAGCTGCAGCGCATCGGGCCCAGCGGCGTGGAGCTCACAGGCTATGTGCGCGATCTGCTGGCCGATGTGGGCCTCAGCGAGAAGGAACCGGAAGGCGCGAAGCAGCGGGAGCGCTGGCAGTCGCTGAAGGCGCTGGCGGATGTGATCGAGGATCTCGCCTCCTCGCATCCCCACTGGGGATTGCAGGCCGTGATGGATCAGGTGCATCAGCGCGCTGCCGCGAAGCAGGATCCCACCGTGCAGGGCGTCACCCTCGCCACCGTGCATGCCGCCAAGGGCTTGGAATGGGATGCCGTGTTTGTGGTGGGGCTGGTGGAAAAAACCATTCCGATCAGCCACGCCATCAAGGCCGGCAACGAGGCGATCGAGGAGGAACGCCGCCTGTTTTATGTGGGCATTACCCGTGCCCGTGAGCATCTGAGCTGTTCTTGGGCCCTGGCCCGCAAAGAGGGCGGGCGTGCCTCGCGGAAGCGAAGCCGCTTTCTTGATGATGTGGTGCCGGAGGTGGATCTGTCCTCTGTGCCGCCGCGCTCCAAGCGCTCCAAGCGCTGCCGCGTATGCGGCACCACGCTGCTCACCCCGCAGGACAAGGTGGCCGGCCGCCACGAGGACTGCCCCTCAGGGGCGGATGCGGCGATCTTTGAGCGGCTTAAGCAGTGGCGTCGCGCCGAGGCCGAGGAGCTCAACGCCCCCGCCTATATCGTGTTCACCGACGCCACCCTCACCGCGATCGCCGAGGAGATGCCCTCCACCAAAGCCGAGTTGCTGGATATCTCAGGGATCGGGCCGATGAAGGTGGAGCAATTCGGGGAGTCGCTCTTGCAGCTTCTCGACGAGCTGCGCTAGCCCTCACTCACCGTTCTCGCCCGCGGCCGCCGTTGGGAGGCCTCGAAGCACACCGGGCAGATCGGATGGGCCGCCACCGTGTCTTCCTGCACCGCCGTGTGGGTGACCGTCCAGCGGGTGCCGGCGCGCACCAGCTCCGGCTGGCTGCCCTCGTGGATCGCCTGGACGAGGGCCGCGATGACGGCCGCGGTGGCGGTGGTGGTGATGGGGCTGGGCTGAAGTTTGTGCGGGACGCGCTGGGCCACGATATCCGACCATGCGGGATCGGCGTCGCTGCGATAGAGCTCCATGCATAAGGGGCACGGCCCGCGAGTGCCGCGGCGCATCGGGCCGATGCAATAGTGCCCGTCGATCACGTCCACCACAATCAGCGGCTGCTCCTCGGTGATGAGCTGGGTGAGCAGCGGGGCGAGGAAGCGATGCTGGCTGATCTCATCAATCACCAGCACCGGGTGGGTGGGCAGCTGCGCAATATCGTGCACGAAAGGGGCCAGAAAATCTGGGTGCTGCGGCTGGTGCAGGCTCACACCCGTGGCGCTGAGCACGCCCGCCACCTGCGTGGCGAGGGGAGAACGCCCGATGAGGCTCGCGGTACGGCCGCTGTCGGGGCAGGCTTCGAGGATGCGGTGCTGGAGGAGATCGTCGATAAGCGAACGCGCCGCACTGCCGGCCATACCGGCCTCTTCGAGCCAGGTGCTGAGTTGGGTGCGCGGTGTTGCCCGATGGACGCGGCGGAAGCAGCGGGCAATGGCGGCGCCCATGACGGGGCTGAATTCGTCGATGACCACCGCGGTCTGCGGGTTTTGCCCGAATTGCAGTGCCCCGCAGGGGCGGATGAACACAGAAATGCCCTCGCGCAGGCGCACGATGGCGCGTGGTGCTGCGGTGTCGTGATGCTCCGCTGGTGCTTGCATAAGACGTTCCCCCCGAAACCCCGTTCTGCACTGGCTGCGGCCGCGGCCGCCGTGTCTGGGGATAGTTCTACTACACTCACCCGCCCCGCGCAGCCGAGCGGACTACACTGGCGTGCTTGTGAGTACAGAGCAGCCCGCAGTGACAGTCATTCGATCGGCGCGAAGAAAGAAGACCGCGGCCATCGAGGCCCGCGGCGATGGCTATGTGGTGCGCATTCCCGCCCGATTGACGGCGCGCCAAGAGCGCGAGATGGTGGCCTCTTTGCTGCGCCGAGTCGAAGCGAAGCACTCCCGTGGCCAGCTCAAGGATGACACCGCCTTAAAGCGCCGCGCCGCGGAGCTCAATGAACGCTATCTGGAGGCGCGGGCGCGAGTTAGTTCCATCCGCTGGGTGCATAATCAGCGCCGACGTTGGGGATCCACCACTCCCGCCGATGGCACGATCCGGCTGAGTCACCGGCTGCAGCCACTGCCCAGCTATGTGGTGGATGCGGTGATCGTGCACGAAATGGTGCACACCTTCGTTCCCGGTGGCCACGGCCCCGAGTTTCGGCAGTGGGTAGAGCGCTACCCACACACGGCAAAAGCCGAGGGCTTTTTGGAAGCCCTCAGCTTTATGGACGAGCGCCCGCTCCGCGAGGAGGAGCCGGAGGCCTAGCGGAGGCTAGGCGTCGCGGCCGCTGTCCTTATCATCCTCGTCCTTATCGTCGCTGTCCTGAGCGTCCGCATCTTTGGCGTCCGCATCCGCAGCGCCGGAGTCCGTGCTCTCGGCCTCGCGGGCGAGTTCCTCTTCGAGCTTGGCGATCTCTGCGATGGGATCGAAATCGCCGGAGTCCTCGGAATCCAGCAGGCCGTCGATGAACTCGGCGGAGTTATCCAAGTCCTCGGCCACGGGCAGGAAGTCGGGGTGATCCCACACCGCGTCGCGGCGTTCGATACCCACAGCGGTTTCCACGCGGCGCCACAGCTCCTGGGCCTCGGCCACCTTGGGGGCGGCAAATTCGATGCCCACCACCTTGGCGAAGGCCTTTTCTGCGGAGCCGCCGGTGGCGCGTCGGCGGCGCCACGCCTCATTCATTGCCGCGGTCGAGGGCACGCGATCGCCCATGGCTTCGGTGACCACGAGCTCCACCCAGCCCTCGACGAGAGCGAGCATCGTTTCCAAACGGCTGACCGCGGCGGCATTGCGGGAGGTGACCGTGGGGGAGAGGTCCATGCCCTGCAACCGGGCCATGGCCTCCTGGATGCCCTCGGGGTCCTGGGCCTCGGTCTGGATTTCGCGCATCGCCTCTTCCACATTGGAGGTGTCGATCACGAGACCGGCGGCGTACTCCTCCACCGAGGAGACGAGACGCTCCACCAGCCAGGGCACGTGTTTGAATAGGCGCTGCCGGGCGGCTTCGCGGGCGCAGAGATAGACCAGCGCTTCCTGGGCGGGCACTCCCAGATCCTTGGACATGGTCTGCAGATTCTGCGGCAGCACCGCGGTGGTATCACGCGGGGCGACGGGCAGCCCAAAGTCCGAGCCGGTGAGCGCCTGGGTAGCGAGCTCGCCGAGCGCATTACCCAATTGCATACCGAAATTCATGGAGGACATCCGAGAGAGCATGCCGCGCATCGGCGCGATCATCTCCTTGGCCTCCTCGGGCACATTATCGAATTGCGCCTCGTTCATCTGCTCGGCCACAGGCGTCACAAAACGCTTCCACATGGGCAGCGTGTGCTCGAGCCAATCGTGGGCGTTCCACGCCTGCACCGAGGCTTCCGAGGTGGGCAGCTGGGTGGCGTCGTCAAGCCAGAGCTCCGCCAGCCGCACCGATTCCCGGACGGCCTCGGCGTCATTCGCCCGTACCGGGCCCGGCGATCCCGCGGCTTGGCGGGCGATACGCTCGGCAAGGCTATAATTCACCGGCCCCTCCGAGTTGGGGTCGTTCATACTCGAGCCCATATCGCTGAGCATCTGCCCAAACTGGTTGAGCATGTCGCCTAAACCACCGGATACAAACTTGGGGTCATCCCCCGAGCCTCCGGAAAAGAACATGCCAAAGGGCGATTGGCCATCCCGACGGCGGTCATCGTCATCGTCTTCATTACCAAAGGAAAATCCAAATCCGTTACGGCTCATGGCACCAAATCTACCGCGCACGGAGTTGCGCTTGCTAGCGAGACAGCCACGCTGAGAGCGAACAGGGCGCGAGCCGCAAGTGTTGAAGCCTCGTGCTGTGGGGAAGGTAATGTGGTCAGTCGTGAATCCTCGTAAGCGCACCTTGACCTACGGCGCCATTCCAGTGGTGGTGCTTGCCGTGCTCGCCAACCTCGATCACGTTCCTGGCACCGACATCTCGCTGACGGTGCCCTATGCCGCCGAGGGGCCCGGCCCCACCTACGATGTGCTCTCGGAGTTTTCCGGGGAGCCGGTCGTGGAGATCACGGGAGCGTCCACCCAGACGACCACGGGCAACCTCGATATGACCACGGTGGTGGTGCGCCACAATATGTCGCTGGCCCAAACCATGGGGCGCTGGTTGTTCAGCGATGACACGATCGTGCCGATCGAGGCAGTGTTTCCGCGGGATAAGACGGAAGAAGAAGTCCGTGAGATCAATCAGCAGGCCTTTGTGGATTCCGAATCGGCGGCGGTGGTGGCGGCGATGGGGTATCTCAACCGCCCCACCGAGGTAGAGGTGCTCTCCGTGGCCGAGGGCTCCGCTGCCGAGGGGCAGGTGCAGCCAGGCCAGGTGCTGCTCGCTATCGATGACACCCCAGTGACCACGCCCGAGCAGGCCCGCGAGACGGTGCAATCTCATGAGGTAGGCGATGAGGTCACCGTAACCCTGCGTAATGAGGACGGCACAGAACAGGCCGTCACCGTCGAGCTGGGGGACAACCCCCGCGCCCCGGGCACGCCGCTGCTGGGCGTGGTGATGAGCGCAGTTCCGGGCGACAACCTCGATGTGGATTTCCATCTCGAGGACGTCGGCGGCCCCTCCGCGGGGCTGATCTTCACCCTCGCCGTGGTGGAGAAGCTATCTGCCGAAGACATTAATGCCTCCTTGCATGTCGCCGGCACCGGCACCATTAGTAATGACGGCACCGTCGGCCCCATTGGCGGCATCCAGCATAAGGTCACGGCTGCCCACCGGGATGCCGGCGCGGAGGTATTCCTCGCCCCAGAAGCCAATTGCGCGGAGGCGCTCAAGGGCGATCACGGCGATATGGACATCATCAAGGTCACCGATCTCGCCGGCGCCATCGAGTCCATGCAGGCCTATAAAAATGGCGACGACTATCCCACCTGTGGATAGCCGCCGCTTGGGCCTTGGGTTCTAGGACGCTGAGTCCTTATTCCTCGGAGTCCGCGTTATTCTCCTCATCGTCGGTGGCAGCCGCGTTATCGGAGTCTTGCTCCTCGGGCTCTTTCGGCTCGCTCTCCGCGGTCCCGGGCTTTTCGGCAAGCCCCAGCTCATAGATGCGCTCTTCCGGATCCACATCATCGGTGGATACCATCTGCTGCAGAATCAGGCCCTTGTCCTTATTCACCACGGTGACAATCGCCGTGGTGCCCATAATGGACCAGCCGACCACGCGATCCTCGGATTTGTCCACCACCTGCGAATTCGAAAACTCGGTCAGCGCCTGCATCACCGACATCGCCTTCGGCTTGGAACTCATGAACTGGAACGTGCCCACCTTCGGGCCGGTACACGTAATTGAATTCGGCAGGCCATTCGGCTGGCAGTCATTGAGTTGCTCAAAGAGCTCGCGCGGCGCTAGATCGCCGTACTTCTCGTAGGCCTTGCCGATGGAGGCATCCTTAAAGTCCCGTGTGTCGGTGCTGCTCGTTGTGCTTGTCGACACCATCTCGGTGCTGTCTTCGCTCTCTGCCGAGGATGTTTCCGAGGTGTGAGTCGAGGTCGTGGAACTGGAGGAGCTCTCCGCTACATCCGAGGCCTCGCCCGAATCCGAGCATCCCGCCGCCGTGAGCGCAGCAGCGAGGGCGAGTGCCATCAGGGGCAGAATCCGAGAATCTTTCATGACAGTGTTTTTCCTCCGCGTGGATGCACAATCGATACGCACGCTATATAAGAACATTGACCTAGAGCACAGCGCACCACCCATGCTAGTTCACGCATACCGGCCGCTTGGAATCTTGTGCCCGCGGTGGGAGCGGGGCCTAGTCCACATTCTCCTCGAAGGAATAGCGCAGCGCGGCAATCACGCCTGGGGCCACCCCGGCGCCGCCGCGGAGCTCAATATCGTCCTCCGCGAAGGCCCCCTTGGCCTCCAGCTCCTCCTCGGTGGGGCGCAGCTGCAGCAGAGTCAGATCGCTTCCGCCGCGCACCACACCGGAGAACAGTCGCGCCGGGCGGGCCGTCGTATCCGCGTGCTCTGCGCTGTCTTTAAACATGATCTCTTGGGCGAGCACCGCGCCCTCCACGCCCTCGGGCCACATGATGCGGGCAATATAATCGCCGAGTTCCTCGGAGCCCGGTTGGATGTGCTCGGGCAGGTTATCTTGCACCACGAGAACGAAGGGCGAGTCATCGATGTCCTCCGGGAGAGCGTCGATAAGCCTCTCGCGAGGAACGAGCGCGAACAGGGTAGGGGTGGCGTCCCAGCCCTCGGCGTGGATGAACTCGACTGCCTCCAGCATGGCCTTGTTGAGGGCCTGCGGCAGAAAATAGGTGGCTGCAGATTCGTCGTGATTGCTCATGGCTTCCTTGGATTACGTAATGTGGTGAACTGTCTATGCAGTTTTGGTAGATATGAGTGTGAGATGTGCCGGAGCCGGGTGTGGCTGCGGGACGTCCTCGAGCAGCATGAGGGGGTCCACATACGTCACTATGCGCACCGCATCCGCTGGCTGGCCTCACCCACGCTCACGTTGACTCACTCTCGCGCCCAACGGTACGGGAACCGTAGTTGATAGAGCGTGACTTAACCTAACAATGTGCATCAAGGAGAATAGCGTTGTCGAATAAGCGGCCCTCGTCCGGCCCGCCCATTAAACGCCCACCGAAGGCCCTCAGCTGGACCTTAGGCATCATTATCGCTCTTGTGGTGATCGCCCCCATGGTCGTCGGCTTCTACACCGACTGGCTGTGGTTTCAGGAAGTAGATTTCACCGGAGTGTTCACCAAGGTAGTGCTCAGCCGCATCGCCTTGTTCTTTGTGGGCGCCATCCTCGCCGGGGGCATAGCGTTCATCGCCGGATACGTCACCTATAAAAATCGCCCCGATTCCCTTGAGGCGATCGATCCGAATAACCCGATTCACCAATACCGCAAGGTGTTGGAATCCTCCCTACGGGGTGTGCTCATCGGGCTGCCCGTGCTGCTGGGACTGTTCAGCGGCTTCGCGCTGCAGCGCGAGTGGCGCACCGTGTTGATGTTCTTCTCCCGAGAAAGCTTCGGGGAAACCGATCCGCAATTCGGCCACGACCTCGGCTTCTACGCCTTTGTGCTGCCCATGCTGCAGCTGATCGTGTCCTACCTGTCGGTATTTCTCATCATTGCGTTCTTCATCGGCCTCATCGGGCACTACCTCCTAGGAGGTATCCGTGTGGGTAACCGCATGACGGGGGTGCGTGCCTCTATTTCCACCTCCGCCCAGGTGCAGCTGACCGTGACCGCTGGGCTGTGGATGCTGGTGAAGGTAGCCGGCTACTATCTCGAGCGCTACTCGCTGCTATTTAGTAAGAATGAAACGTTTACCGGCGGTGGCTACACCGACATCAACGCCATTCTTCCCGCCAAGATCCTGCTCATGGTGATCGGCATCGTGGTGGCCATTGCGTTCTTCTCCGCGGTGGTGCTCAAGGACCTCCGCATTCCCGCGCTGGCCACCGGCCTGATGGTGCTCTCTGCAGTGGTGATCGGAACGGCCTATCCGCTGATTATTGAAGAGTTCTCGGTGAAGCCGAACCGTGCGGAGAAGGAGCGCGAGTACATCCAGCGCAATATCGACTCCACGCGCTACGCCTATAACCTCACCGACGACAACGTCACCTACATGGAGAACTGGGGAGCGAAGGGCGCTACCGACGAAGAGGTGGCGAATGATCGTGCCACCCTGTCCAATATCCGCCTCCTCGACCCCGAGGTACTTGCCGCCACCTTCACCCAGCAGCAACAGCTGCGTAACTTCTATGGCTTCCCCGACACCCTCGCCATCGACCGCTACACCACCGATGGGGAGCTGCGCGACTATGTGGTGACCGTCCGCGAGATGGACCCGAACGCGCTGAGTGATAACCAGCGCGACTGGATTAACCGCCACACCGTCTACACCCACGGCAATGGCTTCATCGCCGCCCCCGCCAACCAGGTGGATGAGGTGGCCCGCGATGTGGGATCCACCCGCGGCGGCTATCCCGTGTACAACGTCTCCGATCTGCAGGCGCTGAAGCAAAACCGCAACGATGAAGAAGTAAAGAAACTCGGTATCGAGGCGAAGCAGCCACGTACCTACTACGGCCCGGTGATCAGTGAGGTCCCCGCCAATGTGGACTACTCCATCGTGGGCGATACCGGCGCCGGCCCAGTGGAGTACGACACCGACACCGACCGCTTCACCTACGACGGCAAGGGTGGCGTGGACGTGGGCAACATGTTCAACCGTGCTGCCTTCGCGCTGCGCTACCAGGAGCTCAACCTCTTGCTCTCCGATCGAGTGGGCAGCGATTCGAAGATCATCTTCAACCGTGACCCGCGCGAGCGCGTGAAGAAGGTGGCGCCGTGGCTGACCACCGACTCCAAGACCTACCCGGCTGTGGTGGATGGACGCATCAAGTGGATCGTGGACGGCTACACCACCCTCGCGAACCTTCCCTATGCGGAACGCACCTCGCTGACCAACGTCACCGAGGATGCCCGCAACCCCGAAGGAACTAACCAGCTGCTCTTTAACGATCAGGTCAGCTATATCCGTAACTCCGTGAAGGCAGTGGTGGACGCCTATGACGGCGACGTCCAGCTCTATGCCTTCGACGAGCAGGATCCCGTACTCAAGGCCTGGAGCGATATCTTCCCGAACACGGTGAAGCCGAAGTCCGAGATTTCTCCCGAGATCATGGACCACATGCGCTTCCCCGAGGATCTTTTCAAGGTGCAGCGCGAGCTGATGACTCGCTACCACGTGGATGATCCGGGCGTGTTCTTCAACAACGATGCGTTCTGGTCTGTGCCCACGGATCCGACCGCAACGGAAACCCGCACCAGCGAACAAGCTGGCGGCAACGAGGGACGCCAACTGGCCCAGCCGCCCTACTATGTGGTCGCCGCCGACCCGAAGACGGGCGAGCCCAGCTTCCAGATGATCACCTCCTTCCGTGGTCTGAAGCGCGAGTTCCTCTCCGCACACATGGCGGTGTCCTCCGACCCGGACAACTATGGCCACATCACGCTGCGTGTGCTGCCGACGAACACCCAGACGCAGGGTCCGCGCCAGGCACAGGACACCATGATCTCCTCCGATCAGATCGCGCGTGACCGTTCCCTCTGGGAGCGCACCAACAAGGTGATCGACGGTAACCTCCTCACCCTGCCCGTGGGCGGGGGAGAGATCCTCTACGTGGAGCCGGTGTACACCCAGCGTAAGGACCAGGCCTCGGCCTTCCCGAAGCTGCTCCGCGTACTGATCTCCTACAACGGCAAGGTGGGCTACGCGCCCACCATCGCCGAGGCCCTCGACCAAGTGGGTATCGACCCGAAGGAAGCCGCCGACCTAGACGAGGCCGAAACCGTCGACACTGGCAAGGACGATGCCACGCCCGAGGACGAAAAGAAGGACGAGGACGCATCCGCCGAAGATAAAAAGGATGACAGCGCGGACACCCCGAGCGGTCCTGCTAGCGGAAGCGGCGATCAGGGCGAAGCCATTGATCGCATCAACCGCGCCCTCGAGAACCTGCAAGACGCCCGCAATGGTTCGAACGAAGAGTACGGTCGTGCCCTCGACGAACTCGATAATGCAGTGCGTGACTACCAGGAGAACTACCAGAACTAGCGCCATGTAGCGCTACGTAGTACGGCCGCTTATAGCGCCCACAGCCCTTCGGGGTTGTGGGCGCTGGTGTTTGAGGCGGTGTTTTAGGTGGTTCTTGGGGAAGTGTGTGCGGTGGTGCGCGCCGGGTATGGGTGGGCTAGATAGTGTGGTCTATCCCAGCGAGGTAGTGCCGAGAATCCGCAGTACACAGAGCGATTTGGATGATGCGCTATTCCTCTGTATAGTAATCACACGTCGCTGAGACGGGCCGCAAGGCGCGGAACAGCAACAAGTGCATATATGCACCCGACGCGGGGTGGAGCAGCTCGGTAGCTCGCTGGGCTCATAACCCAGAGGTCGTAGGTTCGAATCCTGCCCCCGCTACCACTTTCCGAGAACCCTCGGCTTCCGATTGGAAGTCGGGGGTTTCTTGCTGTGTAGATATCTTGTAGGGCATAGTTCCGTAGTCGATTCATTGTGAGGCATGCTGCGGGACTGGCGCGTCTTCTAGTACATTCGTGGTCCGCGAGAGTCGCTGTACCGAGCATCCGCCAGCCGGTAGTACTCCTTTCGGCTGGCGGATGCCATCGGAGGCTTGTCCGGATCGAACTCCTCCGCGTCCCCTCCTGCACCTGCTGCATCCGCATCGACCTGATCGACCCTAGATTACATTTCTTCGGTCGCGATCTCGATGCCGTGAAGATGGCTCTGCTCGTGCTTCTTCGTCCAGTCCTCTGTCTGAGCACACAGCCGTTGCCCCAGATGCGTCTTCTGCTAGGCTTCCTCGATCGAGTCCTCGTCGGCCGGAAGGCCCAAGATCTCGTGCCACTCCTTCAGCATCGACGGCTCTGCGCAGGTCGCCATTGTTGCTGTCTCTTCTTTCCACTCCGAGTGTTCGTTGAAGGGCGTGGTTGAACGTGTCGCACAGCTTCAGTGATTCTGTCTTCGTCTGCTCGCCTATGGCATGCCGTGTGAGCTACCCTCTCGGTGAATCCGCCTCCATGGTGGACGGCACTGCTTGACCGATGTCGAGCATGAGCACAGGACGAGATCTTCGGCTGAGGACATGGGGTATCAAGGTGCTGTGCGTCGTCGCCAGATTCTGTCGGTGGGACTGTATCGCCGAGTGATGATGGACTTCTCCAGAGCCTCGTGGATGATTCGCACATTCGCTGCGATGGGGCTCATAGCTGCGCTAGGTTGCCGCTCTGCCCGCTGCGGCCGCGTGCACAGAGATTGGCACCCCAGTGTTACGACTAGAGCGCTCCTCATTCCACCGGCTCGCCGACTCACAGCAGCTCTCATTACCTCGATGGGAGTGCCTTATACACGAGATTATTCTCACTTTTGGGGTGCGAATAACGTAATGGGGAGGGGCCGTAGCGAGAACATGCTGGAGATTTCCTGCTGCGCCCTACATAAGCCCGCCGAGCGGAACCGTTGATCACCGTTCTGGATGTGTATCGTGGTGGGTAGTAGGACGTCACTTTCTTCCTCGAGGTCATAGACCCAGTAGTGCGCCTGCCCAACAGCCAGACCTATCGCTCCTATCGCATTCCGGTGAGAGCGCTAGGTCTTTACCGCGGCTCTTTCTCCGCAGAAAATGGACCTTCCCATGTCGCCGACAACAGAACCACACGACTCCAATTCGGTACGGCATGCACTGCCGAAAAATAGGACACCCCTCATACCAGCGGTGGATTTCGCTGAACACGTAGCCCCGTGGCGCACACGGAACCTCATCATCAGTGTCATTGTTCCCACGATTCTCGTCCTGGTCTTGGTGTTCTGTAGCGACATCCTCGTCGGGATCATGGGTGATCTTTATGCCAGTGTCTCCTCCCTAGCTGTGGCATCCCCGATCAACATAGGCTCCACCCTCGGGCGTATCCTTGCTGTCTTCCTGTGCCTCCTGCTGCTCACCAAGGTGTTTCGGTTGCGGCTGCCCGACCTGGGCATGGTCCGAGAGAACCGCTTCGGCACCTGGATCACGGGTGTCGGTTTCGGCTTCGCCGCCGTGACCATCGTCTACCTGCTCAACGTGATCGTCGGGGCCCTAGACGTCACGTTCACCATGAAGGCGAGCGAACTGTGGATTCTTCTTCTCGCGGGTGTCTTCTTCGCGTTCCAAGGATTCTTCGAGGAACTGCTCTTTCGTTTCTTCCTCATCCCCGCCTATGCCTCGCGGCTCACCGTGGCAGGAGCCATCGGTCTCTCGTCGATCCTTTTCGCATTCATCCACTTGAACAACCCGAACCTTACGATCTTCGGTCTGGTGAACTTGGTGCTCTACGGCGTCGTATTCGGCACGATGTACTGGCGCACAGGTAACGCCTGGTTCGTCGCCGGCTGGCACAGCGGCTGGAACTTCGTGCTCGCTATGCTCTACGGCTCGCACGTCTCTGGCAACGTACTACCTGGCTCCATCTTGTCCTCGGATCCGAGCGGCAGTGCACTGCTCAACGGCGGTGAGTTCGGCTTGGAGGGTTCCGTGCTCTCCACGGTCCTCGGCGTCGCGATCATTGCGTGGTGCATCAAGACAAAGAAAAAGGACACCACCGCAGTGGTGTCCAAGCGAGTGCGCTGAGCGCCCTCAGCTCATCACCGATAGTGCGCACAGCAGGGACGTCGCCTTTGGGTGTGCACCCTGGACGCTTTTGAGAAGCTGCTGTGATTAATCCCGCACCGCAGGGGCGCTGGTGCGTGGAGAATACCGAGAACTGGAGTGCCCAGTGCGCCCCCACGTGGGGAACGCACTGGGCACTGTTTAGCCTTGGGTGGTGATGCTCCAGCCGGAGGCCGCTTCGCAGCGGTTCCAAAAGCGCCGGTAGGGGCCGCCACCGGCGTAGAGTTCGGCGTGGGTGCCGTGTTCGACGATGTGGCCGTCGTCGCTGAGTACGATGATGTGGTCTGCTTCGCGTACGGTGTCGAGTTTGTGTGCGATGACGAGTACTGTTGCTTCGTCGCGGAGCTTGTCGACGCTGGCAACGATGTTGGCTTCGTTTTCTGCGTCTAGGGCGCTGGTTGCTTCGTCGAGTAGCACGATGGGTGCTTTCTTCAGCAGTGCGCGGGCCACGGATACACGCTGCCGTTCGCCGCCGGAGAGGGACCGGCCCCCCTCACCGACACGAGCATTCCACCCATCGGGCAGTCGCTCGGCGATAGATGTCACCCCGGTGAGATCAGCTGCTTGTTTCACCTCATCGTCGCTCGCGCCTTCCCGGCCAACCCGGATATTTTCCATCAGGGTGTCATCGAAGAGGTAGACGTCCTGGAACACCATGGAGATCTGTCGCATGAGTTGCTCGGTGGTCTGCTTACGCACATCGACGCCACCGACGCGGACGGCGCCGGAATCAACATCCCAGAAGCGCGAAATCAGCCGGGCAACAGTGGTTTTACCAGAACCCGAAGGCCCCACCAGGGCGACCATAGTGCGCGGCGGGACGCTAAAGGACACGTCGTGGATGACCGGACTCTCGGCGTCGTAGCCAAAACTGACGTTGTCGAACTCGATCTCCCCGGGGGAGGGGAGCTCGGCTTCTGCGGATGGCTCAGAGAGAACCTCGGCATCGAGAATCTCCATGGCTTGATCCAATGGTGCCCGCGCCATGTCCATACCGATGAGCGTGTCCATCAGCGCATTGAGTACCTGGCTGTATCGCAGGGTAAGGCCGATAATGGCAATGGTCTGCAACGGGCCGAGGGTGTCAGTGATCGCTAGGCTTGCGGTCGCTGAGATCATCACCACCAGGACCATCTGCACGACACCTCCTGCCAGCGCAATCGGCACCAGTGACATCCACAAATCCCGCAGCCGGGCCTTGTCTTCGGCCTCGGTGGCCTGACGCAGCGGGGCGAATTCACTCGATCGGCCCGCCGCGCGCAATGCGGGCTGGCAGGCAGAAAATTCCACAATGCGGTGGGATACCTCGCGTGTCTTCGGTACAACATTGGCCGTGGACTTCGCTTTTAGCCATTGGGCTAGTCCATTGACGAGGAGTACCACGGGGATGAAGGCGGTGAGGGCCAGTCCTAATGTGGGGTCCCAGAACCATGCGCCGATGACGATGACGAGCATCGTTGCGGCATTGCTTAAGATGGTGGCCATCATGTGTGCCAGTGTTTGGCCAATGGACATGAATCCATCGGTGACCAGCTGGGATAGCCCGCCGGTGCGCTCCGAGCGGAACCAGCCAAGCGGCAAGGCAGCTAAGCGGTCGCCGAGGCGGTGGTGCAGGCTCGTAATCAAATCGAGGGCGACGTCATAGCCCACGATGGCCGATCGATAGCGCAGTACCGCGCTGATGAGTGCAAGGCCCGCCAGGATGAATAACCACGCGGTGAGGTCGAAGCCCCAACTCGTGCCGCCGACGGCCATCGTCATTGCCGTAGGCAGCAGCGCCAGCATGGCGAGACCATCGACCACGCCCATCGCGGTGGTGAGGGCCATGTGGCGGATGTTCTGGGACCGACCACGGTCGGTGAGGAGGCGGCGGATTGGTCCGATGAGGAGAGGGCTGCGGATAACGGAGACGCTCACGAGACTGCTCCTTGCATGAGTTCGGTGACGGCGTCGGTAGTGACATCCGCGCCGCGAAGGATGGTGTGGATACGGCCGCCGACAAGGTGCACCACCATGTCGGCTCCTAGAACCGACTCCGGCTTATGTGCGATAACCAATACAGTGCGGCCGACGACGAGCCGGTTCAATGCTGCTTGAATCTCCGCTTCGCAGTCGGTGTCTGTTGCTGCTGTCGCCTCGTCCAAAACGAGGATCGGGGCGTCGGCAAGCAATGCCCGCGCGATGGCGATGCGCTGGCGCTGGCCGCCAGAAAGATCAGTGGTGATGGTGTCCAAACCCAAAGGCAAGGCGCGAATATCCTCGGCAATCTGGGCGTCAGTAGCGGCCTGCCAGATATCCTCGAGGGAGGCATCTGGGCAGGCGAGAGCGATATTGTCGCGCACGGACATCTCCGGCAATTGTGGGTCTTGGAGCACGAAGGACACGCGCTCGTAGAGCTCTGCGGTAGGAATCTGCCGTACGTCTGCACCACCAATCGTCACCGTGCCAGAGGTGGGATCCTGGAAGCGTGCCACCATTGTGGCCAGCGTTGACTTACCGGAGCCCGACGGGCCGATGAGCGCAGTGACGGTGCCTGGGGTCAGCGTCAGGGAGACGTCGGAAAGCGCCGTATTCTCGCCATAAGAGAAGGAAACATTGTGGAACTCCACGGTGTTATCGCGCGGATGTTCCGGCTCCTCTGGCGGAGTCAGAGAGGGACTGTTTAACACGTCCTTGACGCGTAGGGCGGCGTTGCCTGCCATCTGATAGGCCCACATGGAGGTGCCCATCGTGGTGATGGCCAAAGGAACCATCAGGGCGATAAGGCTGGTCGCAATCACATCGGCCGGATTCACGTAGCCCTGGGAAACCAGCCAGGCGCCACCGCCGAGGTTGATCAACACGAGCACCGACACACTGATCGTGGATTCGGCCAAGCCGGAGATGCGCAGCATCGGCCCCACCCAGTCGAGATAAAACTTGCTAAAGGTATTGGCGGCATCCCGGTAGCGGCGGTGCGCCTGGCCGACCCTGCCGAAGGTTTTCACCACGGCGATGCCATCGGCAAATTCGGTGGCAGTCGCCGAGACGTTGCCGAGGTGGTCATCCATGCGGGCGGTCTTTTCTCCCATGGACGACATCATCCAGCCTTGTACCGCGATGTAGATCGGCAGTGTGGCGATAGATAGCAACCCCAACCGCCAGTCGACAATAAAGGCATAAACGACCAGCGCGATGGGGGCGATAACAGCTGCGGTGCTTTCTGCGGGGGCGTGTGCGACGAGCATGTGCAAGGTTTTGACATCGTCCTGCACGGCCTTGCGTACTCGGCCAGAGTTTTTATCGCTAAACCACGCCAGTGGGGCGTGCGAAATGTGTTCAATAATGCGGTCGCGCAGAATTCGGTTGAGCTTAAGATCCGCGAAGTGGGTGACCGCCAGCCCCAAGGTGAACAGCAGTATCTGCAGAATGAACGTGCCGATCAAGAAGTAGACGATGGTGCGCACTCGCTCAGGGTCGGTCGTAGGTGAAAGAAGCTCCTCGCCGAGCCGGATTAGGGCGACATAGGGCGCGACCCGAAGTATTGCGGATAGTGCTGAGAGGATCCGAGCAATCCAGATCTGCTTCTGGATCGGGGAGAGGAATTCATTGAGAGCGGCTTTTCCCGCCTGATATTTATTATCCATGTGTCTTCCTGTTGATATCTGGAAGGTGAACGACGTAATCGGCGCACTCCTCGATAAGTTCCTCGTCGTGGGTGATAACGATGACCACCGCACCAGCGTCGGCAAGCTGCCGCATCCGCTCAGCAATAGCGACCAGATGAGCCTGGCCGACACCCGAGGTGGGCTCATCGAGGATGTGTACCTGTTTGTTCTGGGCCATTGCTGAGGCAATGACGAGCCGCTGCCGCTGCCCGCCGGAGAGCGACTGGGGGTGGCGATCTTCTAACCCGTCGAGATCGAGCTGGGCGAGAAGCGTGCTGACGTCGATAGCCTCGCGCTCAGAGGCAGTGTGGCCGAGGGTGATCTCGTCCTCCACGGCCTCGGCAAAGAGCTGACGGCTCACGTCCTGCATGACGATGTAGCTGGCCTTGGTGCGGGCGGCACTGCGCATGGGGGTGCCGTTGATGCTGATGGTGCCGCCGCGCGCCGGTGAACTCAGGCCGCACAATAGGCGCGCCAGCGTGGTTTTACCGCAGCCATTTGGCCCAGTCAGGGCGGTGATAGCGCCGGCTGGGAAGGATGCCTCAGGGATATCGAGAATCTGCTTCGAGAGATAACTGAAGCGGATATTGTTCAGCTGCAGGCCAGTGCTGCCCTTTGGTGGCGCGGGGGGATGCGTGCCCTCCGGTGGGGTGATCCGGCGCAGCCCCAATTCGCGGCGCTGATCGTCGGAAAGCGCAAAGAACTCTTCGCCGGTGAAGCGGTGTGCCAGTCGGCCTTCGCGGAAATAGAGCACCTGGTCAGCCAGGTCGCGGAGGAAGTAGAGGCGGTGCTCAGCGACGACGATGGTGCGCCCAGCGGCTTTTTGGTGGGCGAGGATATCGTGCAAATCGTCGATGGCATCCGGGGAGAGATTGGATGAGGGTTCGTCGAAAAGAAGTACCGGTGCTTGGCTGGCAATTGCGGCGGCGCAGGCAACCCGCTGAGTTTGACCGCCAGACAGTTCGTTGAGTTTTCGGCCAATAAGGTGCTCTGTATTGGTTTCTTTCGCCGCCGCGCGAATACGAGCGATGGTGTCCTCGGCCGGAATCCCGAGGTTTTCATTGCCGAAGGCCAGCTCGCTGGTGACCTCTTCGGTGAAGAACTGGGTGCGCGGGTTCTGGAACACCGTGGCGGAGGTGAGCAGCGCATCGTGCAGCGGCTGGTTGGGGACATCGGTACCAGCCACCGTGACCGTGCCGGTGAGCGTGCCGGGATGGAAATTGGGTACCAGCCCATTAAGAAGGCGCAACCCAGTGGTTTTTCCCGAACCAGAGGCGCCGCATAGCACTGTGAGCGTGCCAGCTTCGGCGCTGAAGGTGATATCGCTCAGGCCATGCTCGGTGAGTTCACCGTTGGTGCCGAAGGTGTAGCGGAAATGAACGTCCGCGACGCTGATAGTCATAGCGGCAGCTCCCAATCGCTTTGGGCAAGGATGATCAGTGCAATAACGGCGACGATGAGGACAGCGTCGACGGGACGGAAGCGCGGTTGCATGATGGAGGTCGGCTTGCGCGGCCCGCCGAGGCCACGAATCATGGCCGCAGCCGCGAGCTCATCGCCGGCGCGGACTACAGTGGTCAGCAGGGGGATGACGATAAGTTCAGCGGTACGTAGGGGGTGGGCCATCATGGACCAGCCGGTGGGGCGGATGCCGCGCAGCGTCATCGCATCGACGACGGCGCGCGCCTCGGTGGCGATAACGGGGAACATGCGAAAGACCACTGCCAGCGGCACCACCAGGAAATTCGGTGCGTGTAGCCGCTTGAGCGCATCGATGAGCTCGGTGGGGCGGATCGAGGACACAGCCCAGTAGGCGGCGGCGATGACCAGGCCAAACCGCGATAACCAGTATCCGATACCGGAGAGCAACGCCAGGGTGGTGGAGGCGCCGGCGTTGATGATGAGCTCGTAGCCGAAGATAAAGAACAGCCAGAAGATGAGGAACCCGAAGAAGGGTTTCGGTCGCCGCAGTGTCGCCAGTGCCGTAAACACGACGACTGCGGCGGCGATCTCTACTGTTCTCGTCGTCGCCCCCAGCGCCAGTGCGTTGATTGTGATGAGCGTCAGCAGCACAGTTCGCGGGTCGGGACGAGACAGCGGCCGCGGTTCGGGGATGGGGGTCATGCCAGACCAGCGCGCTGAAAATTACGGTGGCTGAGGCGTTGCCCGAGCAGGCCGCCGAGGACACCGACGATGAACATGCCGACAGCCCAGATGAGCAGCACGGGGCCGTTGAGCACAGCGGAGATGGAGTCGGCGTACTCCGGGTTCATCCGCTCTGCGACATCAGCCCAGAATTCGTCGCTGTTGAAGATGACGGGTAGCCAGCCGATGACCAGCCAGATGCTGAACACACCGTAGGCCAGGGGGAAATTCTTCGTGGCCTTGAGGATTGCATCGGCAGCAAGCCCCAGCAGCGGGGCGAGGATGAGCATGGCCCACCAGTTGCCGAATGCGACGAAAAGAATGCTGGTGATCAGCGCCAGCAGGGTCAGCGCACCGAATTTCGGGACGCGGGAGGCGTAGAGAGCTACAACCACACCGTTGGCCAGAATGCCAATGAGGATGCCGACGAACATGAACGCCGGACCGGCTAATTCGACCATGCCGGTGAGCAAGACAACCGCGATATACAACGCGGTGAATATGCCGACGTTGATGAAGTCTCTGGTGGTCATTAGGCGAGTCCTGCTCGTTGGAAGTTGTGCTTATTGAGTTTCTTGCCGAGTAGGCCGCCGGTGTAGCCGAGGATGAAGAGCATGATGAACCAGATGGCTACGACCCAGTTGGTGAATAGTTCACGCATCTGCTTGGTGTATTCGGCGCCCATCTGTTCGGTGAGTTCGGCGTAGTAGGTGTCGGCGTTGACGATGGCGGGCACGAGGGGGCTGATGAACCACAGGGTGAAGATGGCGTAGGCGAGGGGGAAGTTTTTGTTCTTGAGGAGGTCGGCGGCGAGGCCGAGTAGCACCATGACTATTGCGATGCCCCACCAGTGGCCGGTAGCGATGAATAAAAGGGCGTTGATGAGACCGAGGAGGGCTAGTGCGCCTACTTTCGGGACGCGGGTGGAGTAGAGGGCGATGACTGCGCCATCGATGAGGATGGAGAGGGTCCAGCCGACGAACATGAATGCGGGGCCGAAGAAGCCGATCGTGCCGATGGCGAAGATGACGACGAAGTAGAGGGCGGAGAAGATGCCGACGTTGATGAAATCACGGGTTGTGAACTTCACGAGCCCTACCTTAGTAACGAGTTAGTTGAACCTACCCTAACTATTGCTGTTCCCCTTGGGAGTGTCAAGCGTGATTTGAGTCTTGATGATGGGGGGTGTGGGAGCTCTGGTGAATCCGTGCGCGTGGCGGGGTGTTCTTGTGGTGTGACGTAGTCGTTGAGCGGGGAGGGTGCTGTGATCATGGTGTGGTGCGCTCGGCGAGTGTGCGAGTGTTCACGGCTCGGGTGGGCCCCTATAACGGGGGCGCGAGACAGTGGAGGGCGAGCCTGTCGCGCCACGGGTGCGTGGCTCGGAAGGTCTTTCGCCGGTGCTCCGCGTACACGGCGGGGGTGTGTGTCATGGATTCTGCGGTCGCTAGGCCGCATGATGAAGGCTTGGAATAACAGCTGATTCTCACTGTTGTAGGGGGCATGGATAACACGTCTTCTCTCGTTCACAATTTGATTGCACAACGCCGCACCGTTCGCGCTTATGCGGACATCCCAATCCCTGATGCGGTGCTGGATCGGGTTGTGTCCTCGGCGCTCGAAGCGCCGAGTGCGTTCAATCTGCAGTTGCGTGATGTTGTGGTGGTCACTGATCCCGAGCTACGTCGGGCGCTCACGGATTCCTCGGGCCAGCAGCAATTTGCGGACGCCCCAGCGGTGCTCATCTTCGTGGGCCGCACGGAGATGTGGCCGGAGGATGCCGAGGAGATCCTCGGCGCAAAGGCGGACTATGTCCGCGGCTACAAGCAACAACAATCGGCGGGGCAGCGTCGACAAGCTGCGATTATCGACGCCACCCTCGCGGCCGGCACCGCCTTGCTGGCGGCACAGGCGGAAGGGCTGGCCACCAACCCCACCACCGGGTGGAACGATGAGGCGGTCAAGGAGATCATCGACCTTGGTGGGCGAGACGATCGCAGCGTTGCGGTGATCGTGGCGATGGGGTACCCCGATCCGCAGGCCGAGATGCCGGCCCATCCTGGGCGCAAGGCGGATCGGCGGGTGAATAATAGCTACGCTGGCTAGCGCGCGCTCGGGAGGTCGCCCGTGTTCTATCGCGTGGTGGGTGTGAAGTCGTAGTTCTTAGGACTGGAAGTGTCCTCGCTATTGAATTTCTCGATTAAAACGCATAGTTATTTTTTGTCGCCTCTCTAGCGTCATGTATTTCGCTATAGAAGGTGGTCTTTTTTATTCTCGGTACTTGCTTGAGCACTTCGCGGTAATGTCTACGTGCTACGGGTGGCGAATGGTTTTAGACTGCACGCTCCACGCTCCGCAGTCCTGGCATCCCATTTCCGCGCGGTCGGCGGAGGAGTATAGGTGCCTGCAGATGTGGGTGTGTCAAAAAACATCACAGAGAAGGTAACGCTGAAGGTTAGGTGACTCTTACCTGTAGCGATGTGGGACGGTGCAACAGCGTGTCTCCTGAATATCTAGTGACTTATAGGTAGGAATATGCAGCTGAGGGCTGTGATTTTAACGCCTTGGGCCACTAGGGGGGGAGGGGGATTGATTCAAGGG
>NZ_PQMK01000006.1:0-215561 GCF_008930785.1 Corynebacterium sp. 51B | reverse complement strand
GCGCGGCACAGCCCACCGCCTACGACGCCCCGGAAAATCCCCCGGCCCCCGCTGCGCCGGCAGCGCCCTCGCGCCCGTCCCGGCCCGCCGGTAATCGCCGCGGCATTGGTTTTTGGGTATGGCTGGTGGTGATTGCCCTTACCACCGCAGCGGTGGCCGTGGGCGGTTGGTGGTTCGGCTCCGGACGCTACGGCGATATCCCCTCGGTCCTCGGCATGGACCAAGAACAGGCCGTAGCCACCGTGCAGGAGGCCGGTTTTTCGGTAAGTACCGACGAGATCTATGACGACGAGGTCGCGGCTGGGGAGGCGGTGAATACCCAGCCCCCTTTTGGCGAGCGAGTACCACGGGGTCATGATGTCGTGGTACTCTTTTCCCGCGGCAAACCGACCGTCCCCGCCATCCCCCGGGACCACGATCCGGTGAAATACGAGGCGGCGGTCACCGACCGCACCCTGGAGTGGGAGCTGGGCGAGGCCGCCTATGATGACACCGTTCCCGCCGGCAAAGTCCTCGACGCTTCTCCCTCCCCCGGCACAGAGGTGAAGGTGGGATCGGCGGTATCGGTGATTCTGTCCAAAGGCCCCGCCCCCGTCGAGGTGCCAGATATTCGCGGCCGTAGCGAAGACTCTGCCCGCGCTATGCTCAAGCGGGCCGGCTTGGAGGTCTCCGACGTGCGCAAGGAATACGACGAGGACGTGGACCCAGACGAGGCGGTATCGACCATCCCCTCCTCCGGTACCTCGCTGAACCGCGGCGACTCGGTGATCCTGGTGATGTCGAATGCCATCAAGGTACCGAAGATCACCGGGCTGAGCCTCGACGAGGCGAAAGACGTCCTCTCCGACGCCGGTATCAGCGTCCGGGATGCCTCCTATGTATCGAAGACCGGCCGCGTAGTCGATGAAGTGGTGGCAGTGAACCCCTCCCCCGGCTCCGGTCTGGATCCATCCAACCCCTCCGTCTCCGTGGAGGTGGCGTCAAAGGTGAAGATCCCGAGTGTTTTAGGCAAGCGGGTATCCGATGCGGTGAAACAACTCACCAAGGACGGCTTCGCGGTGGATACCTCGGGGCTAGACGATGATGATCGCGTGATCGCCCAAAGTCCCCTCCCTGGACTGAGCAGAGACTCCTCCCGCGGGGACGTGACCATCGAGCTCACGGCCCTCTAACGCCCAGCTGGCATAACACAACGGCCCGCACTCCCTATATCAGGGAGGCGGGCCGTGGGCGTGTCGCGAGCAGGACGCTACTGGTTGCGCAGCATCTCCGCGACGAGGAAGGACAGTTCCAAGGACTGCTGGGTGTTCAGCCGCGGATCGCAGGCCGACTCATAGCGGCCCGGCAGATCGATATCGGTGATGTCCTCAGCGCCACCCAGGCACTCGGTGACGTCTTCTCCGGTGAGCTCCACGTGGATACCACCGGCGTGGGTGCCGAGGGCGCGGTGCACCTCGAAGAAGCCCTGCACCTCATCCAGCACCTTGTCGAAGTGGCGGGTCTTGTACCCATTCGAGGAGGTGTGGGTGTTGCCGTGCATCGGGTCGGTCTGCCACACCACCTTGTGGCCGGCTTCTTCCACGGCGCGGACGATTCCGGGCAGCACGGTACGCACTTTGTCGTGCCCCATGCGGGCCACCATGGCCAAACGCCCCGGTTCCTTGTTCGGATCCAGCTTCTCGGCGTAGGCAACGGCCTCTTCTGGGCTGGTCTTCGGGCCCAGCTTGATGCCCACGGGGTTAGAAATCAATGCGGCGAAGTTCACGTGGAAATCGTCGATACCGCGGGTGCGCTCACCGATCCACAGCTGGTGCGCGGAGAGATCATAGAGTCCGGTCTCGCCATTTTCGTCCTGGCCGAGACGCAGCATGGCGCGCTCATAATCCACCAGCAACGCCTCGTGGGAGCAGAAGATATTGGCTTGGCGCAGGGACTCATCGGAGACACCGCAGGCCTGCATGAAGCTCAGTCCACGCTCGATCTCCCGCGCGAGGGCCTCATAGCGGGCACCAGCCGGCGATTGCGCCACGAACTCGCGGTTCCACTCCGTCAGGCGGTAGAGATCCGCCGTGCCGGAGGCAGTAAGAGCACGCACGAGGTTCATCGCAGCGGAGGAGTTTGCGTAGGCGCGGATCATGCGGGCCGGGTCGTGGCGGCGCGCCTCAGGGGTCGCCTCCACACCATTGACGATGTCGCCACGGTAATTGGGCAGGCCATTGGCATCGAGATCCTGGGAGCGCGGCTTGGCGTATTGGCCAGCAATACGGGCCATCTTCACCACTGGGGTGGAGGCGCCATAGGTCAATACGACCGCCATCTGCAGCAGGGTCTTCACATTCGCCTTGATGTGCGGCTCGGTATTGGCCTCGAAGGTCTCGGCACAGTCGCCGCCTTGCAGCAGGAATGCATTACCAAGCGCCACTTCACGCAGCTGGTTCTTCAACAGGTGAATCTCCGGCGGCAGCACCACCGGCGGCACAGACTCGAGGATCTTGCGCACCGCAAGGGCTTCCTTCTCGTCCCACGACGGCTGCTGCTTGGCTGGGCGCGCCACGACATCGTCAAAACGCTCCCGAATGCCCGCAGGCAGCGGGGGAAGATCGGGCAGCTCGGATTCTGATATATCTACACTCCAACTCACACGTTTATTCTTAGCACACCGAACTATTCTTCCCTCCCCTTGCCTACCCCAGCAGAGCGGGGCCGATGCTACTTTCGGCGCGAGATGGACTGGGCCGTCCCATCGAGGCCCAGCGGCATGGCGTTGGTGCAGATAAGAAACTTGGCGCGGTTGTGCCTGGCGTCGACAAGCGCATCGTGCACTGCGCTCGGCACGGCCGGCAGTTGCGGTCTACCAGCCATTTCCCAGTACTGCTTCAGCTCGCGGGTAAAGCGCGGCAGCTGCCGTGGAAGGCCCCGCATATCCCCCCAGAGCTGCGCGAGCACAATGTGGTCATAGGCGCCCACCCAGGCCCACAATTCGGGGCGCGTGCCGTCGTGGGTGAGGAACTCAAAGACCTCGCGGCGGATGGTGGCCCGCGTTTTCCACTCGCGGCTGCCGCGCTCCGGCAGCTTGTCGAGCACGTGCGCGCGCACCCAGTCATTGGCTGAGCGCGGATCAAACTCGCTCGACACGGCGTAATATTCACGGCCGTCCTCGGCAACAATCCCGATGGAGACCAGCTCGATGGTGGTCCCGTCCTCAATAAACTCGGTGTCGTAGAAGAATCGCACGGTGGTTGTCTGCTTGCTTTCTACGCCCCGGAAACTCTTCTGCCCCGGCGCGAGCGTGGCCGTCTGCGCGCTGCCCGGTGAAGAGAAGCCGACAGAGCACAGAAAGGCGAACGTACTCGAAGTGTCATTTCAGTCTAAGCACACCAGCGCGCCACGTGCTCAGCGGGGGTATAGCCACCCTCGCCACAGCCCTCCACGCGCCCGCGACTAGGAGTGTTGGTGGTGGACGGGCGCGGCCGATTCGGCGTTATTGTCCGCATGATTCTTCCCCGCACCCCTGCGGCCTGCAATCATCGGCTCGATCGCCGGCGGCGCTAGGGTCCAGCCGATCACTGGCACACGAGAGAGCAGGTAGAAGCCATAGCAGGCGGCCATTGCCACGATGAATACGCCGATCACCCACAGCGATGGACTCGACATCAGCCCGTGATCCGGTTCGATGAGCACGTCCTCGCGGTAGCGAAAGAGCATGCCGAAGAGCACAGAGATCGCGATGGGGTGGCCAATATAGATCACGAGGGTGTGCCGACCGACGAAAGCGAGTGCGGAAAACAGCAGCGGCACGCTGGCGAGCGCCACCGCCAATAAAATCGCTGTGGGCAGCAGCCAGAGCCGCCACAGCAGCCCCTCGATGAGGTCGATGAACTCGGTGCTCCAGCCCCACATGCCTTCCTCGCGCACGGGCATCCCCGCAAGCGCCCCCGAGCGAGCCGAGGCCACCCACCAATCATGCGCGGCATAGGCCGCCAGCCCACTGAGCCCATAGGCCGCAATGAAGCGTGGTTTGGTGCAGCTGCGGGCAATCCAGGTGATGGCGACACGGTAGCGCAGTCCGATCATGTAGATGGGCAGATACTGCGCGAAATGCAGCACAATCGACGCACTCACGGGGGTGAGCTGCAGCAGCAGTGGGCTAAAGGATGCGGCCACCGCCACCCCATTACTCAGCCGACGAGTGGCCCATGCCCACAGGCAGAACACGGCCAAGCAATACAGGAACCAGTACATGCCCTCGCCGCGGAGCACGCTCTCGAATACCCACCCCGCCCCGCGGTGCTCGAAGTCGGCGAAGCGCACCATCTCATATTCTTTGATGAACAAATAGATGGGCATCCACACCAGATAAGGAAGAAAGAAAAACCAGATGCGTTTGGTGAAGACCTCGCGGAGCGAAAAGCGCAGCACTTTCGCCGAGAAGTAGCCGGAGACCAAGAAGAATAGCGGCATGCGCAGTGGATCCAGCAGATGGTTGAGCTCCGCCAGCCAGGTGTCCATCCCATAGGGCACCTCTAGGCACACGTGCAGCAGCGCCACCCCCACAATGGACAGCCCCTTCGCGGCATCGGGCCACTTCAGGCGCTCTTTCACCACCGTGCGCTCATGCATATGCGGCATCCCGTGGCCGGTGGCATCCGGCTCCACCCTTTGTTCCACATCAGCAGCGTTATATCGCGCGGCAGGCTGATTCTGCGTCATGCGCCCTTCACTTTCTCCCTCGTGCCCCTTCATCGACGAGCGCGCTTATCGACGCTCATCTCCCCGACACGATCACCGCGAGTGCGCATGCAGCAGCGGCGCCGATAAGGGGTTGTGCAGGACTGCCCTAACCCTATCGACGCCGCTCAAAAAAGTTAAACTATGCCACCTTAGCGTAACCTAAGAATCGCTGTTTTAGCCCTCCCAATTGGCGGGGAGTTCCGCCCCTTCCGGATAGCCCTTGCCCGCAGCGAGTGCTTCTTTGACATCCGCGGCGTAGAGGTCCACATAGGGATAGCCCGACATCTCCGAGAACAGGGCCGTGATGTGGTCGGTGAGCGCGCGGGCGGCCTCATAGCTATCGGGGTCCAAGCCGCGCTCCTGCACAAAGGCGATGGGGTCGATCGGTGGGGCCACCTTCATCCACACCTTGGCGGGGCGCACAATCCACGAGCCGATGGGATTGGCCTTGCGGGAATTAATCATCGCTACCGGCACGATGGGCTGCTGGCACTCCAAGGCGGTGCGGGCCATGCCGGTCTTGCCGCGATAGATGCGACCATCCGGCGAGCGGGTGCCCTCGGGGTAGACGCCGAGCACGTCGCCGCGATCGAATACCTTACGGGCCGCAGCAATAGCGTTGGCGGCAGCATCCTCCGAGGTGCGATCAATCGGCACTTGGCGTAGGGAGGTAAAAAACCACAGCTGGATCTTGCCCACCAAGCCAGTACCGGTGAAGTACTCGTTTTTGGCGAGGAAGGTGATCTCGCGGTCGCACAGCAGCGGGAAGAAGAAGGAGTCCATCACGGACTGATGGCTAGAGGCGACGATCGCAGAGCCGCTCGCTGGGATATTCTCCTTGCCTTCGATCTCGGGGCGGTTATACACCCGCAGGAAGGGTCCGATGAGGATGTTCTTAAACACCCAGTACCACTTATTTTTCATGTGCGACTTCCCTAGCAAATGGGGCGCTGCAGATGATCTGCCCTGCACGGGGCACACCACGGCTCGGCGCCGGTGAATGCATGATCTGTCCTCCCACGAGGACCGTAAGTATAGGTTAGTAGAAACTAGCCTTCGCGTCCCGAAGTTTCGCCGCAGGCAAGCCCTCGGTGCGCACAGAATCACTCCACCGGGGCGAGGAAACGGATACGCGCCCGATCGGCCGCGCCAATCATGCCGGCATCCGAGCCCAGCTCCACCGTCTTAATATCGGCGAGCGGACGGTGTCCGGCGCCCACAATGCGCCGCGCGAAGCGCTGCTTCGCGGCCTCCAGATACAGCGGGGAATCCTTGGCCACGCCGCCGCCGACCACAATGAGCTCGGGGTCGAGGATATCGGCGACAATGGCCAACCCCTCCCCTAGCCAATGGCTAAAGTGCTCCACCACCTTCAGTGCGGCAGGATCCCCATTACAGGCCGCCTGCATAATCCGCCTGCCGGTGAGCTCATCAGCCTGCGAGCGGAAGCGGCGCACAAAGCTCGAATCCTCGAACTCGCCGGAGCCGATGATCTCCTTGGCGAAATCCGGCAGCGCCGTACCCGAGCAATAGCGCTCTAGGCAGCCTCGTTTGCCGCAGGGGCAGCGGCGCCCATCAGGGACCACCGTGATGTGGCCAAACTCGGGGGCGGTGCCGAAAGCGCCGCGATAAATCTCCCCGTTATGCATGAGCGTCGCCCCGATCCCAGTGCCGATGGCAAAAAGCACCCACGTCTGCGCATCGCGGGCGGCACCGAAACGGTACTCGCCCCACGCAGCGGCATTGGCGTCATGCTCGAGGACGACAGGAAGATCAATGAGGCGCTCGATATCCGCGCGCACATTCTTATCGCGCCACGGCAGATGCGGGGCGAAGCGCACCCGCTCACAGTCGGGATCGATAAAGCCGGCGACAGCAAGCCCCACCGCCCCCACATCGTGGCGAGAACGCAGAGACGTGACCACATACGCAATCGCCTCGTCGAGCCCACGCTGGGTGGACGGGGTCGGAACCTGTGTCGAGTCGATAATGCGCCCCTCGGGCGTCACTACGGCGCCGCGAAGGTTGGTACCGCCGATATCGAAACCGATGGAGTGGGTGGCAGACATAATGGAAGCTCTATAGGTCCCGTCTCTAGACGTTAAAACTCACCCAGTATATATGCGCTAGACTGCGCCAATCTAATCGCTGGACGAGTGGAGAATACGCTGCAGCCGCGCCGCCATAATCGGCCACGCCCAGTGCTCCAGCACATGGGCACGGCCCCGCTGGCCCATGGTACTGCGCAGGGCGTCATCATCGAGCAGGCGAACTAGCGCGTGCACCAAGCTGTCGATATCGCGGCCATCGACCACGATGCCCGTCTCCGTGGTCACGGTCTCGGGCGCACCGCCGGAGTCGCCTGCTACCACCGGCACGCCGCAGGCCTGGGCCTCCAGGTAGACGATGCCGAGCCCCTCGACGTCCAAGCCTTTGCCGCGGGTACGCGCCGGCATACTAAAGACATCGCTGGCGGCGAGCAGCTGCCGCATCTCGGTGAATTCCAGCTGGCCCATGAGATGGATGCGCTGGCTGGCATGGGAGTCGGCGTCGATAAGCGTGCGCAGCTTCTTCTCATACGAGCCGGTGCCGACCAACACAAGCCGCGCCTCGGGATGGCGGGCAAGAATGTGCGGCATGGCGCGCACCAGCTGGTCTTGCCCCTTGCGGGGCACAAGCCGCGAGATACAGATGATCAGCGGCTCATCGCCAAATCCATAGCGGGCGCGCACCTGTTGCCGCTGCGTCTCGCTCAGGGGGTGAAATAGCTCAGGATCTACTCCCGAGGGCAGCGGCTCATAGCGGGGATGGGAGCCTAGTGCTGGGCGGATCCGGCCCAAGGTGTAGTCGGAGATATAGGTGATCACATCCGCGGAGCGACCAATACCCCGCAGAATCTGCCGGGCGCCGGGCAGCATCGACCACCCGACCTCATGGCCATGGGTGGTGGCCACCACCTGGCGGGCCCCAGCCGCCCGCGCCGCCGAGCCAAGCACCGCGAGTGGGGCTGCCGCCCCAAACCATACGGTGTCGATGTCGTGCAGCGCGATGAGGCGACACATCTCCGCCTTGAGCCCCGGGGTAGGCAGCATGACGCGGCGAGGCCAGCGCACCACCGTGTACTCGGCCTGCGCGTCCCACGCCGCGGCCGCCGCAGCGTCTTGTGTGGAGGCCAACACCACAATCTCCGCGGGGTCGAGATAGGAGACAAAATCACGGAGATAGGACTGGATCCCGCCGACTGTGGGCGGGAAATCATTGGTAACAAGCAGCGTGCGGCCCATAGTCACCCCATTTTAGCGACGCACCCCAGGCCGCACAGTGGGGACTAAAAAATCACACCACACGATCCTCCCAGAGAGGACGGTGGTGTGAAGAGGTTTCGGCCGGTATTAGTAGCGGCGCGCGCCGTAGAAAGGCATGGAATCCACGGAGACGACCTGCACGGGAATACCGTAATCCGAGGCGTGAACCAGCTTGCCATCGCCGATGTACATGCCCACGTGGGTGGCTCCGGGGTAGTAGCCAACGATATCGCCCGGCTGCAGCTGATCGCGGGAGACCGGCGTGCCACCAGCCATCTGGGCCTGGGAGGTACGCGGAATGGACTTGCCCTGCTGCGCATAAGACCACACCATCAGCCCGGAGCAGTCGAAGGCGTCGGGGCCGGTTGCTCCCCAGCCATAAGGAGCGCCGAGCTTGCTCATCGCGGCATTCACCGCACTCATCCCGCCCGGGTTCGAGCTGGTGATACCGGCGAGATCGAATCCCTCGATGGGGCCGTTCTTATTTTGCCAGGCCTGGCGCAGGCTCGGCTCGAGAGCGTCGATACGCGCCTCGAGCTCGCTGGTGCGCTTGTTCAGCTCATCCTGCTCGCGCTCGAGCTTGGCACGCTGCGCTTTCAGGTCGCCGAGACGGAAATCAGCCACCGCCTTGGCTGCGGCGGCACGCTCGTGTTCCTGAGCGGCCTGGCGCAGCGCCTCCTGCAATTCCACAATGATGCGCTCATTCCGCTGGCTCAGAGCGCTCATATAGGCGGTGCGATCAATGGCGTCCTGCGGGTTATGGGCCGAGGAGATACCGGAAAGAGGGTCGAGGCTCGCACCTCGGTAGCGGGCCTTAGCCACCTGGTTCACATCGCTACGAATGCTCTCGGCGTTCTCGGCTGCTTCTTGCGCAGCCGCAGAAGCGCGCTGGAATTCCTCCGCGAGGCGAGCCGCTTCCTCATTGCTCTTGTCAATGTCGATGGAGAGCTGCTTGACTTCCTCGTTCTTCGCAGTGGCCTCGTGGGAAACCGCGTCCATCTCCTTAATCAGGCTGTCCATCTGGGCGGGGTCAGCGCTAGCGAGGGGCGCAGCAATGCTGCTGGCAGATAGGGCAAGGGCGCAGGTAATAAGCCCGAGCTTGGTGAGTTTCATGTGTTCTCCACGTGCAAGTTCGAAGTGCCGGCGCTGAAACAACAGCGTCACAGTAAAAGCTACAGCGAGCCAAGGGCTTCGCTGTGTGGTGTTCTCGCTCCCCTAGGGAGCAAACACCCAGATAGCGGGTAAGTTTAGCGTAAATTCCGCCAATACCAACCTTGGTGTGGCCACTGAGGCTTAGAGTAAATCACAGTGGTGAAAGTTATTGGCCTAGCCAGCTCGACACGGCCACTGCCTTGCCCACCCCCGAACGTAGGCGGCGGGCGAAGGAGGTCTAAGAGCACCGGCGACCCAGCGAATGCCGAGGCGCCGCCATAACGGCAAAACCGCAGACCGTACGTTGGTCTGCGGTGTGCTGTCACGGCTAGTATAGCCGGTGGCTCTTAGAAACGAACCACGGAGTGGATCGGCATGTAGTCGAGCGGACGCTCGCCCACTGGGGTGCCGGACTGCAAGGCATCGATGATGGTGCCGTTGCCCACGTAGATGCCCACGTGGGA
Source organism: Corynebacterium sp. 51B (assembly GCF_008930785.1). Lineage (NCBI taxonomy): Bacteria > Bacillati > Actinomycetota > Actinomycetes > Mycobacteriales > Corynebacteriaceae > Corynebacterium > Corynebacterium sp. 51B. The sequence goes on along the minus strand of NZ_PQMK01000006.1, from coordinate 205,909 downwards.
AGCGCCGCCGTAGTAGGCAACGATGTCACCGGGCTGGATCTGGGACAGCGGCACGCGAATGCCAGCCGCTGCTTGCTGCTGAGAGGTGCGCGGGATGGACTTGCCCACCTGGGAATAGACCCAAGAGGTGAAGCCGGAGCAGTCGAAGGCGTTCGGGCCGGAAGCACCCCACACGTAGGGAGCGCCAGTCTTGGAGCGGGCAATGCTCACGATGCGGTCACCGACGGAGTTCGAGGACGCCGGAGCGATAGAGCGGCTGACCCCAGCCTGGCCGGGAACCTGCACGGGCAGCTGAGAGCTCAGCTGGCCGGTATCAACGATGTTGTTGATCTCTGCCGGCACACTGGGAACGTTCGGTACGGCCGGGATGCTAGGAACGTTCGGCACGCCGGGAACGGACACGTTGCCGACGACCGGCACGTTGATGTCGAGGGCCTGAGCCGGAGTGGCCAGTGCGGCGGAGGCACCGGCAGCGACAGCGGTTGCGGCTGCTGCGTTGCGAACGATACGGCTTGCGCTACGACGATTGTGATTACCCATTTGAAACTTTTCCACGTCTTCCTTGTTTGAACCGGCCGGGTTAGCTGACGGGCTAGGCATCCGGAAGGCCTCCCATCCTCGCGCCGCACTCTCTATAATGAGCACTCTTGCGAGAATTTCACCCCAGATATTTAGGTGGTTCCCCGGCTCCGGCGGCATCCTCGTGATCGGAGTTGATCAGAGACTGTGCCGGATTAGGTCTGGCTTATTCTTTTCGGTAGATGTTCGTCGGTGGCGACCAGATCGTTTTTTACTCTCTGCTTCGTCCCGCGAAGTCTCGTTTAGGTTACGAAACGGCAACGATACTTGTCCAGCTTTCAGCAAAATCGAGGCGCTGTTATCAAGTCGTAATCTTCCAGTGACCATTCAGTGATCGGAACGGGCGATCTCAGCACGACCAGACAACGACCGAAGCCCACCCCTCCAACCTGCAGTTTTTCACATATTTTTGGCCTATGCTGCGCCGATAGTGGGAGGGCCCCAAGGTCACGCAGCCGGTCAAAATTATTTTTTGTGACCTTCCCCACTATGGCCGTTATCGGGCCGTGATCGTGCCCTTAACGTTATCTCAGCGCGACCAAAAATAGCCCTAGGATGTCTGAGGAGTAGCGCCGAGAACGATCGTCTGCCCCGCCGAGCACGGCGCCGCACCGGCCGGCGAGAGGGCGGTACAGCCCCGCGAACCGTGTGCTGGCCCGTGGCGGGCTCTAGGACGATGTGGGGACTCTAGGACGCTGTGGGGGATCTTCCCCGCTGCGCGAGGAGAGGCTGACTGTGCTGCCTACCAAGGCGTTAGTGGCGGTGTCTCCCCCACCGTACGGGCCACAGTTGGATGTGCGGGTCCTAGAGTAAGGGCGCCGCACATAAGAGAAGGACCCTCACCCCAAGGGTGAAGGTCCTTGACTCTATGACGCAGTAGTCTCAGTACAGAATATGTACTTCAGGTGTGACGCTAGTCGCGGCCGGCATCCTTGTCGGCGCGGCGATTAGCCTCGTTGAGGTTCTCGAGCATGGTGCGCTCTTCCTCTTCGTTGGCGTGCTCGATCTCGGCAGCGCGGCGAGCGACGTCCTCGCTGTCGGCCTTCCACAGGCCGCGACCCGGGTGCCCACCGAAACCAAGCTGGTTCGGCTGGTTCGGCACCTTGGCGCCTGCGTAATCGAGCGGAATCTGGTGTCCGTGCTCGTCCACCGGGCCGATGGGCTGGTGAACTTCCACGTACTCGCCGTGCGGCAGGCGCACGATCACGCCGGTTTCCACGCCGTGCTCCAGCACCTCGCGGTCAGCGCGCTGGAGGCCAACGCAAATGCGGTAGGTGATGAAGTAGGAGATCGGCGGCAGCAGGATGAGGCCGATACGACCAACCCACGTCATGGCGTTGAGCGAGATATCGAAGTGATAAGCGAAGAGGTCGTTACCACCAGAGACGGTCAGCAGTCCGTAGAAGACCAAGGCCATCACGCCGATACCGGTACGCACCGGAACGTCGCGGGGACGCTGCAGCAGATTGTGGTGCTCGTCGTCGCCAGTGATCTTCTTCTCGATCCACGGGTAGGCGAAGAGCAGGACCACGAGGACGCCCAGCATGATGGCAACCCAGAACACGGCCGGGATGGTGTGGTTACCGATGTACAGCTCCCACGCCGGCATAACACGGGCGGCACCGTCAGTCCACAGCATGTAGATATCGGGCTGGGAACCAGCGGAGACCTGTGCCGGGTTATAGGGGCCAATGTTCCAGATGGCGTTGATCGTGGTGATACCTGCCATGAGGGCCAGAGCGCCGGCGGTGATGATACCGAAGGCGGAGGCCTTCAGCGCGAACACCGGGAGAATACGGACGCCCACAACGTTGTTCTCGGTGCGGCCTGCGCCCGGGAACTGGGTGTGCTTCTGGAACCATACGATCGCCAGGTGTGCACCGATCAGCGCCAGGATGATGCCCGGCAGGATCAGCACGTGGGCGATGTAGAAGCGGTCCAGCATGATCTCGGAGGGGAAGTCTCCACCGAAGATCAGCCAGTGCATCCAGGTACCGATGATCGGCATACCCACGATGATGGCGGACATAATGCGCAGACCCACACCGGAGAGCAGATCGTCCGGCAGGGAGTAGCCGAAGAAGCCCTCGGCGACGGACAGCAGCATCAGCACGCTACCGATGATCCAGTTAGCTTCACGCGGGCGTCGGAACGCGCCGGTGAAGAAGATACGCATCATGTGCACGATGATGGAGATCGCAAAGGCCAGGGCGGCCCAGTGGTGCATCTGTCGAATAAACAGACCACCACGCACCTCGAAGGAGATGTTCAGCGCGGTCTCGTAGGCACGAGACATCTCCACACCGTTGAGCGGTGCGTAGGCACCGTCGTAGATGACCTTGGAGATTGACGGATCGAAGAACAGGGTCAGATAGACACCCGTAACGATCAGGATAATGAAGCTGTACAGCGCGATCTCACCGAGCATGAAGGACCAGTGAGTCGGGAACACCTTGTTAATTTGGGTGCGCAGGAAGCCGGCTCCGCTGTAGCGAGAGTCAATGGCTTCTGCGCGCTCAGCTAGTTTATTGCTCATGATTTACGCTCCCAGAATGCCGGTCCGACAGACTCGATAAAGTTGCCTGCGGCGACGAGGTAACCATCTTCATCGACGGTAATGGGCAGCTGCGGCAGTGCACGAGCGGCGGGGCCGAACACCGGCTTGCCGTAGTGCAAAGCGTCGAACTGCGATTGGTGACAGGGGCACAGGATTCGGTTGGTCTGGGCCTCGTAGAGCGAGGTCGGGCAACCGATGTGCGTGCAGATCTTGGAGTAGGCGTAGTAGTCGCCGTAGTGGAAGTTTTCCTGTCCGACACGCTCGATCACCTTGGCAGCGTCGGCGCTGCGCAGACGGATCAACATGACGGCGTTACGCGGACCGTGGATCGAGTGCATGTGCTCCTCGTAGACCATGGCCTGCTTGTCGTAGCGGTCACCGTCGTTGACGTACTCGTCAGGAAGCGGGAACACCGTCTCCATCGAGGCAGCCAACAGGTCTTCGGGACGCATACGCACCAGACGGGTCACACCCTGGGTGGTGTAGTGCCCATCGTGCTTCTCCGCGGTCACGCCGGTGTCGCGGCCCAAGTACAGCTTGGTGCCGTGCTCGGAGAGAGTCCAGCCGGACGTCCAGAGGGTACCGTCACCCTGGATGCCCAACTCGTGAGGCTTCCACGGGTTCTTCACCATGCCGCCAAGCGGGGCCAGGATTCCCAGGCCAGCGACGGCTGCGCCGGCGCCCATGACACCCTTGAGCATCTTGCGACGCCCCAGAGTGGAGGTCTCCCATGCGTCGTTGAGCAGCGCGCCGAGGGTCTTTGCATCGACCTCAGCGGAGCCGCCGTCGTGACGCTGCTGGACGGAGATCTCTTCGGGGATGAACTTCTTCACATAGGTGACTACGCCCATACCCATCGAGATGATGCCCAGACCGGCAGTCAGGCCCAACATCGGGGTGTAGAAGGTGTAGAGCCACAGTCCCTCTTGGCCGAGCGCCTTGTACTGCCACGGCCAGAAGAGGTAGATCGCCATGAAGGCGAGCATGAGAACGATGCCCGCGATGAAGAAGAAAGCGACCGAGCGCTCGGCTCGCTTCTCAGCGGGGTCATTCTCAATCGGGAAGCGCTCCTTGCGGTACGCAACCGTGACGTCATCAAGCTCGGTGCCGAGACGGGCGAGCTCCTCGTTGCTCATCGCAGCGAGTTCTTGCGAGGTGTATTCTTTGCTGTTTTTGCTCATGAGCGCGATCCAATCCACAGAGCAGCAGCGATAAGCGCTGCCATACCGGCAAGCCACATGAACATACCCTCAGCCACTGGGCCGAGGCCGCCGAGGCTCCAACCACCGGGGCTCGGGGTTTCCTTCGTGGACTTGATGTACGCGATGATGTCCTTCTTCTCGTCCAGCGAGAGCTGACGATCGGAGAACTTCGGCATGTTCTGAGGGCCAGTGAGCATAGCCTGGTAGATCTCTTGCTCGTTGGCGGGATCCAGAACCGGGGCGTACTTGCCGGAGGAGAGCGCACCGCCACGTCCGGTGAAGTTGTGGCACGACGCACAGTTGAGGCGGAAGAGTTCGCCACCGCGGGCGACGTCTGCCGGATCGATAGTGCCGTCGTAGTGGCTGCCGCGCAGGGACTCCATGGCGATGGTGCCGTCCTCGTTCTTCACGAGGCCGGGACCGCCACCGTTGGCGTCCACGTATGCGGCGAGTGCCAATGCCTGGTGCTCGTTATAACGCGGGGTCTTGCGCTGTGCCTGTGCCTCATTGCGCAGCATCGGCATACGGCCGGAGTGCACTTGGAAGTACACGGCGCCTTCGCCAACACCGATCAGGGAGGGACCGCGTCCCTCAACACCCTGAAGGTTGGTGCCGTGGCACGTGATGCAGGCTACGTCGTAGATGTCCTTGCCCTCTTGAACGAGAGCGGCATCGTCTTTTTGGGCGGTTGCTACCTGTGCATCGGGGGTCAGTGCGTGAGCCAGCAGGCCGGCGCCAGTCAGACCCACCGTGAGTGCAAGAGCACCCGCGACGGAACGGCGTGCCTTACGCCGCGTCCGGGTCTTCTTTGCTTCCGCGGACTTCGCCGCAGAAACATCGTGTGGTGTGGTATCCATCATTTTCCTTTTTCGGGTTTCGGAAAGTGAAGGGCTGTTGATCCGCGACCACTCCTTCTGCCCTCCCGCATCACTGCCTGCCTGTCACAGACTGCGGTTGAGAGCCAGAAATGGCGCTAGACCGATACGGCCTACTGAATGAAGTAAATGGTTGCGAACAGGGCAATCCAGACAACATCGACGAAGTGCCAGTAGTAGGACACTGCCATTGCTGCGGTTGCCTGTGCCGGCGTGAACTTGGACTTCGCAATACGAAGCAGGACGACCACAAAGGCCAGAACGCCCGCGAGGACGTGGGCTGCGTGGAAGCCAGTCGTAATGAAGAAGACCGAGCCGTAGACACTGCTCTGAATAGTCAAGCCGTGCTCGACCAAGTGGTAGTACTCATATGCCTGGCCAACGAGGAAGATCGCGCCCAACAGTGCAGACAGTGCATACCACCGGCGGAGACCGAAGACGTCACCCCTTTCTGCTGCAAAGACGCCCCACTGTGCGGTGAAGGACGACGAAATAAGGATCGCCGTGATCATCATCGCGTAGGGGACATTGAGGTGGCCCGTTCCCTCGTCCCACGAAACTCCCTGGCCATTGGCGCGGGAGACGAAGTACATGGCGAACAGACCACAGAAGAACATCAATTCCTGAGACAGGAACACGATCGTTCCCACACTGACCATGTTGGGTCGGTTCAGTGCGGCAACGCGCTGTGTTGCTGCCGTTCCTGAGTTATTTACTGCGCTCGTCACGCTTCTAAGTATGACTGATTCCTAAGGAAGATTCATCATCTACCCCCGATATAGCGCCAACTTTTTCCGTTTTCCCAGTTCGCACTCGAGGGTTTTCTAAGAATTTAAGAAGTTTTCGATGAGCCGGGAACTTTTTGTAACCGCATCCGACGCCCCTCCGTCGGCGGTGGCAACTACTCCCCCAGGCGGGCCCGCGGCGTGATCGTCGAGGATCTCAGCAGCGTGTGCCCAATTCTCTCGCGCACTGCTATCTCTGCGGGCGAAAGTGAGTATGCGTTTATGCTAGCGGATCAGTGCTTATTAACTCTCATAAATGCACCCTAAGAACGGCGAGATTCATCTCACAACCTCGGACAACCGGACTTCGACCCCCATAGTTACCCCCATGCGGAGGCCCTTTCCGCGCGAAGATTCACCTCCCCCACCCTCAATAAGGAGAGGTCGTCACGCCGCCCCCAAACCACGCCGACGACAGCTCGGGTTCTTAGGCTGACCTTAGATACAACACACGCGGCACCCGCCTCAATCGAAAGTGAGGTGGGTGCCGCGTGAAAGTTTTTGTGAGCTATACGGGCCGTGCGTAGGAAGCAGACAACCTACACACCGCGGGCCCGTCTAACCATTGCCCAGGAAAAGACTTAGTGCTTTTCCTTCGGGATGCCGTACTGCAGGTTGAGCATGGTGGTGGACCAGATAACCAGGACCGCACCGAAGCCAATCATCCAGTAGTGCATGTAGATGATGCCCGCGCCCAGCACGAAGATGGAACCAGACATCACGGCCGGCCAGATGGAGCTCGTGGAGAAGAAGCCGTAGGTGCCGGCACCGTCTTCCACTTCTGCTTCCTCCCAGTCCTGCGGGAGGATATCTTGGCGCTTCTCAGTGAAGTGGAAGTAGCCCGCGAGCATCAGGGTCATGAGAGTGGAGATCACCAGCATGGTGATACCGATCCACTCGCCGCCCGGCAGGTTTCCGGAGTCTTCAACGAAGATGGTCGCGAAAATGTAGATGATGGACGCCGCACCAATGTATGCGGTGAGGGCGTACAAGAGTTTAGAGCTGACCTTCATGTTTCTTGACCTCGTTTCCTAGTTGCCCGCGTTAGCGCCGGGCTTGTCGAGGAAGTTCCCGCCATCGCGAGAGTCCTCACGGCCAGAGACGAACGGAGCGGTGGAGGTGGCGTAGGGGGCCTCGCCGATGGACTCCAGAGCGGACGCATTGGTGGCCTGCGGATTATTAATACGGTACTCGAGGTACTGCTTGAACTTCTCGGGGGAGACTGCACGAACCTCGAAGTTCATCATGGCGTGGTAGGTACCGCACATCTCAGCGCAGCGACCCACGAAGGCGCCTTCCTTATCGATGCTCGTGATCTGGAACTCACGCTGAGACTTATTAGCCTCCGGGTGGGAGTACACGTCACGCTTGAAGAGGAACTCCGGTACCCAGAAGGAGTGGGAGACGTCAGCGGAGGCCAACTGGAAGGAGATCGCGGTGTTGGTCGGCAGGACCAGAACCGGAACCTCTTCGGTGGTGCCGACGGTCTCGATCTTGTTGTAGCGGAGGTACGAACGATCGTTCAGGGACGTGCCGTGAATCGGGTTCGGGTTCTTCACACCCTCGGGATCCTTAGCGGATGCCTCGGCTGCAGCCTGACGCTCCTCATCGATGCCCTGGTACTCATTACCGGTCGGGGTGAACTGGCCGTCCACCTCTTGGTAGCCGAACTTCCAGTTCCACTGATACGCGGTCACGTCCACGGTCACCTTCGGATCCTTATCCAAAGCGGTGACGCGGTCCTGGGTCTGCACGGTGAAGAAGAACAGTGCCATCACAATGATGATCGGCACGCCGGTGAGCACGAGCTCAAGGGGGATGTTGTACTGGGTCTGGCGCGGGAACTCGTCCTTGCCAGCCTTCTTGGCGCGCTTTGCGGAGAACCCGAAGATCGAGTAGATCATGAGTCCCCACATGATGATGCCGATGATCCAGGCCGCAACCCAGACCCACACCCAGAAGTTACCCATCTCGTACGACTCGGGGGTCACACCCTCGGGCCAACCCATGCGCAGGGCATGGAAAAAGCCGTTATCAGGTGGGGTGACGTCACAACCAGTCAGCGCGAGTGCGCTGACACCGGTGACGCCTGCAAGCATCGCCTTGCGCGAAATACCACGCTTTTTACGCTGTTCCACGTGTGTCTGCCTTCCTGTCCACACAAAAACTTTGTGAGTGCCCAGAGCTGCGAGCTCGTCCTAAGACACTCTCTTAACTAAGCAGAGTACTGCATATCGGCTGTTTTTCCATGTTGCTTGTCATGATTCTTTAAGGATTCGGCCGATTCCTGAAAATTCTCTGAGGATTGTCCTCGGCACTTCCTGCCACAACGAGAGCGACGCCCGTCAATATTGTGCCCTAAGTCACCAGTTTTGGGGCGGGCCGTTCTCCCCCGTTCGGGCGTAGCCGCTCCCCCGCTCGCGCTCGCATCATAGCGAGGTTCGCGGCCGCACCATGGCGCGTATCGAGGCTACACGGCCCTCAACCCAGCCCACGTAACGCTTAGGGCTCAACGTGATCACGGCTGTACTATTGGGAACGGCGTAGCGAGCCCTTGAGTTGATACGTCGTGGATACGCCGCGCGCTGAGGTGCTGCGGCCGAGCCCGCGCCACCTCAGGCGCCATAACGCGTGCCCCTCACGGGGATCCCACAGCAGTGTCGCTCGCGCCCGAGCGCACCGTCGGCACTGTACGCTACGTCCTTAAATATCTATAGCCCTCTGACACTCTTTAGGAATCGAGGAACCAGCCCGACTATGTGTGGTCTTCTTGGAATGCTCACCGCCGAGGCGAATGCCGCCGACTTTCAACACGCCGTGGAGCAGGCGCTGCCCTGCATGCACCACCGCGGCCCCGACGCCTCGGGCACCTGGCACGATGAGCATGCTGTCTTTGGCTTCAATCGCCTCTCTATCATCGACCTCGCACATTCCCATCAGCCCCTGCACTGGGGCCCGGAGGGCGAGCCGGATCGTTACTCGATGACCTTCAACGGCGAGATCTACAACTACATCGAATTGCGGGAGACCCTGCGCAAGGAGGGCTATACCTTCCACACCGATGGCGATACTGAAACTATTGCCGTGGGCTATCACCACTGGGGCGATAAGGTGGTCGAGCACCTGCGCGGCATGTTCGCCATCGCTATCTGGGATACCAAGGAGCAGGTCCTCTTCTTGGCCCGCGATCAGTTCGGCATTAAGCCGCTCTATTTCGCCACCACCCCGGCCGGCACGGTGTTTTCCTCCGAGAAGAAGACCATTCTCTCCATGGCGGAGGCCATCGGTCTGGACTTGGACCTTGACTATCGCGCCATCGAGCACTACGTGGACTTGCAGTATGTGCCGGAGCCGGAGTCGCTCCACGAGGATATTCGCCGCCTCGAGTCGGGTTGCTTCGCCACGGTGCGTCCGGGCGAGAACTTGGTGCAGCAGCGCTATTTCCGCCCGCAGTTCAACACCACCCCCGTGGCCAAGGGTGCCGAGCAGGATCTTTTCGACCGTATCGCTCGGGCGCTGGAGGATAGCGTCGAAAAGCATATGCGTGCAGATGTGACCGTCGGCTCGTTCCTCTCTGGCGGTATCGACTCCACCGCCATCGCCACCCTCGCTAAGCGGCACAATCCGAACCTGTTGACCTTCACCACCGGCTTCGAGCGCGAGGGCTATTCCGAGGTGGATGTGGCGGCGGAGTCCGCAGAGGCGATCGGCGTCGAGCACATCGTGAAGATCGTCTCCCCAGAGGAATACGCCACGGCGATTCCGCGGATCATGTGGTACCTGGATGATCCGGTGGCGGACCCCTCGCTGGTGCCGCTGTATTTCGTGGCGCAGGAGGCCCGTAAGCACGTCAAGGTGGTGCTGTCCGGCGAGGGCGCCGATGAGCTCTTCGGCGGCTACACAATATATAAGGAGCCGCTGTCGCTGGCGCCCTTTGAGAAGGTCCCCTCTCCCCTGCGCGCGGGGCTGCGTCGCCTCGGCGCTGTGCTGCCCGAGGGCATGAAGGGCAAGTCGCTGCTCGAGCGCGGCACGATGACGATGGAGGAGCGCTACTACGGCAATGCGCGCTCCTTTAACTTCGAGCAGATGCAGCGGGTGATCCCGTGGGCGAGCCGCGAGTGGGATCACCGGGAGGTCACAGCCCCGATCTACGCCGAGTCCACCCACATGGATCCGGTGGCGCGCATGCAGCACCTCGATCTCTTCAGCTGGATGCGCGGCGATATCTTGGTCAAGGCCGACAAGATCAATATGGCCCACTCCCTTGAGCTGCGCGTGCCCTTCCTCGATAAGGAAGTTTTCGCCGTGGCGGAGACCATCCCGCACGAGCTCAAGATCGCGCAATCCACCACCAAGTACGCGCTGCGGAAGGCCATGGAGCAGATCGTGCCCGCGCACGTGCTCCACCGCAAGAAGCTGGGCTTCCCCGTCCCGATGCGTCACTGGCTGGCCGGCGATGAACTGCACGGCTGGGCGCAGGACACCATCAACGAGTCCCAGACCGAGGAGATCTTCAATAAGCCTGAGGTGCTGAAGATGCTCGCCGAGCACCGCGCCGGCACCTCGGATCACTCCCGTCGCCTGTGGACGGTGCTGGCCTTCATGGTCTGGCACGGCATCTTCGTGGAAAAGCGCATCGATCCGCAGATCGAGCAGCGCGACTACCCGGTGGATCTCTAAACCACCCCAAACAGCACAACAGCCCAGCATCCCGCACAATCGGGAGCTGGGCTGTGGTGTGTGTATGGACGCTTATCGACGCCGCGCTCCACTCACACGTGCGTGCTTAGTGGAAGGAGTCGCCGCAGGCACAGGAGCCGGTGGCGTTCGGGTTGTCGATGGTAAAGCCCTGGGCTTCGATGGTGTCGGAGAAATCAATGGTGGCGCCGGCGAGATACGGGGTGCTCATCTTGTCCACGACGAGCTTCACGCCGCCGACCTCATCCATCTTGTCGCCGTCCAGGGAACGGTCGTCGAAGTAGAGCTGATAACGCAGACCAGAGCAGCCGCCAGGCTGCACGGCGATACGCAGGGAGAGATCTTCGCGCCCCTCCTGCTCGAGCAGGGCCTTCGCCTTCGCGGCGGCAGCCTCGGTGAGGATTACTCCGGTGGCGGATTCGGGTGCAGTCATGGTGAGTGGATTCTCCTTATAGTTATTGAGTCATACGACACACGGCCGTCCTCGCGGGAGGTGGGCTGATGCCGTGCCCCAGGCGCGGACGCTGCTGTCATCTCAGTGGCACCAAGGCTACCGCGTGCCTCTACTGAGTGTAAACACATCCTCACAGGCACCTATTCCCCACCCTGTGTTCGCCGGCGGGAAGCCTGCGGACAGCGCTGCGGCCCGCCGCGGCGCCGCTCGGGCGGGGGTGCGCCACCGCCACCGCGTACCCGTATCACCTGCCGCGCCGGCCAGCGTGGGTACTTCGCGCGCGCCGATGGGTATCTCTGGGGAATCTTTTACTAGCCTATTAGGCGTGAAACTACCGTGGCAGAAGAATCAAGACGAGACCGCATCCGACGCCCCCGCTGACACAAGCGCTGCGGCGGAGCATTCCACCGACTCCGAGGAGCAGCACCCGCGAGGCTATACCCCGAAGAAGGGCCGCCCCACCCCGAAGCGCAATGAGCGCGAGCGCGAGCGCGGGGTGCGCCGCGAGCACTTCTCCGCACCGGAGACGCGCGCCGAGGCCCGCGCGCGGCGGAAGAAGTTCAAGGAGTCGATGACGAAGGAGGAGTACAAGGAGTACAAGGCGCGGCAGAAGCGGCAGCGCCGCGAGGAGCAGCGCCGGATCCAAGAGGGCATGGACCGCGGCGAGGAGCGCTATCTCCTCGAGCGCGATAAGGGCGAGGTGCGTGGCTTCGCCCGCGACTGGGTGGATGCCCGCCGGTTCATCACCAATATGATGATGCCGCTGGCCCTGATCCTGCTGTTTATCATGCTGGTCTCTAATGCCGTGCCGCAGATTTCGATGGCGGCATCGGTGATCGCGATGATCATTATGCTGGCGATCTTCATCGAAGGCATCATCATGGGCCGCCGCGTGAATAGGGCCGCCCGGCTGAAGTTCCCCGGCTCCACCGAGCCTGGTTTCGGTTTGGGCTTCTACGCCTTCTCCCGCGCCGGCCAGCCTCGCCGCTGGCGTTCCCCGCGCCCGCGCGTAGAGATTGGCGCCGAGGTCTAAAGCCATGCTGAAAGGTGCGCGATGCGTCATCTGATTCTCGGCGGGGCCCGCAGTGGCAAGTCGGGCTATGCCGAAGCGCTGCTCGACGATGCCGCGGATGTGCTCTATGTGGCCACCGCTCGGCCGTGGCTGGGGGATGAGGATTTCGCCGCCCGCATCGCCGAGCATCAGCGTCGCCGTGATCCGCGGTGGCGCACGGATGATTCTTCCGATCTTCTCGCTGTGCTGCGCACCCCGCCTGCCGCGACTCTGCTGGTGGACGATCTGGGCACGTGGATCACCCATGAGCTCGACCGCGCCCAGGCGTGGGAGGCACCGCGCGGCACTATCCACCCGCGCTGCACGGCGCTTATCGACGCCATCTCCTCGCTGCCCGCATCCACCACATTGGTAGTGGTCAGCCCAGAGGTGGGCATGGGTGTGATCCCCGAACACCGCTCCGGCCGGCTTTTTCGCGATGAGCTGGGCTGGCTCAACGCGCAGCTCGCCGCGGTGATGGACCGCGTCACCTTGGTGGTCGCCGGCCAGGCGCTGCCCTTGAAAAAATGAAATTCTCGGTGCTGCGGCCGTATTCTGGGTACGTCTGATCCCCAATGCGGAAACCACCCGCGGTTTCCCGTGCCAACATAAGGAGCTGTCTCATGGAGTCCCTGCCCTCCGCCTCCGATCTATTTGCCAAGGTAGATCCCCCTAGCACTGCGGCGCGGCAGGCGGCGATCGCACACCAAGCGGACCTGACGAAGCCTGTGGGCGCCCTCGGCCGCTACGAAGAGATCGGCATCTGGATCTCCTCCTGCCAGGACCAGTGCCCGCCGCGCACCATTACTCAGCCCACCATTGTGGTTTTCGCTGGCGATCACGGCATCGCCGCCAATGGTGTTTCCGCCTATCCTTCTGAGGTCTCGATTCAGATGGCGGAGAATATCCGCCACGGCGGCGCCGCGATCAATGTGCTGGGACGGGCCGCCGGCGCCGAGGTGCGGCTGGTGGATGTCTCCCTCGAACACGATGTGTGGGGCGATGAGCGCGTTTCTCGTTCCTGCGGTTCGATCGACCGCGAAGATGCCATGACTAATGAGCAGGTGGTGCGCGCCCTCGAGATCGGCAAGCGCATCGCCGATGAAGAAATCGATCGCGGCGCGGATCTCCTCATCGCCGGTGACCTCGGCATCGGCAATACCACCCCGGCGGCTGCTCTCACCGGCGTCGCCACCCGCCTGGAGCCCGTCGTGGTGGTCGGCCGCGGCACCGGCATCGACGATGAAGGCTGGAAACGCAAGGTCGCCGCGGTGCGGGATGCCATGTTCCGCGCTCGCTTGCTCAACCGGGAACCCGTCAGTGTGCTGCGCACCATCGGCTCGCCGGATCTGGCCGCCATGGCTGGTTTCCTCGCCCAGGCTGCGGTGCGCCGCACCCCCGTGATCCTCGACGGCGTCGTCGTCACCGCCGCCGCGCTCTGGGCCAACCGCCTCGCTCCCGGCGCGCGGCAGTGGTGGATCGCGGGACACCGTTCCGTGGAGCCGGCGCATAGCGCCGCACTCGAAGCCTTGGATCTCACCCCAGTTCTAGATTTCGGTATGCGCCTCGGGGAGGGCTCCGGCGCCGCCGCTGCCCTGCCGATCGTGCGCGCTGCTGTAGACATCATGACGGATATGGCCACGTTCAGCTCTGCTGGGGTCTCCACCCACAACGAGGACGAGAGTGTCGGGTAAAGCGGGTCCCTCCGGCAGTGGCCGCCACGGCCATCCGCTGTGGGAGGGGCCAGCCACCATCTTTTCTTGGCTCACCGTTCTCCCCCTCCGCGGGGCCACGGTTTTCGATACCACCACTGGTCGGCGGGCCATGACCTCCGTGCCGCTGGTCGGCCTCGCCCTCGGCGCGGTCGCCACCCTGATCGCGCTGCTCAGCGCACCCGCCTCCGCCGCGCTGGCCGCGGTGCTCATCGTGGTGGCGGTGCAACTCTTGAGCCGCCTCATGCACCTTGATGGGCTGGCGGATGTCGGTGATGCGCTGGGCTCCTATGCCCCTCCGGAGCGGGCACGCGAGATTCTTGGCGATCGCTATACCGGGGCGCTGGGCATGGGCGCGGTCCTGCTCGCCCTGCTCACCCAGGTGGCGGGGCTGGCCACTGTTCTCGGCGCAGTATCCCCGTCGGCCGCGCTGCTGCTGGCCCTGCTCAGTATCTTCTTTCTCTCCCGGTGGTCGGCGCTGGTGGTGTGTCGTCGCAGTGCCTCGCCGCAGCGGCAGGCGCTCTCTCCCACCGGTTTCGGGGCGCTCATCATGGGCACCGTGCCCGCGTGGCGGGTGGCCGCATGGGCCGCCGGTTTCGTCGTGATTTCCGCTGCGGGGTGGCTCGCCCTGGGTGCTCCTGGCATGGCTGCGGCCACGATCCTGGGCACCACGGTGATCTGGCTCTGTGCCGAGGGCCTGGTGCGCCATATGGCTCGCCGCTTCGGCGGACTCAATGGAGACTGCACCGGCGCGATCATCGAGATCACCACCGCTCTTGCCGCCGTGGCCTATGGACTCAGCCTCTCCTACCTCGCCTCTTAAGTGCAGGGGGAGGCGGCGGGGGTGGCCCGGCATGCTCCCGCCGCAGCCGTTGTGGACACGTCTACATCGTGGAGATAATTCCCGCCCCGAGCGCGAAGCAATGAATAAATTTTCCGCGGCCACATCAGCAATGTTTCCCCAGCGCACACAGCATTTTTTACTTATTGCCCCTTAGTGAGCGAGCAATTAATCTCCTCTGTGCAAGTGTTCAGAAAGCCACGATTGTGGCACCACAAGAGGGAGACACACTTTGTCCTTCGTCCTATCCATTAATGAGATCGTTGATGGCCCCATCAAGGATCTATACCTCGAGTTCGGCGGCAACAACTGCTGCCCGCCCCCGGCACCGGCGATCCTGCCGAACCTCACCACCGTAGATTTCTCCGGTGCGCACTTCGGCTCCACCGATCTGCTCGACCTCAACATCGATCTCTCGGCTCTCTAAGCCACCCTTAGATTTAAGCGATACATCTCACGCACACAACAACACCGGCGCTCCCCTTCTCTTAAGGGGCAGCGCCGGTGTTGTCTGCTATGACTCAGCCGCTTAGGCCTCGATGAGAGTATGAATCCAGCCGTGCGTATCCTCCACGGTGCCGCGCTGGATACCCGTGAGGTGATTGCGCAGCTCCATGGTGACCGTGCCGGTGGCACCGCCGGCGATCTCAAAATCGCCGTGGGCGGACTTCACCGCGCCCACTGGGGTAATCACAGCCGCGGTTCCGCACGCCAGGGCCTCGGTCATGGCCCCCGAGGTGGCGTCGTCACGCCACTGCTCCTTCGACACCAGCTTCTCCTCCACCTGATAGCCGAGATCGCGGGCCACCTGCAGCAGAGAATCACGGGTCACGCCGGGAAGCAGGGAGCCGGACAGGGCGGGGGTCACCACGGTGACATCCTCCCCCTCGCCGTAGACGAACATGAGATTCATGCCGCCCATCTCCTCGATGTAGTTCAGCTCGATAGAGTCCAGCCACACCACCTGGTCGCAGCCCTTTTCTTCCGCCTGGGCCTGGGCCAAGAGCGAGGCAGCGTAGTTGCCAGCACACTTGGCCGCACCGGTACCACCGCGGGCGGCGCGGATGAAGTCTTCGCAAATCCACACCGACACGGGCTTGATACCCCGCGAGAAATAGGCGCCGGCCGGGGAGGCGATGAGCACATAGGTGTAGCTATTCGCCGGGTGCACGCCCAGGGAGGTCTCGGTGGAGATCATGAAGGGGCGCAGGTACAGAGATTCCTCGCCGCCGGCGGCCGGAACCCAGTCGCGATCAATATCCACCAGCTGGCGGATGGACTCGAGGAATACCTCTTGGGGCAGCTGCGGCATGGCCAAGCGGTGCGCCGAGTTCTGGAAACGCGCAGCGTTGGCATAGGGGCGGAAGGTGACAATGGAGCCATCCTCATGCCGATAGGCCTTCAGCCCTTCGAAAATGGCCTGCCCATAATGAAAGACATTCGTGGCCGGATCAAAGGACAGCGGGCCATAGGGGCGCACCTGGGCGTCGTGCCATCCCTTATCGTGGGACCACTCAATGGTCACCATGTGATCGGTGAAGTGCTTGCCAAACCCCGGGGCCTCAAGAATCTTCGCGATCTCAGCGGCGGGGGTGGGGTTCTCGTTCTTCCTAATGGTGAACTCTAAATCTTGCATGGTATTAAGCTACTCCCTCTCTGGTTTCCGAGCCCTGATTACCCTAAGTTTCGGGCAACCAACTCGCGGCGACGCTTCTCTGCTCACGCTAGGCTGGTGGAAGTCTTATTCACAAGACGCTGTCGGCGCCACCGACCACAGTTCGGCGTCGATAAGCATTGACCGCTGTACAGAAAGGATTGCGAACCATATGGCGAACTCCCTGCCCGCGCGCGGCTACCTGCCTGAATTGAAGCGAAGCAAGAAGCTGGAGAAGAACACCTCCGTGCTGCTCGTGCCCGTTTATGAGGGCGAGAGCGAATTGGAGCTGCCCGTACTGGGGCCGCTGGACGATGCCTCGGCGCGCTCCCTGTGCGCTGCGCTGAGCGCTGTCGGCGCGACCGGCAAGGCCGGCACCGTGCACACTGTGCCCGCCCCGAAAAAGCTCAAGGTAGAGGCAGTCGCCGCGGTGGGTTTGGGCGCTGCCGAGGACTCCGATGCGGAGACGATTCGCCGTGCCGCTGGTAACGCCATGCGTAGCCTGCCCGAGCACGCCGTTGTGGCCACCACCCTCTCTGAGCTCAATACCGCAGCCGCCGTCGAGGGCTGTGCGCTGGGCGCGTATGACTATCGCGGACTGCGCACTGAAGGCGAGAGTACCCGGCCTACGTCGGTGACCTTCCTTGGCGCCGATAAGAAGGACTTCGAGGCCGCCGTGATTGTGGCCGAGTCCGTGGCGCTGTGCCGCGACCTCGTCAATACCCCCTCCTCGCACCTCTACCCCGAGTCCTATGCATCCTTCGTGGCCGAAGAAGCCGCGAAGGTGGGGCTGCAGGCCACCGTGCTGGATGAGAAGAAGCTCGCCAAGCGCGGCTTTGGCGGCATCCTCGCCGTGGGCATGGGCTCGTCCCGCACCCCGCGGCTGGTGCGCCTGGAGTGGAAGCCGAAGAAGGCGAAGACCCACGTGGGCTTGGTGGGCAAGGGCGTGACCTTCGATACCGGCGGCATCTCCATCAAGCCGGGCGCCAATATGGAGAACATGATCTCCGATATGGGCGGCTCCGCGGCCATGATCGCCACCATCGTTGCCGCCGCCCGCCTCGAGCTGCCGGTGCAGATCACCGCCACCATCCCGCTGGCGGAGAACATGCCGGGTGGCAAGGCCTACCGTCCGGGCGATGTAATCACCCACTATGGCGGCACCACCTCCGAGATTCAGAACACCGACGCCGAGGGCCGCCTCATCCTGGCGGATGCCTTGGTGCGCGCCAGCGAGGACAATCCGGACTATCTCATCGATAGCGCCACCCTCACCGGCGCCCAGGTGGTCGCTTTGGGCGATCGCACCTCCGGTGTGATGGGCGATGAGACTCTCCGCGAGCGCATTGCCGCCACTGGCCGCGATGCAGGTGAACCGACATGGGCCATGCCGATTCCGGAGGAGATCGCCGAGCAGTTCTCCTCGCCTTCCGCGGATCTGCGCAACATTGGCACCAACCGCTCCGCCGGCATGATGCAGGCCGGCTATTTCCTCAGCCGCTTCGTCGGCGAGGGCATCCCGTGGGCCCACATCGATATCGCGGGCCCCGCCTTCAACACCACCGCCGTCCACGGCTACACCCCGAAGCGCGCCACCGGTGTTCCGGTGCGCACCTTGGTGGATCTGCTCCGTGACATCTCGGTCAATGGTTAAAGACCTGCACCCATGACTAATCCCATCCACCTCGGTGGATGGGATTTTTCCTTTTCTCTGCCTTCTACCTAGGGCTACTTATCGACGCCGCCCTCGGGCTCATTGTGTCTCTTTTCCCACTCCTCACGCCGCTGCCGCTGTTCCTCGCGCTTGCGGAGGATACGGTCACGTTCGATTCGCTCGCGCATCCTTTGCGGATACCCCGTCTCCTCCACATCGAAGAGGCCGATACCCAGCGCGGAGGCGGTGGCGTTGATGCCCTTGGGCCCGCCAATCCGGCGGCGGATGAAGTCCCCATGCTCATCCACCAACACCACGCTCATCTCATTCACCAGCGTTTCGGGCTCGACGAAGCCCTCCACGAAGCCACGGCCCTGCATCCATGCGCGCAGCTCGGCGAGATCGGCGTCCCGGATGGATCCGGTGGCGCTGCGGGGAGCCTTGAGTCCCTTTTTGGATCTGCCACGGTTGAAAAGATTGAACATGACACATCATTCTACAAGCCCCCTGCGATAAGGCGGGGCTGCTCTCCACTGGGGCCGCGGCGGGCCTGCACAGCATGCAGAGATCCGCTCCTACGCGCGGGGCCACGCGGATGGGGGCACGCTATGCACAGAATGCGGAGCCTAACCGCCTACAATGGACCGTTAAAAGCGGTACTCTCTTTGTTGTTACCGTTTGACGATTTTTCACACGCTACTTTCATGCGAGGAGACTTAAAAACAATGGCGTTCTCCGTAGAGATGCCCGAGTTGGGCGAGTCAGTTACAGAAGGCACCATCACCACGTGGCTGAAGTCCGTGGGCGATACGGTCGAGGTCGACGAACCGCTCCTCGAGGTGTCCACCGACAAGGTTGATACCGAGGTCCCCTCCCCCGTCGCCGGCACCCTCCTCGAGATCCTCGCCGAAGAAGACGACACCGTCGACGTCGGTGACGTCATCGCCCGCATCGGCGACGCCGACGCCGCCAGCTCCTCCGACGACTCCGACTCCGACGACGACTCGGACGAGGCTGAAGCCGAAGAGGCTGCAGCCAAGGAAGAAAAGGAAGAGAAGAAGGAGTCTGAGGACAAGCCGAAGGCAAATAAGAAGTCCTCCTCCAGCGAGGCCACCGACGTGGCCATGCCCGAGCTGGGCGAGTCCGTTACAGAAGGCACCATCACCTCCTGGCTGAAGTCCGTCGGCGACACGGTCGAGGTCGACGAACCACTCCTCGAAGTCTCCACCGACAAGGTCGATACCGAGGTCCCCTCCCCCGTCGCCGGCACCCTCCTCGAGATCCTCGCCGAAGAAGACGACACCGTCGACGTCGGTGACGTCATCGCCCGCATCGGCGACGCCGACGCCGCCAGCTCCTCCGACGACTCCGACTCCGACGACGACTCGGACGAGGCTGAAGCCGAAGAGGCTGCAGCCAAGGAAGAAAAGGAAGAGAAGAAGGAGTCTGAGGACAAGCCGAAGGCAAATAAGAAGTCCTCCTCCAGCGAGGCCACCGACGTGGCCATGCCCGAGCTGGGCGAGTCCGTTACAGAAGGCACCATCACCTCCTGGCTGAAGTCCGTCGGCGACACGGTCGAGGTCGACGAACCACTCCTCGAAGTCTCCACCGACAAGGTCGATACCGAGGTCCCCTCCCCCGTCGCCGGCACCCTCCTCGAGATCCTCGCCGAAGAAGACGACACCGTCGACGTCGGTGACGTCATCGCCCGCATCGGCGACGCCGACGCCGCCAGCTCCTCCGACGACTCCGACTCCGACGACGACTCGGACGAGGCCGAAGCCGAAGAGGCTGCAGCCAAGGAAGAAAAGGAAGAGAAGAAGGCGTCCGAGGACAAGCCGAAGAAGGAGGAGAAGTCCGAGGCTCAGCCTGAGAAGAAGGAAGAGAAGAAGCAGGAGAAGGTCAATACCGGCGATAACCTGCCGTATGTGACCCCGCTCGTGCGGAAGCTGGCTGATAAGCACGGCATTGATCTCTCCACTGTCGAGGGCACCGGTGTGGGCGGCCGCATCCGCAAGCAGGATGTGCTGGCTGCCGCCAAGGGCGAGTCGAAGGGCGAGTCCGAGGACGCGGCCCCGGCCAAGGAGGAGACTCCCCGCGTGTCCACCAAGTCTGTGGACCCGGCCAAGGCCGAGCTGCGTGGCACCACCCAGAAGGTCAACCGTATTCGCGAGATCACCGCGAAGAAGACCCTCGAGGCCCTGCAGATCTCCGCGCAGCTCACCCAGCTGCACGAGGTCGACATGACCACCATTGCTGCCCTGCGCAAGGAGGCCAAGCCGGCCTTCACCAAGGCTCATGGTGTGAACCTCACCTACCTGCCCTTCTTCGCGAAGGCCATCGTGGAGGCCTTGGTGTCTCACCCGAATGTCAACGCCTCCTACAACGCTGACACCAAGGAGATCACCTACCACCCGAGCGTTGGACTGGCTATCGCCGTCGACACGCCGAAGGGTCTGCTCACCCCGGTGATCCACGAGGCAGAGAAGCTGTCCCTGCCGGAGCTGGCGAAGGCGATCGTGGACTTGGCTGATCGTGCCCGCAATAACAAGCTCAAGCCGGCCGATCTGACCGGTGGCACCTTCACCATCACCAATATTGGTTCCGAGGGTGCGCTCTCCGATACCCCGATCGTGGTTCCGCCGCAGGCAGCCATGGTGGGCACCGGCGCTATCACCAAGCGCCCGGTCGTGGTCAGCGAGAACGGCAATGACGCCATCGCTATCCGCCAGATGGCCTACCTGCCCTTCTCCTACGATCACCAGATCATCGACGGCGCTGACGCTGGTCGCTTCATGACCACCGTCCGTGACCGCCTCGAGAACATCGACTTCACCGAGGATCTCGAGCTGAGCTAAACACCCGGCTCTCCCCAACCACCCCGCGCTGTGCTTCAACGCCAGCGCGGGGTGGTTGTCTTTATGCACCACCCCGCAGTTACCCCCACCGCTACCCCCGCATTCCATCACCGCAGGATGTCTGCAATCCGAGAATGGGGGCCACCACTCTCAATCCCAAACAGTGACCCAGCTCCTATAATGAGGGGGACATTTCTTTTCCTTACTGTCCTTCATCCCCAAGGCACATCAACCCCACGGAAAGGCCCACTTTGTCTTTCAGCGATCGCCATATCGGCCCCGACGCTCATGAAACTTCGATCATGCTGGATACGCTTGGCGTCTCCTCATTGGACGAACTCATTGAGAAGGCCGTCCCCGCCTCGATTATCAATACCGAGCGGATGAACCTGCCGAGCGAGCAGTCGGAATTTGAGGCGCAGCGCGTGCTCGCCCACGACGCCGAGCAGAACATCCCCCTCAAGTCCTTCTATGGCCAAGGCTTCTCCTCCACCATCACCCCGTCGGTGATCCGCCGGGGCGTTCTTGAGGATGCCGGCTTCTATACCGCCTATACCCCTTATCAGCCGGAGATCTCCCAGGGCCGCCTCGAGGCCCTGCTGAACTTCCAGACCATGATCTCCGAGCTGTGCAACCTGCCCATCGCGAATGCCTCGCTGCTGGATGAGGCCACCGCCGTGGCCGAGGCCATTAGCTTGATGAGCCGCAAGGTGAAGAAGGGCCGCAGCGTGGTGTTGGACAGCCGCCTGCATCCCCAGGTGCTGAGCATCGCCCGCGAGCGTGCCCGTGTGATGGAGCTCGAGGCGCACGTCCAAGACCTGTCCGTGGGGTTGGTCGCCGAGGATCTTGTGGGCACCGTGATTGCCTACACCGGCACCGAGGGGGATATTCGCGATATTTCTTCGCTTATCGACGCCACCCACGATCGTGGCGGCCTCGCCACCGTGGTAGCGGATCCCATGATGCTGGTCCTGCACACCGCCCCTGGTGATCTCGGCGCGGACGTGTGCGTGGGCACCACCCAGCGATTCGGTGTGCCGTTGTTCTTCGGCGGGCCACATGCCGCGTTCATGGCGGTCACCGACTCCTTGAAGCGCCAGATCCCGGGCCGCATCGTCGGCGTGAGCAAGGATCTCGATGGCTTCCCGGCGTATCGCCTGGCCCTGCAGACCCGCGAGCAGCACATTCGCCGCGATCGCGCCACCAGCAATATCTGTACCGCCCAGGCATTGCTGGCCGTCATGGCCTCGATGTACGCCGTCTATCACGGCGCGGAGGGGCTCAAGGGCATCACCCGCGAAATCCACCGCAAGGCGTGCAGCTTTGCCGATGCCATCGAGTCTGCGGATGCGGAGCTATCGCTGGTGCACTCCACCTTCTTCGATACCGTCTGCATCTCCACGGGCGGCCGTGCCGACGAGTTCGCCACCACCGCTCTCGAGGAGGGCTATCTCATCCGCGCGGTGGACGAGGACCGCGTGTGCGTGAACTTCGGCGAGGCCACTACAGCGGACGATATGGCGGCCTTGTGCCGCATCTTCGGTATCGCCGACGACGCCCTGGAGCAGGAGGCCGAGTCGCGCATCGAGCAGGAGCGCGCCGATGAGCCGCTGCGGCATGAGATCTTCTCCCAGATCCACTCCGAAACCCAGATGATGCGCTATATTCGCCGTCTCGGCGACCGCGATCTGGCCCTCGACCGCACCATGATCCCGCTGGGCTCCTGCACCATGAAGCTCAATCCCACCTCTGCGGTTGAGCCGATCACCTGGCCTCATCTGGCGGATGTGCACCCCTTCGCGCCGGAATCGCATACCAAGGGCTGGCGTCGCATCATCGAGGATCTCGAGAAGTGGCTGGCAGAGATCACCGGCTACGCCAAAGTGTCGGTGCAGCCCAATGCTGGCTCCCAGGGCGAGCTGGCCGGTTTGCTGGCTATCCGCCGCTACCACGTCTCCCGTGGCGATGAGCAGCGCGATGTCTGCATTGTGCCCGCCTCCGCCCACGGCACCAATGCCGCCTCTGCTGCGCTGGCGAACCTGCGCGTGGTCGTGGTGGCTACCGCTGATGATGGCACGGTCGATATCGAGGATCTCAAGGCCAAGCTGGAGGTCCATGCCGGCCATGTCGCCGCCATCATGATCACCTACCCCTCCACCCATGGCGTGTATGAGGAGAATGTGGGCGAGGTGTGCGAGCTGGTGCATGAGGCCGGCGGCCAGGTCTACATCGATGGCGCCAACATGAATGCCCTCGCCGGTATTGCCCGCCCCGGCGCGTTCGGCGGCGACGTCTCCCACCTGAATCTGCACAAGACCTTCACCATTCCGCATGGTGGTGGCGGCCCAGGCGTGGGCCCGATCGGCGTGGCCGAGCACCTGGTGCCCTTCCTGCCCACCGATGCCCGCACCGCTGATCCGCATGAGGATGCCCCCGTGGGCGAGGGCGTGCCGATCTCTGCCACCTACTATGGCTCGGCGGGCGTGACCCCCATTTCGTGGATGTATCTGCGGTTGATGAGCAGCGAAGGCCTCTTCGCCGCCTCCGCCCATGCCGTGCTTGCCGCCAACTACATCGTGAAGAAGCTCGAGGGCGCCTATCCGGTGCTCTATACCGGCAAGAATGGTTTGGTCGCGCACGAGTGCATCGTGGATCTGCAGGAGCTAACCAAGCAGTCCGGCGTCACCGCCCTCGACGTGTGCAAGCGTTTGGTGGACTTCGGCTTCCACGCCCCCACCCTCGCTTTCCCTGTGGCCGGCACCCTCATGGTGGAGCCCACCGAGTCCGAGGACCTCGCGGAGCTCGATCGCTTCGTGGAGGCGATGCTCGTGATCCGCGAAGAGATCCAGGAGATCATCGATGGCACGGTCGCCGTGGAGGACTCCGTGATCCGCAAGGCTCCCTTCACCGCGGCCAGCGTCGTCAGCGATGAGTGGAATGAGAAGTTCAGCCGCGAAAAGGCCGCCTTCCCCGTGCCGGGGCTGCGCCGCGATAAGTACTTCCCCGCCGTCCGGCGTATTGATGACGCCTATGGCGATCGCAACCTGGTCTGCTCCTGCCCGCCGCCGGAGGCCTTCGACATCGACTCCGACCACGCTTAACCCGAAAGGCTCACCATGACTGATCTTTTGCACTCCCCGTTGCACGATCTCAACGAGAAGCTCGGCGCCAGCTTCACTGACTTCGGGGGCTGGAATATGCCGCTGAAGTACGGCCGCGAGCTCGAAGAACACCGCGCTGTGCGCGAGTGCGTCGGTGTGTTCGACCTGTCCCATATGGGCGAGCTCTCGGTGCGCGGTAGCGATGCCGCCGCATTCTTGGATTATGTGCTCGTCTCGCAGCTGTCCACCTTGCCGGTGGGCAAGGCGAAGTATTCGATGATCGTCAACGCCGAGGGCGGCATCATCGATGATCTCATTAGCTATCGCCTCGCCGAGGACGAGTTCTTGGTGGTGCCCAACGCCGGCAACCAGCCCGCCGTGTGGGCCGCCTTCGAGGACCGCGCTCGCGAGCGCTTCGCCGATGCCGATCTGGTGCTCGAGAACCAGAGCCTGGACACCGCCCTCATCGCCGTCCAGGGCCCGCGCAGCGCCGAGCTGCTCAGCGAACTGGTTCCCGCCGATTCGACCGACACCCTCAACGGGCTCAGCTACTACTCCGCCGCCCCGCTCGCGGTGGCCGGGGTGGATACCCTCGTGGCCCGTACCGGCTACACCGGCGAGGATGGTTTCGAGGTGTATGTGGACAAGGAGCACGCCCCCGCTGTGTTCTCCGCGGTGGTCGACAAGCTCGAGGCCTATGAGGGTGTCGCCTGTGGCCTTGCCGCTCGGGATTCCCTCCGTCTCGAGGCCGCTATGCCGCTCTATGGCCATGAGTTGAGCGAGGATCTCACCCCCGTCGATGCCGGCTTACGCGTGCTCGTGGGCAAGAACAAGACGGGCGAGTTCTACGGCGATCAGCTCCGTGAGCTGCCCACCCCGCAGCGCAAGCTCGTGGGGCTGCGGGGCGAGGGGCGTCGCGCCGCCCGCGCCGGCTCCGTGCTGTATCTCGGTGAGGAGCGGGTCGGCGAGATCACCTCCGGCCAGCTCTCCCCCACCCTCGGCCACCCCATCGCTTTGGCCTATGTAGACGCCGATCACGCCGCAGAGGGCACCACCCTCGAGGCGGATGTGCGTGGCAAGCGCCAGCCAATGACCATTGTTGCCCGCCCCTTCTACAAGCGCGGCTAAACTATTTCCCATTACCTTCTCCAGCTCGACAGAAAGGACTCACCCATGTCCCAGCTGCCCTCCACTTTCTCCTACTCCGAGGATCACGAGTGGGTCGATTGCGCCGCGGATGACGCCGCCGGCAACACCGTCAAAGTTGGTCTGACGTCCATCGCCGCGGATCGTCTCGGCGAGATCGTCTTCGTGGATCTGCCCGCTGTGGGCGATTCCGTGGAGGCCGGCGAGATCTGCGGTGAAGTCGAATCCACCAAGTCCGTCTCGGATATCTACGCCCCGGTCACCGGTACCGTCACCTCCGTCAACGAGGAGCTCGAGGACAACCCGGGCCTGATCAATGACGAGCCCTTCGCGGGCGGTTATCTCTTCGAGGTCGAGGTGCAGGAGGTCGGCGAGCTCATGGACGCCGCCGAGTACGAGGCACAGAACGCCTAACTCGTCTATCAGCCGCTTCACGCTTATTGTGTGGAGCGGCCTTTTCCTGCTTATCGACGCCCACCTCTGCCCCACAACCAGCTGCCGCCCACGGCAGCAAGGCGAGTGAGGTGCACGCCACAGGGCGCGTGTACCCTTGAGTCATTATGACTGCACCGCGCGAGCCTTTTACCCCCGCAAGCCAAGCAATCAGGCATCTCGATACCCCTATTGAGCTGCACCGGCTAGGCACCCGCGACTATGTGGAGATGTGGCACGAGCAGGCGGATCTGGCGGCGGCGCGCGCCCGCGACGAGATCGCTGACCGGGTACTCATGCTCGAGCACCCCTCTACCTATACGGCGGGGAAGCGCACGCAGGAATCAGATCGCCCAACCAATGGTGTGCCCTGCATTGATGTGGATCGCGGCGGGCGAATCACCTGGCATGGCCCCGGCCAGCTGGTGGGCTATCCCATCATCAAATTGCGGGATCCGGTGGATGTGGTGGACTATGTTCGCCGCGTCGAGGAGGCGCTCATTCAGTTGGTGCGCTCGCTGGGGCTGAGCAGGGCTGGGCGGATTGATGGCCGCTCGGGGGTGTGGGTGCCCGCCGATGAGCGCGGCCCAGATCGCAAGATCGCGGCGTTGGGTATTCGCATTACGCGGGGAATAACTATGCATGGTTTTGCGCTGAACTGTGATAACACCTTGGACTATTACGATCACATCGTTCCTTGTGGCATTAGTGACGCTGGGGTCACTACCCTGTCACGGGAGCTGGACACCGATGTACGGGTGGAGGATGTGATCGAGCCGTGTTACCACTGGCTGGTTGAGGCTTTTGCAGGCCGGCTGGAGGTGGCAGATCACAGCTTTGGCTCCGCCGAGGACCCCTGCTCCCCGGCTGCCATCCGGAAACTATCGCTATAAAACACACGCCTCGCCCACGGTGGGGCCCGTAATTTGAGGACAAAGTGAGCGAAAAGAAGCTACTACGCATCGAGGCGCGGAACGCCGAGACTCCGATCGAGAATAAGCCGCGCTGGATCCGCACCCAGGTCAAAACTGGCCCGGAGTATAAGGACATGAAAAACCGCGTGTCCGGCGCCTCTCTGCACACGGTGTGCCAAGAGGCCGGCTGTCCCAATATTCACGAGTGCTGGGAGGACCGCGAGGCCACCTTCTTGGTCGGCGGCGATCAGTGCACTCGGCGCTGCGATTTCTGCCAGATTGCCACGGGCCGGCCCACCGAGGTCGATCGCGATGAGCCTCGACGTGTTGCTGAGTCCGTGCAGGAGATGCAGCTGAATTACTCCACGATTACCGGCGTCGCCCGCGATGATCTTCCCGATGGGGCATCGTGGATTTATGCCGAGACCTGCCGCCAGATCCATAAACTCAACCCCAACACGGGTGTGGAGCTATTGGTCGATGATTTCCGCGGCAATCCAGACGCGCTGCAGCAGGTCTTCGAGTCCGAGCCGGAGGTCTTCGCACACAATGTGGAAACGGTGCCGCGCATCTTTAAGAAGATCCGTCCCGCCTTCCGCTATGAACGTTCTTTGGATGTCATCCGCCAGGCTCGTGATTATGGTCTCGTGACCAAGTCCAACTTCATCCTTGGCATGGGCGAGACGGTGGAGGAAGTGCGCGAGGCCATGCAGGATTTGCATGATGCCGGCTGTGAGATCCTCACCATTACGCAGTATCTTCGCCCCGGCCCGCTCTTCCACCCCATCGATCGCTGGGTGAAGCCCGAGGAGTTCGTGGCGCATTCCAAGGCCGCGAAGGAGATCGGATTTAAGGCCGTGATGTCCGGGCCACTGGTACGCTCTTCCTACCGCGCTGGACGCCTATATGCGCGGGCGATGGCCGAGCGCGGCGAGGCCCTGCCGGAGAACCTCGCGCACCTGGGCGAGGATACCGGCACCACCGCCCAAGAGGCCTCCAGCCTCATTCAGCGCTATGGCGCGTCCAAGGACACTCCGGTAACCTCTGCCCGCCGCTAGGGCGGCTCTAAAAGACACACGTGAGGAAAGGGTGACACAGGAGGAGGCAATGCGGGCGTGAGCACGCTGATCGCCTATCCTAAAACACATGGCTGATACGAATAAGAAACAACGGAAACTAGCGGCAAAGCAGGCCGCCAAGGAAGAAAAGGCGCTGAAGAAACAGCAGCGCAAGCAGAGCCGGGCGCAGGTCTGGCAGGCCTTTAAGATGCAGGCGAAGAACGACAAAAAGCTCGTTCCGCTCATGCTTCTCGCCATCATCGGCCTCGGCCTGGTCTTCTTCCTCATCGGTTCGCTCTTTGGTGGCCAGTGGTTCCTGCTGCCGCTGGGTTTGGTGCTGGGCTTCGCGCTGGCGATGTACATCTTCACCAAACGCGTGGAGAACACTGTGTACGATCGCGCCGAGGGCCAGGCCGGCGCCGCCGGCTGGGCGCTCGAGAATCTGCGGAGCGGCCCCGGCGTGGAGTGGCATACCCGCACTGCGGTGGCCACCAACCACCACATGGACGCCGTGCACCGCGTCATCGGCCCCGCCGGTGTGGTGCTCGTTGGCGAGGGTGACATCAAGCGGGTCCGCCCGCTCATGGCGAATTACAAGCGCCGCCTCGTGCGTATCGCCGGGCAGACCCCGATCTATGAGATCTTCGCCGGCGAGGGCGAGGACCAGGTGCGGGTGCGCAACCTGCAAAAGGAAATGATGAAGCTGCCCCGCAACTATAAGAAGAAGGAGCTGGGCGCCCTTTCTGCTCGTTTCGAAGCCATGGACCGCGACCCGCTCCAGGCCGCTGGCATGCCGAAGGGGCCTGTGCCCAAGGGCGCATCCATGGCCGGTATGAACCGCCGCGCCCGCCGCGCCGCCCAGCGTCGCTCCAAGTAGGCCGCGCCTAAAAATCAGCCACGAGCACTGCCTCTTACCTCCGCTGCCCCTCGGGCGCGGAGGTTTTTCTCTGTCCTCCCCCCAGCCCTGCATAGCACCGGTGGACGTTCTATGTTTTAGAGCGCCGACGTGCAATGATGGATGGGTGAGTATCTTTGCTGAGAACCACCTGCTCGCGCTCACTGTCATCATGGCGGTGGGGCTGATTATCGGCAGGATCAACATCGGGGGATTTCGCCTCGGGGTGGCCGCTGTACTCTTTGTCGGACTGGGCTTCGCCACCGTTGAACCGGGCGTCAAGCTTCCCGAGGTGGTGTACCTGCTGGGATTGGCATTATTCGTCTATACCATCGGGCTCGAGGCAGGGCCGACATTCTTCGCCTCTTTACGTACCCGGGGGCTCAAGCACAACGCGTTCATCCTCGCGGTGCTGTCTCTGGTCACGGCCATATCGTGGGGATTGATCACCCTCACCGGCTTGGGGGTGTCTACCGGTGCCGGCATGTTTACCGGCGCGATCACCAACACTCCGGCGCTGGCCGCCGTGGTGGATTCACTGGCCGAAATCTCACAACCGGAGCACCTCGATCTGCCCGTGGTGGCCTACTCCCTCGCCTATCCGCTGGGTGTGCTCGGCGTGATCATGGTGATCGCCATCTTGGCGAAAGTGCTCAAGATCGATCATGAGCAGGAAGCCATTGATGCCGGCGTGGCGCCCCACGAGCTGGTCTCACAGCGCGTCCTAGTGATCGCGAATGATGTTCCGGCGGTGGACAATATTCCGCTGCTGTGGCAGCTGCGCGTCATCATCTCCCGCGTCCAGCACGGGCATCGAGAAGGGCTGGCGGAGTATGGCGATCGGGTACGCCCCGGCGATATCCTCACACTCGTCGGCGAGCCGACCGAGGTCGAGCGTGCCGTCGAACGCCTCGGAAAACCTCTCGAAGGCGGCCCTTCTCATGATGAAGATCTGGACTTTCGCCGTATCTTCGTCTCCTCGAAGGACGTCGTGGGGGTGCCGCTGTCGAAGCTGGAACCGAAGCTCCAGGGCATGCTGGTGACCCGTGTTCGCCGCGGCGACGCCGACATGGTGGCCACTCCCGATATGATGCTGCAGCTCGGCGACCGCGTCCGCGTGGTGGCCGACCCGCAGACGCTGCGCCGGGCGAACCGTATTTTCGGTGACTCCTATGCGCGGGTATCCAATGCCGACATGCTGCCGCTGCTGGCGGGCTTGGCCTTGGGACTGCTCGTTGGCCTTATCCCCTTCCCGCTGCCTGGCGGTTCTGAGCTCAAACTGGGCAGCGCGGGTGGCCCGCTCCTCGTCGCGCTGATCTTGGGCGCGATTGGCCGCACCGGGCCGGTGGTCTGGCAGATTTCCTATAGCGCAAATAACGTTCTCCGTACCACCGGTATCACGCTCTTTCTCGCGGGAATTGGTACCACGGCGGGGGCAGGCTTTAAAACTGCGCTCAGCGACCCTGCCTCATTGACCATTATCGGCGTGGGTTTCATCATCACCGTTCTGGTCTCTACGATCACGATTCTCGCCGGTTACTTCTGGATGAAGATTCCTTTCGGTCAGGTCGCCGGTATTCTCGCCGGCGTGCAAACCCACCCTGCCGTGCTCAGCTACGTCTCTGACCAAACCAAGAATGAACTGCCCGCGATCGGCTACACCACGGTCTATCCCGTTTCCATGGTGGCGAAGATCGTCCTGGCTCAAGTCTTGGTATTCATGCTGCTCTAGCGAGCGCCGCGACGCACCTCATAGTTCAGGCCCCTGGTACATAACCAGGGGCCTGTGGTGTTCTTTTAGCCGAAGATTACTGCGGTTTTGGTGACACGGTCGTGGATGCCGCGGCCGTCCTCATCCACCATTGCGGCGGGGAAGATCAGCAGGGTGAGAGCAGTACGAGCGGCGGCCCTCCACAGCCCCACCGTGGTCTCCTCATCAATGCGGGCCACACCAATTCCCAGCAAAGCCTGGCCGGGAGTACGGGCGAGCAGCGCCACGCTGATCGTGCCCAAGATGAAGTAGCACAGATAGGTCAGCGTGGCCGTACCGGTGAAGAAATCAGAGAACTGATCAATGATGATGGCGGTACCCCAACACAGGGTCCAGTCCACCAGGACACCAACGGACCGCCGCATCACCGATGCCAAAGCGCCGGGTCCCGTCTCTGGGAACCCGAGCTTTTCACCAGCCCACTTGGCGGGTCGATCGGCGTTCTCGGCCGAACTAGGAATTGCGGGACCGTCAAGCCAGCTACGCCTCTTTTCTGCCATGATCCCAATGTAATCGGGGACACGAGAGAAATGAAACTATTCGCATTATCCTTTTCTCATCAACCCCACGGCCGCGGGGCCTCAGCCGCGCTATGGCGGCTGGGCGGCCCACCCACCCCCTTTTCGTTCGAGCTATAGATATTCGGGTACTATGGGGTTCCAGCGGCACGCGCCATATCGCAATATAGCCCGCGCCGTTCTCCTCATACCTGACGGTGTTCCTAAGCTGGAGGGCTGCGTCGATAAGCGCGTATAACTCACACGCCATAGCGGCCCCACGGCAGTGATGTAGCACCTAGACTGGGAGGAGATCTCAACCCAATAAAATAGCCCCAAGGAGCTAACACCCGTGGAGTTTGAAACCTCGAGCGACGTAGTCAAATTTATTCAGGACGAAAACATTGAGTTTGTAGACGTGCGCTTTACCGATGTTCCCGGCACGGAACATCACCTCACTATCCCAGCGTCCATGCTCGATGAGGACGCAATGGAGGAGGGACTGGCGTTCGATGGCTCGTCGATTCGCGGATTCACCACGATCGACCAGTCCGATATGAACCTTCTGCCGGATCTGTCGACCGCCTATATCGATCCCTTCCGCGCTGCGAAGACCCTCAACGTTCGCTTCTTCGTGCACGATCCCTTCACCCGCGAGCCCTTCACCCGCGACCCGCGCAATGTGGCCCGCAAGGCGGAGGAGTATCTAGCCTCGACCGGCATCGCCGATACCTGCTTCGTCGGCGCCGAGGCCGAGTTCTATCTCTTCGACAAGGTGCGCTACGCCTCCGATGTGCAGCGCAGCTTCTACGAGGTGGACTCCGGCGAGGGCTGGTGGAACCGCGACGCCGCGACGCAGATCGACGGCAGCCCCAACCTGGGCTATAAGAACCGCCACCAGGGCGGCTACTTCCCCACTGCCCCCTATGACCAGACCATGGATCTGCGTGACGCCATGGCCAAGAACCTGCTGCGCATCGGCTTCGATGTGGAGCGCTTCCACCACGAGGTGGGAAATGGTCAGCAGGAGATCAACTACCGCTTCGACACCCTGCTCCAGAGCGCCGATCTGCTGCAGAGCTTCAAGTACGTGGTGAAGAACACCGCCATCAAGTGGGGAAAAACCGCCACCTTCATGCCGAAGCCGCTGGCGAACTCCGCCGGTAGCGGCATGCACGCGCACCTGTCGCTGTGGAAGGACGGCGAGCCGCTCTTCCACGATGAGTCCGGCTACGCTGGCCTCTCCGATACCGCCCGCTACTTCATCGGCGGCATCCTGGAGCACGCTGGCGCTGTGCTGGCGTTCTCGAACCCGACGCTCAACTCCTACCACCGCCTGGTGAAGGGCTTCGAGGCCCCGATCAACCTCGTGTACTCGCAGCGCAACCGCTCCGCCGCCGTGCGCATCCCGATCACCGGCTCGAACCCGAAGGCCAAGCGCATCGAGTTCCGTGCCCCAGATCCTTCGGCGAACCCCTACTTCGCGTTCTCCGCGATGATGCTCGCCGGCTTGGACGGTGTGAAGAACCGCATCGAGCCGCATGCGCCCGTGGATAAGGACCTCTACGAGCTGCCGCCGGAGGAGGCCGCGTCCATCCCGACCGCGCCGACCTCCCTGGAGGAGTCCTTGGCCGCGCTTGAGAAGGACGCCGACTTCCTCACCGAAGGCGACGTGTTCACCGAGGATCTCATCGACACCTACGTCAAGTACAAGTGGGACACCGAGATCACCCCGTCTCGCATGGGCCCGACCCCACTGGAGTACGAGCTCTACTACGACTGCTAAACGCTGCGCGTAGCTCCACCGTCCGCATCATCCGTTTCGGGCGGTGTTTTTTATGCTTATCGACGCCCACCCGCGCCACCATCACCGTCCAGACAGACGCCGACCGCCTTCCCGCAGAGAGCGAAAGAAGGCGGTCGGCTACGGCGCTTCCGGCTTAGTCGTCGTGGTCGTGATCGTCGTGCTCGTGATCATCATGATCGTCGCCGTCGTGGTCATAGCCATCGTGGTCATGCTCGGCGTGATCGTGATCGAAGAGCAGTTCCTCGATGCTGGACTGATCGGCGGTGGCGGGATCGACGAAGGTCGGCAGCTGCTGGGAGTCCAGCAGCGCGTCCTTGTCCTCGCCAAAGCGGGCATGGAAGAAGGTGGTGTCATTCTCCTCTTCCTTCTCGCCAAGCAGCAGGAAGGGGTACGGGGCGGAGTCATCCGTGGCCTTGAATACGAACCACGTGAAGTCGTCATCATCGCCGACCTTACGATCCACGGTCTCGAGGAACTCATAGGCGCTCGGGGCGTCGGCGGGGTTGTCGAGGTCCTTATAACTGCCCACGAAGGTCATCTGATCGCCATCGATCACAAGCCCCTCTTTGCCGTCGCCATAGGTCTCGAGGATCATATTCTTCAGATCATCCCAGTTCTCGGAATACTCGAGAGCGGCCTTGGCGAAGTCGGCGGCCATCTCGGGATCGTTGATATAGCTGCCGAGGCTACGGTAGGAGCCATCCCAATCCTGCAGGGCGGCGGCAGCCTCATCGGCCTTATCGGAGGCCTCAGTGGCCGCCTCGGAGGCGGCGCTGGTGGCATCGGACACGCTATCGGAGACCTCGTCGCTGGAGCAGCCGGCCAGGGTCACTGCACTGGCGGCGCCGAGAGCGATGAGTGTCTTCGGTAGTTTCTTCATAAATAGATATCCTTCGATACTGCGACAAGGGTGAGCAGCACCCAAGGCTACCTGAGATATATCGACGTCGGTCTCTATAGAGATAACGATCCGTTTACGATTGCCCGCAAGTGACCGCGCGCGTCAGGCGCCGGACGATACACAAACACGGGCCCTCGTCGTGCCTGCGGTGGGAATGAGGTTCTCTTCCCTGCAGGTCGACCAAGGCCCGTGGTGGTGTCTGTGCCCAGCGGCGGCCGTTTAGGCGGAGCGGCTGAGCACTGCGGAAGTATCGCTGAGTGCCGACTGCTTACGATCCGGCTTCACGATGGCGCGGTAGCCCACGAAGATCAGGAGGCCCACCACAGCGGTGACGACGATCGCACCACCGGGGCGCAGATCGAAGGTGTAGCTGAGGGTCATGCCGAGCATGGTGTAGATGATGCCCAGCACAATCGAAAGCAGATAGGCCTGCTTGTAGCTGCGGGCCACAATGAGTGCGGTGGCCACTGGCAGCACCATGAGAGAGACCACGAGCAACGCACCGATCACCTTGGCAGCCAATGCCACAGTGACTGCGGCGAGCGCGGTGAACACGGTGTTCACCAACTGCACCTTGGTGCCGGAGATACGAGCCAGCAAAGGATCGACCACCATATCTTGCAGGCTGCCGTAGAACACCACGCTGGCGGCGACGACGAGCACAAAGACGATAGAGGTGGCCCACACATCGAATTGGGTGACGGCGGTAATCGAGCCGAAGAGATAGGACTCGAAGCTACGGCCACTCGGCGCCAAGTCGGCGAGGATCACGGCCACACCAAGACCGGCACTGAGGGTCACGGCCGTGGCCATGTCGCCGTACTGCGGGAACTTCTTACGCATCAGCTCGATGCCGAAGGCACCGATAACGGCGACCACAATAGCGCCGACGACGGGGCTGAAGCCCGCGATCAGGCCGAGGGCCACGCCGGCAAGCGAGGTGTGGGAGAGCGCATCGCCCATCATCGCGGTGCG
Organism: Corynebacterium sp. 51B; assembly: GCF_008930785.1. Lineage (NCBI taxonomy): Bacteria > Bacillati > Actinomycetota > Actinomycetes > Mycobacteriales > Corynebacteriaceae > Corynebacterium > Corynebacterium sp. 51B. The sequence continues at coordinate 171,492 of NZ_PQMK01000006.1, read as the reverse complement.
ACGTGCCACCATCACGATGCCGATCAAGGGAATGGATATCGAGAGCAGCAGGCCCACCAGCAGGGTGCGGCGGACGAACTCGAATTCGAAGAAAAGCTCAAGCATCGATCAACTGTCCTTCCTCGATGCGCCGGATGCGATCAATGGTGACATGGCGGCGGATTTCGTCGAGATCGTGCGTAACCATGAGCACGGTGAGGCCATGCTCCTTACGCAGCTGCTCAATGAGAGTGAGGAACTCGACACGAGAGCCGGCGTCGACGCCAGAGATCGGCTCATCCAGGATGAGTAGATCGGGCTGGGTAATGAGCGCGCGAGAGATGAGCACCCGCTGCTGCAAACCACCGGACAGCTCTGAGAAAGGTACATCGACGATCTTCTCCAGCCCCATAGAGCGGAGAGTCTCCTCGGCCTTGGCCCGTTGCTTCTTCCGAGCGAAGGTGAACATTCCCATTTCCCGAGTCAGGCCTTGGGCCACCAACTCGCGGGAGGTGATGGGAAAGGAGATCTTCTCGGTGGTGGTGGCCTGCGGCACATACCCGACGCGGTGGAGCTGATCCCCCTTCGCCGAGGGCGCGCCGAACAACGTCGAGGTGCCCTGGGTAGGCTTATAGGCGCCGATGAAGATCTTCAGGGCGGTGGACTTGCCGCAGCCGTTCTCGCCGGTGAGACACACAGCCTCGCCATTATTGAGGGTGAAGTTCACCCCTTTGAGGACGGGAAAACGGCCGAAAGAAAAGTGCAGGTCCTTGGTTTCGATAACTGCGGTGCTCACTGCTTTTCCCCCAATGATTCGTAGAGGTTTTCTAGGTTCATGCGCATATAACCCGTGTAGCCTTCGTCGCCTCCGCCGTACTCCATGGAATTCAGCGGCAGCGCCCGACCATCGACTTCTTCGGCCACCACATTCGCGGTCTTGGGGTCTGTGCCGTCTTCGTAATACACAACGTCGATGCCTTGCGCACGGGCGAAGCGAATGGAATCGGTGAGCACTCGGAGGCTCGGAGCCGAGTTCGTCGTCAGCCCCTGCAGCGGATGCTGGGTGAGTTGATAATCACGTGCGAGGTACGCGAAAGCATTGTGGGCGGTCACGAAGTCGCGCCGCGGGGCGTCGAGCAGCTTCTCCTTGAACTGTGCCTCCATGGTGGTGAGTTCACGCACTAGGTTGGACTTGTTCTTCTCGATCTCTTTTTCATGATCGGGGATCAGCTTGCCTAGTTCCACGTTGATGGCATTCGCATAACGCTTGGCGTTGACCACCGATAGCCACGAGTGCGGGTCGAAGCTCACGGTGTCCGTTTCGGAGGAACCACCGTCGACTACATCGATGAGCTCAAGTTCACGCCCGTCATCGTCTACGAAGCTGTACTCCAGCAGGGACTCTGACACACGATCGGATACAAACACCCACTCCCCCGAGTCGGGAAAGTTGAAGGTGACCTCGCCGGATTGATGCCCCATCTGAATGTCGTAGACCTGGCCGGGGATGACGTCGGTGGCAGCCCGCTGCTCCAGCGACGCCCCCTTATCGTTCATCACCTCGCGGCCTTTGTCGATGTAGTCCTGCTTGCTCAGGCCTTCCTCGAAGGGGAAGAAGGCACCGCGCAGCGAGCGCTCGTGGGTGTGACCAAAGACCATGGTGTAGTTCCTCGAACTATCGATGGTGCCGCGGCCCATGTACTGGAACTCGCCGAGAGCAGCTGCACCTTTGTAGTTAATGAGGTCTACGTAATCGGACAATCTCAACACTGGCAGGTTAGGCAGAATGTCGCGAATCTGCGGTAACCACGGCTCCATATTGGCACCGTTAACCACCAGCATGTCGGCCTCAGAGAGGGCTTTGATATTTTTCGGTGTGGGCTCCCAGAGATGCGGGTCTTGGCCTTGGGGCAAAAAGCTACGCACCTCGGCGTGATCGCCGGCGATCTCGGAAACGAGGCTGTATATGGGATAAAACGACGCGTAGATCAGCGGAGTATCGCCTGAAAGGCCTGAAGACGACTCGTCGCCCCCGCCGTTCGTTGCACTAGGCGAAGCCGCGCAACCAGCGAGAGCGACAAGCAAACTGAGGAGCAGAAGGATTCTTTTCATCACTTCAATGCGTGCCTAAACGGCACAACCTCCATCAATTTTAGTGAGCGTGCTCCAGAAGCTCTTCTTGGATCTGTGCTTGGGTAGCGCTGTCTGGGTTCACGAAGGTCGGGAAGTTCTCGGAGTCGAGAAGGGCATCCTTGTCATCGCCGAAACGAGCGTGGAAGTGCTCGAGGGTCTCCTCACCGTGCTTCGGCATGAGCAGAACGTACTTGTTCTCGGCGTCACCCTTGGCCTCGAAAACGTACCAAGTGAAGTCTTTACCGTTGAAGCTCTTATCCACGGACTCGAGGAACTCGTACTCGACCGGCTCCTCGGAGGGGTTGTCCAGTTCGTCCTTGGTCTTGACGAAGGTCATGGTGTCGCCATCGACAACTAGGCCCTCGTAAGGCAGACCATAGGACTCCTGCAGCTCTTTCTTGAGCTCGTCGACGCTCTCGCCGTGCTCTTCAGCAGCCTTGGCGAAGCCTTCCTCCATGTCGGGGTCCTCGATGTAGCTGCCGAGGCTGCGGTAGGTGCCATCCCAGTCAGCGAGGGTGGCCTTGGCGGCCTCGGTGGCATCCGAGGCCGCCTCGGAGGCGGTCTCGCTAGCCTCGGAGACGGCGGAGGTAGCGGATTCGGTTGCGGACGACACAGTGTCCTTCGCCTCCTCGCTGGAGCAGCCAGCGAGCGCCAGGGAACCGGCGGCGGCGATTGCGAGGATGGAGCGGGAAAGCTTCATGAGAGCCCTTTCCTTTTTGTGCACAATTACGGTTTACATCGCGCCACTGTCCAAAAAATCACTTTTTGGACGCGGCTCGAGACAAGGTTCAATTGATTGAACCAAGCTGAGCTTAGGCTAAAGCTACATGGAGAAGAGTGTCAATAGATTACCCCCTAGTGGGGCGCTACCCCGCCTATCCTCGAATTTTATTCGTGATCTAGCTCGCCTTGCCGGTGAATTCACCCGAGCTTAAGCTGTGAACGTCCACCCACCGCGGCGGGTAGGAAGAATGGCTAGGCATACACTATCTATTGCGGCCTTCGGCACACCCAATAAGAGAAAGGCGTCCCCCGTGGAACCCTCCACAATAACGGTCCACAGCACTCGTGCTTATCGCGGCGAGCGACCGCGGGGGCGCGGCTGGGTACACGCCGTGGCCACCGTGCTGGGAATCATTGCCGCCAGTGTGTTGGCTACCTATAGCTGGATCATGCTCACCCCAGCCCAAGCGAGCGGCGTGATGATTTATGGGGCGGGCATGGTGGCCCTGTTTAGTGTGTCGGCGACCTACCATCTTGGGCCGTGGCGACGCCCAGGCACCGTGATGTGGTGGCGCCGTGCCGATCATTCCACTATCGCCGTCTTTATCGCCGCCACCTACACCCCCATGTTGTTGTTGAGTGTCGACTCCCCTCTCGCTGAGTGGATGCTCGTGGCCGCGTGGGCCGGCGCCGCCGCCGCGGTGGCACTGAATATGGTGTGGATCAACCATCCCCGCTGGCTGGATGTGGCAGTGTATCTCGTCTTAGGCTGGCTCGTGGTTCCTATCCTCCCGCAACTTCTTGCGGGCACGGGATGGACTGTGGTGTGGCTTCTTGCCGCCGGTGGCGTGATCTATTCCGCGGGGGCTGTCATCTATGGGCTCAAACGCCCAGGCCGCAACGCCCGCTATATCGGCTATCACGAGTATTTTCACGCCGCTACAGTGGTGGCCGCGGCGCTGCACTATGCGGCGGTGTGGCTGGTGGTCATGAACCACGCTGCCGCACTCTGCGCTTAACGCTGCGGGCGCAGGGTGAAAAAGGCCATCGTCGCGGTAGCGCCCATGAGCACCACGGCGATCGCGGAGGTCACCACCACGCCGGAATCGAAGGCGGCCCGCGCCGAGACAGCGAGCGCCTCCCCCGCCTCACCGCCGATGGACTCTGCGGTGGCAATAGCGCCGCCGAGAGTATCGCGGGCGGTAGCGGCCGCGGAGCCGGAGATGGCGTCGGGCACATCCACATTGCTGCGATAGACAGCATTGACCACCGAGCCGAGCACCGCGGTACCAAGCACGGCCCCCACCTCATAGGCGGTTTCCGAGATCGCGGATGCCGCCCCGGACTTCTCCGGCGGCACAGCGGAGAGAATGAGGTCATTGGAAATAGTCTCCGCCACGCCCACGCCGATGCCGATCACCATGAAGGCGAGCACGAGCCCCAGGTCGGAGTGAGAGTGGCCCGAGAAAAGCACCATGAGATAGCCGACCGCGTTCATCAGCAGTCCGAAGGTCACCAGCAGATGAGCGTCGATACGCATGGATGCCCTCACCACCAGTAGGCCGGCGATGATCGTCGCGATCATTCCCGGCACAAGCAAGAGCCCGGCCACCATGGGGCTGTGCCCACTCACCAGCTGGAAGTGCTGGGAGATGAAGTACAACAGCCCCACCAGCGACAGAATGGCAAAGAGGTTGGCCAGCACGGCGCCGGAAAATTGACCCAATCGGAACAGACGCATGTCGAGCATCGGACTCGAGCTGCCCAGCTGTCGGCGCACAAAGAGCACACCGCAGAGCACGCCGGTGGTGGCGAAGAGGATTGGTTGCCAGCTGAAGCCGGAGGTGCCGATGTTTTTGATCGCCAACACGATCGGCCCCATGGTGAAAAACGCCAGCACAATGGAGACAACATCCAGCGCCCCCGGATTCGGGTTGCGAGATTCGGGGATCCACAGTGGCCCCAGCACGATCAACGGCACGAGCACTGGGATTGCCATCAAAAAGACGGAGCCCCAGTAGAAGTGCTCGAGCAACACGCCACCCACAACTGGGCCGATGGCGGCGCCACCGGAAAACCCCGCGGCCCAAATCGCAATGGCGAGGCGACGCTCCGTGGGATCACTAAAGATATTACGAATTAAGGAGAGCGTGGCCGGCATGATCATCGCGCCGAATAGCCCCATGCCCGCGCGAGATGCCACCAAGAGGGCGGCGCTCGGGGCGAGGGCGGCCACCACGGAGATCAGCGCGAAGCCGGAGCAGCCGATCAACAGCATGAGGCGCCGACCGACGCGATCGCCGATACTGCCCATGGGGATGAGCAGTCCAGCCAATACCAGCGGGTAGATATCCACCAACCACAGCAGCTGGGTGCCCGTGGGCGTCAGCTGCTCGGAAATATTTGGCAGGGCGAAGCTGAGGACCGTGTTATCGATGGAGACAAGCAGCACTGGCAGCATGAGCACCGCCAGCGCCTTCCATCTATCTCTCTGTTCTGGAGTCATAGCGCTACACAATCTAACAGACCCAGACTAAACCGTCCAGCCGGTACAGTTTTGCTGGTAAAGAGCACCTTACTGCGCTAGTATGACGGCATGTCCGCACGCGAAGCTGTTCTCGACGCCTATGAAACGCTGCTCATTGAACGCGATGATCAGGCCGCCACAATCAAGGCCATCGCGCAGGCCGCCGGCTGTTCCAAGGGCGGGCTGCTCTACCACTTTCCCAGCAAGCAGGCGCTCGCAGACGGTCTCATCGACAGGCTGAAACGCCGCACCAGCAATGATATTGAGACGATGCGCACCGCCGAGGAGGGCGCGGTGAACTATTACCTGCGCACCTCCGCCGTCACCAATGACCATTTCGGCCGCACGCTCATGGCCGTCACGAAGATCGGCGCGAGCCACAGCGGCACCGTGGAGAATGCACTATCGCTGGTGCAAGAACGCTTCCTCGCCGAGCTGCGGCACTACTGCCCCAACGAGACTGTGGCCATCGCCGTGCTGCTGCTGGGCGATGGCCTGTACTACAACGAAATCAACTCCGGATTCTGCTGCACGGCGAAACGCGACGTGACACCTGAGGTTCTCGCGGCTGCCGCTACGCTTATCGACGCCACCTCGCCGGATTAATCCTCGTTTAGGCGGGGGCGTTGATGTAGATATTCTCCAGCAGCTGGTCCCGTAGCTCTGGCTGCACCGGCTCGCCTGATTCATCGATCACGGTGGCCACGAGGCTAATCGAGCGCTCCCCGAGCGGCACCACGATCATCTTCGCCTCCTGCACGACCTGCACATCCAACATGGCGGTGTTGTAGGTCATGTTCTTCGCAGGATAGCCGCAGACCTCGGGGGCGTCAGCGACCTGGAGGTCACCATCCTGGGAGAGCATGTTCAGGGTGTCGGTGTATTGCTGGAAGGCCTCCTCTGGGCCGACCTCGACGGTGCCGCCCACAATGCTGGCGGTGACCGAGCCAGAGCTCATGGACAGCAGAATGGAATCGGCCTCGGCCTCTGGGTGGCGCTCCCAGCCCTCGGGCAGGGGCATCGCCACGGTATAGCCGGTATCGCCGACGGTAACCTCGGCGCTCGGCCCCTCGATCGGGGCGCATGTGCCGGCGGTGTCTGCGGGCACATCCGCCGCGGCGGGAGCCTCCTCGCTGGCGGAGCTAGAGGCCGCGGCGGGGGACTCCGCGGCAGAATTATCGGCATCCGAGCCGCAGGCGGCGAGCGGCATGATGAGTGCGGTGGTGGCTAGAGCGGCGAGGGAGATTTTGAGGCAACGCATAGTTGAGTATCGTAGCGTGCCGAGCGGACACGGACAGGGCCAAGCCCCGCCCACGGTGGCTATGAGTGCGAATGCACACCGTGAACGGGGCTTGTATCTATCCCCTCACACACTGTCCCGTGCGGAGATTAATCCTCCTCGGGGACCTCCCAGTTATAGGAGCGTTCCACAGCACGGTTCCAATCGCTGTAGAGACGATCAACCTCTTCTTGCGGCATGGAGGGGCTCCATGTCTTCGCCTCAGAGGACTGGTCCTTCAATGCGGCCAGGTCTTCCCAGAAGCCGACCCCCAGGCCGGCAGCGTAGGCCGCGCCGGTAGCGGTGGTTTCCACGTTCTTCGGGCGCACCACCTTGGTGCCCAGAATGTCGGACTGGAACTGCATGAGCAGCTCGTTCATGGTCATGCCGCCGTCGACGCGCAGGTTGGTGATCTCCACTCCGGAGTCGGCCACCATGGCGTCGGCCACCTCACGGGTCTGGTAGGCAGTGGCCTCCAGCACGGCGCGGGCGATGTGCTTGCGGTTGGTGAAGCGGGTCAGGCCCACGATCACGCCGCGGGCATCGGAGCGCCAGCGCGGGGCGAATAGCCCCGAGAAGGCGGGCACGATGTACACGCCGCCATTGTCCTTGGCCTCGCGAGCGAGATTCTCCACGGAGGGCGAGTTGGGGATCAGCTGCAGGTTGTCCCGCAGCCACTGCACCAGGGAGCCACCCATGGATACCGAGCCCTCCAGCGCGTAGACGGGCTTTTCGCCCTCGAGCTGGTAGCAGACGGTGGTGAGCAGGCCGTTTTCGCTCAGCTGCGGCTTGGTGCCGGTGTTGAGCAGCAGGAACAGGCCGGTGCCATAGGTGTTCTTGGCATCGCCGGCGCGGAAGCAGCCCTGGCCGAACATGGCAGCCTGCTGGTCGCCCAAGATGGCCTTAATCGGCACCCCGGAGAGCGAGCCGCGGGCACGGATGGAGCGGAAGTCGCCCACGGAGGGACGGATCTCGGGAAGCATGGACAACGGAATACCCATAGCCTCACACAGCTCCTCGTCCCACTCCAAGGTTTCCAGGTCCATGAGCAAGGTACGGGAGGCGTTGGTGACATCGGTGGCGTGCAGTGCCTCTGCCCCATCGTCGCCCTCGGCGCCGCCGGTCATGTTCCACAGCAGCCAGGTGTCGATGGTGCCGAAGAGTAGCTCGCCCTTCTCGGCACGCTCGCGGGCACCCTCGACGTTGTCGAGAATCCACTTCACCTTCGGGCCGGCCGGATAGGAGTTGATGAGCAGGCCGGTGCGCTTCTGCCACTTATCGGCAGTGTCCTCACCGATCAGCTTGCGGCAGATCTCGGTGGTGCGGGTGTCCTGCCAGACGATGGCGTTGTAGATGGGCTCACCGGTGTTCTTGTCCCAGACAACGGTGGTCTCGCGCTGGTTGGTGATACCGACGGCCAGCACGTCCTGGACAGAGATGTCCTGGTTCGCCAGGGCGCGGCCGACGGCGCGGCGGGTGTTGTCCCAAATCTCCTTGGGGTCGTGCTCCACCCAGCCCTTCTGCGGGAAGTACTGCTTGTGCTCGTACTGGCCTACAGAGACCTGGTTGGCGTCGTGATCGAAAATGATGCAGCGAGTCGAGGTCGTACCTTGATCAATCGCGGCAATGTATTTGGTGGACATAGTGTTCTCCAGGGGTGATGGGGGGAAGGTGGACTACATGACGGTGGCCATGAGGCCAACGACGACGGCTGCAATCATCGGGGCGACAACAGGAACCCAGGCGTAGCCCCAGTTCGCGTCGGCCTTGCCCTTGATGGGCAGGAGGAAGGCGTAGGCGATACGAGGACCAAGGTCACGAGCCGGGTTGATGGCATAACCGGTGGGGGTACCAAGGGACATACCGATGGAGACCACCACGAAGGCCACGGCGAAGTAGGTCATCGGGCCGAGCTCGCCACCGGTGGGACCCCAGGCGATGAAGGCCAAGAGCACGAAGGTTGCCATGAACTCGGTGAATGCGTTCCAGCCGTTCTTCGGATGGGCGGGGCCGGTGAAGAAGATGCCACCGGTCACGCTGTTCGCATCGGTGTTCTCGCCGTTGTCGTCCAGCGAGTTGGCGTCGAAAAGCTGCTTGAAGGTGAGGTAGCAGAGCACTGCTCCGAAGAGACCGCCGAGCATCTGACCGACGATGTAATAAGGAACGAGCTCCCACGGGGTGGCACCATTGAGCGCAAGCATCACAGTGACGGCCGGGTTCAGGTGGCCTCCGGAGACATTGGCCACGGAGGCACCGATAAACACGGCCATACCCCAACCGAGGGCAATGAGAAGCCAGCCAGTGTTCCGGGCGCCGGAGGTGCGCAGCGTATTGACGGCGCACACTCCATTACCGAGGAGCAGGAGCAGTGTGGTGCCGAGGAATTCCCAGCCCAGCGCTTGGGTTGCTGTGATCATTAGATATCTACGCTTTCGTCGATGTTGGTTCGGGGATCGCCGGCCTTGATCATGTAGTCGGTGGCAGCGGCATCGGTGAGAGCCTTTTCGGCGTTGAGCTCGGCATCGACGCGGCCACGGAAGCTCTCCAGCTCTGCTTCCACAGTTGCGTCATCCCAGCCAAGGTGCGGGGCGATGAAGGTGGCAACAGCCTCGGCCGCGACGGTGCCGCGGTCGTCGTATTCCATGGCCACGCGCAGGCGGCGGTTGAGCACGTCCTCCAGGTGCAGCGCACCCTCGTGGGTGACGGCGTAGAGCACCTCTGCCCAGATATAGCCCTCTGCACCCTCGATGGGCGTGAGCAGGTCCTTATCCTCGGCGGCCGGGGCCAGCACTTCTTCATAGAGGGAGCCATAGCGGCCGAGCAGGTGCTCGATGGTCGCGGCGGGCAGCCCGTGGCGAGCGGCCAGAGCGTCCACTTGGTTGACGAGCGCATGGTAGCCATCGGCGCCCAGGATCGGGGTCTGATCGGTGATGGACTCCGGAACCTGCTTCGGGATGTCGCCGATCGCGAGATCCACGGCATCCTTACCGATCACACGGTAGGTGGTGTACTTACCGCCGGCCACGGAAATCAGGCCTGGCAGGTCGCGGGCAACAGCGTGGTTGCGGGAGAGCTTGGTGGTGGTATCGGAGGAGCCGGCCACCAGCGGGCGCAAACCGGAGTAGACACCCACGATATCGCCGTGGGTGATCGGGGTGCGCACCCGCTCGTTGAGCTCGCCCAAGATGTAGTCGATGTCTTCCTTAGTGGGGGCCGGGTCCGGGCGGCCCTCAGTGTACTCAGTGTCGGTGGTGCCGACGATCCAGTACTCGCCCCACGGGATCACGAAGAGCACCGACTTCTCGGTGACGAAGCAGAGTGCAGCGTCGGATTCGATCTTGTCCTTCGGCACCACAATGTGCACGCCCTTGGATGCGTGCACGGAGAACTTACCCTCCACCCCGGCCATCTTGTGGATGTCGTCATTCCACACGCCCGTGGCGTTGATGAATACGGAGCCGTGGACGCTGGTCTCACGGCCAGTGTCGGTGTCACGCAGGGTAGCGCCAACGACGCGGCCGTGCTTCTTCTCGAAACCGACCACCTGGGTGGAGGTGCGGATGGTGGCGCCGTACTCGGCGGCGGTGCGCAGCACCGTCATGGTGTGGCGGGCGTCGTCGACAAGCGTGTCGTAGTAGCGGATACCGCCGACAACAGCATCTTCCTTCAGCGCCGGGACCACCTTGAGGGCGCCCTTGCGGGTGTAGTGCTTCTGCATGGGGACGGTCTTGGCGCCACCCATGAGGTCATAGAGGGTGAAGCCGCCGAACATCATGACCCGCTCCCACACGCGGTTGGTCAGTGGGAAGAGGAACTTCAGCGGCTTGACCTGGTGCGGAGCCAGAGTGGACATATTCAGCTCGCGCTCGCGGAGGGATTCTGCCACGAGGCGGAAGTCCAGCATCGCGAGATAACGCAAACCGCCGTGGAACATCTTGGAGGAACGAGAGGAGGTGCCAGAGGCAAAGTCGCGGGTCTCGATCACCGCGACCTTGAGACCACGGGTGGCGGCGTCGAGGGCAGCACCTGCACCCACCGAGCCTCCGCCGATGATGACGACGTCAAATTTCTCTGAACCGAACTTCTCCCAAGATTCCTCGTAGTACTCGGGGTTGAGTGCCTGCTTCGATGTGGAAGCCATGTGAAATTCACGACCTTTCCGGCCCGTCGACGCCTCGTGTTGCACTCACCAACAGGTGAGCTTCGGCGCATCGGTGGAGGCCAACAATGGGTTGAGGTGAGGACGCAGTGCGGGAGTTAGGAAAGTTCTAACACTCTCATCACCAAGAGCACTGAGCCCTGATGTCAAAGTCCAGAGTAACAGCGCCCACCCCACCCCAAAAGGGTGCTTTTTATTAGCAGGACAAAGCAAGTCCCACACAAAGGGACATAAGTGCAGTTCGCAGGCATATATGCAGTGGGCTATGTATATCTTAATGTGATTTGTAGCACATTATCCCAGTAACTTACGGCGCCGTCACTACCCCCTTTCGGGGCCTGTTTTTTTAGCGATAAGTGGCCCCAAAACTACGGAATAGTAACCGACTCCTAGCAGGACTTTTAGAGAATTCATCCCATGTCCATTCCCATAAGCTACGGAATGGTAATGAGTTATACCCCCGCGAATTTGAAAATGACCACCACCCCACAGGAAACAAAGCTACTAATCGGTAAGCGGGCATATATGTCCTGTCATTTTGCGCCCATTTACCCCCAGCGGCCTCCCCCAAAACCGAACCCTTTATGTCTATTACAGCCATCACCGACCCCTCCCCCAGAAGGGCCGGTGGGCGCGGCCTCCCCCAGCGCTAGAAGGCCGGCTTGTCCCGCTTGTGATAGCCCATACGGGGCTGGAAGCCCTGCGGGCGGCGTCGTTGCGCGACGGCGTCGGCGATGAGCAGCCGGAAGCGCGGCGCCACGGAGGAGGGCAGCTGGGCGATGCTGAACCAGCCCACCGCACTGGATTCGTCATCGCCCACGGCCGGCTCGTCCTCGCCCACCACCTCGAGTCGGAAGGCGATATCGATATAGGAGGCGACATCTCCATTGGGATAGGTCACCGGCCCCACCGCCCCGCACCCAAGAAGAGCGGCTACTCGGGTATCAAGGCAGGCCTCTTCTTTGACCTCGCGCACGGCCGTGGTGGTGGGTTCTTCTCCTGCATCGGCGATGCCGGTCACCGGCGTCCACATGTCATTGTCCGCGCGGCGGACGAGCAATACTTCGGGAGCATTGAGGAAGTTGCCGGTGGTGGACTCGCGTAACACGATCGCGGTCACCCCTGGTAAAAGCAGCGGCTCGTGGCCGATTTTTTCACGAAGACTGAGAATATAGTCAGGTGTAGGCATATCACCTGACTCTACCCGCACACGCTGCACGGATAGCCGGTGCGCCCGTGCCCTCACCCGCTTCAGGGGAGACTTCCGCCGCCGGAGCGGGGTTGAAGTTTTGCTCACTGCAGCAACCCCCTAAGCTGGGTGAGGTGCACTACATTTCTACTCGCGATACCTCGGCTACCCCGTATTCCTTCACCGACATTCTCCTCGGCGGCCTCGCTCCCGACGGCGGGCTCTTTTTGCCCGAAAGCTACCCGCAGCTCAGCGACGAGCAGCTCACTCAGTGGCGATCCGTACTGAATGAGCAGGGCTATGCCGCCCTCGCTTTCGAGGTGCTGCAGCTGTTCGTCGATGACATTCCCGCGGAGGATCTGCGCGGTATCTGCGAGCGCGCCTACACCACCCCGAAGTTCTCGGCCCCGGAGATCGTTCCGGTGCGCACCCTCGGCGATGACCTGCTGCTCGGACGCTTGTCCATGGGCCCCACGGCCGCTTTTAAGGACATGGCCATGCAGCTGCTGGGCGAGCTCTTTGAATACGAGTTGGCCCGGCGCGGGCAGTCCCTGAATATCGTGGGTGCCACCTCTGGCGATACCGGATCCTCGGCGGAGTACGCCATGCGCGGGCGCGATAATATCCGCGTGTTCATGCTCACCCCCGCAGGGCGTATGACCCCCTTCCAGCAGGCCCAAATGTTTGGCCTGCACGATGACAATATCTTCAATATCGCCCTCGATGGCGTCTTCGATGACTGCCAAGACGTGGTCAAGGAGATCTCCGCGGATGCCGACTTTAAATCCACTCGATCGATCGGTGCGGTGAACTCCATCAACTGGGCCCGCCTCATGGCCCAGGTGGTCTACTACGTTTCCTGCTGGATCCGCGCTACGTCCTCCAATGAGCAGCAGGTGTCCTTCTCCGTGCCCACCGGCAATTTCGGTGATATTTGCGCCGGCCATATCGCGCGTTCGATGGGCGTTCCCATCGACAAGCTGATCGTGGCCACGAACGAGAACAATGTTCTGGAGGAGTTCTTCCGCACCGGCGATTACCGGGTGCGCAGCGCCGCCGAAACCCAGGCCACCTCTTCGCCGTCGATGGACATCTCCAAGGCCTCCAACTTCGAGCGCTTCATCTTCGATCTCCTCGACCGGGATGCGGCGACCACCGCGGAGCTCTTTGGCACCCAGGTAAAGCAGGGCGGTTTCTCGCTCAGCGAGTATCCCGCCTTTGCCCGCGCCGCAGCGGAGTATGGCTTCCTCGCCGGCACGTCTACCCACGCTGATCGCCTGCGCACCATCGCCCGCGTGCACCGCGACTATGGGGTGCTCATCGACCCCCACACCGCGGATGGTGTGGCCGCCGCCGAGCAGAACCGCGAGTCCACCGACTCCCCCATCATCTGCCTAGAGACGGCGCTGCCGGTGAAATTCGCCGAGACCATCACCGAGGCCATTGGCTCTGCCCCAGAGCTGCCGGAGCGCTTCGCCGGGATTGAAGATGTGGAGTTCCGCGTCTTCGACATGCCCAATGATGCCCAGCGCGTCAAGGACTTCATCGACGAACGCCTCGCCTAGCGCCGCGCAGCAAACATTAGTCTTGCCTAAAGCACCCTTGTTAGTATGCAAGGGTGCTTAAGTTTATGCTGCGGGCGGTCGGTGTGATCGCCACCGGATGCGGAATCATCGGCATAGTATTGCCGCTGTTTCCCACGACGCCGTTTTTGCTCCTCGCAGCGTATTGCTTTGCCAAAAGCTCTCCGCGGATGCACGACTGGCTGCTCTCCCACCCGCAACTCGGCCCCTATATCACCAACTATCAATCTGGGGCGATGAGCAAAAAGCACAAGATTTTCACCCTCACCACGATATGGCTGGCCGTGGCCTTGGCCATCTGGCGCGTGGATCATGTGCTCGTCTACACCCTGTTCCCCTTGGGCGCGCTGGGCATGACCTGGCATATTTCGCGGCTGACTACCGCCCGCTAAAACCACCACCGGCCCACCCCTCGAGTCTGCACTGAGGTGGTGGGCCGGTGTGGCGCGAGGTGGCGTCGATAAGCGAGAAGCAGCTAGTGCTGCACCGCCTTAGCAGCGCCGATTCCGGTGAGCGCGCGCACTTCCATCTCTGCCGCTTTGCCCTCGAAGTTATCGGGCTTACCGAGGTAGGTGCCGATAATGCCGAGGAGGAAGCCGGCAGGGATCGCGACGATCGAGGGATTGGTAATCGGGAAGATCGCGAAGTCCGCATTCGGCAACATGGCCGTCTCCGTGCCGGAGAATGCCGGGGAGAGCACGATGAGAATGACGGAGGTAAGCAGGCCGCCGTACATGGAGAACAGGGCGCCGGTGGTGTTGAAGCGCTTCCAGTAGAGCGAGTAAATGATGGTGGGCAGGTTGGCTGCGGCGGCGATACCGAAGGCCAGGGCGACCAGGAAGGCGATATTTTGGCCCATGGCACCAATGCCCATGACGATGGCGAGCACGCCGATGACCACCACGGTGATGCGCGAGACTCGCACCTGCTCCTCTTCGGTGGCCTGCCCCTTACGGATCACGTTGTTGTAGAGGTCGTGTGCCACCGAGGCCGAAGCGGTGATGGCCAGACCGGCCACCACGGCGAGGATGGTAGCAAAAGCGATGGCAGAGATCACGGCCATGAAGATCGTGCCGCCGACCCGCGCCGAGAGCAGCAGCACAGCGGAGTTCACTCCACCGGGTGCGGCCTGGATCTGCTCAGGCCCCACCAGCGCGGCGGCGCCATAGCCCATGAACACGGTGAGCAGGAAGAAGAGCGCGACGATGCCGATGGTCCACGCCACCGAGCGGCGCGCCTCATGGGCGGTGGGCACGGTGTAGAAACGCATGAGCACGTGCGGCAGGCCAGCGGTGCCGAAAACAAGCGCCATGCCGAGGGAGACGAAGTCCAGCTTGGTCAGCGTGGAGGCGCCATACTTCAGGCCCGGCCCGAGGATGTCCTCGCCCTTGGGGTGATTGGCCACGGCGGATCCGAGCAGCTCATTGAAGCCGCCCTTGACGGCGACGAAGGTCAGCAGGGTGATGAGGATGGAGCCGCCCACGAGCAGCACCGCCTTGATCATCTGCACGTAGGTGGTGCCCTTCATGCCGCCGACGAGCACGTAGACGATCATGAGCACACCGACGATGGCGACCACGCCCGACTGCGCGACCTTGCCCTCGATGCCCAGCAGCAGGGCGACGAGTCCGCCGGCGCCGGCCATCTGGGCGATGAGATAGAACAGCGAAATAGACAGCGTCGAGATCGCAGCCGCGGTACGCACCGGCCCTTGCTTCAGCCGGAAGGAGAGCACATCGGCCATGGTGAAGCGGCCGGTATTGCGCAGCGGTTCGGCCACGAGCACGAGCGCCACCAGCAGGGCCACGAGGAAGCCCACCGAGTAGAGGAAGCCGTCATAGCCATAGAGGGCAATGGCGCCGGTGACGCCGAGGAAGGCGGCGGCGGAGAGATAGTCGCCGGCGATGGCGAGGCCGTTTTGCTTGCCGGAGAAGGAGGCGCCGCCGGTGTAGAAATCGGAGCCCTTCTGCGAGGTCTGGCGGGTCACGCGAATTACGATGCCCATCGTGGCCACGATGAACGCCACGAAGATGGAGATATTGAGCACCGGGTTGCCGGTGCTGATCGCTTCAGTCGCGAGCACTGTTGTGGAGTGAGTCATAAGTAGTCCTTGGTATCTGCTAGGAGGGGGCGGCGCTAGTGCTGCCGGGGTTCACTGAGGCGGTCGTTCATCTGCTCGCGGATCAGCGCGGAGGCGGGATCCAGCGTGTTATCGGCGAAACGCAGATAGGCCCAGGTAACAATCCCGGCGGTGAGGAACTGGGCGATGCCGAGGACCATGCCGAGGTTGATATAGCCGAACACCTTGATGGTCACCACGTCCACCAAGAAGGTGGCGGTGACAATGTAGAGCAGATACCAGGTGATGAAGGCGACGAAGACGGGGAAGACGAATCCACGGAAGGTGCTACGCAGGCGTGTGAAGTCTTCTGTGTGGGCGGTCTCGATGAAATCCTGCTCGGTGGGAGTCCGGGGCACGACCGGATCCCTACCGTGCGAGGAGGGGGATGGGGACACAGGCATGGGTGTCTCGCTTCCTATTGTCAAAGGTTGGGCTCATATCGACCGACATTGTGATCCACCACGCGCCTCCATGCACGTGACGTGGAGCTCATAATGTGCGGCCTTTGTGAAGTGAGACACTACAGGCAGATGTGAAAACTGTGAAGCAACTTTCCTTTCTCATCCGAGCGCAACACCCCCGCAAAAAAATGAGCCTCGCCTAAACTTCTTTGCATGTCTGCAAAAGTGCGACACACCACCATCGCAACCCATGCCGCAAGCGACGGAGTAAATAGACTAAAAAATACTTTGATTCATCAATAATTTACCCGCATGGGGGTAACCATGTCGCATTTCGCGCCCGATACACCCCCTTCCCCAACGTAAGTTATGTAAAGTTCTTCACATTTTCTCGCCCGCCTACCCCCTATTGGGCGATGGTTCCAGAGCGAGCCGCGGCGCGGCCGCCACTACCCCCGCTGTGGCGGCGCCAGCCCGGCGCTAGTACCGAATCAAACCGATATCGGTGACTACTTCAAAGCACTCATCCCCGCTGAGGGAGGATTGGTCCACCTGCGAATCGGGGTCGATGATCACCACGCGGTGGCCCTCCTCGCGCAGCCGCCGCAGCCCCTCGAGCAGCATGCGCAAGGCCACCGGCGCCAGGGAGATGACGCGAGAGATATCCACGGCGAAGATCGGGCCGCGAATCTCGCGGGTGCGCATGGCGTGCAATAAGGCCTCGCCGGCCGAGAAGTTGAGCGTTCCCTGCAGCTTGAGAAGGGAGATATCTCCCTCTTGGACCAGCTCGCGCACCGCGTTCACGCCACGCCGGTCGGTGGACATCAAGTGCAGGCCCCAATCGCGGGAGAGCCGCTGGAATACCTTGCGCCCCAGCACCGAGTTGCCATTGACGTCGAGCGGCGGGGAGAAGGTGGCGATGCCCAGCTGTCCGGGCAGACAGCCCATCATTCCGCCCGAGACCCCCGATTTAGCGGGAATGCCCACGGAGGTCATCCACCGCCCGGCGGCGTCATACATGCCGGCCGAGGCCATCACGGCCAAGGCTTGGTGGCAGACGTCCTCGCTCACGACCTGCTCGCCGGTGAGCGGCTGCACTCCACCATTGGACAGGGTGGCGGCCATGACCGCGAGATCCCGCACGGTGACGTTGATGGAGCACTGATACACATAGGACACCACGGCGTCATGGGCGTCGTCGCCGATAATGCCGTAGGAGCGCAACATGTGCGCGATGGCGAAGTTACGATCCGAGTTGTCCAATTCCGAATAGGCCACCGCCATGTCCACGCTCAACTCGCGGCCGGCCAGCCGAGAGAATTGGGCGAGGATCTTCTCCACGCGTTCTTCAATGGTGGAGTCCACGCCATTAATCAGCTGATTAATAGCGATCGCCCCCGCGTTGATCATGGGATTAACTGGGCGGTTGGTGGGCGTATCCAAAGACAGTTCATTAAACGCCTCGCCGGAAGGCTCCACGCCCACGGTCTCTAAGACGGTCTGCAACCCACATTCTTCGAGGGCGAGGGCATAGGCAAAGGGCTTGGATACTGACTGCATGGAGAATTCGTGCTCGGCATCGCCGACACAATAGATGCGACCATGCGAGGTGCACAGGCCGATGGCCTTGCGCTCCGGATCGGCCTGCGCCAGCACGGGAATATAGTCGGCGACCGTGCCTTCCGCGTCATAGTCGATGGACTCGAGGGCGAGCGATAGGTAATCGTGAATCGGGGTAGACATACTTCAGCTCCAAAGCCTTCCTTATCGCTGCGGCCACAGGCGGACAGACTCGACACTACCAACGCTCGGCCCCTGCCTAGGACCCGCCTGCCAGCGGCGCTCTTCCCAGCACTATCGTGGTGGATGATGAACACCTCTGATGCCGCGTCCTCCGCGTCCTCCGCTGGCGCCACCGACCCCACCGACCCCACCGCTGCCGTCAGCCAGCGCCAGGCGATCGTGGTGTGGCTGGCCGCCGTCGTGGTCTACATCGTGGCCATCATGGGCCGCGGTTCCTTTGGTGTGGCCAGTGTCGAGGCCTTCGAGCGTTTTTCCGCCTCCGCCAGCGGGCTCGCGGTGTTCACCGCGGTGCAGATGGGGGTGTATGCCCTCGCCCAGATTCCCACCGGCGTGCTGATCGATCGTTTCGGTGCCCGTCGCCTGCTCGTCGCCGGCGCCCTCGTCATGGCCGGCGGCCAGTTGGTGCTCGCGCTGAGCACGAGCTTTACGGTGGCTATCATTGCCCGGGTGCTGGTGGCGATGGGCGATGCCACCGCATTTTTGTCGGTGATGCGCATTATTCCGCAGTGGTTTCCCTTGCACCGGGCACCCATTTTCACGCAGCTGACTGCCGCGTTGGGGCAGGTGGGCCAGTTCCTTTCCGCGGTGGTGTTTCTCGGTATCCTCCACGCCGCGGGCTGGGAAGTGGCCTTCATTTCCGCGGCGGCGGCGGGCGTGCTGGTGGCGCTGGCGGCCTGGGTGGCTATTCAGGAGCCGCCCCGCCGGCTGGTGAGTTCCACCCAGCCGCTACGGGCCCGCCTGCGTATCGTGGCCACCCATCCGGCCTGCTGGCAGGGCTTCTTCATTCACGGCATCGGCCTATTCCCGCAGGTGGTCTTCACCCTCACCTGGGGCATGCCGCTGATGACCCTCGGCATGGGGATCAGCGCCCATGTCGCCGGCTGGGTGCTGGTGGTCAATACCGTGGTGCAGGTTCTTGCCGGCCCGCTCCACGGGTTCATCTCGGCGCGCTTCGGGGCGAATCGCTGGATACTGGCGCTGGTGAGCTCGGGCATCACGATGGCGCTGTGGGCGCTCTTTTTCGCTAGTGCCTCCCCGCGCGGGGTGGCGTGGATCGTGGTGCTCAATGTGGTGATGGGCGCGCTCGCCCCAGTGGCCAATTATGGCTTCGACCAGGTGCGCGAGGCCGTGCCCCACGAGGTACTCGCCACGGGCACGGGCTTGGCCAATATGGGCGGCTTCACCGCCGGCATGATCGTCGCCCAGGGCTATGGCATGCTTCTCGACGTCGCCACCACGGACAGCACCCACTACACGTGGGGCGATTTCCGCTTCGCTGGGCTCGCCGCCCTCATCGTGTGGGCGCTGGGCGCCAGTGCTTTGGTGTGGGCACGCCGCCGCGAGCGCCGCTAGCGCGGGCTGGGGCCACTACGGCCCCGCAGCAGCGCATCCACCACGCTGTGCACCGCCTGGTCGCCTAAGGTTTGGCGCACGGCGTCATAGACCTTGCCGGCGTCGAAGCTCGTACCGCGCGGAAATTCGATCCTCTCCTCGCCCTCATCTCCGGTGGGCGGGGTCGCCGCTGCGGGTTCGGCATCCTCCACCTCCTCCGCGTCCACCACATCCTCGGCGGCCGAGGCGGCGGCGGGAGCACCGGGCACGCCGTTGTGCTCCACATAGATCTCGCGGTTGTCCTCATCGATCACGAGATACTCCTCGGGATCGACCCCGAGGTTACGGAGGGTATCGGCGAACTCGATGAGATCAGCGACGGTAGGGCTATCCATATCGAGCCCGATACGCATGGAAATATTCATTGCACTGCTCCTTCTAGGCGCTACGTGCACCCCAGTGTAGCGATCTAGAAACGCTCATTCCCCCGGGGAATGCGCCGCATCTGCTGGGGTCGCTGCTGGCCGCCACCGGAGAAAGACCCCATGGGGCCGAATCGGTGCTCCATCCCCTCCGAATCGGCAATCTCATCACTGATGGTGGACTCGCCCCAGAACACCTCGTCCACCACCTGCCGGGCGCGGCGGGTCTTTTTCAGATAGTCCTCCAAAAATTCCTGGTAATTCATGGGGTTCCAGCCGGCGGCCGCCGCGGTTTCCGCGAGCTGCGGCCCAGGCTGCGGCAGCTGATCGGTGCGCTTGCCCCGCACCAGCACCAGCGCATTGCGGGCGCGGGTGGCGGCCAGCCATGCGGAGCGCAGAATCTGTACCTTCTCCGCGTCCACGATGCCCTCATGTTCCATCACATCCAGCGCCTCCAAGGTGGAGGTGGTGTGCAGGGCTGGGTGCTTGTGCGCCTCGAGCATGCTCACGAGCTGCACCGTCCACTCGATATCGGTGAGCGCGCCCCGCCCCAGCTTGGTGTGGGTTTTACGATCCGCGCCGCGCGGCAAGCGTTCATTGTCCACGCGCGCCTTCAT
This sequence comes from Corynebacterium sp. 51B, assembly GCF_008930785.1. Lineage (NCBI taxonomy): Bacteria > Bacillati > Actinomycetota > Actinomycetes > Mycobacteriales > Corynebacteriaceae > Corynebacterium > Corynebacterium sp. 51B. Next base: position 151,223 of record NZ_PQMK01000006.1, on the reverse strand, counting down.
GCGGCGCACCTCGCGCACGGTCTTTTCATCCACGCCCCCAGGGGGATAGCGGAACTCGTCGATGGCGGCGAGGAACTGCACGCCCAGCTCCTTATCGCCGGCAATGTCGGTGGCCCGCAGCAGCGCCTGTTTCTCCCATACCGCGCCCCACGAGGAGTAGTAGCGCTGATAGCTTTCCACGGTGCGGGCCACGGCCCCCGATTTCCCTTCGGGGCGCAGGCCCAAATCCACCTCGAGGGAGGGATCGCTGGAGGGCTTGCTCAGCCGGCGGCGCATGCGATCGACGATGCGCTTAGCCCACATCAGTGCCTCATTCTCCCCCACCGACTCCACGGGCTCGGCCACAAACATCACATCGGCATCGGAGCCATATCCCAGCTCCTTACCGCCCAATCGGCCCATACCGATCACCGCGATGCGGGCAAGGGGTTTCTCCACCTCGCCCTTGTGCACGGAGCCGCGGATCTCGGCGGCGAGGGCGGCGTCGAGCACCGCATCCCAGATCTCCGAGAGGCTCGCGCACACCGTCTGCACGTCGATCAGCCCGAGAAGATCCGCGGAGGCGATACGCGCCAGCTCTACTCGACGCAAAGAGCGGGCCACGGTGATCGCCCGGTCGGGATCATCGTGCCGGGCCGCGGCCGCACGCAGTGACTTGGCAATGGTCTCCGGCGATTGCTCCAAAAGCCGCGGCCCCTTGGCGGAGTCGCTAAAGAGCTTGAGCACCTCGGGGGCGGAGACCACCAGATTTGCCGCATAGGGCGAGGTCCCCAGCACTTTCATCAGGCGCTGCCCCACGATCCCCTCATCGCGCAGGGTACGCAAGAACCACGTGCGGTCATAGGCCGCATCCGAGAGCTTGCGATAGTTGAGCAAACCTTGGTCCGGGTTGGCGGTATCGCCCAGCCACTCCATCAGGGTGGGCAGCAGCATCGCCTGGATCTTGGCCTTGCGGGAGGAGCCCGAGGCGAGCGCCGTGAGATGCTCATAGGCCCGATCCGGGAATTGATAGCCCAGGGCGGCCAGCTGCAGCTTCGCAGATTCCTTACTCAAGGTGAGCGTGCCGGTATCGAGGGCGGCCACCGAGCCCAGCAAGGGGCGGTAGAACAGCCGCGTGTGCAGCCCACGGACTTGGATGGAGACGCGTTTGAGCTTCTTCAACAGGGTTTCCGCGCTGGTTCCGCGCCCCTCGCCGCGCAGCCCGGCAGACCGCGCCAACCACCGCAGGGCGGTGGTGTCCTCCGGCTTGGGCAGGGCATGTGTGCGCCGCAGGCGCTGCAACTGCAGGCGGTGTTCGATGGTGCGGAGAAACTCATAGTCCTCGATGAGCACCTTGCCGTCTTCTCGGCCCACATAGCCGGCGTCGATAAGCGCCTCGAGTGCAGACACGGTGGCCTTGGTGCGCAGGGTCTCATCCACGCGGCCATGCACCATCTGCAGCAGCTGCACGGCAAATTCCACATCGCGCAGCCCGCCGCGGCCGAGTTTGAGCTCGCGCTCTTGCATATCGGAGGGCACATTATTCAGCACCCGAGAGCGCATGTGTTGCACGCCCTCCACAAAATTATCCCGCTGGCTGGCCTCCCACACCATGGGCTCGAGCGCCTCAACATAGCGGCGTCCCAGCTCCATATCGCCGGTGAGGGGGCGGGCCTTGAGTAGTGCCTGAAATTCCCAGGTTTCCGCCCAGCGCTTGTAGTAGCTCACATGTGATTCGAGGGTGCGCACCAGCGCCCCCTGCTTGCCCTCAGGGCGCAGGGCGGCATCGACCTCGAAGAAGGCCTTGCCACCGATGCGGATGAGTTCGCTGGCCAGGCGGGTGGCCTTCGGGGTGGCGGGTTCGGCCACGAAGATCACATCGACATCGGAGATATAGTTCAATTCCCGCGCCCCGCACTTGCCCATGGCGATCACCCCGAGCGCGCAGTCCAGGGGATCCACGCCGTAGACCCCAGCGGCGGCCACGGCGAGCCCAGCGGTGAGCGCAGCATCGGCCGCATCAGACAGCCGCGCCGAGACCGTCTTAAACGCCACCATCTCCAATCCGGAGCGGCGGCTGGTCTCGGGATAGGTGCCGGCGAGATCCGCGGCGGCAATGCGCATGATGATGCTGCGATAGGCCACCTTCAGCGCTCGCTCGGCCTCGGTGCCCACCATGCCGGCCACATACATGCCCACCTCGGAGCAGTTCTCGGCCGCGGGCTGGGCGGAGACATCCTCGGCGAAGCGGGCGGGACGGGCATCCACCGCACCGAGCATGAGGCGCAGCATCTCCTCCTTGGTGGGCATCGGCTCTTTGAGGCTGCGCCACGTCTCCGGATGGGCCACCAGATGATCGCCGAGCGCGGTGGAACCGCCGAGCAGCGCGATGAGCCGGACCCGCAGCTCGCGGTGCTCGCGCATACTGCGATCAAACTCGGCGCGTTCCGCATCGTCGAGGTTGGCGACCAAGCGAATGAGGGTATTGAGCGCCAGATCCGGGTCGGCGGCACCGGAGAGCTGCCGCAGCAGCTCAAGGGACTCCTCGTTGTACCACCCCAGCTCCTTGAGGTCATCGGCGGCCGTGGGGCGTTGGAGGGACAAACTGGCTGGGGTGGGCAGGCTAGTGCGCATGATCTTTATCCTCGACTGCGGGCGGTGGAATGCTCGATCTTAGTAGTGCAGATTGGTGCGCAATTCCCACGCGCTGATCTGGCTTTGATAGTCCCGCCACTCGCTCCACTTGCTGCGCAGGAAGAACTCGAAGACGTGCTCGCCCAATACCTCGGCGAGGAACTCGGACTGCTCCATCATGTGCAATGCCTGGTCCAGGCTGGCCGGCAGGTCCTGATAGCCGAGGGCACGGCGCTCCCGGCGGGTCAGCTGCGAGATATCGTCCTCGGCCGGATCGGGGAGCTCATAGCTTTCTTTAATGCCGCGCAGACCGGCGGCAAGCAGCACCGAATAGGCCAGGTAGGGGTTGCAGCCGGTGTCCGGGGAGCGCACCTCGATGCGCCGGGAGGAAACCTTTGTGGGGCGATAGGTGGGCACCCGCACCATGGCGGAACGATTCGACACTCCCCACGTGGCCGCGGTGGGGGCCTCATTGCCAAACATGATGCGCTTATAGGAGTTCACCCACTGGTTGGTGACCGCGGAGATCTCCGGGGCGTGGTAGAGGATGCCGGCGATGAACTGCTTCGCGGTGCGCGAGAGGTTGTACATGTCATCGGAGTCGTGGAAGGCATTGGTATCGCCCTCGAAGAGCGACATGTGGGTGTGCATGGCCGAGCCGGCGAAATCCCGGAAGGGCTTCGGCATAAAGGTGGCCTTCACGCCGTGGTGGGCGGCCACATCCTTAATCAGGTAGCGGAAGGTCATGATGTTATCCGCCATATTCAGCGCCTCGGCATAGCGGAGATCAATCTCCTGCTGACCCGGCGCGGTCTCGTGGTGCGAGAACTCCACGGCGATACCCATGGACTCGAGAGCGGCCATGGCATCGCGACGGAATCGTGGTGCATCGTCGTAGGTGGCGTGGTCGAAGTAGCCGCCATTATCGGTGGGGACGGGCTCTTTGCCATCGGTATCGAGGCTGCGCACCATGTAGAACTCAATCTCGGGGTGCAGCAGCGCCCGGAAGCCTTCATCGGCCAGCCTTTCGGTCTGGCGTCGCAGCACCTGGCGAGGATCCACCCAGGAGGGCTGGCCATCGGGCATGACGATGTCGCAGAACATGCGGGCGGTGTTTTCCAGCCCTTCGCCGTAGGAATCCGGCAGCATCTGGAAGGTGGAGGGATCGGGCTTGGCTAGGGTGTCCGATTCAGAGATGCGGGAAAAGCCCTCCACGGCGGAGCCGTCGAAACCGATGCCGTCTTCGAGCGCGATCTCGAGCTCTGCGGGGGCGATAGCCACGGACTTCAGGTAGCCGAGGATATCGGTAAACCAGAGGCGCACGTAGCGGATGTCTCGTTCTTCAATGGCGCGGAGCACGAATTCCTGTTGGCTGTTCATATATTCCAACCTACTTGAGTTCGGCGCTCGAGTTGGTCCAGTATCCTGCCCTGATCTACAGCCGCGTCCGGCACACCCCCGAGTGGTGTTTACGCAGCTAACACGGAGCAAAACTGGTAGATATTGGGCATGGGCACTGCCACGAATCTTGAGGTTGAAATAAAGTTCTCCGCCACCGAGGAGCTCGCGGTTCCGGATCTGACGCATGTCTCTGGCTGCGAGGCCGCGCGCGAGACCGTGGTGCACCGTTTATCGGCGGTGTATTTTGACACCCCCGATCTGCGGCTGACGCGGGCGAAAGTGACGCTGCGGCGCCGTACCGGCGGCAAGGATGACGGCTGGCATATCAAGCTGCCCGGCGAGCAGGGCCGGCTGGAGATTCACGCCGATAGTGATCCCGCAGATCCGGAACGCATTCCCGCGGAGATTCTGGCGACGGTGCGGGCCTTAAGCCGCGGCCACAGCCTGGAGCCTATCGCCCGAGTGGATAATGAGCGCCACGAGACGGTGTATGAGGATGCGGCGGGAGAAGCGCTAGCCGAGTTCTGCGATGATCACGTTTCTGCCCACTCTTTCCTGCCCACGGGCACGGCGCGGCGCTGGCGCGAGTGGGAGATCGAGCTCGCCGGGCCGGCGGCAGAGACCAAGCGCGGGGCGAAGTTCTTGCGCAAGGCCAGCAAGGTGGTGCGCGCCGCCGGCGCCAGCGACTCCGATAGCCCCTCCAAGTTGGTAGCGGCGTTGGGCGAGTCGATTACTGCCGCCCCTACTCCCCCGCAGCTGGCCGAGCTACCCTCCTCGTCCCCCGCGGCGGGCGTGGTGGCGGCGCTGGCACAGAATCGCGATCGCATCGTGGAGATGGATCCGCGGGTGCGCCGCGATGAGTGGGATTCGATCCACCAGATGCGGGTGGCCACCCGTGAGCTGCGCAGCCACATGCGCACCTTCGAGGGCATTCTCGTGGGCGAGGCCTATAGCCATATTGAGCAAGAGCTCAAGGCCTTGGCCGGCATCCTCGGCCAGGCCCGCGATGCAGAGGTGGTGGCCGAGCGCATGGTTCACCTGATTGAGGCCGAGGACAGCGGCAAGATCGATGAGACCACCCGCGCCCGCGTGCTCCAGGGTCTCCACCGCGACTATCGCCGCGCCCACGCCCGGGTGGTGAAGGTGCTCGATAGCGAGCGCTATCTCACCTTATTGCGGGATCTCGACGAGCTGCTCGCCCATCCCCCGCTGGCCGCCGACGCGCATGAGGCCGGCGACACGGCCGCCGCGGCTGAGCCGGAGCAGGTGCTGGCCAGCCATCTCGACGGCGCCTACCGCCGCTTGGTGAAACGCCATAAGAAAGCGGTGGCAGTGTGGGCCGACCAGGAGCTGGATCTGCACACCCGCGAAAACGCGGTGCACAATATGCGCAAGGCGGCGAAGAAGCTCCGCTATTCGGCGGATGCCGCCGGCGCGGCCACCTCCTTGAAAACGAAGAAGGTGGTGAAGGCCTGTAAACGCATGCAGTCTGTGCTCGGCGACTTCCAGGACACCGTCACCTCGCGGGATATGATCGTGCGGCTCGCGCTGCGCGCCCGCGCGAAGGGCGAGGACACCTTCGCCTATGGGCTGCTCTATCAAAAAGAACGCCAGCTGGGGCTGCAGGCCCTCAGCGGCTATGAAGAGTCTTTCGACGCCATTCGCGCCGCCTATACAAAGATGCGAGGGCGGCGTCGATAAGCGCTGCGGCTGCTGGTTTTATCCCCAGTCGTCGTCGTTCCAGTCGTCCTCGCGCTCGCGCTCATCGGCGGCCTCGTTGCGCTGCTGCGCGATCTCGAAGGCGTTGTGGGCCTCTTCTTCGGTGGCATAGGGACCCATGCGGTCGTCCCACGATCCCACCTTGTCGGTGGATACTTCTCCGGTGGAGACGTTGTAGTACCACTTATTTTCAGTCATGCTCGCTCCTTAAAACTTTGTGTATTGGGCATTATGCCCATTGTAGGGGTCTTAGCGCCCCCATGTCGGCGCATGCGGGAACGCGCTGTCCTAGAGTGGGTGAGAAGTTATGTTCCCGCGGAGTCCTAAGGAGGAGCCAAGGTGTTGTGGCCGAGCGCACATCCTGATCACGCAGCGGAGGTGGCACGGCTGCACCCCACCGCCGCTCCGGTGGCCTCGGCCCCTGCGACTGTGCCGGTCATTGGCGAATATGGCGATGACACCGGCGGTACCGTGATCATTGCGCACACGATCTATCGCAGCGCGGTAGCCGCCAGCCCTGTCGCAGAGGATGTAGTGCGGGTGCAGGTGCACGCCCGCGATGTGGACGGCACCACCACCACGTTCAGCGAGACCATTGGCTGGTCGCGGGTGGTCGAGCTCATGGATCAGCCGCCCGCTGCCCACGCGGAGCTACGCGCCGCTTATCCGTGGGCATGGCGCTTATCGACGCTCATTGCCAGCCTCGGCTGGCGTCCCTCCGCCGCCTCCGGCCACGCCGGTTTGGAGATCACTGTCTTCACCGATATTCCCGCCGTCGAGGGCTTCGGTCGCTTCGAGGCCACCGAGGCGGCGCTGGCGCTGCTCATTCACAGCGAGTCCACGGCCAAGGATGATGCGCCGGGGCGCACCCGCGTGGTGGACACCTTAGTGCATCATGCCGCCACGCTGGCCCCGCAGCCGGTGCTTCCCGCCCGCTACCATGCGGCGCTGCGTAGCACTGGCGCATCCACGAGGCCGCATCTGGTGGTGCTCGATCACGCCGATGGCTCGGTGACGGCCGCAGCGCATCTCAGCCAGGACGGCGGGCAGCCGCACGTAGTGATCGGGGTATATTCCCCGGGCCAGTGCCCCGCGCCTGCGGAGGCGAGCGCCACCCGCCGTTCCTGCATGGCTGCGGCGTGTTCCACCTTCGGAGTCACGACACTGCGGAGTCTCCCCGATGCCCCGGAGCGCATCCATGACTGGGTGCAGGCGCTGCATATTCACCATTCCCACAGCGATTCCCCCGTGCCGGACTATGTGCCGAGCGCCCGCGAGGCACAGGAGTGGGCCGAGATTTTCGCGGCGGAAGATGAGCGCGCCCAGCACACCGCCATGTTTTTGCGCTCCCGGCGCGAATCCCAGGCCTATGATGCGTTGAATGACTCGGCGGCAGCGCTGGCGGCGCACTGCGCCACCGGCAGCGCCCTCGATGAGCACCTCACCGCGCTGGTGCAGCTCTGCCGCACCCGCGGGGCCGTGGCGGCCCGTCCCTTAGAGTGGGGCGTCTCGCCCGCGGTGCTCGCCGTTGTCCCCCAGTCCCGCGCCCAGCACACCATTGCCGAGCTCAGCGAGGACGGGTGTGTCGTCGTTGCGCTGGGCACCGGAACCGCCGCTTGTATGCACTAGCCCCCATCTACACGAGAGCCTATGATCTTCGACTCCATCCCTCGCGTCCTGTCCATCGCCGGTACGGATCCCACCGGCGGCGCCGGTATCCAAGCCGATATCAAGGCCATCTCCGCGGCCGGTGGTTTCGCCATGACGGTGGTGACCTCCCTAGTATCGCAAAACACGCGCGGGGTGCGCGAGATTTTTACCCCGCCCCGCTCTTTCCTGCGCGAGCAGTTGGAGGCGGTGCGCAGCGATGTGGATATTGACGCCGTTAAGATCGGCATGCTTGGCGATCGCGACACCATCGGCGAGGTGGCGGATTTTCTGGGGCGTATCGACGCCGACATCCCGGTGGTGATCGACCCCGTGATGAAGGCCTCCTCGGGGGATCTGCTGCACGATGAGCGCTCGGCCGATGCCCTCATTGAGCTCCTTCCCCGCGCTGATCTGATCACGCCCAATGCTGGGGAGCTGGCGGTGCTCCGCCAGGCCATGAACGGTGGCGGGCCTTTCCACGCTGGGGAGTGCACGAATCGCGAGGAATCGCTGGCCTATGCCACCGAGGTGGCGCGCACGCTGCACACCGCCGTGGTGTGCAAGGGCGGCCATATTTCCGATGCGGATGCCGGTAACACACTGATCACCCCCGATGGCGCCCAGTGGCATACCCCGGTCGAGCGGATCGATACCCGCAATACCCACGGCACCGGCTGCTCCTTGTCCTCGGCTATTGCGACCCGGCTCGGCGCCGGCGAGCACGCCTCTGAGGCGGTGCACTGGGCCACCGTGTGGCTGCATGAGGCCATCGCGCACGCCGATGAGCTGGAGGTAGGCCACGGCCACGGGCCGGTGCACCACTTCCACCAGCTCTACCGGCAGGCCGGGCTGCTGGGCGAGTAAAAAGAGGGGCGAATGAGCCGGCCTATGAGCCGGATTCTGTTCCCGCGGCTGCTGCCGTGGGCGGTAATCATCCATCTGGACCCGCCATTGCTGACGGGCCTCACGCGGCCAACCCACACGGCTCGAGAAGTCGAGCAACTTCAGCCTTTCACTTGGCTGTCCGTGTGCAGGCACACCAGAGGTGCGCCCTTCGGCCTTGCTCCCGGTGGGGTTTACCTAGCCGCCCGCATCACTGCGGGTGCTGGTGCGCTCTTAACACACCCTTTCACCCTTACCTGCCAGTGCATATCATCCAGTGCAGCTGGGAGGCGGTTTCCTTTCTGTGGCACTATTCCCGCAGGTCGCCCTGGGTTGCCGTTAGCAACCACCGTGCTCTGTGGAGTCCGGACTTTCCTCGACGAGGCGACGTACACGCTTCCGCGCAGTTACGCCCGCCGCGATTACCCAGCCGACTCATTCGCAAGAATCTAGCTTAGCCGGTGAGATTCACAATGCGCACACTCACTGGGCCATCGGCATAAAACTCCACCACGGAGATGGAGGCGAGGTCGAGGTGCAGCCGGTGGAAGAAGCGCTCATCGGCGCCGAGGGCATGCCGCAGCACCGCCTTGATGGGGGTGACATGGGCGACGAGGGCAAGGCTGCGTTCGCGGTGGTTTTCGATGAGCTGCTGCACACCGTCCCACACGCGCTGATCGGCGTCGAGCACGGATTCCCCACCGGGGGCGGCCGTGGTGGGGTCGTTCAGCCAGGTGCTGTGCAGCTGTGGATCGCGGGCGTGGGCGTCGGCGAAGCTCAGCCCATCCCAGTCGCCAAAGTCCATCTCGCGCAGGCATTCGGCGGTCTCCACCGCTGGGCCTTCGATCGTGTCGGCGAGGATCTCGGCGCTGCGCTGGGCGCGGCTCAGTGGCGAGGCCACGATGGCGTCGATGTGCTGGGCCCCATAGAAGCCCTCGCCGTCGAGGCCGGCGGCAATGCGCTGTGCGGCCGCGCGCACCTGCTGTTCGCCGAGCTCCGTGAGCGGGGCATCGGAGTGGCCGGCATAGAGTTTCTGCGCGGACATCTCGGTTTGGCCGTGGCGCAGCAGGATCAGCCGCGTCGGGGTGCTCGTCGCCCCAGTCCAGCGCGCCGCGGTGCTGGGGGCGCTCGGGGCGGGGTCGAGCGGCAGTTCCTGAACAGTGCCGGGCTCGTCGGTGGCGAGCAGCGGATGTACCGCCCGCGGTTGCGGGCGATCCTCCCCGCCGAGCACCATATGCCCCGGCTTCACCCCGGTGCCGTGCAGGTCCATGGCCTCATTAGAGAGCTCATCGGCCCGCTTATTCTTGGCCCGCGGAATCCAGTGATAGCTCACTGCCCCGATCTCCTGGGCCAGGGAGCGCGCCGCCAGTGCCAGCTTCTGCATATCGGCGTGCTTGATCTTCCACGCCCCAGACATCTGCTGCACCACCAGCTTGGAGTCCATGTACACCTCCACCTCGGAGGCGCCAAGGTCGCGGGCGACCCGCAGGCCATTAATCATGCCATGGTATTCGGCCACGTTATTGCTCGCCGAGCCCAGGTATTCCACCACGGTGGCCAGCTCGCGGCTACGGGTGGCGTTGTACACCACGGTGCCGGCCCCAGCGATGCCGGGATTGCCGCGCGAGCCGCCATCGGATTCAATAACCAGCTTCATAGATGCCCCCCTAGCCGCGCTCACGCACCAGGTAGGTGCCACACTCGGGGCAGGTGGGCACGCTATCGCTGGGGGCGGACATGATGGCGGATGCCTGCGCCACCGGCAGGATAATGGAACACCCGCCACAGGTGCGCCCATTAAAGAATGCGGCGCCGAAGGCGGAGGCGCTCGCCGAGAGCAGCCGTAGCGCATCCTCGGGAAGCTCGGCGCGGAGCTCAGTGATGCGCTCCGCATTCGAGGCCTCGGCGGCCTCGGTGGCGTGCTGGGCGGCGGCCACGGCCCGCTCCGCGGCCTCAATCTTGCGGTCCAGCTCATCGGATTCCGCGCCGCTGGCCATGGTATTCATCTCGGCGGCAGCCACCCGCTGCTCTGCCTCTTGCAGGAGGTCCTGCTGCTCGCCCAGCTTCTGGCGGGTGGAGCGGAGATCGTGCTCGAGATCGCGGCGGGTGGCGGTATCCGTTGACGCCCCCAAGGCCTGCACATTGGCCTTTTCGCGGCGGCGTAGCTTGCGGATATCCGCCTCGATCCGGCTCACCGCCCACCGCTGATCCTCGGTGGACATCTGCGAGGCGGCGCGGGCATTGCGCTCCTCGGCGCGCTGGGCGAGCAACGCCTCCAACACCTCGCGCTCGGCCTGCTCTTCTTTTTTCAGCGGGCCGGCTCCGACGCGTTCGCGGCGAGCTAATTCGGCGAGCATGGGCTGCAAGTGCGCAGCTAGGCGCATGATTCTCCTCTAGTGGTGGTGCGGGTGTGCGGACATCGTCCACGGATCGGTACGGATGTCGATGATTGTAGTGTCTAGCCCCGTTTCCGTAGCGATCAGCTCACTGACCTGCGCGGTCCAAGGAAACTCGCTGGCCCAGTGCGCGGTATCGATCACGGCGGGGCCACCGGCGCGCAGATACTCGTCCACGGGGTGATGGCGCAGATCGGAGGTGACGTAGACGTCCACGTCCAATCCGCGCACCGTATCGAGGAAGCTATCCCCCGCCCCAGAGGAGACCGCCACGCGCTGCACGAGCTGCTCGGGGTCGCCGGCGGCCCGAATCCCCCAGGCGGTTTCGGGCAGGGCGTTCGCCACCTGCTGCACAAAATCGGCGAGCCGCATCGGCTCGGGCAGCTGACCGATGCGCCCCAAACCATAGGCCTGCTCAGGGTCGGTGATGCCGGCGAGCTCGACGATATCGAAGGCCACCTCCTCATAGGGATGGGCCTGCTGTAGCGCGTCATGGATGGCCTGGCGGGCCCGGCGCGGGGCCACGCATTCCACCCGCCACTCCGCGGTGCGCTGCAGGGTGCCCACCTCGCCGTCATAGGGATCGGCGCCGTCCTGGGGCTCAAATTGGCCGGTACCGGGGAAGCTATAGGCGCACTTGGCATAGTGCCCGATCTCGCCCGCACCAGCGCTAAATAGCGCCTGCTTGACCTGCTCCAGATGGCTCTCGGGCACCTGCACGCCCCACTTATCCAGCCCGGCGGGATCGATCGGCTTGATGGGCCGGCCGGGGCGAATGCCGACGAGCTCGGCGAGCTTATCGTTCACCCCGGGCCGCGCCGAATCGGCGTTGGTGTGCGCCGCAAAAAGCGCCACCCCGCCGCGGATAAGGGTGTGCAGCACCTGCCCCTTGGGGGTGTCGGCGGCCACCGAGTTCACGCCCCGCAGCAGCAGCGGGTGGTGCACGATGAGCATGTCCACTCCCTGCTCCACGGCGCGCTGGGCCACCTCGAGGGTGACATCCAAAGCGAAGCCCACAGAGCGCACCGGCGCTGCTGGGTCACCGCAGATCAGGCCCACCTTGTCCCAGGATTCCGCCAGATAGGGCGGGTAGGCGCGGTCTAGGATGGTGCGGATATCGGCCACGGTATAGCTCATGGACTCTCCTCATTCGCTGTGGGGTCTCGTCCACCCCAGCGTACGTGCCTAGTCCGTGGTGGTGGCGCAGGCCTGCAGGAAAGCGTCGATAAGCGTGCGCACAGCGGCTTCATCGCGCACCGCGAGCCGCCAATAGCGTTCATCCAGCCCGGGGAAGCTCTGGCAGGGGCGGACACTCATCCCGGCGCGGGCGAGGGCCAGGCGCACCTGCTCGGGGTGGGCGCAGCGCGGCTCGATGAGCATAAAGGGCGCGGGCGAGGTGGGCAGGTGGATCCGCGCATGCGGGGCGAGTAGCGCGCACTGGCGTTGCTTCGCCGCTGCCAGCCGCTGCCGCTCTTCGCGGAGGAACTCCTCGCCGTGGGCGGCGACGCTGAGAAAAGCCCGGTACTGCAGCGTGCTCAGCGGCCAATGCGGACGGTAGCGCGCCCAGCGCTGGAGAAACTCGGGGCTGCCCACCGCATAGCCGCAGCGCAGCCCCGCCAGGGCGAAGGTTTTGGTGAGCGAGCGCAGCACCACATACTCCCCCGCCGTGGCTTGAGTGATCACGCTCTGCTCATCGCCGGCGATATCCATGAAGGCCTCATCTATCACCACGGTGCGCTGCGGGGCGCGCAGCGCGGCGATCTCCTCGACGCTGTAGAGCCGGCCGGTGGGGTTGGTGGGATTGCCGAGCACCACCATGTCGGCCGTCGCGGGAATCGGCGGGAGCGAGAAATCGACGGCGGTCGGACACAGCTCGACCTCATAGCCTTGGTCGAGCAGCTGGGCGGCGGGCTCGGTGAAACCGGGGCTGAGCACCACGGGATGGCGTGGCTCGCACCGCCCCAGCAGCGCAAAGCCTTCCGCGGCACCGTTGAGCAGGAGCACGTTTTCTGGCCGTACCCCGTGCATCGCCGCGATCGCCTCCTGGGCCTGGGCGGCGAGGCCGTGGTCCGGATAGTCGCGCAGATTACCCACCTCGGCGCGCAGCGGCGCGAGCAGCCACTCCGGGGTGCGGGCGGCGACATTCACCGCGAAGTCGAGCTCCGCGGTGGCCGCGGGCACATCGCCGTGGAAGTGCAGATCATAGAGGGACACAAGCTTCAAGCCTAAAGCATGGCGTGGGTGTTTCTGACAGACTGGACAGCATGAGTTCTGGGACATTTCTGCTGCTCGATATTGATGGCACCCTCGTGGATTCCTTTCGCGGCATCCGCCATAGCCTGCTGCTCGCCCTCGACGAGCTAGGCGTGGAGCACCCCAGCGAGGAGTTCCTCTCCACTATCGCTGGTCCGCCGATGGAGCAGACCCTCGGCCGGCTCGGCCTGGATGAGCAGACGGCGCGCCGGGGCCTGCACGCCTATCTGCGTTATTTCGGTGAATCCGGCTGGTCGATGTCGCAGCCCTACCCCGGCGCGCTGGATTTTCTGCGCCGCGCCGCCGCTACCCCAGGGCTGACCGTGGCTACCTGCTCGAGCAAGGGCGAAGGCTTCGCCCGCCAGACTCTGGAGCACTTCGACATGATGGAGCACCTCGCCTTCCTCGGGGCGGCCGAGGAGCACGGCACCCGCCGCACTAAGATTGCGGTGCTCGACTATGTCATGGACCACCTCGAAATCGATCCGCAGCGCGACACAGTGGTGCTGGTGGGCGATCGCATCCACGATTTCGAGGCGGCCCACGCCCGGTCGATCGACTCCATCGCGGCCGAGTGGGGATATGGGCGCCCGGACGAGTACGCGGCGGCCACCCACTCCGCTTCCGATTTTGCAGCCACCGAAAGGATTCTCAGTGACTACTTCAGCTAAGCCCCACATCGTGTTCGTCTGCACCGGCAATATTTGCCGCTCCCCCATGGCCGAGGTCATCCTGCGCGCCGCAGTCGAGGATGCGGGCATGGCCGACGCCGTCGAGATCTCCTCCTGCGGTATCGGCGGCTGGCATAGCGGACAACAGGCGGATCGTCGCGCCCGCGCCGAATTGGCTGCACATGGCTATGATGGTGAGTCCCATCGTGCCCAGCAGCTGAATAGTGCGCTTATCGACGCCGACCTGCTCATCGCTCTCGACCATGGCCACGTCGATGATCTTCTCTCCCAAGGCGCCGCTGCGGAGCGCATTCGTTTATTGCGTTCCTTTGATCCGGACTCCGATCCGGAGGCCATCGTGGAGGATCCCTATTATGGCGGCAGCGAGGGCTTTAGCATCACCCGCAGGCAGATCGAGGCGGCCACCCCGGGCATTGTGGAGTGGGTTCGCCACGCGACTTCGCTAAGCTAAGCACCGTGTCTGGACATAACAGCGCCGAAAGCAGCCGCAGCTCTGCGGGCCTGAAGGCTTTTCTCAATCCTGGCTGGGTGATCGCCGCCGTCCTTGTGGTGGCCTTCACCTATCTCGCTATCGCGGTGCTTGCGCCGTGGCAGTTGGGGAAGAACTCCGATACCAATGAGCGCAATGAGCAGCTGGATGCTGCTTTTGCGGTGCAGCCGGTGGACTACAGCGAGCTGGTGGACTCCAGCGGTCGTATTGATCCGGCAGATGAGTGGCATCGCGCGATTCTGCGCGGGCACTATCTCCCCGAGCACGAGGTGCTTTTGCGCATGCGCCCCGTCGGGGGCGGCCCGGCCTTCAACGCGCTGACCCCCTTCGAGCTGGATTCCGGCGAGGTGGTGCTGGTGAATCGCGGCTATGTGCCGGCCCGCAATACCGAGGTGCCCTCCATTGCGCCCGCGCCCCGCGGCGAGGTGACTATCACCACCCATGTGCGCGTGAATGAACCCACTCCCACTCAGGAGCCGATGTTCGATCAGGGCTATGAGCAGGTGTGGGGCATTAATACCGAGCAGATAGCGGAGCTCACCGGCCTAGCGCTGGGCCGCGATTTTGTGCAGCTCACCGCGGATCAACCGGGGGTGCTCACCGCCCAGCCACTGCCCGCTAAGGAGAGCGGCCCCTATCTCTCCTATGGTTTGCAGTGGATTGCCTTTGGCATCATGGCGCCGCTCGCGCTGGGCTATTTCATCTTTGCCGAGCTGCGGGAGCGCCGCCGCGATGAGGAGGAGACGGAACACGCCTCCGCCTTGGATCCGCTCTCTCAGCCGCAGCCCTATCTCAGCGATATTCCGGCCGCGCCGAGCCCGAAGCGGGCCCGCTATGGCGAGAAGCGCCACAGCGCCTTCCAGCGGCGCGCGGAACAGGACGAAGAGCGCTTCTGAGCCAGCAGCACCGCCCCGAGCGCCGCGAGCGCCTGGGTGCGCCGTGCCAGCTGCACTGCCGCCCGCAGATCCTCAGCCTGCGGCGGCACCCCGGCCCCCAAGTGGGGCCGGTTTTCTGTGCCATGGGCATAGACGGTGGGACCGCCCAAGCGCACCCCGAGATAGCCGGCGGCGGTGGACTCCACCACCCCGGCATTGGGGCTGGGATGCTGCGGGGCCTGCTCCCGCCAAAAACGCAGCGTGGCACGGCCCCGGCCGCGGGTGGCGGCCAAGGCCACGTGCAGGGCCCCATTGATACGGGCGGGGATATAGGCAACGACATCATCGATGACTGCGGCGACGCGCCCGAAGCGAAGGTAGCGCTCGGAGCGATAGCCCACCATGGCGTCGAGAGTGTTAATCGCACGGTGAGCGGCCACCAGCTCGGGGCGGCCGGTGGCGGCGAGCACCAGCGGCACTACGGCGGCATCGGAGGTATTCTCCGCCAGGGATTCGGTGCCGGCGCGGGCCATGGCCGGCAGATCCAGCAGCGCCGGGTCCCTCGAGCAGAGCCAGGGTATCCAGGCACGGGCGGTCTCGCTTTCACCGGCGTCGAGGGCATCGGCCAAGCTGCTGCCGACGCGCTCGAGGGTGGTGCCGCCGAGGCTGGCCCATAGCACCGCCGCCATGGTGAGCTCCGGGGCGCGTTTCGCCGCCGCGTGCGTCGCGAGCACCACGGGGGCGAGAGCCGCGCCCCAATAGAGGGCGCCGCGGGCCACCGAGTCGGCATAGAGGTGGCGCTCCAGCCACAGCGCATAACGGCCGAATAGCGCCACGGGGTGCCCGCGCTGCGGATCGCCAATGATCCGGTCGGCGGCGACCCCAGCGATAATGCCGCAGGCGCCGGCGCGGCCGTGCGTAGGAGCAGTCATAAGCGTCTAGCCTACGACAACCGCCCCCACGCCGTGCAGGGCGTGGGGGCGGTGGCAGGCACTCAGAGCGACTTAGCGCAGCTTATTGGCCACGATGTGGCCCATAGCCTTGGTGCCCTGGACGGTCGGGTGGTTCGGCAGCGGCCCGATCACCGGGTCCGCCACGCCGGCGACCCAGCGATCCTCATTGCGGGGAGCGCAGGTGCCGTGGCCGATGCTCTCGGGGTAGATGTCCACGAAGTTCATGCCAGCGAAGTGAGCGGCATTACGCAGGGAGTCGCGGAACTTCTCCTGCACCTGGGTAGCGCCCGGGGTGGCGATGGGGTGCAGCACGTTCTGCTCGTTGTAGAGGCAGACCTGATCGTTGGTGGCGAACTCGGGGTAGGACACCAGGGAGACGCGAGCGTTCGGGGCCACCTGGCGGATGCGGTTAGCGGTATCGCGCATGGTCTCGCGGAAGAGAGTGGAATCCGGGGTGGGGATATTGGCCATGTCCATGCCGGCATCGACCCACTGCAGGGTATCGAGGCCGCCGTACATCATGGCGACTTCCTTGGTGCCGGGGCCGATGGAACCCTGCTGGATGGCGAGCTCCAGGTAGGCGCGCAGCTGAATAACGGGGGCGCCGCCGGTGCCATTGCAGGACCAGTCAGCGAGGGAGTAGCCGAGTTCGCGGGCAGCGGTCTTGGGCCAGTTATCCATATCGGTGGCGCAGTTCGGCACCAGCGGGCTCTGCGCGGGAGCCAGACCACGCGGGCCACCCTTACCGGCGTTGGCGGTGAAGGAGTCACCGAAGGTCACCATCTCCTTCTCCCCCGAGTGAACCGGCTGGAAGGGCAGGCCCGGTGCCGGCGGCAGAGCCGGAGCGGCAGGAAGACCCGGGATCTGCGGTACCTCCGGCAGCGGTGGCAGCTGGGCGGAGGCAACGTTGGCGGAGCCCAAGCCGATGGTGGCCACGGTCACAGCAGCGACGGTGGCCTTAAGGATGGAGGAGGAGAAACGACGCATAACTCACATTTCCTAAGAATATGCAGTCCCCGCCACGACTAAACTCACCCTCAGCAGAAGCTGAGAATGGCGCTCATCGAGACGGCCGAGACTGCACGGCGGTCATATTGACACCCTCGCCGCAAACCCGTCGGGGATGCAGCACAGAGGGCTTTAAATCACATATTGAGGATAGATCATAGATAATCGTGACACAAACGTTATCTAACACGGCCAGCGACAAAATAGCCGCCGCGCTCTTATATTTTCCTTAGCCTCACCGCGCTCATTCCCCCAGCTCAATACGTCTTTGATTAGTGACCGCGGCGACGGTGACACAGCCGCTATATAGCTGCTTAAAATAAACTTTCTGCAACACCCATTTGGGTTAACAATTCCCAATTTTCACACTCGCCAGATCCGTTACAGCGACGCGGGCCCCAGCATGCGAACGACCCCACCGCGGTAACGCGATGGGGCCGTGAATCTGTGCGCCCTGACGGGCTCGAACCGCCGACCTGCTGGGTGTAAACCAGCTGCTCTTCCAGCTGAGCTAAAGGCGCGCACGCTCACCATTGTGAGCTGTGTGGACACAGTAGCACAGCCCGAGGACAATCCTTAAACAATGCCCTCTAGCTGTGCGAATGAGAAAAGAAAACTAGCGCTTATAGCCGCGCTGCACGAGGCAGGAGCCCTGCCAATCGCCGAGGCGCTCCGCCTTGGTTTGCACCAGTCCGGCGAGCTGCGCGGATTCCGCGATCACGCCCGGCTCGATGGTGCCGGGCTGACCGGCGCCGGGGGTCAGCAGCCACACTGCGCCGCTGTCGGCGAGGGAGCGAAGAGAGTCCACGAGGCCGTCGACCAGGTCGCCATCCTCTTCGCGCCACCACAACAGCACGACATCACAGAGTTCATCAGTGTCTTCTTGGAGGAGCTCAGCACCGATCGCGTCCTCGAGAGCCTCGCTGATCGTGCTGTCCGCATCCTCGTCCCAGCCGACTTCTTGGATAATGTCGCCGGTCTTCACGTCCATCAGCTGGGCATAGCCTGCTCCGCTGTTGTTTACGGCGCCGGGGGCGTCGCCCACTGGTTTGGTTCCTTCCTGAGCTTTAGTTGAGGTCACCCTTCAGAGACTACAGCCCTTGCAGCCTTTTATCTCATCCCAAACTAAAAAAGACCTATCCCCACCCACACGTCCCACCACTACCGCGGGACCGCACCCCCGTCCACTACACACAGTGCGGACCCGATCGCCGCTTCTATTCTCCGGCTGCCATGGGGCCGCCGCGGCGCGGCGCGAGGCGCTTAGCTGCGCAAAGAGCATGGCCAATCTGCAGGCACGGGGCACAAAAAGCGGCGAGATGGCGTCGATAAGCATTGTGCACAAAAGGATCATTGGAGCGCCGTGCCATGCCACCGCGAATTGATCCGTATTCTAGTGAGTAGACATAGTCTCCGCGGACACCCCATCGCGCCGCCGCGCGCCCCCTTTTAGAGGGTGATGGGGCATTCGACGAAGGAACAATTTTTTGACCCTAGGAGGTTTAAGGCATGGCTTCCACCGCCGGCGACAGCTCTCAAGACCAAACAAACTTCTCCCTCATTCGTGATGGCGTCGCATCCTATCTCAATGACGTGGACCCCGAGGAGACCCGCGAGTGGCTGGACTCCCTCGATGGCATGCTCGCGGAGTCGGACATCACGCGTGCCCGCTTCCTGATGCTGCGCCTGCTGGAGCGCGCCAGCGCCCGCCGCGTACCGCTGCCCTCACTGACGTCCACGGACTACGTGAACACCATCCCCACCAGCATGGAGCCGAAGTTCCCCGGCGATGAAACCATCGAGAAGCGCTATCGCCGCTGGATCCGCTGGAACGCCGCCATCATGGTGCACCGCGCCCAGCGCCCCGGCATCGAGGTGGGCGGCCACATTTCCACCTATGCCGGTGCTGCCCCGCTCTATGAGGTGGGCTTCAACCACTTCTTCCGCGGCAAGGATCACCCCGGTGGCGGCGACCAGATCTTCTTCCAGGGCCACGCCTCCCCCGGCATGTATGCCCGCGCCTTCCTCGAGGGGCGCCTCAGCGAGGACGACCTGGATGGCTTCCGCCAGGAAGTCTCCCGTCCCCAAGGCGGCATGCCCTCCTACCCACACCCGCACCTGATGCCGAAGTTCTGGGAGTTCCCCACCGTGTCCATGGGCTTGGGCCCAATGAACGCGATCTACCAGGCCCGCTTTAACCGCTACCTGCAAAACCGCGGCATCAAGGACACCTCCGATCAGCACGTCTGGGCCTTCCTCGGCGATGGCGAGATGGACGAGCCCGAATCTCGCGGTCTCATCCACATGGCCGCCCTGGACAACCTAGACAACCTCACCTTCGTCATCAACTGCAACCTGCAGCGCCTCGACGGCCCGGTGCGCGGTAATACCCAGATCATTCAGGAACTCGAGTCCTTCTTCCGCGGCGCCGGCTGGTCCGTGGTGAAGGTCGTCTGGGGCCGCGAATGGGACAAGCTCTTCGAGAAGGACAAGGAAGGCGCCCTGGTTCACCTGATGAACCACACCCCAGACGGCGATTTCCAGACCTTTAAGGCCAATGACGGCGCCTATGTGCGCGAGCACTTCTTCGGCCGCGATGAACGCACCGCCAAGCTGGTCGAGGACATGAGCGACGAGGAAATCTGGAATCTGCGCCGCGGCGGCCACGACTACCGCAAGATCTATGCCGCCTTCAAGCGCGCCATGGAGACCAAGGATCGCCCCACCGTGATCCTGGCGCACACCATTAAGGGCTACGGCCTGGGCCACAACTTCGAGGGCCGCAACGCCACCCACCAGATGAAGAAGCTCACCGCGGAGGATCTGAAGAAGTTCCGCGATAAGCAGGAAATCCCGATCTCCGATGAGGAATTGGAGAAGGATCCCTACCTGCCGCCGTACTACAACCCCGGCCCAGAGTCCGAGGAAATCAAGTACATGCTGGAGCGTCGCGAGGAGCTCGGCGGCTTCCTGCCCGAGCGCCGCGATAGCTACACGCCGCTGAGCGTTCCGCCGATCGAGAAGCTGAAGTCCGCGCTCAAGGGCTCGGGCAAGCAGAAGGTCGCCACCACCATGGCGATTGTGCGTATCTTCAAGGACCTGATGCGCGATAAGGAGCTGGCTCCGCACTTCGTGCCGATCATCCCCGATGAGGCCCGAACCTTCGGCATGGACTCGTGGTTCCCGACGCTGAAGATCTACAACCCGCACGGCCAGGACTACACCCCAGTGGACCATGACCTCATGCTCTCCTACCGGGAGGCCACCGACGGTCAGATCATGCACGAGGGCATCAACGAGGCCGGCTCCATGGGCGAGTTCATCGCCGCCGGCACCTCCTATGCCACCCACGGCGTGCCGATGATCCCGCTGTACATCTTCTACTCGATGTTCGGTTTCCAGCGCACCGGCGACTCCATCTGGGCAGCGGCGGACCAAATGGCCCGCGGCTTCCTGCTCGGCGCCACCGCCGGCCGCACCACCCTCACCGGCGAGGGCCTGCAGCACATGGACGGCCACTCCCCTGTGCTGGCCTCCACCAACCCCTCGGTGATCTCCTATGATCCGGCCTTCGCATATGAGCTGGCCTATATCGTCCGCGAGGGCATCGACCGCATGTACGGCGAGGGCCGCGGCGAGGATGTGATCTACTACCTCACCATCTACAACGAGCCCACCCCCCAGCCGGCCGTGCCGGAGAACCTCGATGTCGAGGGCCTGCTCAAGGGCATCTATCTCTTCGACGACGCCGAAGATGCCGAGTACTCCGCGAATATCCTCGCCTCCGGTATCGGCATGCAGGCCGCGCTGAAGGCCCAGGAGATGCTGCTCGAGAACTACGATGTCGCCGCCAATATCTACTCGGTGACCAGCTGGACGGAGCTGGCCCGCGATGGCCAAGCCTATGAGCTGGCCGCGCTGCGCCACCCCGATGAGAAGCACGAGAAGCCCTTTGTCAGCCGCGCGCTTGGCGACGCCGAGGGCCCGTTTGTGGCCGTCTCGGACTTCGCTACCGCCCTGCCGGATCAGATCCGCAAGTGGGTGCCCGGCGACTACACCGTACTGGGTGCCGATGGCTTCGGCTTCTCGGACACCCGCCCGGCAGCCCGCCGCTACTTCAATATCGACGCCGAGTCCATCGTGGTCGCCACCCTGGCCGCGCTTGCCCGCGAGGGCAAGGTAGACGAGGACGTCGTGGCCCAGGCCGCACGGGAGTATAAGCTCGACGATCCCACCGAGGCCTAAGACGCACACACGCCCCCGTGCCGCTCACGCGGTATGGGGGCGTTGCTGTGTGTTCCGGAGAAAACTAGTCGAGAGCCTCGATCAACTCATCGATGCAGGCGCTGAGCAGCTCCGGCTGCTCCAGCGGCAGCATGTGGCCGGTATCGGCCACGATCTTCAACGTGGCATAGGGCCACACCTCGTGGATCCGCTCAGACTGGCTGACGGGGGTAAAGATGTCCTTTTTACCCACCAGAATGAAGCCGGGAATCCCCCGCAGATACTGGGCGGCGGCGAGCTCTTCGTGTTCCTGGAGATCGTCGAAGAAGCCCACCAGCGTGGCCAAGGGGGTGTGGCGAATCATTTCCGCGTGGAACTCCACGATGGGGTATTCGATATCGTGCGCCTTGAATACAGAAGTCGCCAGCGCCGGGCCGAGCAGCTCGCTCATGGAGTCGCGATATTTTTGCACCACCTCGGGCGCAGCCTCGACGGCGTTATAGGCCATATCCGCGATCGGCGAGGCCAGCACCTGCGGCACGCCTTGGGCGGAGAAGGAATCGATGGCGGTATCAACGAGCACGAGTCCCTTGATCCGCCCGGCGAGGTGCTCGTGATAGCGGCGCAGCATGTTGAACACGACGAAGCCGCCGAGGGAGTGCCCGACGAGGATGAGCGGCTCGTCCTCGGTGCGGGCGCTGATGGCGGTATAGACATCATCGGCGGCGCCGGAGATGGTGCACAGCCGAGGATCCACCTCCCCCGTCTCGCCGTGCCCGCGCAGATCCACGGCGAGGCTGCGTATCCGCGGATAGCGCTCCCGCAGGTGATCGATCTGCAGAAAGAAAGAATCGGCGGTAAGGGTGAAGCCGTGGACGAACACGACGGTGGCGTCGGGGTCCTGCTCACAGCCGAGCTGATAGTACTGCACCGCGATGTCATCAACATCGACGGTGCCCGTGGCGGTGGGGTTGGTGAGCCCGGGGGCATGCTGGTCGGAGGCGTGGCGATAGCGGCTCTCGCGGAGCTTCTTTCGCCCGCTGGGGGTGAGCCGCCACACCATGGCTTGGGTGAGCTGTTCAAAGCGGCGGGGAACGAGATCCATAAGTGTCCATCCTAGTCGCACCGTTAAGCTAAGAATCATGAGCCAACTAGGAGAACAGCTTGCCCGCGCCTTGGGCGCGCAGCCGGCCGCCACCGAGGAGCCCGAGGACACCTCCGATACCCGTACCCAGATCACCCGTCTCATCGCCCGAGTAAAGGACATGGACCGAGAAGCCGTGGACGTCGATGCCGACTTCACCGCGGATCTGGGCTTCTCGCGGCTCGAGTTGCTGGAGCTGGCGCTGCGGGTAGAACAGGCCACCGGCCTGCAGGTAGGCGACGAGGACGCCTTCACCTTCAGCACCGCCTCTGAAGTGATAGCCGCTGTGGATAAGCAAAACAAGGCACAATAGGAGCTATGACTGCTCATATCTCCTTTTTGACCGACATGGACGGTGTCCTCATCCAAGAGGGCAAGATGATCGACGGTGCCGATACCTTCATCGCCGAACTCGAGTCCAATGAGATCGAGTACATGGTGCTCACCAACAACTCGATCCACACACCCCGCGATCTCGCGGCCCGCCTACGCAACACCGGCCTGGAGATCCCCGAGGAGCGCATCTGGACCTCGGCGCTATCCACCGCCCGTTTCCTCTCCAGCCAGGTGGGCGAAACCACCGCCTTCGTGGTGGGTGAATCCGGGCTGACCACTGCCATGCACGAGGCCGGCTGGATCATCTCAGACAAGGAGCCGGCCTATGTGATCCTAGGTGAAACCCGCACCTACTCCTTCGAGGCGATCACCCGCGCCATCCGCCTGATTCGCGATGGCGCCAAGTTCATCTGCACCAACCCGGATGTCACCGGCCCCTCCCCCGAGGGCATTTTGCCGGCCACCGGCGCCGTGGCCGCGCTGATCACCTCCGCCACCGACCAAAAGCCCTACTTTGTGGGTAAGCCCAACCCGGTGATGATGCGCAGCGCCCTGAATGAACTCGGCGTGCACTCCGAGTCCACCGTGATGATCGGCGATCGCATGGACACCGACGTCAAGTGCGGCCTCGAGGCGGGTATGCGCACCGTCCTGGTGCGCTCCGGCATTTCCGATGATCTCTCGATCACCAAGTTCCCCTACCGCCCCACCAAGGTGGTGGACTCGGTAGCCGATCTAGTGGGTCACACCCTGGATCCCTTCGAGGACGGCTTCTACACCGATGGCGCTAGGAAGTCCTCCACCGCGAGCTCCGGCGAGAAGAAGAACTCCAAGAAGAAGAACTAGGCCGAGACGACTCGCACGCTCGTGCTGACCTGTGCACTGAGGCTATCACCGAGCTCAGTCAGGGCAGTCGCGAGCGTGTCTAATTCCGTGGCTGTGCCGCTGAGTAACTGAGAGCAGCTCACAGTGCGGGTACGCGGGTCACTCTGCCACTGGGTGCACCAATTCGCCTCATAGTCCACGGTGGCGCTGGCTGGCACTGCCGGCTCGGAGCGCAGGTGGGTATGAAACAGCTCCTCCACGGCCATGCGTCGGGAGCGAGGCAGCCCCGCGATATCCACGACGGCGATCTGAATGTCATCCACCCAGGGGCTAGGAAGCGCCCGCACGGCTGGCCGCAGCGCGGCGCGGTGGGCGAAGTGATGGCAGGTAGCGGGGAAGGTCATGGTGCTGGCTCGTTTCTTCTCTGCGGGACCCAGCTCGCCTTATAGCGCGGTGGCGCTGGCGAGCAGGTGGCGTCGATAAGCAATGGGCAACCCCGCGGTGCGGGTGCCCTAAGACGAGGTACGTCTTCCCCAACGACCTCTCATGGTGGCGCGGCGCGGTGACCGCGCGTCTAGAAGCAATAGTGCTGAAGAAGAGCACACCCCAGCAACCCTCAACCACCAGTTGATACCCCCTTTTTCTCAAGTGGTACTTGAGGTTCACAGTGCTCTCTGATGCTGCTCTTAACTCCGCTGCTGTAGTCGGCGCCAAACCCCGTCATTGAACTCGGACCACAGTGGCTTCGCCCACTCGCCGAAGTCGCGGTCGGTGAGCACGACGAGCGCGGTGCGGGCCTCGGGAACGAACCACATATACGTGCCACTAACGCCGAAGTGGCCGATGGTTTCCGGCGGCATAGACGCCCCCGTCCAGTGCGGATCCTTCTGCCCCTTGATCTCGAATCCAAGCCCCCACGGGCAGGGTTTCTGCATGCCGTAGCCGGGCACGATACCGATGAGTTCCGGATACTGCACGGTGGCGAGCTCACGGCTCATCTGCTGAGAGAGTAGGAAGGGCACGAGCAGCTCCTGAGCAAACTTGGCCACATCCGACACGCTCGACTCGATGCCGTGCCCGGGGGATCCCTCGAGCACCGTGGTGGCCATGCCTAGAGGCTCGCACAGGGCCTCGTGGAAATACTCGGGGAAGCTGATCCCCGACTCCTGCTCGAGGAGCTCGGCGAGCAATTCAAACCCATAGGAGGAGTAGATCCGGCGCTCTTCTACCCCGCGCATGCGATCGCCCTCATGAAAACCCACCCCCGAGGCATGCGCCAGAAGATGGCGCACAGTAGAGCCTGCGGGGGCGGGTGCGGGTGCCGGAGTATCGAGGTCGAAGACCCCTTCCTCCACGGCAATGAGGAAAGCATAGGCGGAGAGGAGCTTGCTCACGCTGGCCAGCGGCACCACTTTTTTCATATCACCGACGGTCTCGGTGAGGATGGCGGCGCCGGTCTCGCGATCGAGTTGGACCAGGGCGCCGGCGACGTTATCCACGGGCCACTGCGTGATCTCCTCCAGAAGCTGCATACCCGCCATCGTAATACCTTGGCGGGTAGCGTTTGGCCTTCTTGAGAAGCTAGGCCTTCACGTCCGTGTGGGCGCGCTCCTCTTCGTAGGTAGCGACCTGCTCATTGTCGTAGGTGTGCTCATCGAGGATGCCCTCGCGCTTGGCCACCACGGTGGGCACCAGCGCCTGGCCGGTGACGTTCACGGCGGTACGGCCCATATCCAGGATCGGATCCACGGCGAGCAGGAGGCCAACACCGGCCAGCGGCAGGCCCAGCGTGGAGAGGGTGAGGGTGAGCATCACGGTCGCGCCGGTGGTGCCGGCGGTGGCCGCCGAGCCGATCACGGACACGAACACGATGAGCAGGTATTCCTTCACGCCGAGGTCGATGCCGTAGAACTGCGCCACAAAGAGCGCGGCGATGGACGGATAGATCGCGGCGCAGCCGTCCATCTTGGTGGTAGCGCCGAGCGGCACCGCGAAGCTGGTGTAGCTGCGGGGCACGCCGAGGGCCTGCTCGGTGGTGCGCTCAGTCACGGGCATCACGCCCATGGAGGAGCGGGTAACAAAGCCGAGAGAGGTCACCGGCCACACCTTGCGGAAGAAGGTGCGCACGCTCAAACCGTTGAGGGCGAGAACGCTCGGGTAGATCACGCCGATCACCACGGCGAGGCCGAGGTAGATAGCGAGAACGAAGGCGCCAAGCGAGCCGATGGTATCCCACCCATAGGTGGCCACGGCGCGGGCGATCAGCGCGGCGGAGCCAATCGGCGCCAGGCGAATAATCCACCACAGCACCTTCTGCACCAGCTCCAGCAGGGAGCGGGAGAACTCAATCACGGGTTCGGCCTTCTTGCCCACCTGCACCGCAGCGATACCAAAAGCGATGGAGAGCAGCAGCAGCTGCAGCACGTTGAAGTTCGGGGTGGCGCTGAAGCCGTCCGCCCCCTCACTGACGCGCACGCTCAAGCCGAGCATATTTTCCGGCACGAGCGAGGAGATAAAGCCGAGCCAGGAGCCCACGCTGTCCGGCTCCGCGGCACTGGCGGCATCTACGCTGCTATTAGCACCCGGGCGCAGGACGGTGCCGATAATCAGACCGGCGACCACCGACACCAAGGCCGTGATGGCGAACCAGATGATGGTCTGCCCCGCCAGGCGGGCGGCATTGGTCACTTCCCGCAGATTAGCCACCGAGGTGATCACGGCGGTAACCACCAGTGGCGGGATAAGGAGCTTCAGCAGGCTCACATAGGTCGAACCGACGGAGCTCACGACCTCCGTCAGCCACGAGTCGTCGCCCATACGGCGGGCGAAAAATCCCAGAATGAGACCAATGATGAGGCCGTAAATAACTTGTGCACCGAAGCTGGTTAACTTTTTCCAGGTCGGCGAGGATGTGGCAGTCATAGTCGCTGTCTTTCTTTTTATGCTTGTCGACGCCCACTCGGGGCCGGCGCAGCACCGTGCTGCGCCAAGTCCCACATCCTAAACCGAACCGATCCGTTCAGGCAATAAAGACCGCTTTGTCTATTTCTTTTTCATATAGGTTGACCACGTCTGACGCGCCCGCGACGCCATCGAGCCACGCACCCGGCGGGGATTAGCCAGAGTGCGCGTGCGCATCCACACCTTGCGGGCACTGAGAGTGGAGTTTTGGGGCAGCACCCACCCCATCCAGAAGGCAAAGATGGCCATGAGCGCCCCAGTGAGACCGGCTACCACCATGCCAATACCCGAGAGGCCATAAGAATCAAAGACCACCAGCACGGACGAGGCCACGAGCGCCGGAACGGCATAGAGGGGCTGCCCGCCAAACACGGCGGGCGGATTGCCGGCAAAAACATCGCGGATCATGCCACCGCCCACGGCGGTAATGAGCCCGAGGAACACGGCCGAGGCGACCGGCAGGTCAAAAGCCAAGGCCTTCGAGGTTCCGGTCACGGCCCAGACACCCAAGATGATGGCGTCGGCATGCACGCGAAACATCGTCCACCACCGCGCGTGCAGATCCAACACAAAAGCAATGAGCGCCCCAACGCCGGCCATGGGCAGATAAATGGGATTAGTGATGGCTACCGGGGCACCTTGCTGGATGAGGACGTCGCGCAACATGCCACCACCGAGAGCCGAGAATACGGCGAGAAAGAAAAAACCCACCACGTCGAAACCACGCTGGCGGGCGATCGTGCCGCCGATGACCCCATTGAGCACCACGCCGATAAGATCCAGCACGGCCCACAAGGTGAGAATGGAGGAGGAAACCACAGCAGTCATCGATACTTTTTCCTTACCCCAGACACGAAAAAAGCTCCCCCAGTTGGATTCGAACCAACAACCCTTCGATTAACAGTCGAATGCTCTGCCGTTGAGCTATGGGGGATTGTGTTTTCAGCTTGGGCCTGTAGCGGACCTCGCTGGCAACGAGATGTAACTATAGCCCGCCCCTACAATCACAAGCAAACTCGCTGCTTATTCCAATTTTTAAGCCTTAAGAAGAGCAACTATCACCACACCGAAACGACGGGTTATAATGACCCTCGCGCCTGAGGCTCCGCACTCGAAGGCGCGTGGGGCTGTAGCTCAGTCGGTTAGAGCCGCGGACTCATAATCCGCTGGTCCCGGGTTCGAGCCCCGGCGGCCCCACCACTAAACTTCTTTCACATGTGCACCACCACCCCCACTGGCCCCACCCACTGGCCGTGGGGGTGGTGTATATAAAGCCTGCTCGCTCGCCTCTTAGGCGGCCCTGTCTTGGTTTTGGCCCGCAACTCCCTAAAGTGTAGGTAAGCAATAGCTTTTTATCATTTTGTAACCTTGCGCTTAATACGAGCGATACACCTAGATGAGGCGTTCAGCCCAGCGCCATATATCCCAGAGGAAAGGCCCGAAAAGACGATGTCTCAACGTCCCACACGCGTGAGCGCAGCCACCCATGTAGATCAGTTCGTGCGCAGCATTAAGCCCCTGAAGAAGACCGGTGTACTCCGCAATCGCTCGCTCAGCGGCTGGAAGGATACGCTCACGGCTGTGGGCCGCTGGGGACTCAGCATTACCTCGCTCGTGGAACAGTCCACCGTCGAATTTGGCGATCGCACCGCCATCATCGACGATTTCGGCGATCTCACCTTCGCCGAGCTGCGCGAGCAGGCCCGAAACATGGCCATTAACCTCGCCCTCAACGGGGTGAAGGAGGGCGACATGATCGCCATCCAGGCCCGCAACTCCCGCGGCATCATCCTGCCGCTCGCCGCCGCCGGCTATATCGGTGCCCAGCCGATGATCGTCAATCCGGCATCCTCCACCACTCAGATCACCAATATTTTCAACACCTATGGCGCGGACGTGTTCATTGTGGACGCCGAATACGCCGAGGTGGCCTATGCCAACCCGGATGTGCCGCACTATGTGGTCGAAGGTGCGGTGGCCGCCGAGGGCGAGGAGCAGGTGGACATTTCCAGCAGCCCCACGATCGCGGAGCTGACCTCCACTCCCGCCCAGAGCTTCACGCTGCCGAAGCGCCCGAAGCCGCAGAATACCGTGATTATGTCCTCCGGCACCCGCGGTATCCCCAAGGGCGTCGTCATGCCCATCCCGCTCACCCCGAAGGCACTGGCCGGCGTGACGCGCGTGATCCCGTGGCGAATGAACATGACCATTCAGGCCACCGCCTCGATCTTCCACGCCTGGGGCTATGGCAACCTGCTGGCCGCACTCATCACCGGCAGCACCCAGATCCTGCGCCGCCACTACGACCCGGTCGAGGCCGTGGCCGATTGCGAGCGCTACAAGGTCAACGCCATCATCTCCTCCGCCGTATTCTTGCGCGGCTTCGTGGCCGAAGCGAAGAAGACCGGCGCTAAGATTGGCCCCTTCGAGTTCATCGCGAACTCCGGCAATGCCGTGCCCGCCTATCTGGTGGAGGAGCTCGTGGATGCCTTCGGCCCCGTGCTCTACAGCCTCTATGGCTCCACCGAGCACTCCCAGATCTCGATTTCGACCTCCGAGCAGATGCTGGCTGATTCCTCCAATGCCGGCCGCCTCAACCTGGGCACCGTGCTGAAGATCTTCAAGGAGGACGGCTCCGAGGCCGGCGTCGGCGAGTTGGGCGAAATCTACTCGGCTAACTCCATGACCATGGTGGGCTTCCTCTCCGATAAGTACACCCCCTCTACCCACGATGGCCTGCTGGCCACCGGCGACCTAGGCTACCTGGACGAGGACGGCTTCCTGCACTTGGAAGGCCGCGCCGATGACATGGTGATCAAGGGCGGCGAGAACGTCTTCCCCCGCGAGGTCGAGGAGTATCTCGGGGCGCTCGATGAGGTCGCCGATGTGTATGTCTCGGGCAAGCAGGACGATGTGATCGCCCACCTCGAGGCCTGGGTGGTCAAGTCGGACTCTGCCACGGAGCTCACGAAGGACGAGCTGCGTGAGAAGGTGCGCGTGGCCTTGGCCGAGCACAATGTGCCGGAGTACATCTTCTGGGTGGATGATCTGCCGCGTAATGACAGCGGCAAGGTGGTGCCCCGCTGGCTGCCGGACCCCGCCACCCTGGACCAAGACCAGAGCTAGCGCGACCCCGACCGTCCTGACCGCCTCTTGCTACAGTGGTTCGATACACGTTGCGCATAGGAAAGGACAGGAATGATTCAGTTCGTTGTCGGCGCTGCCGCCGGTTATGTCTTCGGCACGAAAGCAGGCCGTAAACGTTATTCCCAGATCAAAAACGCCTATCAGGCGGCGGTGAACTCCCCCGCCTCGAAGGCGGCGGTCAACGCCACGCGGAAGGCCATCGCCAATAAGCTCGATCCGCAGCCGCGGATGCGCGAGGTAAAGAACCTGCGCTCTGATAGCCAGTCTGTGCTGGAGCCGGACGAGGACTAGTAGCGGTTCGCCCGCTCCAGCAACTGGCGGCGCTGCTGTTCCAGCGCCACCACATCCGCGAAGAGGCTGTCATAGGCCTTTTCGTCTTTCGTGGGGTTCATTCTTTCCAACTGCCCTTTGAGCTGCGCGATAATCTGCCCCACGCGCACCTCCTGCAGGCGCGAATACACCGAGTCCGCGTAGCGCACCAGATGGGCGGCATCCACTCGGATGGTTTCCACGGCCAGCTCAGAGACCAAGCCGCGGCCGTGAATATCCGGAATCTCCCCTGCCACCGCTGCGAGCCAGTCCACGCCCTCGTGATCCCCGCCCGCCTGCAGGACCTTATCCACGGCTTGTTTCACCGCCACATACGAGGGGTGAGTGAAGGTGGAATCATCAAAGGCCCGCATATAGGGCAGCGCGATCTCGGGGTGCTGCAGCGCCAATTTAATCGCCTCCCGCTCCGGCCAGAGACGGCTATCGCGCGGATCCGGCCGCGGCACCCGCGGCTCCTCCTGCGGGGCCGCTGGTGTGCGTCGCTTTGGCTGCTGCTGCGGACGTGGGGCCCGCGCCTGTTCCCGCACCCGCCGAACCACCTCGTCGATGTCGCGCCAGCCTAGCCAGCCGGCAAGCTGCCGGGCGTACTCGTCCCGCAGGGAGTGGTCGTGAATATCGGCGATGACGGGGATCGTGCGTCTTAAGGCCTGCAAGCGCCCCTCGACGGAGTCCAAGTCATAATCCTCGATGATCGAGCGCACCACGAACTCGAACATGGGCTCACGGTTGGCCACGAGCTCGCGCACCGCAGCATCGCCCTTCTCCAGGCGCAGGTCGCAGGGGTCCAGCCCCTCCGGCGCCACCGACACATAGGACTGACCGGTGAATTTCTGATCGCCATCGAAGGCGCGCATCGCAGCCTTCTGCCCGGCCTCATCGCCATCGAAGGTATAAATCAGCTCGCCGCGGAAGTAAGAATCGTCCAGCATGAGCCGGCGCAGCATCTGCAGGTGTTCCTCGCCGAAGGCGGTGCCGCAAGCCGCCACGGCCGTCTGGATACCGGCGGCATGCATGGCCATCACGTCCGTGTAGCCCTCCACCACCACCGCCTGGTGGGAGGCGGCGATATGCTTTTTGGCCATGTCCAGCCCGAAGAGCACCTTGGACTTCTTATACAGCAGGGTATCGGGGGTGTTCATGTACTTGCCCAGCTTGTCATCGTCGAAAAGCTTGCGGGCACCGAAGCCGATGACATCCCCGGCCAAGTTTTTGATCGGCCACAGCAGGCGGCGGTGGAAACGATCGATCGGGCCGCGGCGGCCCATCTTGCCCAAACCTGCGGCCTCAATCTCGGTGACGTCGAAGCCCGTGCGCAGCAGGTGCTTGGTCAGGGTGTCCCAGCCCGCCGGCGCATAGCCGCAGCCGAACTCGCGAGCGTGCTCGGAGCTGAATCCGCGCTCGGTGAGGAAGTCGCGGGCGGTCTGCGCCTCGGCGGAGCCCAGCTGCTCTTGATAGAACTCGTGGGCGATCTTATTCACCAATATGAGCCGCTGCCGCGTGCCCACATCTTCCCGCCGGCCCGGTCCCCCGCCCTCATAGGAAATCTGGTAGCCAATTTTCTCCGCGCAGGCCTCCACGGCCTCGGGGAAGCTAAGGTGCTCCATCTTCATGAGGAAGGAGAAGACATCGCCGCCCTCACCGGAGGAGAAGCAGTGAAAATAGCCGCGGGCTGGGCGCACGTGGAAGGAAGGTGTTTTCTCATCCTTGAAGGGCGATAGCCCCTTCAGCGAGTCCACACCAGCGGGCTTGAGCTGCACATAGTCGCCAACGATCTCGTCGATCGGCGTGGCCTCTCTGATCGCTTGAATGTCCCGCTCAGGGATACGTCCTTTACCCATGGCCCCTACATTAGCGTGCGGCTGAGACACGAATCATGCCACCGCAGATGATCTCTATCAACGGAGGCTAATACACTACGTGTTTATGGCTGATGAACGTTCTTCGGGGCCGCGCGGCTCCCTGCGTCGGGTGGCGCTGTCCGTTGGCGCCGTCCTCCTCGCCGGTCTCGGCGCCTATATCGGGCTCGATGGCTCAGAGCCGTCCACCGATAGCAGCGCCAGCGCCAGCGGCGATACCTGCGCGCTCGACACGCTGCCGCCGGAGGCCGCCGAGGTGGTGGAACGCATCGAGGCCGGCGGCCCCTTCGACTACCCCGAGAACGACGGCACCCACTTCGGTAACTATGAGCAGCTGCTGCCGCAGCGCGCCCAAGACTACTACCGCGAGTACACGGTGGAGACCCCAGGGCTCAATCATCGCGGGCCGCGGCGCATTGTCACCGGCGGAGACAAACCCGATGTGTGGTACTACACGGCCGATCATTATGAGAGTTTCTGCACGATGACGGGAGTTTAGGCATGCAGCTAGTGGCAGTGGATTGTCGGCGCGCACGCAGTCGCGGCGAGTTGATTGCGCTGATCTCTGATGCGCTCAGCGCCCAGCCGCATCAGCGGGCCAGCAACCTTGACGGGCTGCATGATGCGTTCAAGGAGCACCCAGTCACCCACCTGCTGCTGCGTGGGGTGCGGCTGAGTGCGGCCGAGGTGAATCCGATCGAGACGGTGGCCCGCGCCGCCACGGTGACGGTGGTGTGCCGCTGAATATGAGTGTCTCCCATCCCGATTATTTGCGGCGTTTCCAAGACTGCGCCGACGCGGCCGCCAGCCAGGTCATCCGCTCTTATTCCACCAGCTTCGGTTTGAGCAGCCAGTTGCTCGCTCCGGCGGTGCGCCGCGATATCCACAACCTCTATGCCGTTGTGCGTATCGCCGATGAGATCGTCGATGGCACCGCCACGGTGGCGGGTATGAGCCCCGCAGAGATCCGCGCCGAGCTGGACCGCTATGAGGCGGCGGTGCTGGCTGCCCCCGAGCGCGGTTTCCACACTGACCCGGTGCTGCACGCCTATGCCGCGA
Source organism: Corynebacterium sp. 51B (assembly GCF_008930785.1). NCBI lineage: Bacteria > Bacillati > Actinomycetota > Actinomycetes > Mycobacteriales > Corynebacteriaceae > Corynebacterium > Corynebacterium sp. 51B. The sequence continues at coordinate 118,409 of NZ_PQMK01000006.1, read as the reverse complement.
CCGCCCGCCGCTGCGATTTCCAGCGCGAGCACATGGCCGCCTTCTTCGCTTCCATGCGGCAGGATCTGGACCGCAGCGAGCACACCCCCGAGAGCCTCGCCCGCTATATCTATGGCTCGGCTGAGGTGATCGGATTGATGTGTGTGCAGATCTTCCTCGCCGGCCGGGAGGTGTCGGCCGCGGATCGGGACACGATGGAGCGCGGCGCCCGCAGCCTCGGCGCGGCCTTTCAAAAAATCAACTTCCTGCGGGATCTCTCGGAGGACAGCGCCAGCCTCGGTCGCGCCTATCTGGGCGAGCTAACGGAGGAGTCCAAGGCCGCACTCATCACCGAGATCCGCGAGGATCTGCAGGTCTCTTATGCGTCGATCCCGCTGCTGCCCACCTCCTCGGCGCTGGCAGTGCGCTCGGCCACTAATCTTTTTGCCGCCCTCAGCGATGAGCTGGAGCAGGCCCCTGCCGAGCAGCTCTACCGGCAGCGGCTGCGTCTGAGCCCCGCCCGCAAGGCGGGCATCATTGCCCGCTCCCTCGCCCAAGGTGCACTCCACCGGAAAGGCCCCCATGTACCCCACTAGTGCCCTCGTGATTGGTGCCGGCGTCGCCGGACTGGCCACCGCCGCGCTCTTAGCCCGCAGCGGCATGCAGGTAGATGTGGTGGAAAAGAATGACGAGGTGGGCGGCCGTGCGGGGCTGCTCGTGGAGGACGGCTATCGCTGGGATACCGGCCCCTCTTGGTATCTCATGCCGGATGCCTTCGACCACTTCTTCGAGCTCATGGGCACCTCGACTGCCGAGCAGCTGGACCTGCGGCTGCTCGATCCTGGCTATCGGGTGTTTATCGATCCCTATGAGCCGCTCGATGTGCCCTTCGGCTGGGACGCCGCGGTGCAGCTCTTTGAGTCCCTCGAACCGGGGGCCGGCGCCGCGCTGGAGACCTATTTGGATCAGGCCGAAGACGCCTATGGCATCGCCATGCAGCGTTTCCTCTACACCACCTTCTCCTCGCCGGGGCCGCTGCTCGATTCCAGCGTGCTGCGACGACTCGGCACCCTCAGCTACTTGCTGAGCACCTCGCTGGATAAGCATGTGCGGCGGCGTTTTAGTGATCCGCGGCTGCACCACATTCTCACCTACCCAGCCGTGTTTCTCAGCTCCCGCCCTGAGCGCACCCCGGCGATGTATCACCTGATGAGCCACACCGATCTCACTCAGGGGGTGCGCTATCCCATGGGTGGTTTCGCGGCCGTGATCGACGCCCTCTACCGCCTTGCCCGTGACGCGGGGGTGCGTTTCCATCTCTCTACCCGCGTCACCGCCATCACCCATGAGGGGAAGCGGGCCACAGGGGTGCGCATCCTCGACGCCCAGGGTCGTGCCGCCACGCTGACTGCGGACGCGGTGGTCTCCGGCGCGGATCTCCACCACACCGAAACCACGCTGGTGCCCGAGCGGCTGCGCAGCTACTCGGAGCGCTCCTTCGCCCGGCGCGATCCCGGTATCGGCACGGTGCTCGTGCTGGCCGGGGTGGATGGCCCGCTGGAGCAGCTCGAGCACCACAATCTGCTCTTCTCCCGTGACTGGACCCCGGATTTCGATGCGGTCTTCTCCGGCCCCCACCCGGATCGCCCCTTGGGTGCGTCGCAGTCGATGTATGTGTGCCGCCCCTCGGCCACGGATCCGAGCGTCGCCCCAGCGGGCAAGGAGAATCTTTTCCTGCTGGTTCCGGTGCCCGCCGATATCAGCCTCGGCCACGGCGACGCCTATGGGCACTCCCCCAGCGCGGCGGTGCAGGCTATTGCGGACTCCGCTCTGGCGCAGCTGGGGGACGCCATCGGCGAGCCGGCGCTGCGTTCCCGGGTGGAGGTGCTGCGCACGATTGGCCCAACGGATTTCTCGGATCGCTATCACGCCTGGTGCGGCGGCGCGATCGGCCCCGCCCACACGCTGCGCCAGTCGGCTTTTCTGCGCGGCGCTAATGCCTCCTCCGAGCTCCGCGGCCTCTACTATGCGGGTGCCACCACGGTGCCCGGGGTGGGTGTGCCGATGTGTTTGATCTCGGCGGAGAACGTGCTCAAGCGGATCCGCGGGGATCGCTCGGGCGGGCCCTTGGCCTCCCTCGAAGGGGAGAATACCTAGCAGTAGAACACGGAGATATCGGCGGCGTTGCGGGCGGTGCGTTCGAGCCGGGATTCTGTCATGGACGCGATCTGATCCACGAGCACCCGCTGGCGTTGTTGCTCGTTCTCGGCCTGGGTGTACCAGGCGGCGAACATCGGGTCGAGCGAGCCGGGCGCGCTGAGATGCAGGTAGTCGTACACCCGGTAGATGAGGTTGCGCTGCCGGGTTTGGCGGCGCTGATGCTGGTCTTCTTCCATCACGTATAACACGGCGATGGTTTTGAGCATGCGCACCTCGGCGGCCACCTCGGCGGAGACCACCAACTCGCCGTGGTGCCGGCCCAAGGGCGCCCCGTCGTGGGCGTGGAGTGTGGCGCTAATCGCGGCGCCCACATAACGGCCGACCAGCTGCGAGGTCATGGCTTTTAATCGGGTGAGGGCGCGCAGGGAGCCATCGAAGTCGGCGGCGTGGGCCACACAGGAGAGCTGACGTAGCCGGTCGGCGGCGTCGATAAGCTCCTCGGGGCTGCCACCGAAGGCGTGGGCTCCTTGTTGGGCGAGGGCGGCGAGTTCCACCAGATCCCAGAGCACGCCGAGGCGGATGCGTCCGGAGAGGATGCCGTCTTCCACATCGTGCACGGAGTAGGCGACGTCATCGGAGAAGTCCATCACCTGGGCTTCCATGCATTTTCCTTGCCCGCTCACTCCGGCTCGGGCCCAGCGCAGAATCTCGCGATCCTCATCGTAGGCACCGTATTTGCGGCGGCCTTCGCTGGCGGTCCAGGGGTATTTGCAGGAGGCGTCGATGGCGGCGCGCGAGAGGTTCAGCCCATAGCTATTCCCGGCAGCGTCGAGCACCTTCGGCTCGAGGCGGGTGATGATCCGCAGGGTTTGGGCATTGCCTTCGAAGCCGCCGGCGTCTTGGGCGACGGTGTTGAGCGCCACTTCCCCATTGTGCCCGTAGGGCGGGTGGCCGATGTCGTGGCAGAGCCCGGCGAGTTCGCAGAGGTCGGGGTCGAGCCCGAGGCCGCTGCCGATACCGCGCGCAATCTGCGCCACCTCTAGGGAGTGCGTCAGCCGAGTACGCGGGGTATCGCCATCGCGGGGCCCAACCACTTGGGTTTTGTCCGCGAGTCGTCGCAGTGCCGCCGAGTGGAGGACGCGCGCCCGGTCGCGCGAGAAGTCGCTGCGCTCGTCGGGGGCGGCCCCAGGGAGCTGAGCGCTTTTGGCCGCTTCGCTCAGGCGGCGTTCATAATCGCTGGCGGAGTAGACGTTCACCCTAGTGACGCTAGTAGAGTTGCTTCATTCGGGCCCGCAGACTTGGCCGATAAAATGAGCCAAGCGTGCGAAAACACCGCTCGACACGTCGCGCCCAGCGCCGACCGGCCACGGTCTCCACCACGAGCACCGCCAGCCCGCCGACCTCATGCAGCAGCCCATAGATGCGCAGCTTCGCCCGCACCCCATGCCCGGTGGCGGCATATCCTTCCCGGCGCGCCACCCACCGTGCCCGCAGCAGATGAGTCCGATCCGTCACCACGATCAGCGGTGTTCGCTTATCGACGCGTGCCCCCACCGCTTCCAAGGAGCTGCGCGTATCGTGGCCTTCCGGCACGTCGACGAGGTCGCGGCGCGGCACCCCGCGCTCCGCGAGATAGTTCGCTCCCGCTTCGGCTTCGCTGAAGCGATCCCCGGGTAAATTGCCGCCGACGATGACGATCCTCTGCACGGTGTGGTCCTGATAGAGCCGGTGGGCGGCGTCGAGGCGCGCGGCGAAGACTTGGGAGGGCACGCCATCGTACTGGGAGGTTCCCAGCACGAGCGCTGTGGGAGACGTGGTCATAGTGGTGCCGAGACTAGCACGGCCCATAGTGCACTACTCTGGCACGTATGAGCACGCGCATAGTTGGTCCCCTGTCCGCCACCATGATTGCCGCCGGTGCTATCGGCCTGCTTGCCGCTGGCCCCAGCGCCCATGCGGAAGCACCGCCAGTGACCATGGTGTCCTCCGCGGATTATCAACAGTTGAGAGACAATTATGTGGGTGATTTTGCGGGGGTGTTCTCCGCCGCGGAGACTACCGCCATTAGCGACGCGCTACGCCAGGGCTTTCAGGATCATGGGCGGCTGCTTTATCTGATTTTCGAGTCTGATTATCAAGGCACCGGCACCGAGCGGGCCGAGCAGTGGTTCCAGCAGATGTCGGGCGATAACGTGGCGATCATCTCGGTGGACGTATCCTCGCGTGCCTATGGCTACCACGGTGGTTCCGAGTGGTCGGAGTCGGAGCTCAAAGACATTGTTAATGCCGGCCTGCCCGCCCTGGGAGACAGTAACTGGGCTGCGGGGGCGCAGACCATGGCTGATACTTATGCCTCCTCTGGTTCTTTGAGCGGCGAGGAGATTGGCTGGCTCGGCGGCGGTGCCGTTGCCGTGGTGGGCGCCGGCGGCGGGCTGTGGTACGCCTCGAAGCGGCGACGCGCGAAGGAACAGCGCCAGCAGATCGAACAGGCCCGGAAGTTCCGCTCCGATGATGTGGATAGCTTCCGCAGCCTCGATACCGAGGTGCTGGCCGAGCTGGCGGAAGAAGAGCTGGTCTCGACCGATGAGTCCATTCGCCGCGCCCAGGAGGAGCTGCGTTTGGCAAAGGCCGAGTTCGGTGAGATCCGCACCCGCCAGTTCACCCAAGCTCTCGAGTCCTCGCAGCGCACCCTGCACGAGGCTTTTGCCATCAAGAGCGCCCTCGATGCCGAGAGTTTCCGCGGTGAGCGGCGCGATGGGCTGGTGCGGATCGTGACCTCCTGCGCGAGCGCCGATGATATTCTCGACGCCCGCTCCGAGGACTTCGCGCGGATGCGCAATGTCTTGCTCAATGCCCCGGAGAATTTGGATCGGCTCACCCAGCGCATCGTGGATTTGCGCACTCGCCTGCCGCGCGCCGAGGAGCAGCTGGACCAGCTGCGTTCCCGCTATAGCGCCAGCACCTTGGGATCGATCACCGACAACGTGGAGATGGCGGAGAAGCACCTCTCCCAGGCCGAGTCCACCCTCGATACCGCCCGCGAGCGCGCCCAGCTACCGGCGGGCGAGCAGTCCGATGTAGTGGATTTGATCACCGGCACCGAAAAGCTTGTGGACCAGGCCGATCAGCTGCTGGCTGGCGTGGAGCACGCCGAAACGAATATCGCCGGCGCGCGTGCCGCCCTGCCGGGGCTGATCGAGGAGGTCCGTGCAGAGCTGCGCGAGACCGAGGATCTCATGCGGCGCAGCCGCAGCACCGGCGTGCGGGTGGATGAGCAGCGTGTCAGCTCCGTTACCCAGCAGGCCGAACAGGCGGTAGCCCAGGCGCAGGAGCAGGGCGAGGCCGATCCCTTGGCCAGCCACGCCACCCTCACCGAGGCCGATGGCGAGCTCGATCTGCTGCTCGAGACCCTGCGCACCTCCTCGCGCGTCGGTGAGGAACTGCTGCGGCGTCTCGACAGCACCTTAGCGTCTGCGGATCGTCTCATTCAGTCCACAGAGGATCTGGTGGCCACCCGTGGCCGAGTTATTGGGGCGCGGCCACGCACCCTGCTGGCCGAGGCTATCCAGCTGCGCTCGCGAGCGCAGCAGCTGCGCAGCACGAATCTGCGGGGCGCGGCCGATATCGCTGTGGAGGCGCATCGCGCCGCTGATCGCGCCTACCGCGCGGTAGAAGACGAGATTTCGAAGTACAACGATCGCCACCGCTCCTCGGACAGTACCTCTGGTGCATTTGTGGCCGGCATGGTGATCAACAGCCTGCTCAGTGGAGGCGGCGGCGGCTTCAGCGGGGGCTCCTTCGGAGGGGGCCCCTTCGGCGGCGGCGGCGGTTCCTTCGGTGGCGGCGGCCGTTTCTAGTAGCGCGGCCGCCTGATCGGCGAATCCACCACCACGCAGGCCCATGTCAGCACCACGGCGTCGATAAGCGGAATCTCTGCGTGGGCTGGGCCGTTTTCTATCTCGACGCGGCCGGACACCCGCGGCCGGGTGAAGGCCGCGATGGCGCCATCGGAGGTGGTGATGGCGCGTTCTTTGCGCCAGACCGAGCAGCGATCCAGCTTGTAGCGCCGATCGCCGCATTCGGCCTCGAGAGAGGTAATGGTAAAGCCTGATTGGCGCACGCACATCATCTCCCCGTCCGCGGCGGTGGCGCGGAAGCTGAAGGAGGTGGTGCCGGGGGTGTATTCCACGAGGAGGCGCTGGCCGTCCACGTAGATCACATCGGAGCGCACGTGGGCGATGAGGAGATCATCGCGGTCGAGCAGCTCGTTTTCATCCCACACCCACACCCACGGCGATTGCCCGGGGGTGGTGGAGACTCGCTGCTCAACCATGATCGTGCGCCCTTTCTATCGGTGCTTAAAGCAGGAACACGGCCAGCGCCAAGATGGTGAGCAACACCAAGGTGGCGATGATGATGGTGGAACGCGACTCGAGACGGTTCTCCAATGCGATGCGCGCCAGCCAGGCGAGGAACACGGCTTCCTCTTGGCTGAGCAGATCATCGGAGGGAAGGTCGCTCAGATCCAGCTCGACGTCGCGAACTCCCGAGTTGAAGCCAGTGAATTGGCCCAGCTTAGTACCGTCGTGATCCTCCACCACCCAGTTATTGGCGGATTCATTGACCACACGCATGGCTCGGCCATTGGCGTCCACGGTGAACGCCTTGGCCTTGGTGAACTTGGTGCCAGCCTCTTCGGGCTTCGCGCTGTAGACGCGGCCGTCCGGGGTGGTGGCAGAGGCGCCGTCATCGGGGGCCACATGGAGGCGCCACGGCTCGCTGCCGCCCACGCTCATGCGCCCAGATACACCCTCTTGGGTGATCACGTCCACGGCCACCACATCGGTGCCTTGACGCAGCTTCATGACGGTGCCGGACTCGCCCTTTTCACGGCGCGACCACTGCAGATTCTCCATGTGTCCTACTCCTTAGCAGCCAATGAGGCGCTGGGCCAGATAGCCCTGCAGCTGGTCGATGGAGACGCGCTCCTGCTCCATGGTGTCGCGCTCACGCACGGTGACTGCGTTGTCCTCGAGCGTGTCGAAGTCCACGGTGACGCAGAAGGGGGTGCCGATCTCGTCGTGACGACGGTAGCGGCGGCCAATAGCACCGGAGACGTCATAGTCGATGGTCCAGTACTTACGCAGCTCATCCGCCACCTTCTCGGCGGTCGGGGTGAGCGTTTCCTTCTTGGACAGGGGCAGCACAGCCACCTTGATCGGAGACAGGCGCGGATCGAGCTTCAGCACGGTGCGCTTATCGACGCCACCCTTGGCATTCGGGGCCTCGTCCTCGGTGTAAGCATCGCAGAGGAAGGCCATGAGGGCGCGGGTGAGGCCGAAGGAGGGCTCGATCACGTAGGGCACATAGCGATCGCCGCTCGCCTGGTCGAAGTAGGACAGGTCCTCGCCGGAGGCGGTGATGTGGCTGGAGAGGTCGAAATCGGTGCGGTTGGCCACGCCCATGAGCTCGCCCCAGGGATTGCCGCTGAAGTCGAATTTGTACTCGAAATCGATGGTGCGATCGGAGTAGTGGGCGCGCTCGTCCTGCGGCACATCGAACTGGCGGATGTTCTCGGGGTTGATGCCCAGATCGATAAACCAGTTCCAGCAGGCATCGACCCACTCGTCGAACTTCTCCGGTGCTTCTTCCGGCTTGACGAAGTACTCGATCTCCATCTGCTCGAACTCGCGGGTACGGAAGATGAAGTTGCCCGGGGTGATCTCGTTGCGGAAGGCCTTACCGACCTGGCCGATACCGAAGGGCGGCTTGAGGCGGGCGGTCGTCATCACGTTTTTGAAGTTGATGAAGATACCCTGGGCGGTTTCGGGGCGCATGTAGTGCAGGCCCTGCTCGTTATCGACGGGGCCGAGGTAGGTCTTCATCAGACCCGAGAAGAGCTGCGGTTCGGTCCACTTGCCGTCTTGGCCGGTCTCGGGATCCTTGACGTCGGCGAGACCATTAGCCGGCGGGTGGCCGTGCTTCGCCTCATAGGCCTCGAGCAAGTGGTCGGCGCGGTAGCGCTTGTGCGTGTGCAGGGACTCCACCAGCGGGTCGGTGAAGGTCTCGACGTGGCCGGAGGCCTCCCACACCTGGCGCGGCAGGATGATCGAGGAGTCCAAGCCCACCACGTCGGCGCGGCCCTGAACGAAGGTGCGCCACCACTGCTTCTTGATGTTTTCCTTCAGTTCCACACCCAGCGGGCCGTAGTCCCAGGCCGAGCGGGTGCCGCCGTAGATCTCACCGCATGGATACACCAGACCTCGGCGTTTGCAGAGATTGACCACGGAATCGACAACAGATTGCTGTGCCACAGGAAGCTCCTCTTTTAGCGTCTACACATGTAAGTCTCAACCATACTATCGCTAGGGGCCACAGCCGCTGTCATGTCCTCGCCCGAGAGACGTCCCTTCCCTGATGTAACCGTTTTCATTTCAATTTCGATAAACCTTAAAGGAAACAGATGACAATACTGTGTCGGGCCCATTGTGGGGCTTACACTAATGCCTGATGATCCCCGTCTCGGCGCTAACAGCCCCGCCGAGTGATTGTTCCCCTGTAACTCGAAGGAGTCAGTTCGATGGCTACCCGTAACGACCCGACCATCCCCAAACTTGGCGTGCGTAGCACCAGGCAGCGTGCAGCTGTGGTGAATGTTCTCCGCGATCTGGACGCCTTCGCCTCTGCGAAAACGATCCACGAAGAGCTCACTCGCCGTAATTACCGAGTGGGCCTGACCACTGTGTACCGCACCCTGCAGTCCTTGGCCGATATTGAGGCCGTGGACGTGCTGAACATGGCCTCCGGGGAGACGCGCTACCGCCATTGCGACACGGAAGGCCATCACCACCACCTGGTCTGCACCGACTGCGGCAAGACCGAGGAAATCGAGGGTGGCCCCGTGGAGGAATGGGCCCAGCAGGCCGCCCAGGCTCATGGTTTCAAGCTCACTGCCCATACCGCCGAGGTCTTCGGCTTCTGCGCCGAGTGCGCCCCGCGCCACTCCACCCCTTAAGCACTAGAACGGGGCGGGCTCGTCCGCCTCGGACTGCACCTCGGTTCCGTAGATCGCCTCATTCTTCTCGCGCCGCACCTGGTGCTTGCGCCGCATCCGCTCCTCCAGCGTCAGCCGGCGCATATCCTTGATCACTCCCTCCGGCACGGAGGTGGCTTCTTCACCGTCCTTGGAGCGCCAGATAGTGTTGCCCTGCGGATCCATCTCGACGGTGTACTCCCCGAGGGTCTTGAGCCGGTGATGCTTGGTGCACAGTGGATGCAGATTCCACGTCGCTGTCGGGCCGCCCCGGTTATATTCCTGGAGGTGGTCCATCTGGCATTTCGATGCCGCCGTGGTACACCCAGGGAAGTTGCAGCAGCCATAGCGGGCGATCACCTCGTGCCGCTGCGACTCCGACGGTTGATAGGAATCAACCTCCGAATCAGAGAGCAACTGGAGCGCGGTCACCTGCTTGAGCAGCTCGTCTGTGGCGTATTCCGATAGCCACCCCTGCTCGGGAGTCCACGCCTGCTTCTCATACCAGTTGGCGTAGACATGAAAGACCACCTTGGTGTTGGTGTTCTGTGTCATCAGATCCACGAGCGCATCCGTCTGCGAAATCCCCCGCTGCGCGGCCACTTGGGCGATCGTTCCCATCACCTGGTGGTAGCGATGATTCTTCAGCTCGATGTCGATATAGCCGGTCTCGCCTTCGGGATTGTCCCAAAAGCTCACTGACTCCTGCTTCGCTCGGCGCGGATCTTTCTCTCCGCTGGAATCCACCCCGAGGGGATCCACCCGCACCAGGATGTCGTTGATGCGCCGGCGTAACCAGTAGCGCCCTTTGAGCTGCTGATTATTGCGCCGCGGCAGCACATCGAGCAGGAAATTCAGCTCAAAGTCCACTCTTTTCTCCGGCGCAATCCCCACTAATGCCGAGGCAAGCGTCAGCAGGTGCGAGTCATTGAAAATTGGCCTGAGACGCAACACCGCCGCGAGTAACGGGAAGTCCCGGAAAAGCTGGGAGAGCTCAAGCAGCGTCACCACGAAATTCTCGGTACACCCTAAAGGCCCAGCGAAGCGCGCCGCGGTATATTCCACCGCATCGCCCGCCCCCGCCCTCTCCGCGAGATAATCGATCAGCTCGAGGCGGCGACGATTCACCTCGAGGGCGCTATACGGTAGTGTCGCCAGCTCGTGACTATAGCGACAGTCTGTATTGTTAATGCGTTCGAACACTGCACCCCATAGCGGATGGGAGCTGTAGATAGTACGGATCTCTGCGGGTAATTGATCTTCTTCTAGCTGCGCAAACATTATTCCCCCTGCACGCTATTTTTCACCTAAACTTTTCCCCCGAGAACTATATTCTCGCATAGGTGTTCGATAGTCAATAGCTGCGCACGAGTTTTTTAGACAGGGCATCGCCCAGCCAGCAGAACAGCCAGCAGCCTAGCTAGGAGATGCTAGTACCGAAGAGCGTGCCCAATAGCCACGTCACGCCTGCCGCGCCGAGACCAATGGCCAGCTGCCGCAGCGCCCGCTTGGCCGGCGGCCCGCCGGAGAGTACGCCCACGATGCCACCGGTGAGCAGCAGGGCGATACCAACGAGCACGGTGCTGATCACCGCAGCCGTGGTGGTGGAGAGAGCAAAGAGGAAAGGCAGGATGGGGATGAGGGCACCGCCGGCAAAGAACGCAAAGCTCGACAGCGCCGCGGTTATCCCTGTACCCACGGAGCTGGTATCGGAGGACGCATCGCTCAATTCGCCCGGGGTCTGAACATCATGTGCGGTGCGGATGCGCTGCAGCACGGCCCGAGCTTTGTCTTCGGCCTCCTGCTGATCGATTCCGCGGGCACGATAGACCAAGGCGAGCTCATTGGCGTCAAAGTCGAGCTGCGGCAGGGCGCGGCGCACCTCGGGGTCGGGGGTGGATGCCTCGAGGAGCTCTTTTTGGGACTGCACCGAGACGTACTCCCCCGCCGCCATCGAGAGGGCACCGGCCAAAAGGCCGGACACACCGGTGAGCAGAATGACGTTCTGCGACACCCCGGATCCCGCGATGCCGAGCACGAGCGCGAGGTTAGAGACGAGACCATCGTTGAGCCCAAAGACCCCGGCGCGGAAGCCGCCGGACATGCGTTCCCGGGAGCGCGCCGCGAGGCCGCGGACGACCTCGGCGTGGATGCGCTCATCGGCCTGCATTTGGCTGGTGGCGTCTTGGTCCTCCTCATAGGGGCTACGCGACTCAGCGTTTTGCATGAGCGCCAGGGTAAAGACCGATCCGAAGTGGCGCGCCATAAAGGCCATAAACCGCGTGGAGAAATCCGGCCGCAGGGGCATGCCCACTTCGTCGCCGAGGAGGGTGTGCCAGTGCTGCTCGTGCCGCGACTCCGCTTGGGCGATGCGCAGCAGGATCTCGCGCTCTTCCCCCGTCTTGCCGCGGGCGAGCTCGCGGTACACGGCCGCCTCGGCGCGTTCATTGGCGAGGTATTGGCGCCAGCGCTTTACTTGCTTGGGGCTGGCAGTACTCAGCAGCCGCGCAGCCTTCTTCCCTCCCGCCTCATGGCTTCCTGCGGACGTCGCTTTGTCTGACATTTCTCTCCCAGCTCACGCTTGCGCCACGTCGCACGCTATATGTTCACGCGCCGCGGCTCATGAAGACGATACGTGGCCGATTACCACGTGATCGCCGGTATCTTAACCCCTCGTGGCGGCGCTGCCAACCGGGGTTGATCATGGGATATGAATGAAATTTTTATTTCACTCCGCCGAATCGGCGATCGCGGCGAGCATATTCTTCCACTGCGGCGAAGAGGTCCTGGGGAGTGAAATCGGGGAAGAGCTTGTCTTGGTAGACCATCTCGGCATACGCGGACTGCCAGAGCAAAAAGTTCGAGGTGCGCTTCTCTCCCGAGGGCCGCAAGAAGAGGTCCACATCGGGCATATCGGGTTCGTCGAGGAACTCGGAGAAGCGCTCTTCGGTGATAGCGCCAGGCGAGAGCGTCCCAGCGCGGGCTTGGCGGGCGATCTCGCGGGCGGCGTCGACGATCTCGGCTCGGCCGCCGTAATTGACGCACATAGCCAAGGTCATGCGGGTGTTGGCGGCGGTAAGCTGCTCGGCTTCTTCTAGTTCGCGGATGACGCTGCGCCACAGCCGCGGTCGGCGGCCTGCCCACCGCACCCGCACGCCCTTCTCGTTGAGCACATCGCGCTGTCGCCGCAGCACATCGCGGTTGAAGCCCATGAGGAAGCGCACCTCGTCCGTGCTGCGTCGCCAGTTCTCGGTGGAGAAGGCGTAGGCGGAGAGATAGTCCACACCCAATGCGAGGCAGGCATCCACCACATCCATGAGCACGGCTTCGCCGCGTTTGTGGCCTTCGGTGCGCTTGAGGCCGCGTTCCTTAGCCCAGCGCCCATTTCCGTCCATGACCAGCGCAATATGGCGCGGAATAAACTCGGCGGGAATGGTCGGCGGGGTAAGTGCAGATGAATTCACTCCCTCATTGTGCCATTAATCCGCCCGCAGGCTGAGCACACCCCGCTCGAGGTGGTATTGCACGTGATCGGTGATCAAGCGGTGCGCTGTATCCACCAGCGCCGCCCATTGCACCGGATCGGCCTGCTGGGCGCGGGCCATGGCATCGTAGCGGCCGTGCGCCATCCACCACATGAGCCGGAGTGCCTCGGTGGGCACGGTGGCGGCACCGGGTGGACGGCATTCGGCGCATACGGCCCCGCCGGAGCCGGGGTCGAAGCCGCGGTGGGGCCCCGGTTTATCGCAGTGAGCGCAGTTAAACATTTCGGGCAACCAGCCGGCGCTGCCCATCGCCTGCAAGAGGAAAATATCGAGGCTGAGCAGCGGAGTGTCATCGTGGCGCAGGGAGTCGAGGGCGGCGGCGGCGAGATCGAAGAGAGCCGCATCGGGCAGATCCACCAGGGAGAGCTTTTCGGCGGTTTCGAGCACGGCGCAGGCCGCGCTATAGCGCTGGTAGTCCTCGATGATGCCCGATGCGTAGTAGTTCACCGTGTCTGCGCCGGTGATGAGCGCCAGGTTCTTGCCTGGGTAGCACTCGACGTCGAGAAGCACGAAGCGCTGGATCCGTGAGCCGAAACGCGAGCGGGCGCGACGCACGCCCTTGGCCACGGCGCGCACCAGACCGTGCTGGCGCGTGAGCAACACGACGATGCGATCGGCTTCGCCGAAATCATAGGTGCGCACCACGAGGGCGCGGTCGCGGAAGCTGCCGCGTCGCACGCGTGAGGACCTCCTCTAAAAACCGAGTCGTCCCAAGGATTTGGGATCCTGCTGCCAGTCTTTGAGCACCTTAATACGCAGGTCGAGATAGATATTATGGCCCAGCAGCTGCATGATCTCTTGGCGGGCGTTGTGCACAATGCGCCCATAGCGGCGATCGGCCTTGCCCATGAGGATCTTCTTCTGCCCGGGCCGCTCCACATAGATCACGGCGTGCACGTTTTTCACCCCGGGGCGTTCGGGATCGTCCAGCACTTCGTCGATCTCCACGGCCACCGAGTGCGGCAATTCCTCTTTCAGCCCGCTGAGGGCGGCCTCGCGGATGAGCTCGGCCATGCGCTTCTCGGTGGAATCGTCGGTGATGTGATCGTCGGGATAGAACTTCGGCCCCTCGGGCAGCAGCCCCACAATCACGTCCATGAGCACATCGAGCTGCTCGCCCGACATGGACGAGACCGGCACGAGTTCCGCCTCAGACCCGAGCAGCTCATGGGCCTGCAGCAACCGCTCGGCGATGGTATCGCGGCTGACCTTATCCACCTTGGTGATCACGCCCAGCAGGGTGGTGTGCGGCGCTACCTTGCGCACGTTCTCCACGATCCACCGATCGCCGGGCCCGATCTTCTCATCGGCGGGAATGGTGATGCCGATGACGTCCACATCGGCGTAGGTCTCGGCCACCATTTCATTGAGGCGCTCACCCAGCAGGGTGCGCGGGCGGTGCAGCCCTGGGGTATCCACGATGACTACCTGCGCGTCCTCGCGGTGCACGAGCCCACGAATGGTGTGACGCGTGGTTTCCGGCTGATCGGCGGTAATGGCCACTTTCTCGCCCACCAGGGCGTTCATCAGCGTGGACTTGCCGGTATTGGGCCTACCCACGAAACTCACAAAGCCGGAGCGGAAACCTTCAGGTGTATCGGTGAACATGCGCTTAAGCATACGCGATCAGCGTTGCGGCTCTTCGTCCTGCTCCGCTGGCTTATCGACGCTGACCACCACGGTGACAATACGCATCCGGCCCTTGCGATCCGTGCCGCCTTCCGCGGTCAGGGTGAGCCCGTGGGTGTGAGTACTAGAGCCGGGCAGGGGCACGCGTCCCAGGCCGAAGGCCATGAGCCCGCCCACGGTGTCCACGTCGAGGTCATCGTCGAACTCGAGATCCTGCTCGAGCTCCTCGGCCACAAACTCCTCGAGCTCGTCGAGGGAGAGCTTGGCGTGCACGCGGTAGCACCGCTCGGAGATCTTCTCGATGGGGGCGATCTCATCGGAGTCGTACTCGTCGGCGATCTCGCCCACGATCTCCTCCAAGATGTCCTCGATGGAGATCAACCCGGCGATGCCGCCGTATTCGTCCACCAACATCGCGATGTGGAAGCGCTGCAGCTGCATCTCCTGCAGCAGCTCGTCGAGGGACTTCGAATCGGGCACGAAGCTGGGCTCGCGCATCAGGTCGGTGACGGCGACGCTGCGGCCGCCATCGGTGGAATAGTAGGTCTGCTGCACGAGGTCCTTGAGATAGACCACGCCCACGATATCGTCCACGTTTTCCCCGATCACGGGGATGCGGGAGTAGCCGGAGCGCACGCACAGCGAGGTGGCCTGGCCAGCATTCTTGTCCTGCTCGATCCACACCATCTCGGGCCGCGGCACCATCACTTGCCGGGCCGTGGTGGAGGTGAGGTCGAAGACGGACTGGATCATCTTGCGCTCGGAGTTTTCCACGATGCCGTTTTCGAGGGCCATGTCCACCATCTCGCGCACCTCCACCTCGGAGGCGAAGGGGCCATCGCGGAAACCATCGCCGGGGGTGAGCTTATTGCCCACCCAGATGAGAATGCGGCTGATCGGGCCCAGCACATAGCCGATGGCGGAGAGCACCACGGCGGAACGCAACGAGACCGTGTAGGGATTCTTGCGCCCCACGGTGCGGGAGAACACGCCCACCACGAGATAGTTGATGAGGCTGAAGCCGAGCACCGCGATCAGCAGCGCCCAGGCCTTACCATCGATCAGATCCACGGTAAACAGGGCGATGAGTACCGCGGCGATGGCGTCGAGAAGCGTGCGCAGCAACACCAGAAGATTGATGTTGTCGGCGCGGCGCTGCAACACTTTCAGGAGGGTTTTGGAACCCTCCTTCTCGCTTTTGACCATCTCCTCGACGCGGGCGGGTGAGATGGAATTGACGGCGGATTCGATGGTGCCGAAGGCCGCGGAGGCGATGGTGGCGACCACCGCCCCGAGGACGAAGATGAGCAATAAGGTGGGTTCCATAAGTTAGGGGCGGGGCTCCGCGATCGGCGGAATGTATCCTTCTGTATCGGTCAGGGTCTCGTCCAACTCGGCGCGATCGGCCGCGCTGGGAAAAGCAGATGCCCCCGAGGGCTTGGCGGGAAACTCGAGTTCGCGCTCGTGGATGTCATCGTACCAGTCGGCCAAAAGCTCATTTTGCAGCGCGAACATCTCCCGTTCCTGCTCGGGCTCGAGGTGATCGAAGCCCATCAGGTGCAGGCAGCCGTGCACGGTGAGCAGCGCCAGTTCGTGGGAAAGATTGTGGCCAGCCTTGGTGGCTTGGCGCTCGGCGAACTCGGGGCAGAGCACGATATCGCCCAGCATCGCCGGGCCGGGGTCGGCGGCGTCGGGGCGCCCACCGGAACCGGGGGTGAGCTCGTCCACGGGGAAGCTCATCACATCGGTGGGGCCTTCGAGATCCAGCCAGCGCACATGCAAATCGGCGATGGTGTCGAGGTCCACGATGTGGATGGATAGCTCTGCGGCTGGGTTGATGTCCATGCGTCGCAAAGCGAAACCGGCGACGTCGATGAGTGCTTCCTCATTGACTCCCGGGTATCCGGACTCATTAAAAATCTCGATGCTCACTGCTGGGCCTTCCGCTTGAGCTGGCGTTCATCATAATCGTCATAGGCGTCCACGATGGCGCCCACGAGCTGGTGGCGCACCACGTCCTCGGCGCCGAGATCGGCGAAGTAGATATCCTCTACCCCGGAGAGGATCTCGCGGATAATGCGCAACCCGGACTTCTGCCCGCCGGGCAGATCCACCTGCGTGATATCGCCGGTGACCACCATCGTGGAGCCGAAGCCGAGGCGGGTAAGAAACATCTTCATCTGCGCCGGCGTGGTGTTCTGGGCCTCGTCGAGGATCACGAACGCATCATTGAGGGTGCGGCCGCGCATATAGGCCAAGGGGGCTACCTCGATCACGCCGGCCTCCATGAGCTTGGTGATGGCCTCGGGGTCCATCATGTCGCGCAGCGCATCATAGAGCGGCCGCAAATAGGGGTCGATCTTGTCATTTAAGGTGCCGGGCAAAAAGCCCAGCTTCTCCCCCGCCTCCACGGCGGGACGGGTAAGAATGATGCGCGAGACAGCCTTGGACTGCAGGGCCTGCACGGCCTTGGCCATGGCCAAATAGGTTTTACCGGAGCCGGCCGGGCCGATACCGAAGACCACGGTGTGCTGATCGATGGCATCCACATAGTCCTGCTGGCCGCGAGTCTTGGGGCGAATCACCTTGCCGCGGCGGGCCACGATCTCCTGGGCCAGGCGGCGATTAACGCCCTCGGGGGCCTCGACGCTCACCATGGTGATGGTGTGCTTAACCGCGTCGCGGGTGATGACATGCCCCCGCCGCGCCATGGCCTGCAGCTCGTTCAGCACGCGGCGCGCCCGAGCCACCACGGGGGCGGGCCCAGTGAGGGTGACCTCGTTGCCGCGCACGAAGAAATCGCAGGCCAGCTGGTTGTCGAGGACCTTGATGTTCTCGTCATTGATCCCGCAGACCGCCTGGGCTAGCTGCGGCTCGATGCTATAGCTCAACGATGCGGTTTCGGTGCGCTCGTAGATTCCCACGTGCTCTCTTTCTTGTCCTTTCCGGAGTGTCCACTGCAGCTTAACGTAGATGCCAGCGCGGAGTGCGTGAACCAATCGCGGCCAATGCCACCAGCCCGGCGCTGGCGGTACGCAGCACCTCGGGGCCAAGCAGCACCGGCTGGGCACCCGCCGCGCGAAAGGCGGCCAGCTCCTCCTCACTGATCCCGCCCTCGGGGCCGACGATGAGCATGATCTCTGGGGCATCAACGGGGGCGGTGCCCAGCGACTCGGTGGCTTCCTCGTGTAGCACATAGGCCAGCCCGCCGGCGGCGCTGAGGGCCTCGATGCGCTGCACAATCTCGGCGGTCTGGTGCAGCTGCTCCACCTCGGGCACGACGGGGCGGCGGGACTGCTTGGCGGCCGCCACCGCGGTGCTCACCCATTTACCGTGCAACTTGGCGCGCTTCTGCGCCGGCCACTTGGCGATACACCTGCTGGCTTGCCAGGGAATGAGGGCATCGACCCCTCCCTGGGTGGCCAGATCCACGGCGAGCTCCGCCCGTTCGGTTTTGGGCAGCGCCTGGACGATGCTCACCCGCGGCCGCGGCGCGGCCACCTCCTCCACCGCGCAGACAGTCAGCTCCACGCGCTGCTTGCTGGGTGGGGCGGCGATCTCGCACCGCAGCACGAGGCCGCGGCCATTGCTCAGCCGCAGCTGCTCGCCCACGCCGAGCCGCATCACGGTGCCGGCATGGGTGGCCTCTTGGCCGCGCAGCTCCACGCGCGCGCCCACCGGCGGGGCCGCCGCGAGCTCGGGGTCCAAAAAGAGCGGAAGGGACACTGCTTTTACCTGCGGAAGCGGCTGCGGACGCGGTCGAAGAAGCCCTCGCCCTCACGGTCCTGGCTATGCACCTTGACCGACTCGGAGGACTGGGCACGCACCTTCTCCAGCAGCTCGCGGGAGGCGTCGTTGAGCTCGGTGGGCACGGTGACGTCGAGGTGCGCCACCATGTCACCGGCGCCCTCGGCGCGCAGCTTCGGCATGCCGGCGCCGTGCATGCGCACGGTCTGGCTGGGCTGGGAGCCGGGCTGGATGTCCACCGTCAGCTCCTCGCCGCGGAGATCGGTGACGGTGAGAGCGGCGCCGAGCGCCGCATCCACCATGGGCACCTTCGCGGTGAAGTGCAGGGTATCGCCATCGCGGGTGAATACCGGGTGCGGGGTAGTGCTGACCTCCACGTAGAGATCGCCAGCCGGCCCGCCACCGTGTCCGACCTCGCCCTGGCCGGCCATGCGGATGCGCATGCCGTCGGCGATGCCCTGCGGAATAGAGACCACGAGATCGCGGCGCTTGCGCACCCGTCCCTCGCCCGAGCACTCCGAGCAGGGATCCTTGATGATCTCGCCGAAGCCCTGGCAGGCGCGGCAGGGGCGGGATGTCATCACATTGCCCAAAATGCTGCGCTGCACCTCTTGGATCTCACCGCTGCCATGACACGTCCCACAGGTCTCGGGCGCGGACTTGGATTCCGAACCGGTGCCTTCGCAGCGATCGCAGAGCACGGCGGTATCGACGGTGATGTCCTTCTTGACGCCGCGGAAGGCCTCCTCCAAGGAGATCTCGGTGCGCAGCAGGGCGTCGTTGCCGGGCTGCACCCGCGAGCGCGGGCCACGGCCGCCCCCGCCGGCGCCACCGAAGAAGGCTTCGAAGATATCGCCGAAGCCGCCACCGGAGAAGCCACCGCCATAGCCGCCCTGGGCGCGCTGCTCCATCGGGTCCCCGCCCATGTCCACGATGCGGCGTTTCTCGGGATCGAGCAGGACCTCTTGGGCCACCGAGATCTCGCGGAACTTCTCCGCTGCCTCCTCGGTATCGTTGACATCTGGGTGGTACTTGCGGGCCAGCTTGCGATACGCCTTTTTAATCTGCGCATCGCTTGCCGACGAGTCCACGCCCAAGATTCCGTAGTAGTCACGAGCCACGAGTCTTAATCTTTCCCCTACGTAGTTGTGTTATTGACAGTGCTCAAACACCGATAGCATAGTCTCCTCACCTACAAGGAGAAACTTCACGGGATTATTCCCCGTGATATTCGTCCGTGAGCACCCGCGACACATAGCTGGCCACGGCCTGCACCTTGGACATGGTGCCGTAATAATCCATATAGGTCGGCCCCATCACCCCCATGCCACCCAAGCGTTCCTCGGTGCCATAGCCGGTGGCCACCAGCGAGGTGTGCTTCAGCTCCGATTCCTCGTGCTCGCCGCCGATGGAGACACGCACGGAGCCGAGATCGTGGGCATTGGAGAGCAGCTTGAGCACCACCACCTGCTCCTCCAGCGCCTCGAGTACCTCGGGGAGCCCCTGGGGAAAGTCGCCGCGGGCGCGGCTGAGATTGGAGGCGCCGGCCAGGATGAGGCGATCGGAGGGCGCCTCGACGAGAGTCTCGATGAGCACGGTGGCGCAGGTGATCACGGGAATACGGATGTCGTGCGGTGCATGGGAGGCGAGATCCGCCAGCGCCACCGAGGCATCGGAGAGGGTGTGATTGCCCAAGGCCCGGTTAAGCGCGTGGCGCAGCTGCGCCACCTGTTCCGGCTCGATCACATCCTCGAGTTCCACATTGCGCTGCTCCACCCGGCCGGTGTCGGTGATGAGCACGAGCAAGAGCCGCACGGGGCTGAGCAGCACCACCTCGCAGTGCTTGACCCGCGAGACCTGCAGCATCGGCATCTGCACCACCGCCGCCTGGCGGGTGAGTTGGGAGAGCAGCTGCACGGCGCGTCGCAGCACATCCTCCAGATCCACCCCTTCCTCTAGGAAGGAGAGGATGGCACGCCGTTCGGGCAGCGAGAGTGGTTTGACGTCATGAATGGAGTCCACGAAGCTGCGATAGGCCTTCTCCGTGGGCACGCGCCCCGAGGAGGCGTGGGGTTGGGTGATAAAACCCTCCGATTCCAGCACCGCCATGTCATTGCGGATGGTGGCCGAGGACACCCCGAGGTTATAGCGCTCCACCAGCGACTTCGACCCCACGGGCTCCTGAGAGCTGATGTAATCGGCAACAATCGCGCGCAGCACACGGACACGCCGCGCATCAGTGGCTGTGGACATGCATCTACCTCCCTCTTAACGCACCAGCCTAGTGCTCCTCCTCCGCGAGCAACAGATCGGCGATAATCCCATCGGCCAAGAGGCGCCCCTGATCACTCAGTCTGAGCCGATGCTTATCGACGCTCAGTAGCTGGCGATCGACGTAACGGTCGATCGTCTCCGCAGCAGCCGGGTCCAGCGCGCTCCGCGCTATCCCCTCGCGCATGCGCAGGCCCAGCATAATCTGCTCGGTGTGGCGGTCGCTAGCACTGAGCTGCTCCGTCTCCTGAATCGGCAACTCGCCGCGGCCGAGCCGCTCATAGTAGCGCCGCGGATGCTTGACGTTATAGAAGCGCTGGTCGCCGATATGCGAGTGCGCCCCAGGCCCGGCACCCCACCAGTCGGCATCGCTCCAGTAGCCAATATTGTGCCGGCACTCCCCGCCCGGGCGAGCCCAATTGGACACCTCATACCAGTCGAGCCCGGCCACTTCGAGGCTGTGGGAGATGAGCTCATAGCGGCGGGCCATCACATCATCGTCGGGTGCCGGCAGCTGCCCGGTGCGCACCAGCCGCCCCATTTTGGTGTTGGGTTCCACGATCAGCGCATAGGCCGAAACATGATCCACCCCAGCGCCCAGGATCGTCTCCAGCGTGAGGCACACATCATCATCCGTTTCGCCCGGGGTGCCGTAGATCATGTCGAGGTTCACATGCTCGAAGCCGGCGGCGTGCGCCTGCTCCGCTGCCGTGGCGGCACGTCCTGGGGTGTGGGTGCGATCGAGGGTCGCCAGCACCGATTCGCTGGCGGATTGCATCCCCAAAGACACGCGGGTGAAACCGCCCGCGCGCAGCTGCTCGAAATAGCGGGCCGAGGTGGATTCCGGATTGGACTCGGTGGTGATCTCCGCATCGGGGGCGAGATCATAGTGCTGGCGGATCATGCCCAGAATGGAAACGAGCTTCTCCGCGCCGAGCAGCGAGGGCGTGCCCCCACCGATAAAGACCGTGTCCACCACACGATGGCTGGTGGCGGCGGCCGAGAGCTCCAGCTCGATGGCGAGGGCCTGGAGATAGGACTCCGGAGAGGAGGCGCTACCAAGCTCGCCCGGGGTGTAGGTATTGAAATCGCAATATCCACAGCGCGTGGCGCAAAAGGGCACGTGAATATACACGCCAAAGGTGCTCATGGCTGCTCTCATGCACCCCGGTCGCTGGCGTGCATGCGACGACGCACCGAGGCCACCACGCCGTCGATCCATGCCCGCTCGGCGAGAAACTCGGGCGGGTGGGAGCCGCGGGCCGCCGCGGCATAGGAGGGGTGGGCGCGGGCGACGGTCTCCAACCAGCCCTCGGCGCAGGCGTGCACCAGCCGGCGGGTGCGGGTGAACATGGTGGCTAGGCTCACGCTCTCAAGGTCTGCGGCGGCGCAGGCAGTCTGGTCCAGCTCCCATTCCACAATTGCGGCGAGCTGCTGGGTGGCCAGTTCGGTGCGCCCCTGCATGGCGTCGCTCAGAGCCGGCACCGACATCGGACTCGATAGCGCGAAAGAGGTGGAGAGCAGGTGGGCGTCGACAAGCTGCGGGCGCGCATAGCGCTCCGTGCGCTTGCTAGATTCCCACACGCCCATGGACCCGGCGCGCAGCCCGCTGATGAGGGCCTGGCGGATGCCGTAGAGCTCCGAGACCACCACGCGGGCGTCGTTGATGGCTTCCACCGCGATCTCGTCGAATTCGAGGAGGCATTCCTCCACGAGCTCGGCGTCCCAGTCGGTGATGGCTTCGGCGATGTGCTCGATGTATTCGGCCACTTCATCGCCGATGTTGTACATCTCTTGAGTGAGCTCTTTGAGGCGCAGCTTGGCGTCAAGTAGCTCCACGTGCTGCTCCTTTACTCGCTGGGACGGGCGGGTTGTCTTCTGCGCGTACGACTTTAAGCCAGTTCTAAGAAAAAAGGGGGATGCCTCGCCGGGTGTGGCCCGATGGAGACATCCGCCCTGGGTAGTCCTGTGGCTAGTTCGTGCGGTAGAGCACGTCGATCTCTTCCGAGAAGCGCCGCACCACCACGTTGCGCTTGACCTTCAAGGTCGGAGTGAGCTCGTTTTCCTCTTCCTTGAGGTCCCGGTCTAGGATGTAGAACTTCTTGATCGCCTCGGCGTGCGAGACCATCATATTGGCGGAGTTGATCGCGTCCTGGATTTCGGCGCGGAGCATGGGATCAAGGGCCACATCCTTCACGGACTTGGAGAGCGGGATATTGCGCTGCGCCTTGAAGTGCTCGAAGGCCTCCGGCTCCAGGGTGATGAGCACGCCGACGAAGGGCTTGCCATCGCCCACCACCAGCGCCTGGGAGATCAGCGGGTGGGAGCGCAGCTGATCCTCCAGCGGGCCGGGCGAGATATTCTTGCCGCCGGCGGTGACAATGAGGTCCTTCTTGCGCCCGGTGATCTCGATGTGGCCGGATTCGTAAATCTCGCCGAGGTCGCCGGTGTTGAACCAGCCATCCTCGTCAAAGGACTCGCGATTGGCCTCCTCATTATTCCAGTAGCCGCGGAAGAGGGTCTGCCCCTTGAACATCACCTCGCCCTCCGAGGACAGCCGTGCGGACACACCGCCGACAGGGCGGCCGACGGTACCGATGATGTTGTCATCAAAGTTCACCGCGGCGGCGGCGGTGAGCTCGGTGAGGCCATAGCCCTCGTACACCGTGACGCCGATGCCGCGGTAGAAGTGCAAGAGATCCCGGTCCATGGCGGCGCCACCGGAGATGCAATAGCGCACCGAATTACCCAGCGCGGCGCGGAGCTTGGAATAGACCAGCTTGTCGTAGGTGGCGTGCCGCCACTGCAGGGTCTTGCTGGGGCCTTCCTCGGTATCGAGGGCCTTGGAGTATTCGCGGGCGGTCTTTTCCGCCTTCTCAAAGATCGCATCCTTGATCGGGCCGGCCTGCTTGGCGTTGAGCGCGGCGCCGTTGCGCACCTTCTCGAACACGCGCGGCACACCCAAGATGAGATGCGGGCGGGAGCGCTGGAACTCCACCGACAAGGTGGAGAAATCGGACCAGTGGCTCTGGGTGGCACCCGAGATGACCACGCCCAAAGACACGGCGCGGGAGAACACGTGGGCCAGCGGCAGGAAGGTGAGCACCCGATTGCCCGGGGTGGCCACCTGGCCGATGGGGTGAGTAAGCAAGGCATAGGCTTCGGCCAGCCAGTTGTGGTGCGTCAGCATGCAGCCCTTGGGGCGGCCGGTGGTGCCGGAGGTATAGACCAAGGAGGCGAGATCCTCGGAGCGGGTATCGGCGATACGCTTCTCCACCTCGGCGTCGTCTACCTCGCGGCCTTCAAACATGATGGTGTCCACGGCGGAGGCATTAATTTCGAGGATGCGGCGCAGCTTCGAGGCCGAGCCGGACAGCCGCGGCACACCATTCTCATCCACCAGCAGGTTACGCATGAGCGCAGTGTGTTCTTGGGATTCGGTAAACGCGAAGACCGCGCCGGAATCCTCAATAATCCACTGCACTTGGCTGAGCGAGGAGGAGCCATAAATCGGCACCGACACGGCCCCGGCCGCCCAAATAGCGAAATCGATGAGCGTCCACTCATAGCGGGTCTCGCAGAGCAGGGCCACGCGATCGCCCTTCTGCACTCCATTGGCAATTAAGCCCTTGGCCACCGCATAGACTTCCTCCGCAAATTCCTGGCCGGTGACATTAACCCATTCAAAGTTCTGCGGCCGGGTAAACATAATGCCGTAAGGGCGCGAGCGGGCGATCTCCAGCATGGCGGTCAGGCATGTGTCGTGCTCGCCGATGCTGTACTTCGCGGGGGTGGAGTACTCATTCACCATGCTTATTGTGGACCTTTCTTTCAACTGGGCGGCAACGCCCCTGCCTATTTTGAAGAAACCTTCATGTTGTAAGCTACCCGCCCCCACTAGCCGAGCGCACATAGCTCGCCAACGATAGCGGGCAATTATTGCACGATCCTCAGCGGTCAATGGCACTATGGTTCCTGTGAGCTCTAGAGACGAACTTCGTAATTTAGCCAGTACCCTGAGTGTTGCGACGCACTACACCGCTAATGACGGTTCCGTGGTGGAGGTCAGCGAGGACACCCTCGTCTCCATCATTGGGGCCTTAGGTTATGAGCTGTCCGCCGACTCCTCTGAGCAGGAGTTAGCGCAGTTACGCGCCCGCGTGGAGGATGCGGAAGCCACGCGCCCCCTGCCGCGCTGCGTGGTGGCCCGGGAAGGGGATCGCCACTTCTTTAATGTGCATGTGCACGATGGCGCCGCAGCCGATGTGCGGATCCTGCTCGAAGAGGGCGGCGAGGTGCGCCCCCGCCAGGAGGATAACTGGACTCCCCCGCGCATCGTCGACGGCTGCGCTTGGGGCGAGGCTACCTTCTCTACCCCCGATGATCTCCCCCTGGGCTGGCATACGCTGCAGCTGCGCTCCGAGGATATCGAGGAAGAGTGCCAGCTGGTGGTCACCCCCACCATGTTGAGCACCACCGCCTCGTTGCGCGAGCAGCCCTGCAGCGGCGTGATGGCGCAGCTCTATTCGGTGCGTTCCGCCGACTCGTGGGGAATCGGCGATTTCCATGATCTGGGCACCCTCGCCGAGGTGCTCGCGGCGCATGCCGACGCCGACTATGTGTTGGTCAATCCGCTGCACGCGGCCGAGCCTTTCCCGCCGGTGGAGGATTCCCCCTATCTGCCCACCACCCGGCGCTTCATGAACCCGATCTATCTGCATATCGAGTCCATTCCTGAGTATCAGGCCCTCGATGCCGAGACCCAGGCCGATATCCAGCAGCTGGCCGCGCCGCTGAAGGAGCTCAACCACTCGGGCGGGCTCATTGATCGCAATCCGATCTACGCCACCAAGCTGCAGGTGCTGCGCGAGCTTTATAACACTCCGCGCTCCCCCGAGCGCGAGCAACAGTTCCGCGAGTATGTGGAGATGGAGGGCCAGGGCCTCATTGACTTCTCCCTGTGGTGCGCCGAACAGGATCTCGCCGCCGAGGCAGAGCATGCCGCACAGAATGGCAACCACGCTCTGAACGAGGAGCCGATGGAGGTGGCCGCCTTCTATGCCTGGGTGCAATGGCTCTGCGATGCCCAGATGCGTCAGGCGCATCGACGCGCCCTCGATGCCGGCATGAGCATCGGCATCATGGCGGATCTCGCCGTCGGGGTGCACCCCGGTGGCGCCGATGCCCACACCCTCGCCGAGGTGCTGGCCCCGCAGGCGTCGGTGGGCGCCCCACCGGACGCCTATAACCAGCAGGGGCAGGACTGGTCCCAGCCGCCGTGGGATCCCTTCAAGTTGGCGGAGTCCGGCTATGCGGCCTGGCGCGATATGCTGCGCACGATTTTGCGCCACAGCGGCGGCATCCGCATCGATCACATTCTGGGCCTATTCCGCCTATGGTGGATCCCCCGCATGCAGGCGCCCACCCAGGGCACCTATGTGCGCTTCGACTACAACGCCTTAGTCGGCATCTTGGTTCTTGAGGCCGAGCGCGCCGGGGCCGTAGTAATCGGCGAGGATCTCGGCACCTTCGAATCCTGGGTACAGGATGTGCTCGCCGAGCGCGGCATCATGGGCACCTCTATTTTGTGGTTCGAGTCCGAGCCCGAAGGCGGCGGCCCGCGCCTGCCCGAGCACTACCGCGAGCTGTGTCTGACCTCGGTCACCACCCACGACCTGCCTCCCACCGCCGGCTATTTGTCCGGCACCCACGTGGAGCTGCGGGATCAGCTGGGATTGTTCAGCCGTTCCAAGGAAGAGGAAAACGCCGAGGATCTGGCGTGGCAAAACGAGGTGCTAGAGCGCGTCCGCGAGCGGGGCTACTTCCGCGGGCACAGCCCCGTCGAGACCTTCCTGGGCGCCGAGCGCGGCGAGCGTGGACCGCTGGTGGATTTGGTGGCCGCCCTGCACCGCTATGTGGCCGCCACCCCCTCGCTTCTCACCTGCACCGCGCTGGTGGACTTGGTAGGCGATAAGGCGGTGCAGAACCAGCCGGGCACCACGAAGGAGCACTACCCCAACTGGTGTGTGCCGCTGCGGAATGCCGCCGGCGAGCCGGTGGTTATCGAGGATCTGGCGGATGCGGAGTTCTTCCGCACCATCGCCGCGGCAGCGTCCCGTTAGATATGGCCGAGTAGCGCCATCACCACGACGAATAGCAGCAGCGCGATGAGTGCGAGCGTGACCCGCGACTTGCCATAGGTACTGCGCGGGCGGCGGCGACGGGGCTTATTCTTCATTCGGTGGTGGGCTCTTTCCAGGCGACGGGTTCTTGGTTCATCACGATCTTAGTACCCCGCGCCGCCGGGCCCGGCCGGACGACCGCGGCGCTGCTGCTGCGGGTAGTGTCCTCGGCGTGCACGCGGGCGTGGATGCGCGAGCCCGCAAGGTCGATCACGCGCAAGAGCACCACCGCCCCGATCCCGCAGAGAACGAGCGTGACGGTGGTGACCACGGGCGCCTGCAGCCACACGGGCAAGGAGACGATCCACTGGCCGAGCTCATTGGTGATCTCAACGTAGATCTCTCGCAGCGCATCCATGGCTATGTAGTTTAGCGGGTCGCTCCCGCCAGGCCGCGCCGCTGCAGGAGCGGCTGGATATCCTTCTCGCGGCCGCGCAGCGTGGTGAAGGCCTCAGTGAAATCGCGGGAGGCGCCGCGCGAGAGCACCAGCTCCCTAAAACGCTGCCCCGCCGCGCGCACCGAGGCGGCATCGACGCCGCTGGGGCTATCTTCGCTGCGCTCGGCATCGACGGCGCCCCCCACCTCCTTGAACCATTCGAAGCCATCGGCGTCGAGCGCCTCCGCCCAAAGGTAGGAGTAGTAGCCCGCCGAGTAGCCACCGGCGAAGATGTGGTTGAAATAGCGGGTCTGATAGCGCGGGGCGAGGTGCTCCACCTCTAGCCCGGCGTCGCTCAGCGCGGCGCGCTCGAACTCGGCGACGGCCTCCGGGGTGGCGGCGATCTTTTCGGCCGCGGCGGCGCTGAGGCTGTGCCAGGCGTAATCGATAATCGCGGCGCCCAGGTATTCGCTGGTGGCGAAGCCCTGGCCGAAGGTGCGGGAGGCGTGGATCGCGGAGACGAGTTCTGCGGGAATGACCTCGCCGGTGACGTGGTGGCGGGCGTAATTATCCAGCACCACCGGCTCCAGCGCCCAGTTCTCGTTGATCTGGGAGGGGAACTCCACATAGTCGCGGGGTACGCTCGTGCCGGAGAAGCTGGGATAGCGCACCTGAGAGAGCAGCCCGTGCAGGCCGTGGCCAAACTCGTGGAAGAGGGTGGTCACTTCGTCCATGCTGAGCAGCGCCTCCGAGCCATCGGCCGGCTTGGTGATGTTCAAGACGTTAATCACCACTGGCTTGGTGCCGAGCAGCTCCGATTGCTCGACGAAGCCGGACATCCACGCCCCGCCGCGCTTGGAGGGGCGGGCATAGTAGTCGGTGAGCAGCAGGCCGATGCCGGTGCCGTCGCTATCGCGCACCTCCCACACCTGCACATCCTCGTGATAGCCGCGCAGGTCCTCGCGCGGGTGCACGGTGATGCCATAGAGGCGCTCGGCGGCGAAGAACACGCCCTTTTCCACCACGCTGCGCAGCGGGAAGTACTCGCGCAGCTGGGACTCGTCGAGGGCGTAGTCCTGCTCGCGCAGCTTATTTTCCCAATAGGGCCAATCGGCGGCGGTGATCTCCTCGCCGCCGGCCACATCCTGGATGCGCTTGTACTCGCCATACGCGTTGGCCGCAGCCGCGGGGGCGAGATCCCGCAGCAGGGTCCACACCGCAGCGGTATCGGGGGCGGTTTCTTCTTCCACCACCAGCTCGGCGTGGCTGCTATAGCCGAGCAGCTCGGCCTTGCGTGCCCGCAGCTGGGCCATGCGCACCGCCACGGGGGTGGTGGATTCCACGCCGCGGGCCAGCGAGGCCTCGTAGACGCGGCGGCGCGACTCCGGTCGCTCGAGCTGCGCCTGCACAGACTGCACGCTCGGCAGGTTCAGGTGCAGCACATAGCTGCCATCCTCTTCGCGCGCCGAGGCAATCGCCGAGGCCGAAAGCCCGGCGAGCTCCTCCTCGGAGTCGAAGCTGACGGCGAGCTTCTGGGTATCGCTGAGCAGTTGCGAGCCGAAACGCTCCGAGAGCGAGGACAGCTCGCGGTTGAGCTCGGCCAGCTCCGCCTTCTTCTCCGCATCGAGGGTGGCGCCGGAGCGGGCAAAAAGCCGCAGATAGTACTCGTGCAGCCGACGAGACTCCTCATCCTCCGGCACCTCGGCGTCGCGTACCAGCTGGTAGAGCTCGGTGTTCTGGATGATGGCGTCGCGGTGGGCTGCCAACTCTGGGGCGAGCTCCGCGGCTAGCTCCAGCATCTCCTCCGTGGAATCGGTATTGCACAGGTTGAAAAAGACCGACTCCACGCGGGCGAGATCGCGCCCCGAGGCCTCGAGCCGCTCTACCACGTCCTCCCAGCCCTCGCTGCGGAGAATCTCGCGGATCTCCTCCTCGTGCCGGCGCATGGCCTCAGTAAACGCGGGGCGAAAGTGCTCGAAACGGATGGCGGCGAAATCGGGCAGCTGATAGTCCAGAGTGGAGGGGGACAGCAGCGGGTTGTGCTCAGTGGTAGATGTCATAGCCGCCAATACTAACGAAGACTATCAATAAGGAGCACGCCGGCGAGGCGGCGTCGATAAGCGACCGCCACTGCTTTTCTTGGGGAAAAGACTCGCCCCTGCGATAGCATGGACAGCCATGAGTGAGAACACGATCACCGTATCGACTCCCGCGGGATCGATACGCGGGCGAGTCTACGAGGACGGGGTGGCCGAATTCTGCGGCATTCCCCACGTGCACTACGAGCAGCCCTTTGACTTCCCCGAGCGGGCCGACGCCGCCACTGAGGTCATCGATGCCACCACCCCACGCCAGCGACCGGTGGGGCTGAGCGTGATCGCCCCCGTGTCCGCGGTGCCGCGAGCGGACCATGGGGTGCCCGCCGATCTCCCAGTGATCGCCTATGTGCACGGCGGGCGCTATGAATCCGACCACTATGACGGCTCGTGGTATCGCTCCCACGCCTTCGCCCACTCGGGGGCCATCGTGGTCTCTATCGGCTATCGCATGCGACTCGAGGGCTTCGCCCAATTCCGCGCCGATGAGAGCTTTGTCTACCGCGGGGTCAGTGATGTGCAGCTGGGGCTCGACTGGATCCAGCGTTGCATCGAATCCTTCGGTGGCGACCCCACCAATGTCACCCTGGTGGGCCAATCCGCCGGCGCCGGCATCGCGCTGTGGCTGGCCCGGCGCGACCACTACACCGGCACCTTTCGCCGGCTGGTGGCGATGTCGCCCGGTTATCCGCCGCAGGATTTCTTCGCCCGCCGCGGCTGGCTGCGCAGCGCCGTCGGCGCCCCGATCACCCAGACCTCGCTGAATAACCTGGCGGCGCGCAAGCCCGGAAAGCTGGCGAAGGGCTATGCCTCGCTGCGGCGGCGCTATTTTTATGGCCCCGCGGTGGGACCCTATCCCTTCATCCCTGGCGAGCTGGCAGATGTGGATATTCTGCTCACCTACACCGAGCACGAGATGTATCTCGAGCCCAGCGCCGTCTGGATGGATGAGCACGCGCCCTGGCTGGCGAAGCTCGGGATACGGCTGCTGGCCGGGCAATTCCTGCTGCATAGCGCCCGCAGCTATCTGCACTGGGCGGATACGCACTACCCGAAGCAGGTGGCGCGCCGCTTCGCCTCCGATTCCTCTATTACCCGCTGGGTGCAGGCCGCGACAGAGCGCGAGTCCGGCTCCACGTGGCTGCTGCAGTTTGCCGGCGATGCCGAGAACGGGACACCGGCGCTGCACTGTGTGGATCTGCTTCTCGCCTTCGACATGCTGGAGCATTCCTCCCCCATGGTCTCCACCTTCGCCGCGGGCGATCCGCAGCGGCTGGCCCCGCGGGCCGGCCAGGTGCACCAGCTGCTGGTGGATTTCGCCCACGGCCAGCGCCCCTCCTGGCCCTGCCATGAGCCCGGCCGTGGCAACCGGGCGGCGCTGTCGCTGTCCTTAAGCGATCCTGACGCGCCGCCGCAGGTGGTCCGCGATCCGCTCTACGGGGTGCGCGTGCACTTCCGGCTGCCGGTGCAGCAGCGCAGAGCGGCCCGGCGCGAGGCCTGGGAATAACCGCGGTGGCCTGCGGATACTAGCCCGCGGGCGGCGGCAGGCTGTGGATAGAAAAACCCCTTATGCACAGCCCTGCCCGCATCCTGGCCTGCGGGCGCCCACGACGGGGCCCGGGCATTTAGTCTGCGGATACATCACTCATCCGCTTTCTAGATACACCCACTTCAGGAGATATCCCATGGCCAGCTCACTCGACACCATCAAAGACAAAATCCAGAAAATCCTCAGCCAGGCCCGCGATCGCGCCGGCACCGAGGAAGGCGATATCTACTTCGCCAAAGCCTTCGAGCTCATGGCGCGCTACGAGCTCGACGAGCGCGACCTCGACACCGAGGATCCCAGCGATACCGTCAGCCATATGCATATCGAGTTCGGCGGCTCCTATACAGATATGCAAAGCACACTCCTCATGGCGATCGCCCGCTCCCTGCATTGCGAGGGCTTCGTCTACTCCACCTACCGCTCGGTGAAAGTCGGCGAGGCTGTGGTCTTTGGCCGCCTCCGGCACCTCGAGCGGGTGTCTACCCTCTACACCCTCATCAACCCGATCATGCTGGTGCGGGCCAGCACCCTCCGCCACGATGCCCACAGCGGCGGCTATTCCTCCACGGTGACGCTGCGCCGCAGTTTCATGCGCGGCTTCATCACCATGATCTCCAGCCGGCTCGCCGAGGCCGAGGAGCAGGCCGCTGAGTCCTCCAGCAGCTATGAGCTGGCGCTTATCGACGACGCCTCCCTGGCACGCGCCGCCCGTGCCGAATTTATCGGCGATGCCTCCTTAAGCACCCGCAGCGCCGAGGGCCGGACCTTCGATCCCCATGCCTACTCCCGCGGCATGGACGAAGCGACGGCCACCGACATCGGCCAGCACCGCATTCGCCGGCGGGCCGCCCTCGAAGCCTAAAGGGGATCCGCTGCCGCGCGCGCCGGGAGTTTTCTCTAATCTGGTCTGTATGGCTGAAGACCCTTTGAAACTCGCACACCAGGAGCCCGCCGCTGAAACGGAAGTGGATGCGGAAGGCTATGTCGTAGAACCCTCCTCCGAGGACTATGCCACCCCGAAAATGGCCGAGAATAGCCTCGAGCCGGGATGGTACAAAGAGGCCGTCTTCTACGAGGTGCTCGTCCGCGCCTTTCATGACTCCACGAATTCCGGCTCCGGTGACCTCCAGGGTCTGATCTCCAAGCTGGATTATTTGGAGTGGCTGGGCGTGGACTGCCTCTGGCTTCCGCCCTTCTATGACTCCCCGCTGCGCGATGGCGGCTACGATATCCGCAACTTCCGCGAGGTGCTGCCCGAGTTCGGCACGGTGGATGATTTCGTGGAGCTGGTGGATAAGGCCCACAAGCGCGGCATCCGCATCATTACTGATTTGGTGATGAACCACACCTCGGACCAGCACCCGTGGTTTGTGGAATCCCGCAAGGACCCAGAAGGGCCCTATGGGGATTTCTATGTGTGGAGCGATTCCGACAAGAAATACGCCGATGCCCGCATCATCTTCGTCGATACCGAGACCTCCAACTGGAGCTGGGATCCGGAGCGCGAGCAGTATTATTGGCACCGCTTCTTCTCCCACCAGCCGGATCTCAACTACGAAAACCCCGAGGTCCAGGAAGCCATGCTGGATGTGCTGCGCTTCTGGCTCGACCTCGGCTTGGACGGATTCCGCCTCGATGCGGTGCCCTATCTCTTCGAGGAAGAGGGCACCAATTGCGAGAACCTGCCCAAAACCCACGACTTCCTCAAGCGCTGCCGCGAGGTCATCGACGAGGAGTATCCGGGCCGGGTGCTGCTCGCGGAGGCCAATCAATGGCCGGCCGATGTGGTGGAGTACTTCGGCGAGCCCGTCGAGGGCGATGAGTGCCATATGGCCTTCCACTTCCCCCTCATGCCGCGCATCTTCATGGCGGTGCGACGCGAGTCTCGTCGCCCCATCTCCGAGATCCTCCAGGACACCCCCTCCATTCCGTCCTCGGCGCAGTGGGGTATCTTCCTGCGCAACCACGACGAGCTGACGCTCGAGATGGTGACGGACGAGGAACGCGCCTTCATGTACGAGCAATTCGCCAAGGAGCCGCGCATGAAGGCGAATGTAGGTATTCGCCGCCGCCTCGCCCCGCTACTCGAGGGCGATCGCAACCAGCTGGAACTCTTCACCGGCCTGCTGCTCTCCCTACCCGGATCCCCAGTGCTCTACTACGGTGATGAGATCGGCATGGGCGATAACATCTGGCTCGGCGACCGCGATGGCGTGCGCACCCCCATGCAGTGGAGCAGCGACCGCAATGGTGGTTTCTCCAAGGCCGATCCGGAGCGGCTCTATCTGCCAGTCATCCAGAACTCCCAATACGGCTACGATGCCCTCAACGTGGAGGCCCAGATGGCCGGGGAGAACTCGCTGCTGCACTGGACCCGCAATCTGATTCAGACCCGCAAGCAGCACTCCGCCTTCGGCTTCGGCGAGTTCACCGAGGTGCCCGCCAAGAACTTCGCCATCCTCAGCTATCTGCTGCGCGATGAGAAGGAAACCTTGCTGTGCGTGAACAATATGTCGCGCCGCCCGCAGGCCGTCTCCCTCGACCTCTCCGAGTTCGCCGGCCGCGTGCCGGTGGAGCTCAGCGGTGGCGAGCACTTCCCCGAGATCACCGAGCAGCCTTGGGTGGTCACCCTGGCCCCGCACGGATTCTTCTGGTTCGAACTCACCGATCCCGACGCTTAGGAGCTGATCATGGATTCCGCACTCGCAACCATGCTGGCCGCCCAGCGCTTCTATGGCGCAAAATCTGAGGCCATCAACGATATTGAGGTGGTGCATACCGCCCCGCTCACCGGCAGCGACGGGGTCAGATGGGTGGTGGCACGGGTGCACCGAGCGAGCGGCTCCGATCTATATCAGTTGCTTCTCGACGAGAACAACGCCGATGTGCTCGCCCAGCCGGCCTATGCGGCCCGCATGGGTGAGCTCATCACCAGCGACTCCCTGCCCGGCGGCGGCGCGGTCCACGCCGTGCCTGGCGCCACCCAGCCGCTGCTGCCGGCTGGGGCACTCGGCCGCGTAATCGAGGGCGAGCAGTCCAATACCTCTATCATCTTCGGCGAGACGGTGATCGTGAAGTTCTTCCGCAAGCTCGCCGGCGGCATCAACCCCGATGTCGAGCTCTTGGCTGGGCTCTCGGAGCATCACTGCGGACATATCGCCCCGCTGCGGGGATATCTCACCCACGAGATCGAGGGCGAGACGATGATCACCGGCATGGTGCAGGACTTTGTGCACCACGCCACCGATGGCTGGGTCGATGCCCTCGCCGCAGTCCGCGAGGGCGCGGACTTCTCTGACTCCGCCCGCAACCTCGGTGTGGCCACCTCCGAGGTGCACCAGCTGCTGGCCCGTCATTTCGGCACGGAGACCATGCCCGGCTCCCAGGTGGCACAGGCCCTCAGTAACCGTTTGGAGGATATGCTGGCTCAGGTGCCCGATCTGGCGCCCTTCGCTGAGAAGGCGCGTGCGGTGTATCAGCGCCTGCAGGATCTCGAGGTGCCAGTGCAGCGGGTCCACGGCGATCTCCACCTGGGACAAACCCTGAAACAGGACGAGAAATATATTCTCATTGACTTCGAGGGCGAGCCCGCCCGGCCGCTGGCGGAACGTCGGCGCATGGACAGCCCGCTGCGGGATCTCGCGGGGCTGATCCGCTCTCTCGACTACGCCGCCAATTTCGAACACGCCGGCACCGCAGAGAGCCGGCAGCTGTGGTCTGATACCGCCACCGCTTCCCTGCTGGATGGCTATCACTTCGATCCGAGCAACCAAGATAACTTCGATATCCTGGATGCTTTCGTGCTCGATAAGGCGCTCTACGAGGTGGCCTATGAGGCCAATAACCGCCCCGACTGGATG
Source organism: Corynebacterium sp. 51B (assembly GCF_008930785.1). NCBI lineage: Bacteria > Bacillati > Actinomycetota > Actinomycetes > Mycobacteriales > Corynebacteriaceae > Corynebacterium > Corynebacterium sp. 51B. The sequence continues at coordinate 83,982 of NZ_PQMK01000006.1, read as the reverse complement.
TGGCTGCCGCTGGGTGCGGTCCGTTCTATCGCCGGCTAGCTCCGGCCTCTATCAGGGACAGCCCAGTGCCTCGCGGAGCGCGCGGTGGCTGAGCTGGTCCACCATCCAGGGGCTGAAGGCAAAGCCGGTGGCATCCACCGCGGCTGCCAGCTCGGCCGGGGTGGCCCAGCCATAAGAATCGACCTCGGAAGGGACGGGCTGCAGCTGGGAGGTGGCGTCGATACGCGCAATGTAGACGGGGCAGAACTCGTGCTCCACGATGCCGCTGGAATCCACCGCGCGATAAGAATAGGTGGGTAGTACCTGCTCGATCCCGTGCAGCCCCTCAATCCCGAGCTCATAGCGGGCTCGGCGCGCGATCGCCGCCACAGCCTCCTCACCGGGGGCGGGATGCCCACAAAAACTATTGGTCCACACCCCCGGCCACGTGGCCTTGCTCAGCGCCCGGCGGGTGAGCAACACCCTGCCCTGTGCATCCTGGACATAGCAGGAAAAGGCCAGATGATAGGGGGTGTCCGTGCTGTGCACCTCGGACTTCAGTGCGGTGCCGATGGGCTGATTGTGGCTATCAAGCACAACCACGAGTTCGGGGGCGTTCATACTCACCCACCATAGCGGCTAGGCATAGGCGGTCGGGCACATGCACAATAGAGGCCATGGTTTGTCACTTCCTCGATAACGACACGCTGCGCCGGCGAGGCACCCGCAAGTGGAATACCTATGACCCGGCGCTGCTGCCGCTGTGGATCGCCGAATCTGACTTCTCCACCCACCCCGATGTGATCACTGCGCTGCGGCAGGCGGTGGAGCGCGAAGCCTTCGGCTATCCCGTGCAGGTTGAGGGCGTGAAAGAAGGGATGAGCGCCTTCTATCGCCAGCGCTATGGCTGGGCGCCCGAGCCCGACCAAGTGGAAGTCACCGCCGACGTAGTGCGCTCGGTGCAGCTGGCCATTGAGCTGCTCAGCTCACCCGAGGACGCCATCATCGTGCCCGTACCGGCCTATATGCCCTTCCTTGAGCTGCCGCGGATCACCGGCCGCGAGATGCTGTGTATCGACGCAGACCCCCAGCCCAGCCTGGAGCAGATCCGCCAGGCCCACGCCCGCGGCGGCCGGGTACTCATTCTCTGCTCCCCGCATAATCCCCTGGGCGTGATCTATGAACGCGAGTATCTGGTGCAGCTCACCGATCTCGCGGCGGAGCTGGGCATGCTCGTGATCGTGGACGAAATCCACGCCCCCATCTGCTACGAGCGCCCCTATGTGCCGGTGGCCTCGGTGAGCGAGAACGCCCGCCGGGTGTGCGTGACCGCCACCGCCACCTCGAAGGCATGGAATATCGCCGGACTGAAATGCGCCCAAATGTACTTCACCAACCCAGACCACCAGGCAGCCTTTCAGGCGGCCGGGCCGCTGGTCACCGACGGCTATTCCACCCTTGGCCTCGTCGGCGCTGCGGCCGCCTATACCGCCTCCACCGATTATCTCGATGAGCAGCTAGAACTGCTGCGCCGCAACCGCGACTACCTGCTCCACGCCCTACCCGAGGCCCTCCCCGGAATTAAGGCCAGCGCCCCCGAGGCCACCTACCTGATGTGGCTCGACTTCGGCGATACCGCCCTCGCCGCGGGCGAGGAGACGGCCGCCGAGTATCTCGAACACCACTGCCGCGTGGTGCTCAACGATGGCGCCACCTTCGCCCCCGCGGGGCGCTATGCGCACTGCGCCCGATTGAACTTCGCGACCCCACCGGAGAACCTCGAGACCTTCGTGGAACTGCTGCGTCGAGCGCAGTGACGTTGAGCACGCAGCGCATACCGAAGAACGAGTGGTAGGACCAGTACTGCTAGGCTGCTGAGTCGATAGCTCACATTCTGTCTAGAAAGCTCTCTTCCGATGTCTGACTCCGCTCGCTCGGCTGTGCAATCCACGGCAGTGTTCGCCACCCTCACCACGGCGACACTCATGCTGTTCTCGATGTTCTTTGGTGCGGGCAACCTCATTTTCCCGCCTATTCTCGGCGCCCAAGCCGGCACCCACTTCGCCCCCGCCATCCTTGGCTTCCTCGCCGCCGGGGTGGCCCTGCCCGTGGTGTCGATGATCGCGGTGGTGATCTCTGGCGAGGATGTGCTGGACTTATCGCGCCAGGCGGGTCGGTTCTTCGGCGTGATCTTCCCCGTGCTCATCTATCTCTCCATCGGCGCGTTCTACGCCGTGCCCCGCACCGCGGTGGTGAGCTACTCCACCGCCTTCTCCCCCGTATTCGGCGTGGACTCCCGCGCCGCCACCGTGGTCTTTTCCGCGGTGTACTTCGTGGTGGTCTGGCTCATGTGCTACCGCGAGACCGGCCTGATTGATCGCATCGGCAAGTGGCTCACCCCCGTGCTCCTCATTCTGCTGGTGCTCATGGTGGTCATGGCTCTGCGCCAGCTCGAGCCCACTGGAGTGCCTGCCGCCGAGAAGTTCGCCGAGCACCCCGGCCCCACCGGGCTGATCGAAGGCTATCTGACCATGGACTCGGTGGCCGCCCTCGCCTTCGGCATCGTGGTGATCTCTGCGCTGCGCGAAAAGGGCCTGGGCTCCCCCGATGGCATGGGCCTGAAGCGGGGCGCCATCATCGCCGCCGTCGGCGCCGGGGTGCTGCTCGGCGCGGTCTATATCGCCCTTGGCATGGTGGGCCGCGTGGTGCCCAACCCCGAGCAGTACGAGGACGGTGCCGCGATCCTCACCGATATCGCCTATGTGACCATGGGCCAGCCCGGGCGTGTGCTCTTCGGCATGGTGGTGCTGCTGGCATGCATCGGTACCGCCGCCGGACTTATCGGTTCCACCTCCGGGTTCTTCCACCGCCTGCTGCCGGCCGTGAGCTATCAGCAGTGGGTGCTGGTCTTCACCCTCATCTCCTTCGCCGTGTCCACGGTGGGCCTGCAGTCCGTATTGGCGATCGCCGGCCCCATCATCGGCTTCCTCTACCCGCCCGCGATCACCTTGGTGGCCATCACACTGCTGGCGCCGCTGTGGAAGAGCCGCCGGCTGTTCTACACCTTCCGTCTCGGCGTGTGGGGCGCGGTGGTGTGGTCGCTGCTGGCTTCCCTGTCCTCGGTCGGCGTGGCCAGCGAGAGCATTGAGCGTCTCCTCGGCTGGGCACCGATGCATGAGCAACAGCTCGGCTGGGTGCTGCCGGTCCTCGCCCTCATCATCGTGGGGCTCATCCTCGATAGCGTCCTCCCGCCGCGTCGCCCCCTGCCCGCTCCGGTCCGCGAGACAGCGGTACCGGCCTAGGCGATCTTGCCGATCTTATTCACCTCGAGCTGCGGATTATTCTCGCGGAGGCTATCCGCCAGCTCATAGGCGGTGGGCCGGCTGCCGCGGGGCAGGCGCACGCAATAATCACGCAGAATCGCGGGCACCTCATGGGCCAGCTGGTGCGCATCCACCCGCTGCTCGATATGCGCCGGCACCAGCGTCATGTAGGTGGTGATCGCCCCGTCGCGATTCTCCGACCAAATGTCTACGCGGCGCAGCTGATCGCGGTGAAAACTCACCCCCGAGGCGGGGATCGTGATCATGCGTCCCACGATCACTCGCCGCCGGCGGGCGTGAAAAACGAAGCGAATAAACTGCAGCTGCGTGATGACCACCCCCACGATCGGTAGGGCCGCCGCCACCCCATAGAGGGTGCGGAGAGTCTCGTGGGTTTCCGAGGCCCACGCCCCCAGCAGCGCCGCCCCGATCAGTCCAAGAACAAGCACAAACACCACGCACAGCGCGGTGGTTTTCGAGCGCAGGATCGCCCCGCCACTCATCCGCACCGCAATGATGTCTCGGTCTGTGCCGCGTCGTGCCGCTGGTTGTCCTGCCTCAGTCATGGGGCTCATTCTAGGCAGGCGACCACCTGTAGCCGCGCTTCAACCCGCGCCTACACCGATCCCCCGCATTCCTGGGAACGCCGCTCAGCCGACTAGCCTGTGCAAGTATGAATCTCCCCTCTCGCCGCTCGCGGCGCGACCGCACGGGCTTAAGGACCGCCGCGCTCGCCACGGCACTCGCCGTGGGAGTCAGCGGCTGCAGCGCCGGCTCCACCGCAGTGCAGGTGGGCCGCGTGGCTGGGACACACGACATTGTGGTGGCTGCCTCGGCTTCCCCAGTCTCCCTCGACTTCACCACCAACTCCGGCGCGGCCATTCCCGGCGCGCTGATGAGCAACGTGTATGAAACCTTGGTGCGCATCGACGATGACGGCCAGATTGTGCCCTGGCTGGCCACCTCCTGGGAGGTCTCGGAGGATGGGCGCCGCTACACCTTCACCCTGCGCGATGATGTCACCTTTTCCAATGGCGATGCCTTCACCGCCGAGACGGTGAAGTTTTCCATCGACCGCGTCCGCTCCGAGGCGTGGAGCAATGGGTTGAAGAAGAAGATGGACATCGTCGAGTCCGTCGAGGTGCTCAGCCCCACCGACGTCTCGGTGCAGCTGGCGGCGTCGTCGAATCAATGGCTGTGGGATATGGCCACCCTCGTGGGGGCGATGATGACGCCCTCGGCCATGGACACCCTCGCCAGCGCCCCCGTGGGCACGGGCCCCTATGAGGTGGAGAACTTTGCTATCGGCCACTCCATTTCTTTTCGGGCCCGGGATGACTATTGGGGCCCGGCCCCGCAGAACCAGGGCGCCGCGATCCGCTATTTCGCCGATGCGGTGGCGGCCATGAACGCGCTGCGCTCCGGAGACGTGGATGTGGTGTATTCCATGCAATCGCCCGAGCTGCTCCACACCTTCGACCCCACCCGCTATACGGTCGAGGTGGGCACCACCAATGGCGAGGTGCTGTTGTCGATGAACAACAACCGCGCCCCCTTCGATGATGTCCGCGTGCGCCAAGCGGTGATGTATGGCATCGACCGCCAGGCCGTGATCGACACCGCATGGGACGGGCACGGTATCGACACCGGCGGTGCCCCAGTGCCGCCCACGGATCCCTGGTATGAAGCCTCCACCCGCTATCCCTTCGACCCGGAGCGCGCGCGGCAGCTCCTCGCCGAGGCAGGGATCAATGAGAGCAATAACCACGTGGTCTTCTCCGTGCCCTCGCTGCCCTATGCGGTGGCGGCGAGCGAGATCGTGGTCTCACAACTGCGCGATATTGGATTGGATGTGAGCATTCGCTCCACCGAGTTCCCAGCGGTGTGGCTGAACGAGGTGCTCAAGCAGCAGGATTATGACATGTCGCTGGTGATGCACATCGAGCCGCGCGATATTCCGCAGCTTTTTGGCAATCCCGAGTACTATTTGGGCTTTGATTCGCCCGAGGTGCGCGCCCTGCTGGAGAAGGCCGATCGCGGCACTGCCCAGGAGCAAGTGCGCTATATGAAAAAGGCGGTCGATCAGATCATGGCCGAAGCCGGCGCCGATACCCTCTTTAATTTCCCCAATATTGTGGTTACCGACCGCTCGGTCAGCGGCGTGCGCGCCGATCAGATCACCGAGGGCCTCGAGCTGGCCACGATGCACCGCGCCCCTGATGATGGGGAGTCTGGGAAGGAGCGCAGCTAATGTTTCGACTGCTCCTGCGCGCCGGCCTGCGCTTCGTGCTCACCGCGTTCGTGGCCTCCGTGGTGATTTTCGCGCTGCTGCGACTGATCCCCGGCGATCCGGCCGCCATTGCCCTCGGCGTCAATGCCACTGATGAGCTCATTCTCCAGAAGCAGGCGGAGCTCGGCACCGACCGCCCGCTGCTGCTGCAGTATCTGACCTGGATTGGTGGGTTTTTCACCGGCCACTGGGGAGTGTCCATGCAATCGGGTGAGGACATCACCCCCATCGTGTGGGACCGGCTGCAGGTGAGCCTGATCCTCATGGGCTGCTCGATGACGCTGGCGCTCATTATCGCCGTGCCGCTGGGAATGTGGGCCGCTATTCGACGCCACCGCGCGGACGGAGTAGCCATCACCGCACTGAGTCAGGTGGGGGTGGCCGTGCCGAGCTTCCTCGCCGGCATCCTCTTGGTCACGATCGTCTCGGTGCGCTGGGGGCTGCTGCCCGCTAATGGGTGGGTGCCGCCCAATGCCGATCCGGCGGGGTTCATTGCTCGGCTCATCCTGCCCACTATGGCGCTGGCCAGCGTGCAGGCAGCCATCATGACCCGCTATGTGCGCTCCGCCGTGCTCGATGTGCTGCACCAGGATTTCATGCGCACCGCCCTTGCCAAGGGCATGACCGTCTGGCAGGCGATGCGCGCCCATGGGCTGCGCAATGCCGCCCTGCCGGTGGTGACGGTCACCGGGATGCAGATGGCGGCGCTGATCGTGGGCGCGGTCGTGATCGAGCGCGTCTTCGTGCTGCCCGGGGTGGGGAGCTATCTCCTCGACGCGGTCAGCGGCCGAGATCTCACCGCGGTGCAATCCGTGGTGATGGTGCTCGTACTCATCACCCTGCTCACTACCTTTATCGTCGACCTGTCCTATAGCCTTCTCGATCCGCGCATCCGCGCCGGTCGCTAACACCGGGAGGGAAAGAAGAGATGCACACAGAATCTCCGGATGCGGGCGGCGTCCGCACGCGGCAGCGCAAGCGCCCGCCGGCCAGTCTGCTCATCGGCGGCGGCATCGTGGCTGCGGTAGTGCTCACCGCGCTCATCGCGCTGGTGTGGACCCCCTTCGATCCGATCCACGCGGTGCCCGAGGAGCGGCTGCTCGGCCCCAGCGCGCAGCACTGGCTGGGTACTGATCGCTATGGCCGAGACGTGGCGGCACAGCTGATGGCTGGGGCGCATATCACCCTCGCCGTGGGCGTGGTGGCGGTGGGCATCGGCATGCTCTGTGGAGTACCGCTGGGCATTATCGCCGGCATGCGCGGCGGGACGATGGATGCACTGGTGATGCGCGGCGCCGATCTCCTTCTCGCCTTCCCCGCGCTGCTCTTGGCCATCGTGCTCGGCGCGGTCTTTGGCACCTCCACGTGGTCGGCCATGGCGGCCATCGGTATCGCCGCCATCCCTGGTTTTGCCCGCGTCGCCCGCGCCGGAACCCTCAGCGTGCTCTCTCTCGACTTCATCGCCGCCGCCCAGATGTCCCAGGCATCGGGGCGGGCGATCGCGCTGCGGCATGTGCTGCCGAATATCCTCAGCCTCGTGATCGTGCAGGCCTCGGTGGCCTTTGCGCTGGCCATTCTCGCCGAGGCGGCCTTGAGCTTCCTTGGCCTCGGCACCCCACCGCCGGAGCCATCCTGGGGCCGGATGCTGCAATCGGCGCAGGCCTCGCTCTATACCGCGCCGCAGCTCGCGCTGTGGCCAGGGTTGGCGATCGCGCTGACGGTGCTGGGCTTCAACCTGCTCGGCGATGGGCTGCGGGATCTCCTCGATCCCAGGCTGCACTCGACACGAAAGGCCGGCCAATGAGTGACACAGTGCTGGACGTAGACGATCTTCAGGTGCGCACCCGCGATGGGCACCAGCTGCTGCGCGGGGTGAGCTTCAGCATCGCGGCTGGGGAGAAAGTGGGAATCATCGGCGAATCCGGTTCGGGTAAATCGCTGACCGCGTTGAGCATCATGGGGCTGCACTCCCACACGCTGCACACCAGCGGCAGGATCACGCTGCGCGGCGAGCCAGGCAACCTAGTGGACTACTCCCCCGCCCGCTACGCCAGCCTGCGGGGCCGCCGGATATCCATGGTGTTTCAGGAGCCCATGACGGCACTGAATCCGCTCATGAAGATCGGCCCCCAAGTACGCGAGGCCGTGCAGCTGCACCAGCAGGATCTCGATTCCGCCGCCCTGAAGCGGCGCGCCCTGGCGCTGCTGGAGGAGGTGCGCTTGCCCGATCCCGAGGCCCTCTACGAGCGCTATCCGCACCAGCTTTCGGGCGGGCAGCGCCAGCGCGTGCTCATCGCCATCGCCTTGGCGAATGATCCCGAGCTCATCGTCTGCGATGAGCCCACCACCGCGCTCGACGCCACGGTGCAAGCCTCCATTCTGGCCACCCTCAACCGCCTCACTGAGCAGCGCGGTACAGCCGTGTTGTTCATCACCCACGATCTCGGCGTGATGGCGCAGATCTGCGAGCGGGTGCTGGTGATGCGCGAGGGCGAGATCGTGGAACGCGGCACGACCCAGCAGGTATTGCGCGAGCCCGGCGACTACACCCGCGGGCTGGTGGCAGCCTCGGATCTGGCGGCACGCGATTCCCGCGGGCACCTGTACACGGTGGGCAGCGCCGATGAGAGTTATCGCCCGGGCCACGCCTATGCCCAGCCGGAGTTTCCCACCCCGGGCCCGGTGGTGCTGGAGGCACAGCAGATCTCCCAAAGCTATCGCTCCCGCGGCTGGCGCGCCCGCCAGCGCCGCACCACCCAGGCCTTGGAGCCGCTATCGCTGAGCCTGCGCGCCGGCCAGCGCCTCGGGGTGGTGGGCGAATCCGGCTCGGGCAAGTCCACGCTCTTGAAGCTGCTGGCGGGGCTCGAGTCGAGCCGCAGCGGCGAGATCCTCGTCGATGGGCGTGCCGCCACAGCGCGCACGCTGCAGCAGGTGGCGCAGATCGTGTTCCAGGACCCGGCTGCGTCCTTAGATCCGCGGATGCGCGTCGGCGAGAGCATTGCCGAACCGCTGCGGGCCGCGCGCCTCGGTGCGGCGGAGCGGGCCGCGCGGGTGCAGGAGGTGCTGGCCGATGTCGGCCTCGACGCCGAGGTGGCGCGGCGTTATCCTCACGAGTTTTCCGGCGGGCAGCGCCAGCGCATCTCTTTGGCGCGCGCCCTCGCCCCGCGGCCGCGGGTATTGCTGGCCGATGAGCCCGTCTCCGCCCTCGATGTCTCCGCCCGGGCCCAGGTGATCAACCTGCTCACCGAGGTGGTGCGCGAGTATCAGCTGGCGTTGGTGTTCGTCTCCCACGACCTCGGCGTGGTGCAGGCCCTGTGCTCGGAGGTAATGGTGCTCAAACAGGGGCAGCTGATCGAGGAGGGCGCGACCGCCGAGCTTTTCGCCCAGCCCCAGCAGAGCTATACCCGCGCGCTTATCGACGCCGTGCCGCGGCTGAGCCCCTAAGCGCCCAGGAGTTGGCCGGCGAGGGCATAGGCGTGATTGGGCCAGTACTCCCGTGGCCGCGGCCGCGGTGAGGTCTCGTTCTGGTGGAAGCAATCGATCACATCCACCCAGCGCGAGGGCCAGGCGTGCATGCCATCGACCGCGCCCAGTAGCGCGCCGGTGATGGCCGCGTTGGTGTCGGTGTCTCCTCCCCTGCCCACGGTGCGCACCAGCGACTCCTCGGCGCGTAGGACCGAGGCCAGCTCGTGGACCGCGTTACCGAAGGCGATGGTCACCCACCCTTCATGCTCGAGGTACTCGGCCGGCGGGACGTCACGATGCGCCTCCACCAGCGCCGCTACCTCTGGGTAGGATGCGGCCTCGGCCTGCAGAATCTTTAGGGCCTCGGCCCGGTCCGCGCCGGTGGCTATGATGCGGGCGATGGTGAGCACGTACACGCTCTGAATATCCATGCACAGCGGGTTGATGTGGGTGAGCGAACATTCTTGACGCGCCCACTCGGCCAGCCGCTCCGCGCCCTGCGGGTCCTCCTCCAGCACCCGAGCGCCGAAGATCCCGAGCGGGCTGACACGCATAAGGGCGCCATTGGCTTGGGACTCGGGATTCTTGTGGCCGCGGATGAGCGCCGAGGAGCACGTAATGCCGATATCGAAAGGCTCGGATAGTGCCCAGCGTCGATAAGCCGCGGCCACGTCCTCGAGCACGAAGGTGCCGTGCCGCACCAAGGAGGCGGCAAGGGACAAGGCCATCTCGGAATCATCAGTGGGCTGGCCGGCGCTGAGCCCATAGGTGCCCCCATCGGCGAGCTGGCGCACCCCCTTCGGGTAGTGCGCCTGGATCGACTCCGCGGAACGGAACTCGACCAAACTACCGAGAGAATCTCCAATTAATTGCCCATAGAGTGCACCGCGAGCGCGCTCGAGTCGATGTGTTCTCACCATGGCTATAGACCCACCTTCCTCGCACAATCCTTGACTCTTCGCATTCTAGACAGCACCCAGACCCCAGCCCTGTCCTGCTTCGCCCGCGGCATCGACTGCGCAGGTATCGGCTAAAATCTGGGGCATGAGCATCGCTGTCGTAGGTTCTATCAATGCCGATCTCACCGTGCGCGTGACCCGGCACCCCGCCCCTGGAGAAACGCTTCTCGGGCACAGCAGTACGGTCGCCCCAGGCGGCAAAGGCGCCAATCAGGCGGTGGCCGCGGCCCGGATGGGGGCGCAGGTCCATATGATCGGCGCGGTGGGCACGGATTCCTATGCGGAACCGGCCTGTGCCATCATGCGCGAAAGCGGCATGAGTGAGGAGGGCATCACGAGTGTGGACGAGCCCACGGGCCTGGCGGTGATTACTGTCGCCGCGGATGGGGAGAACAGCATCGTGGTGGTGCCGGGGGCGAATGCGGCGATGAGCCCAGAGCTGGTGGATGCCCACGAGGAGCTTATTGCCGCGGCCTCCATCCTGCTGGTGCAGGGCGAGATTCCGGCCGCCGCCATCGAACGGGCCATCGCGGTGGCCACCCGCCATGGAGTGCGGGTGGTGGTGAACCTGGCGCCCGTGATCGAGATGGATCCCGCGGCGCTGCTGCACGCCGATCCGCTCATCGCCAATGAACACGAGGCGGGGCTGATCGCGCAGCTCTATAAGAAACAGGGCCAAGGCAGCCCCGAGGAGCTGGCAACGCAGCTGCGCGAAGCAGGCTTCGCCAGCGTCATCATCACGTTGGGGGCCGCGGGCGCGCTGGTGGCCACGGCGGAAGGAATCCAGCAGGTGCCCTCCCCGCGGGTCGAGGCCGTGGATACCACCGGCTGCGGGGATGCCTGCGCGGGCGCGCTCGTCGCGGCGCTGAATGAGGGCGCGGACCTGATCGAGGCCACGGCCCTCGGCTGCCGTGTCGGTGCCTTCGCCGCGACCCGCGCCGGGGCCCAAACCTCGTATCCGAGCGCCGCGGAGGAGCTGCCCTCCTAGCGCTCTAAAGCGCGGGAGTCGAGCTCCCCGTGCCGGGAGCAGTGCGCCACCCAGCCCATTGGCATGATCTGGACGACCATGCGGCGCCCGCAAATCTGGCAGAAGCGCGGCGGCTCGAGCCCGATCTTGGCGCCGCGGCTCAGCTCCGCGAGGCCCTTCTTATTACGCTCGGCGTTCTCATCCAGCGGCTGCCCCGTATTGGGGTGATAGATCGGTTCCTCGCCGGTGAGAACCGCCATGAGCAGCTCGTCCGAATCAGATCGTCTCATTGAGGGCTCGGATCGGGAGACGCAGCTTGCCCAGCATGTCGAGGTCGGTTTCGGCGGGGCGGCCGAGGGTGGTGAGGTAGTTGCCCACGATCACCGCGTTGATACCGCCCAGCAGGCCCTGCTCGGCGCCGAGATCACCCAGGGTGAGCTCGCGGCCGCCGGCGAAGCGCAGCGTGGTCTTCGGCAGGGCGAGACGGAAGGCACCGATGGCACGCAGGGCCTCATTGGCCTCCATGGGCTCCTTGTCGGCGAAGGGGGTGCCGGGGCGCGGGTCGAGGAAGTTCATGGGCACCTCGGTGGGATCCACCGAGGCCAGGTTCTGGGCGAACTCGGCGCGCTGCTCGCGGGACTCACCAAGGCCCAAGATGCCGCCGGTGCAGACCTCCATGCCCACCTGGCGCACGTTCTTCAGGGTGTCGATGCGCTCATCAAAGGTGTGGGTGGTCACCACCTGCGGGAAGTAGGACTCGCTGGTCTCGAGGTTGTGGTTGTAGCGGTGCACGCCGGCGTCCTTGAGGCGCTGCGCCTGCTCGAGGGTGACCATGCCCACCGAGGCGGCGATCTCGATATCCACCTCGTCCTTGATGGCGTGGGTGGCGTCGATGAGGTCATTCATCAGCCGCTCGTCCGGGCCACGCACCGCGGCAACGATGCAGAATTCGCTAGCGCCGGTCTTGCGGGTCTGCTTGGCGGACTCGATCAGTTCGGGAATATCAATGCGGGCGGCACGAACCGGGCTATTGAACATGGCCGACTGGGAACAGAAGTGGCAATCCTCGGGGCAGCCGCCGGTCTTCAGCGACACAATGCCCTCGACCTCAACTTCGTCGCCGCACCACTTCAGGCGCACCTGGTGGGCCAACTCGAGGAGTTCTTCGATCTTCTCATCTGGCAGATTCAGTACTGCGAGGGTCTCCTCATAGTTCAGTCCCTCGCCGCGCTCGAGCACCTTGGTGCGTGCGTGCTCGAGAATAGTGCTCTCATCAAGGGCGCTACCCTGGGCGTCCTGCGTAGCCGTGGTCATAGCTGTACTCCTGTGTCGTGGGCAATAGTTGTTGCATGAGATGAACATCGTTTAGCAACAGATGTGTCAACGATAACACAAGCACTCGAACACTGTTCACCGCTCCGTGGCGTCGATAAGCCATGCGCACGGGGGTGAGTTCGTGGCCCCGCAGCTAGGTTCACTTCTTAGCAGGCTTTAAGGTAAAAGGCGCATAATTCGCCCTTTCCAGCTTCTTTTCTGAGACAAGGAGAGACGCCACCCGTGGCCACTTCCACCTCCACCGCCGTGCAGCGCACCCATCCTGTCCATCACGTTCCCGCCCCCGGCAAGCTCGCGGCCCTTGGCCTGCAGCACGTGCTGGCCTTCTACGCAGGCGCGGTGATCGTGCCGCTGTTGATCGCCAGCTCGCTGAATCTGGACGCGGAAACCACCATTCACCTCATCAACGCCGATCTGCTCACCTGCGGTATCGCCACCTTGATTCAGGTGGTGGGCATCGGCAAGCACGTCGGTGTGCGCCTGCCTCTGGTGCAGGGCGTGACCACCACCGCGGTGGCGCCGATTATCGCGATCGGCCTCGGCGTCACCGATGGCGAGGGCGGAGTGGAGTCCCTGCCCACCATCTATGGCGCGGTGATCGCCGCCGGCCTCTTCACCTTCTTTGTGGCCCCGCTCTTCGGGCGGCTGCTGCGCTTCTTCCCGCCGGTGGTCACCGGCACCGTGCTGCTGGTGATGGGCACCTCCCTGCTGGCGGTGTCTGCCAATGACTTCACCAACTATGCCGAGGGCACGCCCGATCCTCGCGATCTGAGCTATGCCTTCGCCACCCTGGCCGTGATCGTGCTGGTGCAGCGCTTCTTCTGCGGCTTCTTGGGTACGCTCTCGGTACTCTTCGGTCTGGTGCTGGGCACTGCCGCGGCGCTGCTGCTCGGCGACGCCGATCTATCCAAGGTGAACGACGCCGCCCCGCTGGGCATCACCACCCCCTTCTATTTCGGTATCCCCGAGTTCAATGCCGCCGCGATTGTGTCGCTGCTCATCGTCATGGTGATTACCATGGTGGAAACCACCGGCGATGTCTTCGCCACCGGCGAGATCGTGCGCAAGCGCATCGGCAAACCGGACGTGGAGCGCGCTATCCGCGCCGATGGCCTCTCCACCCTGCTCGGCGGTGTGCTCAACTCCTTCCCCTATACCTGCTTCGCCCAAAATGTCGGCCTGGTGCGCATCACGGGCGTGAAATCACGCTGGGTGGCAGCGTCTGCAGCGGGCTTTATGATTCTGCTGGGCCTGCTGCCCAAGGCTGGGGCGATTGTGGCCTCCATTCCCGCCCCCGTGCTCGGCGGCGCCTCCCTGGCGCTCTTCGCCAATGTGGCCTGGGTGGGCATGCAGACCATCGGCAAGGCCGATTGGAAAGATGACCGCAATGCCGTGATCGTCACCACCGCTCTCGGTTTGGCCATGTTGGTGACCTTCAAACCCGATATTGCCGAGGCCCTGCCCGAGTGGGCGCGTATCTTCGTTTCCTCCGGCATGACCATCGGTGCGATCACCGCCATCGTGCTCAATATCGTGTTCTTCCACCTCGGCGCACAGTCCGGCTCGGATGTGGCCCGCCACGAGGGCCGCCAGGTCTCGCTGGAGACCATCAACGCCATGGAGCGCGAGGAGTTCGTCGCCACCCTGGCCCCGCTCTTCAACGAGGAGCAGTGGCCGCTGCACCGCGCCTGGGAGGCCCGCCCCTTCGAGGATGTGCAGGCCCTGCGCGAGGCCGTGCAGGTGGCGGTGCTCATGGCCGAGCCCGCGGAGCGCAGCCGCTTGATCGCCGACTACCCCGACATGGCCACTCTAGTGCTCAGCAGTACCGACTCTGAGGACGAACGCCTGAACCAGGCCCGCGGCTCGGTGGGGCTTGGCGAAGCCGATGACGTGGAGACCGAACAGCTACAGGTGCTGGCCGAGACCTATCGCGACAAGTTTGGCATGCCCTGGGTGGCGTGCCTGCGCACCGATGACAGCATCGACACCATCATCGCCGATGGCGTGCGCCGACTGGAAAATTCCGAGGCGCAGGAGCTGCGCCGTACCCTCAGCGAAATCGTCGAAATCGCCAATGACCGCTTTGACATGGTGCTTGCCGACGCTAATCCCACGCGTTCCGCTTGGGATCGAAAGTTCACCGACATCGACTAAACCGGCGCATCCCTAGCATGGATACTGACCCTCAGTAGAAGGAGAAGCCCCATGAGCCCGTCTACCCCCGCGCCGCTGACCCCCATCAGCGTCGACCCCGCCGTTCTCACCCCGCGCCCCCACTATCGCGTGCTGCTCAGCGGCAACCCTTCCCCGCACGAGGTGCGCGAGCACCTGCACGAGATCTTTGCTGATCGGCTGCAGACCCGCCTCGAGGAGCATACCGGGCTGGTGTGCGTGCTGGACGGGCAGGTGGAGTACGTACTGAGCGCCCAGAGCGCCGAGGATCCCGCGCCCCACTCCCACGCGGTGCTTGGGCCCCGGACGCCGCTGTCCAGCGCCAGCACCCAGCTCGAGGTGCGGGTGCATTCGGATGTGCAGCCGCTGGTGCGCGCCCGCGAGTCCCTGCGGGAGCTGAACTATATGCACGCCGAACTTGCCGCCGCCCTGGCCGTGCGGGAGGACGCGGTGGCGGTGTGCCACGTGTTTCGCGGCGCCAGCCGCCCCTTCGCGATAGATCCGCAGGTGTTTAGCGAGGCAGTGCGTCACGACGTTGTTTCCGCCTACGTCGTGGATCTGATAGTCACCCGCACCGACGAGGGCGCCCAGGGCATGAGTATCGGCATGGTGGAAGCGGGCCACCCGGAGCTGCAGCTGCACTCGAGCGCTCACCCCAGCGAGGTGTATAACCAGCTGGCCGATGTGTGCCAGTGGGCGCTGGCCCATCAGACCATCGCCGCCGGCGATAGCGTGACGGTGGACGGCCAGTGCTACCGCGCCGTGGACGCCGAGTGGGCGGCGGGGCATCGACCAGCGCTGGAGCTACATCTCGAGTAGCCCAAAAACGGGGGACGTGGCCCTAAACGCGGCTACAGCCCGAGTACAGTGTGATCTATGTCAAACTCCTATTTCACCCGCACGAGTGCCACCGAGTTCGTCGCCACGGAACTCACCGCCGGCGCGTGGAATCCCCAAGAGATTCACATAGCGCCCGCCCTGGGGCTACTCACCCACATCCTGCAGGAGGATTTCGCCGCCCGCCGCCCCGGCGAGACCCTGGATCTCTCCCGCATCAGCTTTGACATTCTTGGCACCGCCCCCATCGGCGAGGTGCGGGTGGATACCGAGGTGATCCGCCCCGGCCGCACCATCGAGTTGGTGCAGGCGCGGCTGATCATCGCCGAGCGTCCCGTGGTGATCGCCCGCGGCTGGTTCTCCGCTGCCTTCGATACCGGCAGCATCGAATCCGCCACAGTAGAGCGCATGCCCTCCCGCTACGCCATCCCCAGCTGGAACTTCCTCGAGGCCTGGGAAGGGGCCTTTGTCGATAGCGTGGACGCCCACCGCGCGGTGCTCAGCCCCGGCCACGCCCAGGGCTGGCTCTCCTCCCGCACTCCCCTGCTGGAGGGAGTGGAGGTCTCGCCGCTGGTAAAGCTGATGACGGTGATGGACATCGTCAACGGTCTTGTGCTCAAGCACAACCCGAAAGAGGTGGCCTATCCCAATATTGATCTCAGCGTCCACCTCTTCCGCGCCCCGGAGGGGCACTGGTTTGGGGCGGACACCACCATGAGCATCGGGCCTGCTGGGCACGGACTCACCCACACCCATTTGCATGATGAAAAAGGTCCGATTGGGGTGTTGTCACAGACGCTGACAGTGCGGCCTTAAAATGCTTGGCTATGACTTCATCTACGACGCCCGCATCTGGGCAGGCGGCGGAGACAACAGCCTCCGCCGCCGCTACTCACTCCGGTGGCCCCATGCCACAACGCTCGCTGTTTCCCATCTTCGGTGCCGTGTTCGTCGCGGTATTCCTGCTCTCTAATATCACCGCCACCAAGGGCGTGACCATCGGCCCGCTGGTGACCGACGGCGCCTTCTTCCTCTTCCCCCTCGCATATGTAATTGGCGATGTACTCACCGAGTGCTACGGCTTTAAAAACGCCCGCCGGATGATCTTCACCGGCTTCGGCACCGCCGTGCTGGCCATTGTCACCTTCTACATCGCCATCTGGCTGCCGGCGGCCGACTTCTACGACAACGACGAGGCCTTCGCCACGGTTCTGGGATTGGTACCGCAGATTGTTGTCGCCTCCCTTGCCGGCTATCTCGTGGGCCAGCTGCTCAACTCCTATGTGCTGGCCACCATGAAAAAGCACAGCGGGCAGAAGCGGCTCTGGTCGCGCCTGCTCGGCTCCACCGTGGTGGGCGAGCTGGCCGATACCATCATTTTCTGCGCCATCGCCGCCTCCGTCATTGGCATCACCACCTGGGGCGATGCCCTCAACTACACCATTGTCGGCTTCCTGTGGAAGACCGCCATCGAGATCGTGGTCATGCCCATCACCTATGCCGTGATCGCTTGGGTCCGCAAAACCGACCCCACCAGCTGGTAGCCAGCATCCCACCGCGAAAAAACTAAGGGTGCGGGGACAGAGCCTCTGCTCTGGCCTCGCACCCTTCGACGTCGCTAGGGGGACGCTACTTTCCCTCGTCGGTGGACAGCGCCGCCACGAAGGCCTCCTGCGGCACCGACACCGAACCGATATTCTTCATGCGCTTCTTACCGGCCTTCTGCTTCTCCAGCAGCTTGCGCTTACGCGAAATATCGCCGCCATAGCACTTCGAGAGCACGTCCTTGCGCAGCGCCCGAATATTTTCACGCGCAATCACCTTCGAGCCGATCGCCGCCTGCACCGGCACCTCGAACTGCTGGCGCGGGATCAGCTCCTTGAGCTTCACCGTCATCTTATTGCCATAGGTGCGGGCGTGATCGCGGTGCACGATGGCACTGAAGGCATCCACTGGCTCACCCTGGAGCAGAATATCCACCTTCACCAGATCTGCTTCTTGCTCGCCGGCTTCCTCATAGTTGAGGGAGGCATAGCCCTTGGTGCGGGACTTGAGGGTATCGAAGAAATCGAAGATGATCTCACCCAGCGGCATCGTATAGCGCAGCTCGACGCGGTCCTCGGAAAGATAGTCCATCCCGCCGAGCTGGCCGCGCTTGGACTGGCACAACTCCATGGTGGGGCCGACGAAATCGGCGGGGATGATAATCGTGGTTTTCACGATCGGCTCCCACACCTCCCGCAGCTTGCCCGAAGGCCAATCCGA
This sequence comes from Corynebacterium sp. 51B, assembly GCF_008930785.1. Taxonomy (NCBI): domain Bacteria; kingdom Bacillati; phylum Actinomycetota; class Actinomycetes; order Mycobacteriales; family Corynebacteriaceae; genus Corynebacterium; species Corynebacterium sp. 51B. Next base: position 66,390 of record NZ_PQMK01000006.1, on the reverse strand, counting down.
GGGGTTGTAGACGATGGATTCCTCCCCTGCCTCATCGACCACGCGATAGTTCACGCTCGGCGCGGTGGAAATCAAGTCCAGGTCGAATTCGCGCTCGAGGCGATCGCGGGTGATCTCCATGTGCAGCAGGCCGAGGAAGCCGCAGCGGAAGCCGAAGCCCAGCGCCACCGAAGTCTCCGGCTCATAGGTCAACGAGGCGTCGTTGAGCTGCAACTTCTCTAGGGCATCGCGCAGGTCCGGGTATTGCTCCTGCGAGATCGGGAACAGGCCGGAATACACCATCGGCTTGGGCTCTTGGTAGCCCCGCAGCGGCTTCTCAGCACCCCCAGTGGCCCAGGTGACGGTATCACCCACCTTGGATTGACGCACATCCTTCACGCCCGTGATCAGATAGCCCACCTCGCCCGGGCCGAGGCCCTGGCACTTCTTCGCCGTCGGGCTCATCACGCCGATCTCGAGGGTTTCGTGGGTGGCGCCAGTAGACATCATCTTCAGCTTCTGTCGTGGCTCGAGGCGGCCATCAAAGACACGAATATAGGTGACCACACCGCGGTAGGTGTCATAGACCGAATCGAAAATCATGGCGCGCGCCGGCGCGGAATCCGGCATCTCGCTGGCGGGGGCGGGCACTAGCTCGCACACCCTATCCAGCAGGGCCTCGACGCCCTCGCCGGTCTTGCCGGAGACCCGCAGTACCTCCTCGGGTTCGCAACCAATGATGTGGGCGATTTCGAAGGCATACTTTTCCGGGTCGGCGGCGGGAAGGTCGATCTTGTTGAGCACAGGGATGATCTCAAGATCGTTTTCCATCGCCAGATAGAGATTCGCCAAGGTTTGGGCTTCGATGCCCTGGGCGGCGTCGACAAGCAAAATAGCGCCCTCACAGGCCTCCAGGGCGCGGGAAACCTCATAGGTGAAGTCCACGTGGCCCGGGGTGTCGATCATCTGCAGCACAATATTCTCGCCGGCATGCGCGCCGGAGCGCGGCACCCACGGCAAGCGCACGTTCTGCGCCTTGATGGTGATACCGCGCTCGCGCTCAATATCCATATTGTCGAGGTACTGATCACGCATATCGCGCGCATCCACCACGCCCGTCAGCTGCAGAATACGATCCGCCAGCGTGGACTTACCGTGGTCAATGTGCGCGATGATGCAGAAATTACGGATCTGCGCCGGATCCGTAAACGTAGTTTCCGCACAATTGATAGCCATATCTCAACCTTCCCTGTTTTAGCCCCTCATACCCTACCCGAGCCGTATCGACGCCCACGGCAACGGCGTATAAACTGGGCAAGCATGGGTGACAGACTCGGCGCCATCGCCTCCTCGCTGCGGGATTCGGTGTGCTATGTCGCGGAACAATTCCAGCCCCCTAGCGATGAAGACCTCGACGATACCCTCGCCACGGTACGGGAACGCCTCGGAATATCCGGCACCGAAACCAACGAAGATCTGCGCCGCCTGCGCGCCGCCACCTCCGTACTGGTGCACGACAGCCGCGTGCTCTCCCGCAATATCTACTACGCAGCAGACATGGACGGCCAAGCCGAGCCGGGCGAAGTGGTGTGGGTGTGGCTGCGCACCGAACCCACCTCTGAGCCAGAAGACCGCGCCCTCGTGGTGGTGGGACGCACCCGACAAACCATTTTAGGGCTCCTCATCTCCTCCAACCCCGAACACCAAAACGATCCCTCGTGGCTCGATATCGGCTCGGGCAACTGGGATCTCGCCGGCGAGCAGTCTTGGGTGCGCATCGACCGCGTCATCGAAGCCTCCGAGCTCGGAATCCGGCGCCAAGGGGCGATTCTGCCGCGGCGGCGCTTCGGAAAAATCGCCCACCGCCTGCGCTCCGAGTTCGGCTGGAGTTAGCAACTGTTTGGTCGGGCCTTCATCGCCCTGCTAGAGTGTGTCGAGTTGTTCATTTTCGCGCGCGCGGTGCCAGCAGGCAGTATGCCCCGTGGCCGCCGCCGAGCCAGAGTGGCGCATTAGGTGTTCAGTACCTTGAGTTCACCTCCCTGCCCCACGCGCCCGCCCAGAATGGTGCGGGCACGGCTTATACCAGCGCGAACGTGGCTGACAGTGACCATACCGTTTCCGCCAACGATAAAGAGGTTCTAGACCATGGCAAACATCAAGTCTCAGAAGAAGCGCATCCTGACCAACGAGAAGGCTCGTCTGCGCAACAAGTCCGTGCGCTCCGCCGTGCGCACCGAGATCCGCAAGTTCCGCGCCGCCGTCGAGTCCGGCGACAAGGCTGCCGCTGAGGCCCAGCTGCGCGCTGCTTCCCGCAAGCTGGACAAGGCCGTGTCCAAGGGCGTATTCCACCGCAACAACGCTGCGAACAAGAAGTCCAATATGGCTCGCGCCTTCAACAAGATGGAGGGCTAAGTAGTCTTCTGCCTTACCGCGCCACCAGCACTCGCTGGCCCGGCGCGGTTTTTTCATGCCCGCCCACTTTTTGGTCTTGGGGGTGCTGAGCGTGGAGGGGTCCTAGCGGGCCAATTCTGCGATGCGACGCACCGCGAATTCCACGGCGTAATTGGGCTCGAGGCCTTGGCCCTTGACCGCGGCATCGAGCTCGGCCACCACGATGACGGCCTCGCTGACATTGCGGCTGCTCCAGCGGCGGGCAGCCGCGGCCACCTTTTCCACCTTCCACGGCGGCAGGCCCACCACGCGGGCCAGTTCATTGCCGTTGATGCGCCCCCGCACCGAGTACAGCCGAGCGATAGCGCCCACCGAGTTGGCCAATGCCGCGGAGATCAGCACCGGCGACACGCCCAGCTGCAGGGCACGGCGAGTAGAAGCCACCGCCCGCTCCACGCGGCCAGCGCAGGCCAAATCCGCGATATCGAAGCCCGAGACTTCCGCCACCCCGGAGTAGAAGGCGCGCACCGCTTGTAGGGTGACATCGCCATTGGTGTCAGAGACCAACTGGCTCACGGCGCTGGCAAGCTCGCGAAGATCCGAGCCCACGCCCTCCAACACGGCTGTAACCACATCTGGGGTGGGACGCACCCCATGCGAGCGGAACTCTTTGTTGACGAAGCTCGGCAGCTCATTGCGCTTGACCTTATGGGCCTCGTGCACGGTGGCGATCTTCGCCAGCTTGGTGGCCATCTTTTTCTGCCGTCCACCGCCAGAATGCACAACGATCAGCGTGATGCCCTCCGCCGGGTCCACGGCCGCCTCGAGCAGCAGCTTGGCGGCCTCCTCCCCTGCCTCATGGGCATGGGTGAATACCACCACCCGCTCTTCAGCGAAGAGGGAGGGACTGAGCAGCTCAATGAGCTCGCTCGTCGTCACCTCACCCGCGCGCAGCTTGGTCACCGGCACTGGGTGGCCGGCCTGCTCAGACACGGCGTGGGTAACCGCGCGCTGGGCGCGCTCGGCGAGGAACTCCTCCTCGCCCAGAACGAGGTGCAGGGCTGGTACAGACACGCCCTCCATCATGCCACGCGCCGCCGCGCGGGCAGCAACACGAGAAACCAACAACAGGCGAGAACCACCCCCACCATGAAAATCACTACCTACATAGCCACAAACCTGAAGTAATCGCGGCAAACCACGTCCACGCGCATACGAGCTAAGTGGCCACGCATACTGCGGGTATCGATTGGAAATGAACGTTGCAATCTCCGATGTAGCCGCACAGAACAAAGCACACGCAGGCATGGGATCAACCAGAGAAGCTCCGAACACCGGTACGTAGAGAAGGCGTATGGTCGCGGTGATTGACTCGCGTGAACATGGACACGTCCTAAGGCGGGCCGTAGCCAGCAGATAGAGCCTAGTGAATAATCAGCTCGTCACGGTTAAGAGTGTCGAGGTTTTTCCTCGGCGGATAGAGCCGCATCTATGTCTTCTACCGCCCATTCGAGTACTTCTGAAAACGGCACCCGCCGCACTCAAGGCTGAAGCGCAAACGAAGTATCACTACGACCACGGACTCGTTAACGCAGGAGCGGTCAAGTTTCCACCTAAGACGCTCTGGAAAAACTACTCAACTGGATCGGGACATCGCTAGATAAGTGGTATTCAGATCTAGGTCGGTAATTGATGGCGCCCATATGCATCCCGACCACAGTAAGAAAGAGTCTTCAGTGCCCAGCAACCGATTCCTGTCACAGGCGCACAAGCTACAGCGGACAAATCAGCACCGCTGCCAAGGCACAACCGCTTCAGGAAACGATGCTTCATGCATGCTTTCAACGAGGTGACAGCTGATCACAATCGTGACAGATGGACACATAGCGCTGCGATGCCCCTCACGCTCCACAATGGGTCACATTTTTTGGTGACCTCGGCAAACTCGACTGGATTGCTAGGTAAACACAGGAGCTTGCATCCACTCCCGCGCGTGCGGGAAAAACATCTTCGGCCTGCTGGACCTTTTTCGATAGTTCGGTCCACTCCCGCGCGTGCGGGAAAAACTATGCGGTCGAATCGCAGGCCGTCGCCGCACAAGGTCCACTCCCGCGCGTGCGGGAAAAACCCAATAGAGGGTTTGCATCCGCTGCGAGCAACGGGTCCACTCCCGCGCGTGCGGGAAAAACTTCTTCTGAAAGTCATCTTTGTTCAGGTCAGACGGTCCACTCCCGCGCGTGCGGGAAAAACTCGACGTGGACGGCGCCCCAGAGGGTATCCACAGGTCCACTCCCGCGCGTGCGGGAAAAACGTGTCCTTTTTCGGCGAGGCTTGTGGCGAGTAGGGTCCACTCCCGCGCGTGCGGGAAAACGTACCGCGTACTCGTAGCTCATGCTGGCGATGGGGTCCACTCCCGCGCGTGCGGGAAAAACCGCGATATACCTGCGCCATCGTTCACCACTTCCGGTCCACTCCCGCGCGTGCGGGAAAAACCTGAGCTGTCCGGAAAACTGGTCGTACACCTGAGGTCCACTCCCGCGCGTGCGGGAAAAACGGCGAAGAGACCGGTATTCCCGGCAATCCGGGCGGTCCACTCCCGCGCGTGCGGGAAAAACGCGCGGATGGTGCGGCGCAGATGGCTAAGGCTGGGTCCACTCCCGCGCGTGCGGGAAAAACGCCTTCAAGGGGACAAAAGAGCAGCTCAGGGACGGTCCACTCCCGCGCGTGCGGGAAAAACGTCGAGGAAAACGCCGACGCGGTCTATGGCGCATGGTCCACTCCCGCGCGTGCGGGAAAAACTCGACACGGCGGCGGAACGCGTCCATGTCGAAAGGTCCACTCCCGCGCGTGCGGGAAAAACCAGGAAGCCGTATTCGTATTCCTCATAGTCGAGGGTCCACTCCCGCGCGTGCGGGAAAAACTAGCTGGGAAAATAGCACACATTGCATGCCCAGGGTCCACTCCCGCGCGTGCGGGAAAAACCCGGCCATCTTGCACCCTCAAGATGGCTCGGGAGGTCCACTCCCGCGCGTGCGGGAAAAACGCATCATCCCCGCCCCCTAGCCGGTGCTCCACAGGTCCACTCCCGCGCGTGCGGGAAAAACCCCCACTGATCTACGGCCGTCGCTATCGGGCAGGGTCCACTCCCGCGCGTGCGGGAAAAACAAAAACACGCGCTTGAATCTCTTGGGCTTGCTCGGTCCACTCCCGCGCGTGCGGGAAAAACACACCGCAGGTATTCCTATCGACGATCTAGCTAGGTCCACTCCCGCGCGTGCGGGAAAAACTTCCTTGGAGGCCCATCTATCTCAAGCGTAAGCGGTCCACTCCCGCGCGTGCGGGAAAAACTCCGCATCGGGCTTCACGCCCAGCCGCTCACGGGGTCCACTCCCGCGCGTGCGGGAAAAACATATCGTCCGGACCGATCGCGCCTCTATCCCACGGTCCACTCCCGCGCGTGCGGGAAAAACAAGGCATCGCCCTCTACGCCTATCGCATGAATGGGTCCACTCCCGCGCGTGCGGGAAAAACCCAGTACGAGCCGGTCCCCACGGCCTCGATCGCGGTCCACTCCCGCGCGTGCGGGAAAAACCACACTACGGGCCGGATGGCGCGCCCTCTAGCCGGTCCACTCCCGCGCGTGCGGGAAAAACTCCCTCCCGCGTGTGTGTGGGAGGGGCAGCATCGGTCCACTCCCGCGCGTGCGGGAAAAACATGAAGCGCCCTCTTGAAGATGAAGAGCGTGAGGGTCCACTCCCGCGCGTGCGGGAAAAACCTATCTGGCGATACCGTATACCTCGATGAGGCAGGTCCACTCCCGCGCGTGCGGGAAAAACACGGGGGCTACGGTGAATCCGAAATTGCCCGGAGGTCCACTCCCGCGCGTGCGGGAAAAACGCAGCGGCGTGACGTTTCAAGACAACGGGACAAGGTCCACTCCCGCGCGTGCGGGAAAAACTGGAAACTACGTAATCCACCAGTTCATCGACAGGGTCCACTCCCGCGCGTGCGGGAAAAACACTCTGCGAACAGCAGGTTTAGCGAGCAAACACGGCGTATAGATTCAACTTCTATTCGCCTTGAACGAACTAAACTACGATCGGTGGAGCAACAGTCTTAAATTTCCCGCGCGTCACCTCCTCCGCCAACAGACCAGAACCACGGTGTCTCCTCGATAGAACCTCTAGAGTCCATAAACTTACTGGATATGTCGGGCGCGGAAGAAACCTCTTTCGGCCTTTGAGATGCGCCACTCCGTGTTGGGCCAAGGGACGCCCTGACACGGCTATGCCCACGGCAATAGGTAAGTATTCTTCTACTCTTACCGTGTCGGGCGCTGTATCCGAGAGCCGGTCGAGAATATGGTCAGATGCTCCAAGCTCTGGGGAGGTCTGCCATCCTTTACTAGCGTGAAGCATCATCTCAACGCTGACAGGCGGGGCGTCCTGGATACGTTTGAATACGATGCCATTGGCGGCAAGCCACCCTCCAGATAGCTCTGTCTTACCGCCATCTAAAAGCGGCATGTTCGCTGAAAACAGATGCTTACTTACCTTGCTCAAAACCCGGTTTCCCTTGGCTGCGTTGTGGGCACATCTAACTCCATTCCTCAGGTCTGGGATGATGCACCGATGGTTTTTGGTAGTAAGCAGTCCGCTAGTCGCCGAGCAGATGTTCTCTTCCCACCGTTCAAGATCTGGCACAAAAGCCTCGGTGAACCAAGCTGCAATTGCGGGTAGGTCGGATTCTGAAACCCCGTGCAAACGAGGAGCGGCTAGGCCTTCGGGCCAGCTCAATGAGACTTGGCGTCCAGTCACTTCTTCCGCCGCGCAGGCGATTCCGACCGTCGCGTACCATGCGCCAACGCGACTACCTCCGAGTCCGGTTAGGTCAACGAAGGGCTGGGCAGGATCGTCAATATCGTGGGAGGCCTTGTCCAGCAGCGCATCGTCTATCGTCACCGGCCCCAGAGCATGGGGATCCGGTTCCGCAGATGCTTTCCAGTCCGCCAACCGGACCATTGTCTCGGCCCAGGCTAGGAACCACGGATTGTCGCCGCACAAGTCGAGGTAATCGGCCGTTCCACGGTAGCCGTGATGGGACTCAACAAGGTGCGCCACTAGGGGGTTCTCTGGACAGTAGGCGGCGACAATGCGAGCACCATGGGCAGCATGATCGACTGGGTTAGCGATGTCGCGGGGAAGAGGATTCCGACCGGTGGATTTTGCTAATGGACAATCCCCTGATTGTGCCCCTAGGTATGCCTGAAATGAGGGGTGAGCCTTTCCGAGGTCATGCAGCCCCGCGGCTTGGACGACTGTTTCCTTCAGCTGCGAGGACTCCGCTTTCGAGGGCGCAATGAACTGCTCGGCCAGCCCCGATGTCTGACGGCAATGATCGACGAGTGTCAGAATCCCCGATGAGGTTTCGCGCCGTTTTTGTTGTTCGCGCGGCCGAGAGACCACAAACTTATCGCTAACGCAGACTACCCAACGGTCCAAATATCGTCCAATCTGCTGCGGCGTCATCTCCGCGCATTCTTCGGGAAGTGGAATGATCTCAACCTCCCCAGTGGATGCATGAACATCCTCGACTTGGGCATCACTGACCCACACTCCCCTATCTGAGAGATATCCCCCTAGGCTGGTATGCAAAACGACCGTTGATCCAGGAGCTATATCCCATAAGGACTGGGGTATGCACCATCCCTCCGCCTTCCGGATCCGTATCTTCTCCAGTCGCTCACGTGTCGTGGTGGTGGGCTCACGCTTGGCTCGCTTGTAGCCGTTGTCAGCATCATCAGTATCGGCCATCTCTCCGTTCCAATGGCCTGCGGCAAGTCCTCGGGCGAGGTGAATCGAAAGTTCAAGCTGCTCACCGCGTGTCGGAGGAGCTGCCTCTAGGATTTCTTCATCAAGTACATCTCTCCACAACACAGCAACAGGAGCTGTCTCCTCCTCTTGGTCTAGGCCACGCAGCCAAAGAGACGTGGCGTGCGGAGCGGGAGCGACGAGCATCAGGGCTGCGTACTCTGCGTCCATCTGTCCCATACGTACTGGCTCCGGCCAAGCGGAGTTGTCACCCAGAACAGCTTCCTTCAAGGAAGGGATACCGCCTAAGGAGAAGTCGGCGCCATTAGGTAGCGCCCGCAAGCCACTACAGACGTTGGCTAAGATTTCCTCACCGTAGACCGCTTGGCTTCCTTTGTCTGGGTTATTCTTCGGCACTACAAGGATCCCCTGCGGGTGGGCTGAACCTCCATAACGGTTGAGTCGACCCATGCGCTGCACGAGCGAGGGCCACGCAGACACCTGGGTGACAAGTAGATCAACCTCAAAATCAACACCCGCCTCGAGGCATTGCGTGGACACGACAAGTTCCCCAGGTTTCGGAGCAAGGTCTTTTTCGTCACGGTCGACCATACGCACACGAGAGGTCACCAGCCGAACCTTCGTCTTAGGAAGCTTCTTAGCAAGCGCCGCCGCCACATCGGAGGCAGTCTGCACGGTATTCACGAAGACAATGGAGCGTGAGGTTTCCGTATGGGCGCGCGCAGCCTGTTTTACTAATTCCCTGACGGGAGAAGACGCCGTGCTACACACGATCGAGGCTAAACGCGGTGCATTGTATCTCTCCAGTGCTCCGGAGGTCTCCTGCTCGGGAAGAAACTGGATAGTGTCCTCCGCATCGGGGTCAAGTACATCAACGAGATGGTCGGGAATGGTGGCGCCGAGACACGTCAGCGTCGTGTTTGCCATCGTCGATACTTGCCGAAGTGTGTCGACCATTACGGTCGACAGATGGGGCTCATCGACAACCCACGCGGCATCGTGGCTAATCAACCCAGTGTGAATGATCGCGGTGTTGGGAGTCACGCCGGGAGCATGACCCAATACTCGGAGCACTAGCTGGGTAACGGTGGTGGTGATAATGGTCGCACCACGGGGCCTATCCAGCCACGTCCGGTCGTCACGCCGAGATCCATGAAAACTCGTGACGCCCAGTGGCTCGGCTCCTTCAGCAGCAAGCAGCAATAAGGCATCAGAGACCATGCGAAGGGCCGGTATGGATGGCTCGAGTAATGCCCGTTGCAACTGACGAACGTGAGCGTCCGCCCCGTCGACGACCGCTCGTCGTTCAACAGCATGGACGTAGCGCTGCCCCAGCTGGTGAGGCAAATCTGCGGCTGTGGCGCGGCCAAGCGCCCACACCCAGACGTCCGCTAACGCCGTTTTTCCTAAGCCTGTAGGAACATCAATCATGAGGGGAAGTCGACCCGTGCGAACTGCGTAGTTCGCCGCTTCTTCCTGCCACCGATAAGGCGGCACCCCATGGACCCCATGGAAGAACTCCGCGAAGCTCGGAAACATCGTGGCATCTCCCATTAGTCATCATCTCCTGTGTTAGTGCCAATGTTGCCGACGGGAACAAATAGCGAGTCCGTCGTCAGCGTAGGTCGAGTTTCTGGTGTGGGTGTCTCCACGGTGACCGCGTAAGGAACAAAACCACGTGGATGAAAAGGCATACTCATCGGCGCACAGCCCTTGAGTCTGGGCGAGGTTGATTGATGGCTGAGGAGATGTACTCCCGCCTTCGACGCGTAGTGCTCAAGATAGGCTGCTGCCACTGTTCGGTCGGCGGGACCATAGATGGGTACCGCCGTACGCCAGCGCTGAGACACAGCAAAATAACTGCTCAACCGAGTCCATACTCGACGATCCGCTGGGTCATAACGCAATCCGAGGTTCTCATCCTGCAGCAACCGGTGGGCGGCTGGAATTCCGCGAACGGCTACCCCCATGAGAGCTCCGTTTCCGTGCTCCGGATCCGCGTTTACCAACGGGAAAACATCACCATCACAACCAGCGACAGATCGTACATGGTCCACCGAAGCAGAGATTCTCCTCGTGTCCTTCACCGTCCGGTTAAACGTCAGCGGTATCCACCCGTCGTTATCTGGGTTCTGCGGATCGCGATGATCTGGAAGGTAGGAAACTTGACGTGCGGGCACTGTGGGAACATGAGCTCCAAGCTGATGCTCTTCCTCGAACCTTTTATCCAGTGCTGCCCCGAACCCAGGCTGCCACGTGCGCACCTGGCCGGCTGGGTTCTCCACTCCGACCCACCTCTGGGCGTTTTCTACTGCGCCGGAATCATCGCCTTCTACGACCTTCATGATGCAGCCGTCCATCGACGTGCCGAAGTAGCCGACTGCTGCGGCAGCTTTGTCTAGCAACTCCGCGTGCTCCGAAGAAACGTCTACCACGTACGTCACGCGAGTGGCGAGCACCGGTTCTGGAAGCCGGGCGGCTCTTTTCGCCTGCATTTTCGTCAATTGGCCCACAGAAGCAGACTTCCGAGGCAATCCCGAGGGCTTTTTCGCCACGAATGCATCAGTCCAATCGGCTTCTGGGAGCCGATACTGCCCAGTAAAGATATCCGGCGAGGCGCTACGCTCCACCTCTCGAAGGACCGCGCGAATAGCCTCGGTAGTGGAATCAGACAGCTGCGCGTTGTGGCAGCCCGCCACTAAAGCAGAGTAGAGCCGAGCTGGGGACGGTGGCCATTCCCTCTTCCCTTGGCGATCGGTACCGTGAAATGTCGAGTTAAAGTCGACATGGATGGTAATCATTGGCCGCCTCTACTCGTCGGTGGACGACTTCGCTGCAGTAGCCAGAAGTGCGTCTAGTACCACCTGTGCCATGCTCGACGACATACGCAGCTTGATCTTGCGCGCACCGCTGCCCTGCTCTGCCGCCGGCAAGAAGCCCGCCTTAACAGATTCCTCCAGCGCCTCTAGGGTCTCTTGGCGAAGCTCGTCTACGTCCGCCTCGATACGACGCGCTCCTCGCTGGCCGCGTACACGAAGCCCCCATGCCGGTGGTGCAATCTCGACGAGATCGCATTCGCTACGAATATGCCCGTCGTTTGCGACTAATTCGGTGGCCAGCATAGAGACTCCCAGTGCGGCTCGGATCACGGGTTCTTTGACCTCGTATCGATCGAGCGCTCGCAAGTCGGCTAGGGACACCGACGTCAATGATGCAATGCTCTCGCAGGTGTAGTGAATCGGAACGGAATCACCGGAAGTAATGATGGCGCCCAGACCAAAAGCTGACGGCTGCTTAGGTTTGATCCCCTTTACCTTGGAGTCGGACTCGACGACGGTGAGCTCTCCATCGTCTAGAACCAGTCGAGTACGACCGGAGGCAGGCAGTTTACCGGGCGTTTTGGTGGCGAACACGGGTGATGGTGACGCGCCGGTGCCGATGATTTGGGAGGAAATTGACCGTGCTCGTCGATGGGTGGACGTCGCTCCACTGGCCAACCAGTACCCCCAAATCACTGAGTTCAGGGAGACACCGGCGATCGTAGCGGCCTCTGAAGAAACGATCTCTCGATAGAGATCGCAGCTTGGCTGGGACCAGAGTGCTTTTCCGTTTTCCTCTGTCAGGCTGTAGCGCACCCAGCTATCAATGTGACGGTGCGACAGCTCCCACGAGGACGTCCGCAGCTGCTTCAGGACATCACCCAGCTCTGCTCGACGAGCCTGAGATTCTAGGCTGGGCATATTTTTAATCGCCCTAGCCATTGATTTTTCAACGGCTTCCTCGATGTCACTGTCGGAAGGCGCAGTGATTTCCACTGCGGGCAGCCAAGGATACAACTCAGGATCGTGGTAGATGACTGGCTCAGCACGCGTTGCCTCGCCTGCAACAGACGAGATGACAACCGATGGTGCTGTCCGTCCTGAGTTAGTGAACAAGAAGCCCTCATCATCGGGCAAGAGGACTGGCGCATTCTGGTTGATGCGATACGTGCGACCGTCGGTGTCACTGGGGTAGACAGCCGGAGCTACCGGCGTGGCTGGTCCGGCCGCCGGCTCAAGCTGGGCGTGACGAACAAGCGAGGGAGATTCAGAATGGAGGATATCCGAAAGCAGAGACATATACAGTGCCTTTCAAGAGTGTGGTTAGTGGATGGGGTGTACGTGAGCGAGGCCTAGTCCGTAGTTGAGGCCTCGCCCGAGGCCGTGACTGAGAACGTCATCGAGTTCAGCACCACCTCGGACAGTTGCGGTGATGGTCACTGCGGGAATGATTCCCGTGCGGCCAGCGGTTCGCCTGACATTGAACCTTTCGCCCACTGCCAGATCATCCGGTTCGAGGTTTCGCCGATTGAGGAGATCGAGAGCCCACTCATGGAGTTCATCTGGAGGAACCGGTACTCTACGCCCGCGAGGAGAATGTTGTTGGCGAACTTCTGGAGGTAGCGATCCCCTCTGGGAGCGTGCAACTAGGGCGTTAACAGTTACTTCAAGGTGGTATCGCTGTTCTGGATCTGTGGCTTGAAGCGCGCTGCGTTCCGCAGACAAGCCCGGTATCTGATGGTTGAGGTCGGGCCGGTGGCGCACGATAAGGTTATGCTCAGAAACGGCAAAAAGACATCTGGCGTCTGAACGAGGCATCGCCTCGTCCAACTGCCCATCTTCAAAACCGGACATCACTATTCTGTGGAGATCTTTCCTCGTGGCGTGTCTCAGATGGGATGGAAGCCCATATTGTAAGTCCACTCCAATACTGTCTTTGTGGCTCATGGTTTAACCATAGCTAGGCCCTCGGACATGTACTCAGAATTTGAACGCTTTTCGTATGTGTGTTCGCTTTCTCGAATCGGCATAAGTCTGGAAATCCTACGAAAGAATACCCTCGGCATACAGGTGTATGGCTAGGACATGATGGAGCAGTTCGGGGACTTATTGTGTGTGACTTATTTGTTTTGCCACGCGCCGCCGCGCGGGCAGCAACACGAGAAACCAACAACAGGCAAGGACCACCCCCACCACCGAATAGGGCCCAGAACCGCTCTCAATCACCGCCCAGGGCATGCCGGCAAAGAACTCGGCGCAGCGGTGAATCCACCACGTACAGGGTTCGATAATCCGCACTGCCACAGCGGCCAGCGGCTCCGCCCGCAGCGCCACTAAGACCACAGCGAACAAACCGACGATCGTCACCGGCGCCACCGCCGCGGCCACACACACATTGGCCGCCACCGCCACAGCAGAGACCCGCCCCACCATCAAGGCGAGCAGGGGCATAGTCACAATGTCCGCGGCAATCGCTACAGACAATGCTCGGATACACACATCAGGCAGCAGCAGCCATGCCAGCCGCGGGTAGAGATACGGGTGCAAGGCCACAATCCCTGCGGTAGCGGCACAGGAGAGGGCAAATCCATAGCTCACCGCCAGATCGCTGTCCCATAGCAACAGCCCCGTTATCGCCACAGCGAGCGCGTGCAGGGGTTCAGCCCGAGAGACACTCACCACCGCCACCAGCCCCACCACCCCGGTTACGGCCGCTCTTTTCACCGAGGGCTCCGGCCCCACCAGCACCACAAAGGCCACCAGCGCTATCCCCGCGGCCGCGCATTGCCAGCGCGGCCCGCAGCCGGCGAGCCGGCAGGCGATCACGCACGCGGTGGTCACGATGGCCACATTCGCCCCCGAGACGGCCGATAAGTGGCTGAGCCCCGTGGCGAGATAGGCCGCGGTTTCCTCCTCGCTTTGCAGGGAGGTATCGCCAAAGACCATGCCGGGGATGAGCCCCACCGAGCGCTGCCCCACGTTCTGCTGCACAAGCTCCATGAACCGTGCCCGCACGGTATGTGCGCAGTGGTCCCACCAGCTCGGCTCGCCCACAACACGGCCGTGCTGCAGCCGCGCCACCACGGCGTTCAGCCCGACGCGGGTGTCCTCCTGCAGCTGCACGCTGGCGACTACATGTTCGCCGCGATGGGGCTGCCAGCGTTCGCACGGGTGAAAGACGGGCAGCTCGGCTGGATAGCGAGCAAGGCGCAGGCGGGTAAGGCAGGTGCTGCCGCCGGATACGTCCGTGCTGCTGATTACTCGTCCCGCAAGCTCGTAGTGGCCGCGGGCCTGGGTTATGGGGTGCTGCTGGATGAGCAGGCGCCGCAGCTGGGCGACGCCACCGTGCACCACGACCGTAGCGGTCAGCAATAGGGCGCTTCCCGGCGCGCGATACGCCCACGCGGCGGCGACAGCGACCACCCCCAGCACCGCGAGGAGCAGCGGCCCATGCTCGGTGGCCACCACCACCCATGTGGATGCCCACGCCATGCAGGCGATCGGAATGAGGCGCAGCTCGATGAAGGCGACGGGAGGGTTCACAAGGTAACCAAGTCCTTTATTGCCTCGAATTTGGCGGGGCCGATTCCTTTGACCTCCAGCAGCTGATCGACGCTCTCAAAAGGCCCGGATGCCTCGCGATGGGCGATGATCGCTGCGGCGGTTGCTGCCCCCACCCCGGGCAGGGTCTCTAGTGCGGCGCTATCGGCGCTGTTGAGCGCTACCTTCCCGCCCGGCGCAGCGCCCGGTGCTGCGGGGTTGAGTGGGGCTGCACCGGCAATGGGGAGATCCTCCTCGGGGCCGGGCACATAGAGTTGCTGGCCGTCGCTGAGTTTTTGGGCCAGGTTGATTGCGCTGAGCTGCGCCTCCGGCAGCGGGGCGGCATGGCGGAGCGCATCATCGGTGCGCGCACCTGCGGGCAGGTGCTGCAGCCCAGGATTGGCGACGTGCCCGACCACGGCCACCACGATCTCCTTAGGTTGCTCGGTGGTGGTCTCATCTTCATAGACAGCCACCGATTCGACCGGCGGCGGGGATGCACCGCGGAGCTGGGGCACAAGAAATACCCCGCCGAGGAGCAGCAGTACCACGGCGGCGATCAGGCCGTGGCGCGGGCTCAGCCGCAGGCGGGGGTTATCGGGATAGCGGACCTGCAGGAGGTCTTCTTCGCCGGTGGGGCGAGTTAGCTCGCGCAGGCGATCAAGCGGAGAGGCGGAAGTCATGCCCCGCAGGCTAGGTGGCGGGCGAGGTGGCGTCGATAAGCGTGTGGTGCGGGCTGTGTACTACAGCTCCTTTTCCACAGCCAGGGCCTTGATGACGGCGCTGGGGTTGCCGCGAGTCACGCTCACCGCTATGGTGCCTGGCCCAGTATGGGTGGCGAGAGCCGGTTCGAGGCGATCCAGCCGCACCGTGGAATCAACATGGATGCGCTCCACGATGTGTATGGCCAGCTGGCGGGCGGATTCGCGGGCCTCGTGGTGCAGCACCGTCACCACCGCCGGTTCCTCGCAGCAATACAGCTCCACGACCTCGGCGAGCTTCGCTAGCGCCTTGGCTTGGGTACGGGTTTTCGCGGCGATCTCGATGCGGCCCTGTTTGAGATGCATGAGCGGGCGGATCGCGAGCGTGGCAGAGAAGAGCACATTGGCGGCCGAGAGACGCCCAGACTTGCGCAGCTCATCGATCTTGTGCACGTAAAACCACACCTCGGAGTGCTCGAGCACCTCCAAAGCGGCGTCATAGCAGGCATCAAGATCGGCGCCCTCGCGGGCCTTGAGGGCGGCGGCAATACAGGCAATACCAATGGTGGGCCCTAAGGATTCGGTGTCGAGCACGCGGACGCGGCTATCCTCAAATACCCCGGCGGCGGTGACGGCCGCGGACCATGTGGAGGAGATCTCCTTGGACATGTGCAGGGCGAGCACGCCCTCGTCGCCACCGCGTTCTAGCTGGCGGGCATAGGCGGCCACGAGCTCGAGCGCGGATAGCCCCGCGGTGGTGCGGTCTTTGTCCGAGTGGGTGACATGAATGTCTACCACCGTGATGCCGAGCTGCTCCGCGAGCGCGGGCGGCAGGCAGGCGGTGGAGTCGGTGACGATGCGCACCGTCATGGGTGCGTGCTTTCACACACCGTCAGCCCTGGGGTCACACCCACGTTCCATCCCTCGAGATACCACTGGGCATTGTCCAGATTGTCGGCGGTGAAGGACTGCGGCCGAGTGGAACCGGGGGCATAGTGCGGGCGGGCCTGTAGCTGCGCCCAGCAGGTATTAGACACCGTGGACAGCCGGGAGAATTCCTCGGCCGTAGCGAAGCCGAGCAGCGAGCCGGTGAGGGCGTTGATCGTGCCGCCGTGGGCGACAAACAGAATGGACTTGTCTTCCCACTCCTCTACCTCGGCCATGGCCTCATCCACTACGGCCCGCGCCCGAGCGGCAACCTCAAGGCGGGTTTCCCCACCCGGCGGCGCCCAAGACACATCATGGCGCCAACGAGCGCGCGCCCCAGGGGTGGCGGCGTCGATCTCCGCGTGGGTTTTGCCCTGCCACTCCCCGAGATGGGTTTCGCGCAATCGCTCATCGGTGATGAGGGGAATGTCCAGCAGCGTGGCGACTTCCCGCGCCGTATCGTGGGCGCGCTGCAAATCAGAGCAGACCACGCGCACAAAGTTCAGCCCCGATAGATAGCGGGCGGCTTGGCGCGCCTGAATCACACCACGCTCGCTGAGCTTCGTGTCGAGCTGACCTTGCATGCGAGCGGTGGCGTTATATTCGGTCTCTCCGTGGCGTAGCAGGACGAGTCGTCGGCCCATCGCGCTAGATTTCGTTCTCGGAGGGATCCTCGCCGGCGAGCGGGATCTGTCCGATGTCGTTGACCTCGCGGATATCCACCTCGTCGCCCCAGTCCTCGGGGCGGGTGAGCGTTTCCAAACCCTCGACGTCTACCAGCGGGCAGTCCGCCCAGAGACGATCGAGGCCGTAGAACTGACGCTCGGGGCCGCGGAAGATGTGGACCACGATGTCTTCATAATCCAGCAGCGCCCAGCGTCCCTCACGGGTACCTTCGCGGCGCGTGGGGTGGTTCCGGCCAGCCTTGGCCAGCTGGTCCTCCACCTCCTCCACGATGGCGCTGACCTGGCGCTCGTTATCGGCGCTGGCGATCACAAAACACTCGGTAATGGCGAGGCGCTCGGACACATCGATCACGGCGATCTCTTCGGCCAGCTTCTCGCTGGCGGCAAGCGCTGCGATCGACGCGTACTTAATGGCGGATTCTCGTGCTGTCACTTAATAAAACTCCTTAAAATTCTTCTTCTACCGTAATCTATCGACTGCCTTCGGCGTGAGTTTCCGCGCCCGCGCCCTCATAGGACGGCTGCGATAGGCGATCCCGCCCCTCGGGCCGGTAGAGCTGCCGCTTGGCTATGTATTGCACCACTCCATCCGGCACAAGGTACCAGACCGGCCGTCCGGCCCGCGCCCGAGCGCGGCAATCGGTGGAGCTGATCGCCATTGCGGGAATTTCCACGATGGATAGGTGCTCATGATCGACTTCGGGAAGAATATCCTCCTCCAGCTCATAGCCGGGGCGGCTGACACCCACGAAATGCGCGAGGTTAAACATCTCCTCCCAGTCCCGCCAGGTGACGATCTTCGCCAAGGCATCCGCGCCGGTAATAAAGAAGAGCTCGGCGCGGGGAAACTGTTCCCGCAGATCGTGCAGGGTGTCGATGGTATAGGTACTCCCACCGCGATCGATATCCACCCGCGAGGTCGAGAAGCGTGGATTGGAGGCGGTGGCGATCACCGTCATCAGGTAGCGATCCTCCGCATCAGAGACATCGCGCCCAGCTTTTTGCCAGGGCTGGCCGGTGGGAACAAAGAGCACCTGGTCCAGCTGGAAACGATCGGCCACTTCGCTGGCGGCTACGAGGTGGCCGTGGTGAATCGGATCGAAGGTGCCTCCCATGATTCCGATACGTGCAGGGGCGCTCACGGGCGGGTGTGGCCTTCCCCACGCACAATCCACTTGGTGGAGGTCAGCTCCGGCAGCCCCACGGGGCCGCGGGCGTGCAGCTTCTGGGTAGAGATTCCGATCTCCGAGCCGAAGCCGAACTGCTCGCCATCGGTAAAGGCGGTAGAGGCGTTGAGCATCACCGCCGCGGCGTCCACTTCGCGACCGAAACGCTCCACCACGCCGCTGTCTTGGGCGGCAATGGCCTCGGTGTGGCCCGAGGAGTGGGCGCGGATGTGCTCGATCGCCCCAGCGACACCCTCCACTACCACGGCGGTGATATCCATGGAGAGATACTCGGTGTCCAGGTCCTCCGCCGTGGCGGCCACGGCTTCATCGTTGAGCTCCAGCAGCTGCTCATCGGCGTGCACGCGCACCCCGGCAGCCACCAGGGCGTCGATGATGGCACGACGGCTGGAGGTGTCGAGGGCGGCGTCGATAAGCACGGTCTCGGTGGCGTTGCACACGCTCACCCGACGGGTTTTGCCATTGAGTAGCAGGGCGATGGCCTGCTCCAGATCCGCCGAGGCATCAATATAGAGGTGGCAGTTGCCGGTGCCGGTTTCGATGGTGGGCACCGTGGCGCCGGTGACCACAGCATCGATCAGGCCGGCCCCGCCCCGCGGGATCACCAGATCCACCAGCCCGCGGGCAGTGATCAGTTCAGTAACGCTCTCGCGGCTCTCGCAGGGCACCAGCTGTGCGGCGGCACGCGGCAGGTCATGCGCGGCGAGCACATCCTGCAGGATGGCCACCAGCGCCCGGTTGGATTCCACTGCGGACTTAGAGCCGCGCAGCAGCGCCACGTTGCCGGACTTCAGGCACAGGCCAAAGGCATCAACGGTGACATTCGGGCGCGCCTCGTACACCATGCCAATTACTCCGAGCGGCACCCGCACCTGGCTGAGTACCAGCCCATTCGGCAGAGTGTGGCCGCGGGTGATCTCCCCGACGGGATCGCTCAGCGCCGCCACTTGGCGCAGGCCATCAGCGATGCCGCTAATCCGCTCGGTGCTCAGAGCGAGGCGGTCGAGCAGCGCCTCCGAGGTGCCAGCAGCGCGTTCCCGTTCCAGGTCGCGCTCGTTGGCTTCGATTATCTCCTCGGCGCGCTCTTCGAGGGCCGCCGCGGCCGCCAGCAGCACCTCATCCTTCGCCGGGGTGCGCAGCTGCGCGATGCTCGTACTTGCCTCACGCGCGGCGCGGGCTAGGTCCAAAGTCGTTGTAGTAGCGTTCATAGCTCACAACTCTAGCGTGCACTGACGCTTGACGACGCCATCTCGCAGCCACAGCAGCCCGGCAGGCCACTAATAGCCCTGATCCACCGTCACCTCGGTGGGCATGGTCTCCCCCGCCTGATAGGCGGTGAAATTCTCCACGATCTGGGGAGCAATCAGCCGGCGGATTGAGTCCTTCGTATTGGCGGTATGAGGGGTGATCACCACCTGCTCCATCTCCCATAAGGGGTGGCCATCCGGCAGCGGCTCCGGCTCGGTCACATCGAGTCCGGCGCCGGCGATCTCCCCACGATTGAGGGCATCCACCAGGGCGTCGCTATCTACGAGCGGGCCGCGGCCAACGTTGATGAGCACCGCATGCTCGGGCATGAGCTTTAAGGTGCGCTCGTTGATCATGTGGTGGGTGTCGTCTGTGAGCGGGGCGGCGAGAATCACCGCGTCCGAGGAGGACAGCACCTCATCGCGATGCTCCGAGGAATAGGTCTTATCGGCCCCCTCCACGGGGTTACCGGAATTATTGACCGCGAGGACAGTGCAGCCGAAGCCTTTAAGCATGGGCACCAGCTCGCGGCCGATACCGCCGGCACCAATGATGCTCACGGTGCTATCGAAGAGCCAGCGGGTGGCGCTATCCACCTGCTTCTGGCAGCTCCACGACTGGGCGCGGGCCACCGGGGTGTGCTGGTGCAATTGGGCCAGCAAGAGCGCCACGGCGGACTCCGCCACTGGGCGGGCGAAGGTGCCGGAGCAATTAGAGTAGCGGCGCGAGCCATCGATAACGCCATGCGTGAAGTAGGCATCAATACCGGCGAGCCCAAACTGCACCCACTTCACGGAGTCGGGCAGCTCGGGAAAATCCTCGGCCGAGCCGTTGTATACGAGCAGCTCTGCCTCGGAGAGATCATCGGTCAACTCACCACCGACGGCAGCGAGTTGTTCTTCTACGGTGTCCCAGTGCGTCGGTCCCATTGCATATTTCATGCACCCCACACTACGCATGTGAGGAATAGCTCGACAGGTAATCCGCGTGGATTACCGGTCGCTTCATGCCCTCCGGCAGCTCGTGGGTGTGCTTGCCCAGCATTCCGTGCAAGGTCTTGGCATCATAGGAAACCTCGCCACGGGCGATGGTGGTGCCCTTGGGGTCCTGAATTTCCACAATGTCGCCGGAGCGGAACTCGCCATCCACCTCGGTGATACCCACGGCCAAGAGCGAGGAGCCGCCACGCTGCACCACGCGCGCCGCGCCCTCGTCCACGCGCACCACGCCAGAAACATCCGCGGCATAGAGCGCCCAGAAGTTCCAGGCCTTCAAGCGTCCCTGCTCCGGGTGGAATACCGTTCCCACCTGGGCAGAGGCGAGTGCCGGGCCGATATTATCGGCGCTGGCGAGCAGGACGGGGATACCGCCGCGGGAGGCGAGCCGGGCAGCAGATACCTTGGAGGCCATGCCGCCGGTACCCACCTTGCCGCCATCGCCGGCCACAACACCTGCGAGATCCTCCGGCCCAGTGACATCGGCGACAAACTTCGCTCCGGGCTCGGCTGGGTTGCGGTCATAGAGACCATCCACATCCGAGAGCAGCACCAGCGCATCGGCCCTGATGAGGTGGGCGACGATCGCCGCGAGGCGATCATTGTCGCCGAAGCGCAGCTCGGAGGTAGCCACCGTATCGTTTTCGTTGATGATGGGCACACAGCGCAGCTGCCGCAGCCGCTCCACGGTGCGCTGGGCGTTGCGGGCGCGGGAACGCTCCGCTGCGTCGGAGGCGGTGAGCAGCACCTGGCCGGTGGTGCGGCCATAGCGGGCGAAGGAGCGACCCCACTGATAGGCCAAGTGCACCTGGCCCACCGAGGCGGCCGCCTGCTTGGTGGCCAGATCCCCCGGCCGGCTTTTCAGGCCCATGGGGGCCATGCCGGCGGCCACCGCACCGGAACTGACGATAATCACATCGGTGCCAGCCTCCATGCGGGCTTGGCAGGCGTCCACGAAACGGTTGATCTTCTCCGCCGAGACCGCATAGTTCTCGTCTGTCACCGAGGAGCTGCCCAGCTTGACCACGATCTTCTTGGCCTTGGCAATCTCCCCACGCAGTCCTTCTCCAGCGGGTTCGTCGAGCACCGTCTCCGGTATTCCGGCGGGCGGGAACTCAGCCGTTGGGGTGTCCTGCAGGGCATAGGGGGTAGTGGGCAGCAGTGTATCTTCGTTCATCTATTCCTAACCCTCCCAGCGGTCGCGGGAGGCTTCTTCGTCACCAAAGTCGAACTCATCGATCAGGCCGCGGCGCGCCTGGGAGGCGCGCTTACGCTCTGCGGCGGTAGAACGGGTGGAACGCCCAATGCGGGCATCGGTGCCACGGGCGGTAGCTGGGGAACCGGACTCGCTGACACCAGCGGTGGTTAGCGGCTCCCACTCGAAGGTGATCTCACCAATGGTCACCTCGGCACCCTCGCGGGCGCCCATCTTATACAGAGCATCCTCTACACCCAACTTGGCCAGACGGTCCGCGAGATACCCCACCGCCTCGTCGTTCTCGAAGTCGGTTTGTTGAATCCAGCGGCGCGGCTTCTCGCCCAGCACCTCGTAGCCGCCGGGGTTATTCGGATCGGCCACCACGCGGAAATCATCTTTCTTATGGGCGTCCACCGCAACCGGGCGCACCACGGTGCGCTGTTGGCGCTGCTTGGGATGCTTCTTCCGGTGCTCCTTCACCAGCTCCATGAGGCGATAGCGCAGCGGGTCGAGGCCCTGATGCGCCACGGCGGAGATGATGAATACCGGCCAGCCGAAGGCCTCGCGGAGATCCTCCATTACGAACTCGGCCAGCTCCCGTGCCTCGGGGATATCGGCCTTATTCAAGATGATCACACGGGGGCGTTCGCGCAGATCGCCCAAGCCGGTGTCATGATCGAGCACCGACTGGTAGGCGGCCAGCTCATTTTCCAGCGCCTCGATATCTGAGACCGGATCGCGTCCCGGCTCGAGCGTGGCAAGGTCCACCACATGGGCGAGCACGGCGGTGCGTTCAATATGGCGCAAAAAGTCCAGACCAAGGCCCTTGCCCTCGGAGGCACCCGGGATCAGCCCCGGCACATCCGCGATGGTGAAGGAATCATTGCCCATGTCCACCACCCCAAGATTGGGCTGCAGGGTGGTAAAGGGGTAATCGCCGATCTTGGGTCGCGCCGCGGAGAGCACGGAAATCAAGGACGACTTACCGGCAGAGGGAAAGCCCACGAGCCCCACGTCTGCCATGGACTTTAGCTCCAAGATCAGATCGCGTTGCTCCCCTGGCTCGCCCTTCAGCGCAAAGCCCGGGGCCTTGCGCTGCTTATTGGCCAGCGCCGCATTGCCGAGGCCACCGAAGCCGCCCGAGGCGGCCACGAAGCGGGTACCCACGGCCACCAGATCCGCCAGCACCTCTCCGTCCTCATTGAGCACTACGGTGCCCGGCGGCACCTCGAGCACGAGGTCCTCGCCGCGGGCGCCATTGCGGTGATCGCCGGCGCCATTGTTGCCGCGGGAGGCCTTCAGGTGGGGGCGATAGTGGAAATCGAGCAGGGTGTGGGCTTGGTCAGAGACCTCAAGGATGATGTCTCCGCCATGCCCGCCATTGCCGCCATCCGGTCCGCCGAGGGGCTTGAACTTTTCGCGGTGCACAGAAGCACAGCCATGCCCGCCGTCACCAGCCTGCAGGTGCAGTACAACGCGGTCTACGAAACGGTTCATGTGGTCCTTTAGATCGAGGAAGGTTAAGCACCTGATTGTAACTCACAGCCGCAGCAATCCACACGATCCCCGATGCGGAGAGCACGGGCGGCACCTTCATGCCGGCCCTAACGCCGCGTGTAGCCCACCGGAGAATGATTAAAGCCGCCTGCCTCCCCGTGCGGGGAAACAAGCGGCTTAGATCTGAAGCTCTACAAGCTTTAGGCAGCTTCGGTCGGAACGATGTTCACCATGCGACGGTTGCGCTTGGTGGTGAACTCGACGGAGCCCGCTGCAAGAGCGAACAGGGTATCGTCGCCACCGCGGCCGACGTTCTCGCCGGGGTGGAACTTGGTGCCGCGCTGACGGATGAGAATCTCGCCTGCGTTCACCTTCTGGCCGCCGAAGCGCTTCACGCCGAGGCGCTTTGCTTCGGAGTCACGACCGTTGCTGGAGCTGGATGCACCCTTCTTGTGTGCCATGACGGTTTTTCTCCTTTAAGCCTTCTCGGCCTACTTGATGCCGCTAACCTTGATAACGGTCAGGTTCTGACGGTGACCCTGACGCTTCATGTAACGGCTCTTGTTCTTGTACTTCAGGTTACGGATCTTCGGGCCCTTGACGTGCTCGATAATCTCCGCGGAAACTTCCACCTTGGCAAGCTTGTCGGCGTCGGTGGTCACATTGGCGCCGTCGACGAGAAGAACCGGGGTGAGAGCCACGGACGAACCCGGCTCACCCTCGATCTTCTCGACCTTGACGAGGTCACCTTCGGCAACCTTGTACTGCTTGCCGCCGGTCTTGACGATCGCGTACATAGGAGGGCTACCCCTTTTTCTAAAAACTCGGCTCGGGCACTCGAGGCGCCCGATTTAAGGACTTGTACTTTATTTCATGCTGAACGCACTGCGAACAGCGACTGTCCAAGACTACCTTTATCGGCTAGCAAAACACAAACCGCTACTTTTTGTTTGTGCTCCGGCGTGTCGCGCGACGCCTCCGGCCCTTGCTTGTCGACGCCGCCTGGCGCTTCTCCGGCTGTCGCTTCTCGGACTGGCGCTTCTCCGACGCCTGCTCTCGCGCGGGTGCCTGCTCTGCACGGCTGTTCTTGCGCACCACCCGGCGACGACCACGCCGCCGCCGCGGGGACGAGTCCGAGGACTCCTCCTTATCCGCGCGCTGCTGCGGCTCGGGGACCGGCTCGGACTGCGGAGCGGGGCTACGGTTCTCCTCGGAGCAAGCGCCCCGAGTGGAGCTACGGCGCCTGCCGCCGCGGCTGCGCCGCGAGGACTGGCGACGGGAACCATCGCCGGAGTCGCGTGAGTCACGCGAATCCGCTGCGTCCTCGGTCTCCTCGGCCTTGTCAGCGCTGGGCTGGGCAGGCTCGAAGTCCTCTCGCTTGGGCGCGTGATCCGAGCGGGAGTTCCCGCGGGTCGCACGCTTGCGGCGCGGGGAGCGTTCGAACTCCGCCATGGCCTCGTCGAAGCTGGCCGGGGTGTAGTCCGCACCCGAGGGCTCGTCTGGGTCTTCCGCATCGGCGGTGTGGACCGCCTTGGCGGCGATGGCCTGCACATCCTCGGCGCTGCTCTCTTCGGCACGCTTCTTCTCGGAGCGCTTCTTCTTGGCCGGCTCCTCAGCCTGGGCAGAGTCCTTATTATCGGCAGCACGCTTCGTATTCGTGCGCTTGGTGCTGCGGCGACGGCCGCGGCGCTGACGCTTCTCGGATTTCTCTTCGCGCTCAGCGTTCTCCGCCGAGTCCTCCGTGTTCTCCGCTTGGGAATTGAGCGAGATGACGGCGTCGGCAAGCTCCTCGATGCTCTTCTCCGACTCCTCCTCGCGGTGCATCGCGAGGGCTGCGGGGTGCGAAGCCGGATCGTGGAAGGAGTGCTTCTTGTCCTGCTTGTCGTTCTTCTCGTTCTTCTCGCGACGCTCGGAGCGATCGGACTTGTCGCCCCTATCGCCGCGGCGGCGCGGCTTGTGCGCCGGCTGCTCGCTCTGCTCGACCGGGTCGGTGTGAATAATCAGGCCACGGCCATCACAGTGCTCACACTCGGTGGCGAAGGTATCGAGCAGGCCGGTACCCAGCTTCTTGCGGGTCATCTGCACCAGACCCAGCGAGGTCACCTCGGACACCTGGTGGCGGGTACGGTCCCGGCCCAGTGCCTCCTTGAGGCGGCGCAGCACGAGATCCTGGTTCTCGGGCAGGACCATATCGATGAAGTCCACCACGATCATGCCGCCGAGGTCACGCAGCCGCATTTGGCGCACAATCTCCTCCGCAGCCTCGAGGTTGTTCTGGGTGACGGTCTCCTCGAGATTGCCGCCGGTGCCGGTGAACTTACCGGTGTTCACATCCACCACGGTCATGGCTTCGGTGCGATCGATCACCAGGGTGCCGCCGGACGGCAGCCACACCTTGCGGGAGAGGGCCTTGGAGAGCTGCTCATCCACGCGGTAGTGCTCAAAGGCATCCACCCCACCGTGTTTGTTGGGGTCATACTTTTCCATGCGATCCTCCAGATCGGAGGCCACGGAGTGCACATAGGCGTAGACGGTGTTCCACGCCTTCGAACCATCCACCACGAGGTGGGAGAAGTCTTCATTGAAGAGGTCGCGGATCACCTTCACCAGCATGTTGGGCTCTTCATACATGGCGACCGGCTTCGAGCCCTTGGAGGACTTCTCCTTCTTGGTGCGCTCATCGATCTGCTCCCACTGGGCGTGCAGACGAGCCACATCAGCAGCGATGGCCTCCTCGCTCACCCCTTCCGCAGCGGTGCGGATAATGGCCCCACCCTGCTCGGGAACAACGCGCTTGAGAATGTCCTTCAGCCGAGCCCGTTCTGGGGCGGGCAGCTTGCGGGAAATACCTGCGGTACGACCACCTGGGACATATACCAAGAATCGACCGGCTAGCGAGATCTGGGTGGAGAGCCGTGCACCCTTGTGCCCGATCGGGTCCTTCACCACCTGCACGAGCACCTGATCGCCGCTCTTGAGAGCGTGTTCGATGGTGCGACGACGCCCGCCGAGACCGGCGGCACGCCAATCCACCTCACCGGCGTAGAGCACACCATTGCGGCCCTTGCCGATGTCGATGAACGCGGCCTCCATGCTGGGCAGCACATTTTGGACGCGGCCCAGATAAATATTGCCCACCATCGAGGACTGGGTATCGGAGGTCACGAAATGTTCCACCAGCATGCCGTCTTCCAGCACGCCCACCTGCGTCACCCGTCCTGGGTGATCGGTGCGTTCCTTTTCCCGCACCACCATGGTGCGCTCCACGGACTCGCGGCGCGCCAGGAACTCGGCCTCGCTGACGATATGGCGTTCATTCTTGCGCGCTTCTCGACGCTCACTCCGGCGGCGACGCTGCGCCTCCAAACGGGTCGAGCCCTTGATGGCCTTGGGCTCATCAATCGGTTCGGGATCGGCGTCCTTCTGTGGCGACTTCTTGGACTTTGCCGGCTTATCCTCGCGCTTGTCCTCATTCGACTTGCGGGACTTGCGCTCGCGCAGCTTGTCCTCGCGGCGCGGCTTCTCCTTCTCCGCGGCCGGTGCGGTCTCCTCCGGCGCGGCGGCGTCGACAGCGGGAGGGATGAACAGCGGCATGGGTGCCGCTGCGGCGGAAGGATCCTCCGGCGCTGGGGTGATCTCGGGGACGATCTCCTCGAGAAGCTCCTCGGAGGCATAGCTCGCGAGCTGCTTGTCCACCTTTTCTTCGATCTGGCTGATCTCGTTTTTCACGTTGTTTTCCACGCGCTTACGGATCCGCACCTCCGGGGATTCCTCCCCGTTGTTGGGCTCCGGATCTGGGGTGCCGCTGCGGAGGGCCTCGAGCAGCTGGGCGGCCTCGTCCTTGGTGAGCGAGGACTGCGCCACCTTGACCAGTCCGATCTTATCCAGCTCAATGATGAGTTCCTTGGAGCTCATGCCCAGCATCTTCGCCATGGCAAAGACTCGGGTTCGCTCCCCTAGCTGGTTGATATCAAGTTCAGTTGTGTTGGGCTTTTCGGCCACGTTCTACTCCTTTATACGAATCCGCGAGGGAGCTCGGCTCGACCACGCGCGATTCAGATGGGGATGAAAGTTCGGTGTGAAGTTATTGCTTGGTGAAATCTCCGTCTTCCTATTGTGGCACATCCCCGAGTCCACCCTTGGAGTTAGACCGGCCCGGCGTTGCAGATCGCCTGAACCGAACACATGTGTGGCAGGTAACACAGCTGGGGAGGTAGGGATCCTCTTCACGCCCGCGTTAATCTGAAGAGAAATTCAACACGTTGCATCAAGGTGAGGAGAAACAGCGTCATGCTGATAGGTATCCCGCGGGAGACCGATCCCGCACAACCCCTCGTCTCCGCCACCCCTGATACCGTCGCCAAGCTCTTAAAAAAGGGCTTTGAGGTGCAGGTTCAGCGGGGCGCCGGTGTGGCCAGCGCCTATCCGGACGAGCTGTATGAGCAGGCTGGGGCACAGCTGGTGGGAGAGGACGTGTGGCATGCAGACATCGTCACGTGTCTCGATACCCCGGACCACGAATCGCTCAGCGCCCTGCGGTCGGGGGCCACGCTCATCGCCCGCATGGACCCCGCCCGCAATGAGGATGTACTCACGTATCTGAGCGAACGCGGCATCACCGCGCTCGCTATGGATGCTATTCCTCGTATCTCTCGCGCCCAGTCCATGGATGTCCTCTCCTCCATGGCCAATATTGCCGGCTATCGCGCCGTGATTGAGGCGGCCACCGCCTTTGGTCGGCTCTTCACCGGCCAAGTCACCGCCGCCGGCAAGATGCCGCCGGCCACCGTCTACGTCATCGGCGCGGGCGTGGCGGGGCTTGCCGCCATCGGCACCGCCCACTCGATGGGCGCGATTGTGCGCGCTACCGATCTGCGCCCCGAAACCGCCGAGCAAGTGGAGTCCATGGGGGCCGAGTTTGTGCCCATCCCCGTGGCCGCGGAGACCTCCACGGATGGCTATGCCAAGGAGATGACCTCCGCCCAGGCCGAGGCCGCCGCCCAGCTCTACGCCCGCGAAGCCGCCGGCGCCGATATCGTCATCACCACCGCAAGCATCCCGGGCCGGCGCGCCCCGATCCTGCTGCGGGGTGAGGATGTGGCACAAATGGCTCCCGGCAGTGTGATCGTGGATATGGCCGCCGCCAGTGGCGGCAACTGCGAACTCACCCGCCCCGGTGAGGTCGTGACCACAGCCGGCGGAGTCACCATCTTAGGCTTCAAGGATCTGGCAGGCCGCCTGCCCGCGCAGGCCAGCCAGCTCTATGGCCAAAATATCGTCAACCTCCTCGGCCTTCTCTGCCCCGAGCGCAACGGCCAGATTGCCTTGGATCTTGAGGATGAGATTATCCGCGCCATCACCGTCACCCACGACAACCAGATCTACTGGCCGCCGCCTCCGGTGACGGTATCCCAGGCGCCGCAAGCGCCCGCGGCGGAACCGGCGCCAGCAGAACCTGCAGAAGAACCGAAGAAGACGTCCTCTCGCCTCTGGTATCTCCTCGGTGCCATAGCGGCGGTGGCATTAGTACTGTCCAGTCCGCTCGCGGTGGCCTCGCACTATATCGTGCTGCTGCTCGCGATCGTGGTGGGCTTTTATGTGATCACCGCAGTCACACACTCGTTGCACACACCACTGATGAGTGAGACCAATGCGATCTCCGGCATTGTGATTCTCGGCGCGATCCTGCAAGTGGGATCCACGAATGTGCTGGTATCGGCCTTGTCCTTTGTAGCCATCATGGTGGCCTCGATCAATATTTTCGGCGGGTTCCACGTGACCTCCCGCATGCTCACCATGTTCCGGCAGGAGGGGTAGACAATGGATAGCGCACTTCTTATCGAACGCATCACTCAGGTCGCCTATCTGGCGGCGGCGCTGCTCTTTATTCTCGCGCTGGCGGGACTATCGCGACAAAGCACCGCAGCCCGCAGTAATCGCTTCGGCGCCCTCGGCATGACCATCGCGGTACTTGCCACGATCGCCCAAGCATTGATGAACTCCACCGCTGACCCCGTCCACTACCGCTCTCCCGTGGTCACGCTGCTGCTGGTGATCCTGGCCATGGCGCTCGGCGGGCTCATCGGCTGGGTGCGGGCGAATAAGGTGGAGATGACCGGCATGCCCGAGCTCATCGCCGCCCTGCACAGCTTCGTGGGTCTCGCCGCGGTGCTCATCGGCTTCAATTCCTATCTGCACGCCCATGCCGTGCCCGCGGACATGCTGGGCTTCCACTTGGGCGAGGTGAGCGTGGGCATCTTTATCGGTGCCGTCACCTTCACCGGCTCCATCGTGGCCTATCTCAAGCTCTCCGCACGCATGAAGGGCGCACCGTTGGAGCTGCCCGGCCGTAACATGATCAACCTGGCGATCTTGGTGCTCGCGCTGCTGGCGACGGTGGTATTTATCCGCATTGGCGAGTCCCACTCGGTGTGGGCATGGTTGGCGCTGCTGCTGGTGACGATCCTCGCGCTGGCCCTCGGCCTGCACTTGGTGGCGGCGATCGGCGGCGGCGATATGCCCGTGGTGGTGTCCATGCTCAACTCCTACTCCGGGTGGGCTGCCGCAGCCGCCGGCTTCATGCTGAGTAATAACCTGCTCATTATTGTCGGCGCGCTCGTCGGCTCCTCCGGCGCCTATCTCTCCTACATCATGTGCCAGGCGATGAATCGCTCCTTCATCTCGGTGATCCTCGGCGGTTTTGGCGCCGAATCGGCCAGCTCTGGGGCGCAGCAGGACATGGGTGCGCATACGGAGACCACCCCCGAGGAGGTGGCGGAGATGCTGGCCACCGCGCGCACGGTGATGATCACCCCCGGCTATGGCATGGCGGTGGCTCAAGCCCAGTACCCAGTGGCCGCGCTCACCGCCACCCTGCAGGAGCGTGGCGTAGAGGTGCGCTTCGGTATTCACCCCGTGGCGGGGCGCCTGCCCGGGCATATGAATGTCCTCCTCGCCGAGGCCAAGGTGCCCTATGACATCGTGCTGGAGATGGACGAAGTCAATGATGACTTCGCTGATGTGGATGTGGTGTTGGTGATCGGCGCTAATGACACCGTCAATCCCATCGCCTATGAGCCGGGCTCCCCCATCGCCGGCATGCCGGTGCTCAAAGTATGGGAGGCACAACGGGTGGTGGTGTTCAAACGCTCCATGGGCGCCGGCTACGCCGGAGTGCCCAATCCGCTGTTCTACAAAGACAACACCGATATGCTGCTCGGCGATGCCCGGGCGTCCGTGGAGGCCATCCGCGCCGCCCTGGATTAGCCCGTAGACGCCCACAGCCCTCCCCGCCAAGCGGCGGGGAGGGCTGTATCTATGAAGCGCGGGGTTTAGAGGTTCGGGAACCAGATGGAGATCTCACGCTCGGCGGACTCGGGGGAGTCGGAGCCGTGCACCACGTTCTCGGCTACCTCCAAGGCGTAGTCGCCACGGATGGAGCCCGGGGCGGCCTTGGACACCGGATCGGTGCCGCCGGCCAGCTGGCGCCATGCCTCGATGGCGCGGGGCCCCTCCACTACACCAGCGATCAGCGGTGCGGAGGTGATGAAGTCCACCAGCTCGCCGAAGAAAGGCTTATCGGAGTGCTCTGCATAGTGCTTCTCGGCGGTCTCCTTATCGGCGACGCGCAGATCCAGTGCCGCGAACTTCAGGCCTTTGCGCTCGATACGGGCGATAATCTCGCCCACCAGTCCACGGTTCACACCGTCGGGCTTAATCAGGATGAGTGTACGTTCAGTCATGGTTTCCTACTCTAATGCACCAAGATCGCGCGCGGGCAGAATCCTCCCCAACGCCGGCGTGAATGCAGGTCAGAGCCCATCGACGTAGTCGATGGCCTCCCGGAGTGTGACCCGGCGGTCATAGCGCCGCACCTGTTTGACAGCGGCCGCGGTGTCCGTGGCTTTGAGCTCACGCACATGCCGACGCTGCTCCACGCCGAGCTCCACGGGGCGCGGGTTCTTCGACCGGGTGTACTGCGACCAGGAGGTGACCGCGAAGATCACCAGCAGGATGAGGCTGGCGATAAACATCCAGCCACCGAAGTTGCCGTCGATAAGCATGAGCACCACCCCGATGGCAGTGATCACCACTCCGAGGAGGCTGATCATTATTTCTTTATTCATGTCGCTCCTTATCGAGGGCGGCTTTGACCGCCTTGGCCCCGGCGCCGGGAAACCAATACGCGAGGCGGGTGGCCGCGGCGGGATCATCGAGCTCTGCCAGCTGCTTCCGCTGCTGCCGGGACAGCCGGATGATGCCGCGCTGCTCTTCTCGGCGATGCCGCGTCCATGCGGCGAGGATCACCGGCATGAGCACCAATAACGCCAAGGTAATGAGGGGATGCGCCCCGAGCACTGAGGCGCCCACGATCAGCGCCGATAGGCCGATGAGCTGATAGAGATCGCGTTGGGAATTACGCATAGGTCTTTCCCGCTCTAGGTGTGCTGGCTGGCGAGATAGCCGCGCCGCATCCGCTCAAGAATGTTCTTGCGCAGGTAGAACACATAGGCCCACACCACGATGAAGACCACGGCCATGACGCCCATGGACACGTGCACGATGATCCCTGCGAGGGCGAAGATTTGGAGCACCCAAATGGCGGGCAGCGCCCAGCGGGCTTTCATCATGAAGGCCAGCACCATATGCGCCACGCCGACCGCACTCACATATACCCAGTTGAAGGTGGTCCAATAGGAGCCGCCATCCACGCGCAGGATCACGGTGAGCACCAGCAGCAAAGAGATGGACTCCATGCTCAAAATGCCCGCCATCACCCCGCGCAGTCCCTTCATGGGGTCTTTATCGGGGGCGTGGCCTGGACCGAGGGGACCGTATTCCACGTTCTTGCTCATGTTGGTTCCTTTCCAAACAGGGCGCGGGCCTCCCCGGCGGTGACCACCGATCCGGTAATCACAACACCGGAGCCAGAGACCATCTCCCCTACCTCGCCGGTGTCTTCGGCCAACTCGATGGCCAGCTCGACGGCGGTGGGCAGCTGCTCGGCCACATGCACGCGCTCTTCCCCGAAGATTTCGCGGGCGGTCTCCGCGAGCTCATAGACATCGCTGGCCCGCGGCGAGGTGTTCTGGGTAATGACCACCTCGTCCAACACCGGCTCCACGGCCTGCATCAGGCCGCGGGCGTCCTTATCTCCGAGAATCCCGAGCACGCCGACGAGGCGGCGGAAGTTGAAGTCTCGGTCGAGTGCCTGGGCCAGCGCTGCCGCGCCGTGCGGGTTATGGGTGGCATCCACGAACACGCTCGGGGTGGAGCGCACGCGCTCCAAACGGCCAGGGGAGCTGACCGTGCCGAAGCCCTCACGCACCGTGTTCAGGTCGAGGGGGCGTCCCGGACCGGCGCCGAAGAATGCCTCCACGGCGGCCAGAGCGCAGGCGGCATTGTGTGCCATGTGGGCACCCGAGAGCGGCAGGAAAATATCCTCATAATCCCCAGCCAGGCCGCGAATGCTGATGTCTTGGCCGCCCACGGCCACCGTGGAGCTGAGCACGCCACACTCGTGGCCATAGCGGGCCACGGCGGCATCGGATTCCACGGCGCGGTGCAGCACCACGTCCATCGCCGCCGGCTCCTGATTGCCCACGACCACCACGTTGTCGGGCGGGGTGAGCAGATCGGAGGCATCCCAGCGGGGCTTGATGATGCCAGCTTTTTCCGCGGCGATCTCCTCGAGGGTGTCGCCGAGATAGTCGGTGTGATCGACCCCGATGGGCATAATCACGGCCACATCCGCGTTGATCACGTTGGTGGCGTCCCAGCGGCCGCCCATGCCCACTTCCACCACGGCGACGTCCACGGGGGCGTCAGCGAAGGCGGCGTAGGCCATGGCGGTGAGCACCTCGAACTTAGACATGGGCACCTCCGAGGAGGCGTCCACCATCTCCACGTAGGGCTTGATCTCCTCCCAGGTGCGCACATAGTCGCGCGGGTGGATCGGCTGGCCATCGATGGCGATGCGTTCGGTCACCAGCTGCAGATGCGGGCTGGTCGTGCGGCCGGTACGCCGGTGGAACGCCCGCAGCAGGGATTCGATCATCCGCACCGTGGAGGTTTTACCATTGGTGCCCGCCACGTGAATGGTGGGATAGCTGCGCTGCGGCGAGCCCAGCAGATCCATGAGCTTTTCGATGCGCTCCAAGCTGGGGTCCAGCTTGGTTTCTGGCCAGCGCAGATCCAGCTCCGCCTCGCAGGCGGCGAGTGCCTGCATATCCGCAGGCGTGATCTCCTGGGATTCCGGCTGCTCTACCTCCTGGTTGACGTCGATAGGCAAACTCAACCCGGTCTCGGAGAGTTCTAGCTCTCCGAATTCTTCCTGATCCTTCATGAGAGCTGCTCAAGTCGCTTGCTAATGCGGTCAAACTCTTCGCGGGCCACCTGCTGGCGGGTGCGAATCTTCTCCACCACGGCCTCGGGGGCCTTGGCGAGGAAGTTCTCATTGCCCAGCTTCTTCGCGGTGGTCTCGAGTTCCTTCTCGGCGTTCTTCAGATCCTTTTCCAAGCGCTTGCGCTCGGCCGCGGTGTCCACGGTGCCGGAGGTATCCAGGTCCACGCTGACGGTGGCGGCGCTGAGGCGCACCTCCACGCTGGCGCTGGCATTGAAGCCCTCACCGGGGGCATCGAGGCGCGCCAGGGAGGTGATGATCTCGCGCTGATTATCGAGGTCGGCGCGGGCGAAGTCCACCCGAGCCGGCACCTTCTGCGAGGGCTTGACGCCCTGATCGGAGCGGAAGCGGCGGATCTCGGTGATGAGCTTGACCGTATCGTCGATGCGGCGCTGCGCGGTCTCATCGCTGTCCCGCTCCTCGGCCTCCGGCCAGGAGGCGATCACGAGGCTCTCGCCATCAGTGAGCGCGGTCCACAGCACCTCAGTGACGAAGGGCATGGTGGGGTGCAGCAGCCGCAGCACGGTATCGAGGGCGTGGCCCAGGACCCGCTGGGTGATGGCGCCACGGTGGCGCTCGGCCTCGCTGGCGGTGTCGTTATCGCGCGGGATCTGCACCTTGGCGATCTCGAGATACCAGTCGCAGAGCTCGTCCCAGGTGAAGTGGTAGAGCTCCTCATTCGCCTTCGCGAATTGATAGTCGTCGAGATAGCGATTGACGGTGCCCACCACCTCGTTGAGGCGGTCGAGGATCCACCGGTCGGCATCGCTCAGCTCGGCGCGTGCGGGCAGCTCGCCCACCTCGGCGCCATTCATCAGCGCGAAGCGGGTGGCGTTGAACAGCTTGGTGGAGAAGTTGCGGGCGCTCTGGGCGGCGTCCTCACCGAGGGGCAGATCCACCCCGGGGTTGGCGCCGCGGGCGAGGGCAAAGCGCAGGGCATCGGCGCCGAAGCGCTCCACCCACTCCATCGGATCAATGCCATTGCCCAAAGACTTCGACATCTTGCGGCCGCGCTCATCGCGCACCAGACCGTGCAGGTAGAGATCGCGGAAGGGAATCTGCGGACGCCCCTCCGCCGCGGTACCCAACCCGGTTTGGGTGGCGGCGAAGGTGCCGAACATCATCATGCGCGCCACCCAGAAGAAGAGGATGTCATAGGCGGTCACCAGCACCGAGGTGGGATAGAACTTGGCCAGCATCTCGGTATCGGCGGGCCAACCCATGGTGGAAAACGGCCACAGCGCCGAGCTGAACCAGGTGTCCAATACATCGGGGTCCTGCTCATAGCCGGCGGGGGCCTCTTCGCCCGGGCCGAGGCAAAGCACATCGCCCTCGGGGCCGTACCAGATAGGAATGCGGTGGCCCCACCACAGTTGGCGAGAGATACACCAATCGTGCATATTGTCGACCCACTCGAAGTAGCGCGGCTCCAAGGAGGTGGGGTGCACGGCAGTATCGCCCTCACGGATCGCGTCGCCGGCCATGCGGGCCAGCTCCTCGACCTTCACCCACCACTGTTGGGACAGGCGCGGCTCGATCGGCTCACCGCTGCGCTCGGAGTGGCCCACGGAGTGCACATAGGGCCGGATTTCCTTGACGATGCGCCCCTCGGCGGCGAGCGCCTCGCGCACGGCCACGCGGGCCTCTTCGCGGGTCAGGCCATCGAACTGGGTGCCGGTATCGGCGATGCGGCCCTTCTTGTCCATGATGATGGGCATGTCCAGATCGTGGCGCAGGCCCATCTCATAGTCATTGGGATCATGCGCCGGGGTGATCTTCACCGCGCCGGTACCGAATTCCGGGTCCACATAATCATCGGCGATGACCTGCAGGGAAAGATCATCACGGAAGGGGTGCGGCAAGGTTGTGCCGACGAGATCGCGGTAGCGCTCATCATCGGGGTGGACGGCCACGGCGACATCACCGAGCATCGTCTCTACACGGGTGGTGGCCACAATGACGTGCGGCTCGGCATCGTCGAGGGAGCCATAGCGCATGGAGACGAGCTCGCCTTCCACATCCTTGTACTCGACCTCGATATCGGACACGGCCGTCTCCAGCACCGGCGACCAGTTGACCAAGCGGTTCGCGCGGTAGATCATGCCGGCGTCATAGAGCTGCTTGAAGATGGTCTGTACCGCCTCGGACAGCCCCTCGTCCATGGTGAAGCGTTCCTTGGACCAATCCACGGAGTCACCGATGGCACGCATCTGGCGGGTAATGGTGCCGCCGTATTGGCGCTTCCACTCCCAGACCTTCTCGACAAACTCCTCGCGGCTGTAGTCGAAGCGATCCTTGCCTTCAGTTTCCTTCAGCATCGCTTCCACCTTGGTCTGGGTGGCGATACCGGCATGGTCCATGCCCGGCAGCCATAGCACCTCATAACCCTGCATGCGCTTGCGGCGCACGATGGAGTCCATCAGGGTGTGGTCGAGCGCGTGGCCCATGTGGAGCTGGCCGGTGACGTTCGGTGGCGGCAGCACTATAGAAAACGGCGGCTTCTCGGAGGCCGGGTCCGCAGTAAAGTATCCGGCGTCTACCCACCGCTGGTAGAGCTCGGGTTCAACGGTCGATGGGTCCCAGCTTTTTGGAAGCTGCTCGCTGCGGTTGGCCATACGGGTTGGCACTCCCCCTTCAAGATAGAAGTCGTTCGTATTTCTCCCATCTTAGCCCGTCGCTTATCGACGCCCACCCGAGCCTTTAAGGCATGAGTAAACGAGCCAAATGGGCGAACTGCTCATCGCTGATGGTGTAGCGCACCCGCCGACCCTGCTGATAACGATGAATGAGCCCCACCTCGTGCAACTTCTTGAGGTGATGGCTCACTGTGGGCTGGGAAATCTCCAGAATCTCTTCTAATTGTGCCGAGGACATCGAGCTATCCGAGGCCACGAGGGAGAGCAGGCGCAGGCGGGTGGGATCACCCAAGACCTTGAAGGCTGCGGCAATGGCCGCGGACTCGCGTGGGGAGAGGTGGTGGCTATTGAGCGAGCGCTCAACCGGAAGCTCACTGGTGCGCGTCGGGGCGCTCATCTTAGTCCTCCTAATTTTAGGTTTGGCTAACTTTGTCTAATGTACATCGCCGCAGGAGAGGGAAGCAAGCAAAAACCGCCAGATCCCACATAGGGCAATCTGGCGGTAGGAGGAGTACGCACCCGACAGGGCGCACGAGATGTTAGAGCAGGCCGGCGTTCTCTACGGCGGCGCGCTCCCCGAGTAGCTCCTTGACGTTCGCGGCAATACGCTCAGCCTGGAACTCGGAGATATCCAGCCCCTCGACGATCTTCCACTCACCGTTCTCGCAGATGGTGGGCTGACCGGCAAGGATACCCTCGGGCACGCCGTAAGCGCCGGTGCCCGGAACGGCGGCGGAGGCCCAGCGGCTGGTGCCGTTGATCCAGTCGTGCATGTGGTCAATGGCGGCGGAGGCGGCGGAGGCAGCGGAGGACTTGCCGCGCACCTCGATAATTTCCGCGCCACGCTTGGCCACGCGCGGCACGAACTCGTTGACATACCACTCGTGATCCACCAGGTCGGAAACCTTCTCGCCATTCACGGTGGCGTAGGTGATGTCCGGGAACTGGGTGGCGGAGTGGTTGCCCCACACGACCATGTTCTCGAAGTCGGCGGAATCCTTGTCCAGCTTGGTGGCCAGCTGCGAGATGGAACGGTTGTGATCCAGGCGCATCATGGCGTTGAAGCGCTCGTGGGGCACATCCTTGGCGGCGGACATGGCAATCAAGGCGTTGGTATTGGCCGGATTCCCCACCACGAGCACGCGCACATCATCAGCGGCGTGATCGTTAATAGCCTTGCCCTGCGGGCCAAAGATCTTGCCATTGGCTTGCAGCAGCGCGGAGCGCTCCTCGCCCTTGCCGCGCGGCTTGGCGCCCACAAGGAACGCTGCATTAGCGCCATCGAAGGCCACAGCGGCGTCATCGGTGATGTCGATGTTCTTCACCAGCGGGAAGGCGGAATCCAGCAGCTCCATGGCCACGCCCTCCGTGGCCTTGACAGCCTCAGGAATCTCGAGGAGCTTTAGCTCCACGGGAACATCCTTGCCGTAGACATCGCCGTTGGCGATGCGCCACAGCAGGGAGTAGGAGATCTGGCCGGCGGCACCGGTGACGACGATTTTCTTGGGGGACTGGGACATGATGTGGCCTTACCCTTTCTTAGTAGAGTACTTTGAGCCCAGCATAGCGAGTCCGATCGCGTTTTGCTTGTTTGATTGCACACATCACATGTCTGAAATCTGGGATAATACCCACGGAAACACCACAAACTCGGAACTTTCCTGTCCGAACCCTTGT
This sequence comes from Corynebacterium sp. 51B, assembly GCF_008930785.1. NCBI lineage: Bacteria > Bacillati > Actinomycetota > Actinomycetes > Mycobacteriales > Corynebacteriaceae > Corynebacterium > Corynebacterium sp. 51B. Next base: position 28,676 of record NZ_PQMK01000006.1, on the reverse strand, counting down.
GTGCAGGCCAATAAAACGGACATGCCGCTGGCCCCGCCGAGTGAGCGTCGATCAGCGAAAAAGTACGGATCTAACACCACACGCGGGTGAGGGAATACCAACCCCTAAATGGTGTGATGAGCTTCGTACTCGCGGTCGGAGGAATATGCGGGTAGTACCATAATTTGGGGTGGAAAGGACGCCACCCCTGTCCGTTGTGCTTCACCGCGAGGAGCGTGAGGGCACGATTGAATAGTTGAAGAAACACCGCACGTGACGGCCGCACGACCCACTCAGAACGGACGTCAGTGGCCCGATCTCAAGGAGGATAGCGCAATCATGACATCTGACTCCTCGCCCTATAAATACACCTCTACGGACGCCGCTCAGTCCTCAGTGTACGAGGGAGAAGGTCTCGCTCCCTTGAAGTTCGAAGACGGCAGCATGCCACTACCCACCACCCCCGAGGCGGACTCTGCTGCGGCCACCGCCCCAGAGAATGAGGAGGGGGTCACTCCGGAGCATGTGGTGAAGGTAGCGCTGCGTACATTCGCCACGCACGGCTTCAAAGACTCCCGGCTCAAGGCCATCGCCAGCGAGTCCGGGATGTCCAAGCGCATGATCCACTATCACTTTGGTGATAAACGCGGGCTGTATGTGCGGGTGATCCAGCGTGCCATCGCCGATCTGCGCCCAGTCATTGATGAACAGGCCCTCGAGACCGCCGTGCCGGTGGAGGGTATGCGCTCCATGGCGGAAGCGATCTATGACCAAATCACCGCACACCCACTGGCGGCACGGCTCTTGGTGATGGAATCCCAGCAGAATCAGGCCAACATGGAGCTCTCCGGCCCCTTCGCGGATCAGTCCCAGGCGATGCTGCACATGGAGAAGCTACTGATGCTCGGCCAGGATTCGGGAGCATTCCGGCCGGGGATTTCGGTGATCGATATCTACACCATCATCATCGCGCCCACGCTCATGCGCAGCACTTACTATTCCGCATACCTCAATCTCTACAACGTGAACCTATTGTCCCAGGAGAATACCGAGGGCATGCGCCGCATGGCGGTGGATACCGTGTTGAGCTTCTTGACCTCTAATATGCAGTCCAGCGGCGGGATGAGCTATCTCAGCGCCGATGCCACCACGCATCTCAAACACGACAATCAGGCCGGCGGCGAGGACATCTATTCCATGGAAGACAGCCTCTACGGCAGCTCTTAGCAGCGGCGCTTATCGACGCTGCTCTCCCCCAGCCATCCTCAAGCACACGAAAAGCCAGCCCCTCGGGGCTGGCCTTGGTGCATCTGCCAGTGTGGCGCGTCCGTCCTTAGGCAGTTTTTTCCGCGCCGTCTCCCTCTGCGGAGTACTCCGGCTCTTCTTGCCCACGGGCGGCAGCACCGGTGATGGTGACGGTGGAGACATCCTCCCGGTCGGGGACCGTGTACATGATCGGCACCAGAATCTCTTCCATGATTGCGCGCAGGCCGCGGGCACCGGTCTTGCGCTCCAGAGCCTGATCGGCGATGGAAGCCAATGCCTCCTCCGTGAAGTGAAGCGACACGCCATCCATCTCGAAGAGCCGCTCATACTGCTTCACTAGGGCGTTGCGCGGCTCGGTGAGGACCTTCACCAAAGCCTCGCGATCGAGGTTGCCCACCGATGCCACCACGGGCAAGCGACCAATGAACTCGGGGATCAGCCCGAACTTCACCAGATCTTCTGGACGCACCTCAGTGAAAATATTCTCCGTGGTCTCCGGCTTGAGAGAGCGCACCTCAGCACCGAAGCCCAAGCCCTTCTTGCCACGGCGCTCCTCGATCACCTGCTCCAAACCAGAGAACGCACCGGCCACGATGAAGAGAATATTCGAAGTATCGAGCTGGATGAACTCTTGATTCGGGTGCTTGCGCCCACCCTGCGGGGGAATAGCAGCCACGGTGCCCTCCAGGATCTTCAGCAGAGCCTGCTGCACGCCCTCACCCGAGACGTCACGGGTGATGGAGGGGTTTTCGGACTTTCGCGAGATCTTGTCGATCTCATCGATGTAGATGATGCCCGTTTGGGCGCGATCCACGTCGAACTCTGCGGCCTGCAGCAGCTTCAACAGAATGTTCTCCACGTCCTCGCCCACATAGCCGGCCTCGGTGAGCGAGGTGGCGTCGGCGATCGCGAAGGGAACATTGAGCAACCGGGCCAAGGTTTGGGCGAGATAGGTCTTGCCCGAACCGGTGGGCCCCAACATGAGGATATTGGACTTGGCGATCTCCACCTCGTCCTCATTCATGGAGAAGGAGGCACCGACCTGGCGCATGCGCTTGTAGTGGTTGTACACAGCCACCGCGAGAACCCGCTTGGCCTCGTCTTGGCCGATCACGTACTCATCAAGGAACTCCGCGATCTCCCGCGGGCGAGGCAGGCGGCTCTCCTCCGCTTCCTCTTGGGCGACGGTATTGAGCTCCTCCTCGATGATCTCATTACACAGCTCGATACACTCATCGCAGATGTAGACTCCGCCACCTGCAATGAGCTTTTTCACCTGCTTCTGGCTCTTTCCACAGAAGGAGCACTTCAACAGGTCAGCAGTCTCTTGCATATGTGCCATAAGCTGGAAAAACCCTCATTTAAGTCTCGTGTGTTGTGCGGCAGGAGCCGAGTGCGTCCTCCCCACTCTAGCGCCTCCACCCCCACGAGAGGCAGCGGCAGCGCCGAGCACATCCTCCTTCAACCATTCTGTGCTCGGAGCTATTCCTCCTCATATCGCGCACGGCCCTAGCCCGCACTGCTGCGGGACCGTGCGGCCGAAATAAATTAAGAAACGCAACCCTTTGTTTAACGTGACCTATATCTCGCCTTAATTGCAAATAAGGAAGATTAAAGGCAGGTCTGGGTGAAATATGGCGATTGCGCACAACTTCCTTAATCGTCACATATCTATAACATTCTCAGATTTAGTTTGATATTAGGCGAATGAGCACTACAGTTAGTGCCGAAGGTCTGCTGTACGGCTGATCAGCCCAGCATGGCCCGATTTTCTCAACAAACCTATTTACTCAAGGAGTTATATTATGCGTAAAAACACCCTGCGCACCGTTACCGCCATCGCTGGTTCCACCCTTTTGCTCGGCCTTGCCGCTTGCTCTACCGATGACGCCTCTGACGCTGTATCCGATGCCACCGATTCCGTAAGCTCTGCTGCCTCTGAGGTCAGCGACGCTGCCGGTGACGCCAAGGACGAAGCCGAGGATGCCGCTGGCGACGCCAAGGACAAGGCTGAGAACACCATGGACGACGCCAAGGACAAGGCTGACGGCGCTATGGACGACGCCAAGGACGCTATGGATCACAAGGATGCCATGGATGTCGCCGAGGCTGATCTGCCCTCCGAGATCACCGAGGCCGCCGAGTCCTACGACATGTACGGCGAGAACGCCGGAGCTTTCGTCTCCGCTTATGAGCGCGACGGCGTGACCGTTGCCGAGTACGAGAACGCTGCCTTCGTGAAGAGCGACGCCGGCACCTACCCCGTCATCGGCGGTATGTGGAAGGTATGGCAGAACGAGGGCGGCCTGGATTCCGAGATCGGCGCCCCGACCGAGGCTGAGCGCGAGGTTGATGGCGGCTGGGAGCAGACCTTCACCGGCAAGACCATTCACATCATGCCGAATGACGAAGGCACCTTCGTTGAGTCCTTCAGCTAATAAGCATTCGCTGAGCATCCACCCCCGCCGTTAGGCGGACCCACCTGGGTGCTCGCACACAGCTCCCCTCCTCGCCGATGCGAGGAGGGGAGCTGTTGTCTGTGTGGTGCATGCGCGCTCCGGCAGCCGCCGCTGACGCCGCCACGGCATAACAACGGCGGGCGATACCCCCTGTCAGGGAAGGCATCGCCCGCCGTTGTGTGCAGGCTCTGGACGGACTAGCCGTTGAGCTTGCGGTAGTCGAAGACTTGGTCCACGATGCCGTAGTCCTTGGCCGCCTCGGCGGTGAGGATCTTATCGCGGTCGGTATCAATACGGATCTGCTCCGCGCTCTGACCGGTGTGGCGGGCCAGCGTCTCCTCCATGAGGGTGCGCATGCGCTCGATCTCGGCGGCCTGGATCTCAAGGTCCGAGACCTGGCCCTGAATGCCCTGGGTGGCGGGCTGGTGAATAAGCACGCGGGCATTCGGCAGCGCGGCACGCTTACCGGGGGCGCCGGCGGCGAGCAACACGGCGGCCGCGGACGCAGCTTGGCCGAGGCAGACGGTGGAGACGTCGGGGCGGACGTACTGCATGGTGTCATAAATCGCCATCAGCGAGGTGAAGGATCCGCCGGGGCTATTGATGTACATGGTGATATCGCGGTCCGGGTCCTGCGACTCCAGCACTAGCAACTGCGCCATGATGTCATTGGCCGAGGTGTCATCCACCTGGGCGCCGAGGAAGATGATGCGCTCCTCGAAAAGCTTGTTATAGGGATTCGACTCCTTGGTGCCATAAGCGGACTGCTCAAGGAAGGACGGCAGGATATAGCGGGACTGTGGCATCTGCATAGTGAAAGGCTCCTTATTCATGGTGGTGGATTAGTTATTAATAGCGCCCTTGGCGGACTCGATCACGTGATCCACGAAACCATAGTCCTTTGCCTGCTGGGCGGTGAACCAGCGGTCACGGTCGGAGTCTTTCACAATCTGCTCCACGGGCTGGCCGGTGTGCTCGGCGATGAGCTCAGCCATTTCCTTCTTGGTATAGGCGAACTGTTCCGCCTGAATAGCGATATCCGCCGCGGTGCCTCCCACGCCTGCGGAGGGCTGGTGCATCATGATGCGGGCGTGGGGCAACGCGAAGCGCTTGCCCTTGGTGCCGGCAGAAAGCAGGAACTGCCCCATCGATGCCGCGAGGCCCATGCCATAGGTGGCAACGTCGCACGGGGCGTACTTCATGGTGTCGAAGATAGCCATGCCGGCGGTAACGGAACCGCCAGGGCTGTTGATGTAGAGGGAAATGTCCCGGTTGGGGTCCTCTGCCGAGAGCAACAAAATCTGGGCGCAGAGCTTGTTGGCAATCTCATCGTCCACCTGGCTTCCGAGGAAGATGATGCGCTCGCGGAGGAGGCGCTCAAAGACGGAGTCGCTCAGGTTGAGTCCTGCGGCTGCGTTGGTCATGTGTGGGGTGGTCATTGTTTCTCCTTTGAATCCCAATATCTCGTCACTTCAGGCTACCGCTGTGGCGGGAGCCGAGTCAGCTTTGTTCGCTCACAGCTTAGGGGTGTCTCCCACAGTGCCACGACGTACAGAAGAAAACGAAAGGCAGCACCGCACCCATGCGGTGCGGCACTGCCTCAAGGCTTTGCGCTGCAGTCTCGAATTTACTCGGACTCAGCTTCCGACTCGGACTCCGGCTCCTCATCGCCGAAGTACTGGGCCGGATCCACCTCGTTGCCTTCGGTGTCCTTAACGCTCACCTTGCAGATGGCCTCGGCGAGAGCCTTGCCGCGGCGCACATCAGCGAAGAGCGCGCCGAGCTGGCCGGACTGCTGCAGCTGGCCGAAGAACTGGGCCGGCTCCATGCCGTAGCGCTGGGCGGTGAACATGATGTGATCGGACATCTCCTGCTCGGTGACCTCCGGCTCGAGCTCCTCGGCCAGACGGTCGAGGAAGAGCTGGTTGCGCACTGCATCCTCGGCGGAGTTGCGGGCGTCCTCGTCGAACTTCTCACGGCTGGTGCCCTGAGCCTCGAGGAGGGTGTCCAGGATCTTCTCGTCGCCGCCGACCTGCTGCAGCAGCTGGTCGCGCTGAGCCTTGACCTGCTCCTCGACGACGCCTTCCGGCAGCGGGAACTCGGACTGGGAGAGCGCTGCGGAGAGAACCTCATCGCGAATAGCGGCGGCCTGGCCGCCCTTGGCGTCCTCTTCCACCTTTTTCTCGAGGGACTCGCGGAGCTCCTCCACGGTGTCGAACTCAGAGGCCATCATGGCGAACTCATCGTCCACCTCGGGAAGCTCACGCTCCTTGACGGACTGCAGGGTGACGGTGATCTCGCCCTGCTCGCCGGCATGCTCGCCCATGTGCAGCTCGGACTCGAAGGTGGCGGACTCGCCAACGGAGAGACCAGTGAGGGCCTCGTCCAGACCCTTAATCAGGTCATCGGAACCGATGTTGTAGGACATGCCCTCGGTCTTGGAGTCCTCGATGACCTCGCCGTCGACCTCGGCGTGGAGGTCGATGCTCACGAAGTCACCCTCCTGAGCGGCGCGCTCCACGGTCTTGAGGGTGCCGAAACGGGAACGAAGCTCCTCGAGCTCCTTCTCCACAGCGGCATCCTCTACCTTCAGCGGCGGCACCTCGACGTTAATGTCCTCGAAGGACGGGAGGGTGATCTCGGGGCGGACGTCCACCTCGGCGACGAACTCGACGAGCTCGCCGTCTTCGATCTTGGTGATGTCGATCTCGGGCTGGCCGAGCACCACGAGCTCATTTTCTTCCACAGCCTGGCTGTAGCGAGACGGCAGCATGTCATTAACAACCTGCTCGATCACAGGGCCGCGGCCGAAACGGGCATCGATGAGCTGGCGGGGAGCCTTGCCCTTACGAAAACCGGGAACCTGCACCTGCTGCGCAATAGCCTTATAGGCCTGATCGAACTCGGACGAGAGTTCCTCGAAGGGAACCTCAACCGTAACCTTAACGCGGGTGTCGTTCAGCTTTTCGACGGAACTCTTCACGAGTCACTCTCCTGAATTTTCTTACTGCGTACGATGATGATCTGTTATGTCTGAGGGCCCGTAGTAGCCGCGCTCTCTTGCGGTGTCACGTTGGTATTTCACCGGCTGAAGCGTAGTGCCCCTACGAGCCCTCATTGTCGATATACGTGAACATCTCGCGCCGAAGCGCTCGATGCCCCTCGTCGGGACGACAGGATTTGAACCTGCGACCCCCTGCTCCCAAAGCAGGTGCGCTACCAAGCTGCGCCACGTCCCGTTGGTGTCGTGCGAGCCCGATGCCCTCGAGCTCCTACGTAGTTTACAAGTACCAACACTACCCGCCGCACAATAGGGTGCCCACTACCTACATTTACCCCGCTAAAACAGCTTTTATCTCTAGCCATCGCACTGCCGCCGCACCATATAACTGTGCCGTTTTCCCGCATCACGCCCCAACCGCACGGACGCCCCTCGCACCCGCCCCACTCACGCACACCCAGCCATGTCACAGCATCGCCCCGGCTGGCTGAGAATTTGCTAAGACAACCCTCACGCCACTCCCCGCCTGTCCCACAATGAGGGATAGACATCCCATGAGCCTCTCCACCGATTCCCACCCGTTCGAGGGGGGCCTCTCGCCCCCGACCCCACATTGCAGACACGACCCTCCAGTCACCACACCCGCAGTAGTGAAGGGCACAGGCCCGCGAACACCCCTTAGCATTACCTAATTCGACAGCCTAGGTGTCGAATCCCATCCATGTCTGGACCCCTTTCGCCGCAGTTCATAGCTTTTTTCGCAATCTTTGAGCGGCGAACACCACGCTTCCGCCAACCCTTACGGAGGGGCAGATTGCACGCGAGGCGGCGCCGCCATAGGTGTACGCGCATTCACCCCCCTGAAGATGAACCTGCCCGACACTCTTCGGATGTGGCAGTAGTCACTTTAGTGCTAATATCTTCCTAAGATACCTCAGCGGCTGTCTAGCATTTCCAGTCATCCGCGTGTGATCGACAGGATCCGATGATTTCGAGGAGATAACTGCAGCGGCCCGCCGCTGCCCGACACCGGTACCAAAGCGACAATGAAGGGATGCGCCCCTATGGCGAAGTACCTACTAAAGAAGATCGCTGGTTGGTTCGCGATGATTTTCATCGCGGTCAACATCACTTTCTTTTTGGCCTCCGCATTCCTCGACCCTCGGTCGAACTACGCAGGTAGGCGCCCAGCTATTCCGGAGGAGAGGATCGACGCCATCCTCGCCCCGAAAAATCTCAACGATAAGGACCCCATCCTGGAACGGTGGTGGACCTGGCTGACGGATATTTTGTTCCACTGGAACTGGGGCCTCTCCCCGCTCGGAGATTCAGTCAATGACGAGATTTCCTACCGCATCTGGGTGTCCGCCCGACTGCTTCTGCTCGCCACCATCCTGTCCGTTCTCATTGGTGTGAGCATCGGCGTGTTCACGGCATCTCGCCAGTACAAGCCAGGCGATCGCTTCTTCCAGTTCTTCTCGATTGTCACCATGAACATCCACGTTGTCGTGGCATCGATCTTCTTTGTGTGGGCGGCTGTGAAGATCAACCAGCAGGCGGGAAAAACCATCTTCTATGTCACAGGGGCTTCATCAATCGGAGTCGAAGGCGTTATTCCGAAGATTATTGACGCAGCCCAGCACCTCGCTCTGCCAACGATTTCGCTGGTGATCATCTCCTATGCGGGCTATCACTTCATGCAGCGCTCCATGCTGCTCGACAATATCGACGCCGACTATGTGCGCACAGCTCGCGCAAAGGGCATGACGCGCAACCAAGCTATCCGCCGCCATGCACTGCGCACCTCCGCCATTCCGGTGGCAACGTCCGTGGCCTTCTCCATTACCGGCGTGTTCACCGGCGCGATCATGACCGAAACGATCTTCGCGTGGAACGGCATGGGCAAGTACTTCCTGCAGACCCTCAACAGCAATGACATCCATGGCACCGTGGCCGTGGCCGCTTTCGGAGCGCTCATGACCGCGATCGGCGCGATCCTTTCCGACATCCTGGTTGTCATCCTTGATCCTCGAGTGCGGGTGAACTAACAATGCGCAAAGAATTCCGAAACAATGGCGCCGATGACTCTGAGGATGTCAACGCCAACGCCCTCCCAACTAATGACTTCACGGCAGCGAGCTCGCCGTCGACGCAGAGCGCCATCGCCTCTGTGACCGAAGAGGAGATCGATAAGGCACAAACCCAGCTCGAGCACGATCACCTTGCTGGGGGCAAGCCGATTTCGCGCCTCAAGCTCTACGCTCGCCGCTTCATGCGGAACAAAATGGCGGTTGTCGGCGCCGTGGTATTCCTTCTTCTCGTTGTCTTTGCCACGGTGGGCCCGCTGACTGCGAAGTACGCCTATGACTTTTCCGACTTCACCGCTCTCGGCGTCCAGCCCAACTCCGAGCATTGGTTTGGCACCAGCGCCTCGGGCAATGACCTCTACGCCATGGTGATCCAGGGGTTGCGGCGCTCGCTCGTGATCGCCGTCATCGTCTCTGTGGCCACCACCGCTCTGTCCGCACTGATCGGAACCACAGCTGCTCTTCTTGGTGGACGCCCAGAGAAAGCCATCTTGGGAGTGATTCACTTCCTGCTCGTGGTGCCGACCTTCCTCATCCTCGCCCTCTTGGTCTCCGGATCTGGTGGCGACTGGAAGATCCTGATTGTCGTGCTGATCGCCTTCGGCTGGATGTTCCCCGCCCGTGTCATCTGGTCCATGACCATTTCCGTACGGGAACGTGAGTACGTTAAGGCGGCCCGCTACATGGGCGTCTCCAATGCCCGCATCGTGGTGCGCCACCTCATTCCGAACATCGGCTCACTGCTGGTTATCAACCTCACGCTGGGAGTGGTCAGCGCCGTGATGAGCGAAACCGGTCTCTCCTTCTTGGGACTCGGTGTGAAGCTGCCCGACGTCTCGCTCGGTACGCTCCTCTCCTCTGGCGCATCGAGCGTTCAGGTCTCGCCATGGGAGTTCTACTTCCCCGCAGCGGTACTCACCCTCCTGACCGTGTCCATGGCGTTCATCGCCGATGGTCTGCGTGACGCCCTCGACCCCAACTCCGCCGCAGCAGGAAAGGCATAACACATGACTACGCCAGTCCTCTCAGTCAAAGACCTTCACGTCGCATTCCCCTCCGAGGCGGGAAACGTCGACGCCGTGCGCGGTGTGTCCTTCGACCTCAAGCCCGGCCAGACACTCGGCATCGTTGGCGAGTCCGGCTCCGGCAAGTCCGTATCCTCCCTCGCAGTGATGGGGTTGCTCCCGGATTATGCGAAGATCACTGGCTCCGCCACCCTCGGCGGGCGGGAACTCCTCGGCCTCAGCGACACAGAGATGTCCCAGGTCCGAGGCAAAGAGATCGGCATGATCTTCCAGGATCCGCTCTCCGCACTGACTCCCGTGTTCGATGTCGGAACACAAATTGTGGAGGCCATCCAGTGCCACGAGAAGATCTCGAAGGCGCGAGCCTGGGACCGTGCCGTCGAACTGCTCGATCTCGTGGGTATTCCGGATCCGAAGCGGCGCGCTAAGGCGTTTCCGCACGAGTTCTCCGGCGGTATGCGGCAGCGTGTGGTGATCGCTATTGCCATCGCCAACAACCCCTCGGTTCTCATTGCCGACGAGCCCACCACGGCTCTCGATGTGACCATCCAGGCGCAGGTGCTGGAGTTGATCAAGAAGGTCCAGCAGGAGACCAACGCGGCTACCATCATGATCACCCACGATATGGGCGTGGTCGCGGATATGGCCGATGACGTGATGGTGATGTACGCCGGCCGCCCCGTCGAGCAGGCCCCAGTCCAGGAGCTCTTCGATAACCCGAAGATGCCCTATACTGTGGGTTTGTTGGGCTCTATTCCCTCGGCGGCGAAACGCGACTCCTCGTCGTTGACCTCGATCGAGGGAAATCCCCCGATCGCTATCAACCTCCCCGATCAGTGCACCTTCGCGCCGCGCTGCCCCATCGCCACCGAGCAGTGCCTCCAGACCGAACCGAGCCTGCGCAGCATTGCGCCGGGACATGACGCAGCGTGTGTGCGTAGTCATGAGATTGAGCGCCGGACGATCGACGGCGCAGATATCTTCCCTCCACCACAGATCGCGGACAACACCCTGGCGCATATCCCCCGCAAAGAGCGCGAGACGGTGCTCGATGTACAGAACCTGCAGAAAACCTTCCCGCTGATCAAGGGCGCCTTGTTAAAGCGCAGGGTGGGCGATGTACACGCGGTCAAAGACGTGTCCTTCAACATCCGCGAAGGCGAGTGCTTCGCCATCGTGGGCGAGTCCGGTTCCGGTAAGACCACGACCCTCCTGGAAATCATGGACTTGGCCCCCAGCGAACCAAGCAAGGTGGTCATTAGCGGCAAGGATGTCACCACTCTGAAACGCAAGGAGCGTCGCCTGCTCCGCCGCGATATCCAGATTGTGTTCCAAGATCCAATGGGGTCGCTGGATCCTCGCTTGACCGTGGCGGATATCATTCGCGAGCCGCTCGACGCTTTGGAGTGGGAGGGAGATAAGAACGAGCGCATCTATGAGCTCATGCGGCTTGTGGGGCTCAACCCCACCCACGTGGATCGCTTCCCCGGCCACTTCTCGGGAGGTCAGCGGCAGCGTATCTCCCTCGCCCGCGCTTTGGCTGCAGAGCCCAAGCTCATCGTGTTGGACGAGCCGGTGTCTGCACTGGATGTCTCCATCCAGGCCGGCATGCTCAACCTCCTCGATGACCTCAAGGCTCGGCTGGGTGTGAGCTATCTCTTCGTGGCCCACGACCTGTCGGTGGTTCGCCATATTTCCGATCGAGCCGCAGTGATGTATTTGGGCGAGTTCGTGGAGAAGGGCGATACTGACGAGCTCTTCGATAACCCCCGCCACCCCTATACCCAGGCGCTTCTCTCGGCCATTCCGCTTCCCGACCCGGTTGCCCAGCGCAATCGCACGCGGACGCTATTGAAGGATCACCTGCCTTCTCCCACCGAGAAAATCAGCGGTTGCCCCTTCCGCACTCGCTGTCCTCTCTACGAGGAACTCGAGGAGTCGAATCGCACGATCTGCGAATCGACCACTCCTGATCTGCGCCCTGTAGACGGCGCCGATCACTACCAGTCATGTCTCATGCGGTAGTGCTCGGTTGCTTATAACTTCATATTGCCCTAGTTCACATTCCCTCAAGAGAGATGAGTGACACCATGAAATTACACACCCCAACCAAGAAGTTGGTGGCAGTGCTCTCTGCCTCAGCCTTGGCACTCGCTGCCTGCGGGGACGATGGCTCTGGATCCGTGTCCACTACGGATGGAGCTGGGGTCCCGGACGCCGACTTCAATGAGCAAGACCGCGATAATCTCAAGGACGGCGGTACCCTGACCACCGCTATCGGCGAGATTTCCGAGCAGCAAAACCCCTTCCACGCAGACGGCACGCTGTATACAAATATTGTGTGGTCGTGGTACAACCCCATGACCGTCCACTACTCTCCTGAGGGCGAGTGGTCAACCGATCCGAACTACATCCTCGATGTGAAGGAGGAGGAAGAGGACGGCAAGACCAAGCTCACCTATGAGATCAACGAGGACGCCACCTTCAACGATGGCACCCCGATTGACTGGCGCGCGTGGGAGACCACGTGGAAGATCAATGAAGGCAAGGACGAAGCCTACACTCCTAGCTCTACTGATGGATACGAGCAGATCACATCGGTGGAAAAGGGCGAGACCGATAAGGAGGCGGTGGTGACCTTCGCGGGCACCTACCCGTGGTGGCAGGGCCTCTTCAACTTCATCGCTCACCCCGAGCTGGCGAACCCAGATAACTACAACTCCTATTTGAAGGAAGTACATCCCGAGTGGGGCGCAGGCCCGTTCAAGATTGAGGATGTGGACTTCCAGAACGGAAATGCCACCTTCGTGCGCAACGAGAAGTGGTGGGGCGACACCGCGAAGCTAGAAAAGCGTGTTCTGCGCCAGATGGAGTCCCAAGCAGCGATCAACGCCTTCAAGAATGGTGAGATCGACGCGGTCAGCGCCAGCTCCCGCTCCGAGTATGCGGCAGTGAAGGATCTCGCCGACACCGAGATCTATGTGGGACGCGCCCCCAAGAACACCCTCTTCTTGCTCAACGGCGAGTCTGACATTCTCAAGGACATCAAGGTACGTGAGGCCTTCGCTAAGGGACTGGATCGAGAACAGCTCGCGGATATCTGGTACCAGGGCCTGCCCGCGAAGCTGGAGAACCCCGGTTCCTTTATCTTCTACCCCTTCCAAAACGACTACGAAGATAACTTCGAGGCTGTTGCCGGCTACCACCCCGAGGAAGCTAAGCAAATCTTGGACGAAGCTGGCTGGACCGAGGGCGCCGATGGTATCCGCGAGAAAGATGGCGAGAAACTGACTCTGCGCTACGTACTCGTGGGCGAGTCTGACCTCGTGAAGTCCTCCGCGCAGGCTACCCAGCAGATGCTGAAGAATATCGGTATCGACATCTCTATCGACGTCCGTCCGAGCTCTGAGTTCTCCAAGACCCTGCAGAGCAAGAACTACGACATCTTCCCGATGGGCTTTAGCTCGAGCGATCCTTATGGTGTGGCGTACTTCGGCCAGACCTATCGCTCTGACTCTCAGCTGAACCGCTCCAACACCGGCACCCCGGAGCTGGACGAGAAGATCGCAGAGCTGCAGAAGCTGCCGACCCGCGAAGAGCAGATCAAGCGAAGCAATGAACTGGAGAAGGAAGCACTTGCCCTTTATGGCATCCTTCCGATCAACACCGCTCTCGGTGTCTCCGCCGTCAAGAGCGGCCTGGCCAACGTTGGCCCCATGGCCTTCGGTGACGTGCCAATCGAAAACATCGGCTGGGTCAAGGAGTAACCCACCCCGTTACTGACCTAGATTGTGTATCACAGCGCCGAGCACCAGCTGCTCGGCGCTGTTTCTTATTGCACTGGAGACAGTAGGCCCGTTCCGGATCTTCTCAGAGGTCCACGACAGCCGCCCCGTCACCGTCTCGGATGGAGCGAGAATAGACATGCTCATGGCGTCAATAAGCGCTTGCTTGCGTCTGACGCCGCGTCAACCTCGATGCTGATAGTCGGGCGCACGCATCAGCGGCGCGCTGTGAAGATCAAAGAAAGGACACCTGCAGATGGACGAGTTCACAACCGGTGATGTCGCCGAGCTTCTGGGGGTGAGTACGCGCACGCTGCGCTATTGGGACCAGATTGGGCTGCTGAGCCCCACCCAGCGCACGTGGGCTGATCATCGCCTCTACACCCTGCGCGATGTGCACCGCGGCATGGCGGTCCTAATTTTTCGTGCCACTGGCATGTCTTTGCAGGCAGTGGCGGAAATTATGGACGATCCTTCCGCAGTGCGTTCTTCCTTGCGCGCGCAACGACGCCATCTCGCCGCCGATGCAGCCCAGCTGCGCGCCCGAGTGCGCGCAGTGGACAACCTATTGGACTACCTAGTCGAGGAGAACTCAATGTCTCACACAGATTCCGACCCCACTACCCGCCTAGCGCGAGACGCCGCTGCCTGGAAAGCCGAGTGGGAGCGCCATCAGGATGAAGCGGAGCAGCGCTGGTCCCACACCCCAGAATGGTCGGCCAGCCGCGCCGCAGCCGAGAGCATGGATGAGGCCGGCTGGGCGCACATGAAAAAGAACATGGATGACTTTGTCGAGGATCTCGTGGCGGCAGCGGAGGCAAAGGTGAGCCCGAGCTCGCCCGCAGCGGCTGCACTGGTAGATCGTCATGCTGAGCTCATCAGCCACTACTACGAGTGCACCCTAGCCAAGCAGGTGCTGCTCGCCCGCATGTACGAAGCTGATGAGCGCTTCGCCTCCTACTATCGCGGCGCCGCGCCCTTCCTGCGGGCATGCGTGGAGCAGCAGGCAACCCAGCGCGGCATCGATATCGACGCGGTGGAGTGGGAGGACACACCTCAACCCGGCGCCGAGGTATAAGGCTGCACAAAAAATCTCCCGCGGTATCTGTCGGTGATACCGCGGGAGATTATTTAGAGAGGGAACGACGGGAATCGAACCCGCGTCTTCAGCTTGGAAGGCTGAGGTATTAGCCACTATACGACGTTCCCTTGGTGCTGGGTTATGTTAGCGCATGGATTCCGCACAACGCAAAAAGGGGTGTTTCTTAGTTACCAGACAGAACAAGTGCACTCTGCGTATGCTGGGGGTATGCGCCCCAAAATCATTGATGAAGATACTGGACACGAATTGTGGACTGCGTCTGAATGTGCGGACTACTCCGGCACAGCCCGTGGCACGTTCACCAGTTATGCCACCCGAGGCCGCGCCCCCAAGCCAGTAACGAAGCTCCATGGCCTCACCCTCTGGGATTCCACCGTGGTGCGCGAGTGGGTAGCGGAAAGGTCCGGCTCCTCCAACTAGCCGAAGCGGCACCACTGGCTGTCCTGCCGGCACCCCCCACGGGAACCTCTGAGCCGTTTCCGTCGTTTTCTCCAGTGAACCCTTGTTCAAGGATGCTCTCTGCAGAAAGTTTAGGTGAAAACCCAGTGTCAGCTTGGATTTTAATTGCGGTGTCGATTGTCCTCGTTGTGTTTCTCATCAACCGCGTGCAGCAAGGCCAGAACCAGAAGCTCACGCAAACGGACATGGATGATGCCGTGGCAGATGCGCGGCGCTGGATCGAAAGACTCGGCTCCCAAGTGCTGTCGCTGACTGGCTCGGACGCCGCCTCTACCCAGGCGTTGGCGGATGCCTCGGAGCGCTATAACGCAGCCAGTTCGCAGATCTCCACGGCGAATACCCCACAGCAGGCCCGCTTGGCCCGCGAATCTGCCTTGGAGGGCCTGCACTATGTCAATGCCGCCCGCGAGATCATGGATATGCCCGCAGGGCCAGAGTTGCCGCCGCTGGAGGGCCAGCGCGCCGCCGGTAAGGTGACCGAGCCGCGTACCATCCAGCATGAGAACAGCACCATTTCTGCCTCTCCGCACGCTAGCGCGGATACTCCGCACTATTACCCCGGCGGCACTGTCGCAGGCCGCCCCGTTCCAGCCGGCTGGTACTCCAGCGCATGGTGGGGCCCTGCGCTTGCCACCGGCATGTGGACGGCCGGCTCCGTCATGATGTTCTCTGCCTTGTTCTCGGGGATGTCGGGAGTGCACTATGGCGCGGACCAGTTCGCTGATGGCACCGCGGAGGGCAGCGACGACTTCGGTGACGCAGGTGACGCAGGCGAAATGGGAGACGGCGCCGATATGGGCGATGACGGCGGCTTCTTCGACGGCGGCGATGGGGGCATCTTCGACGGCGGCGGCTTCGATTTTGATTTCTAGGCCCAGCGCCGCGCCACAGCCCTGCTAAGCAGAACAACCCCGAGCATCACGCTCGGGGTTGTTCTGTGTCTTTAGGCCTCGTCTTTATGCCTCGGGGGCCACGCCGGTCTTTTCGTAGTCGGCGATGATATCGATACGCCGCTGGTGGCGATCCTCTTGGGACCATTCCTGATCGAGGAAGGCATCCACGATAGACAGGGCCTCCTCCTCGGTGTGCATACGACCGCCGAGGCCAATGAGCTGGGCGTTATTGTGCTCGCGAGCCAAGCGAGCGGTCTCCACGGACCACGCTAGCGCGCAGCGCGCGCCCGGCACCTTATTGGCGGCGATCTGCTCGCCATTACCGGAACCACCGAGGACGATGCCGAGCGAACCCGGATCGTTCACGGTGCGCTGTGCAGCCTCGATACAGAAAGCGGGATAGTCGTCAGCCGCATCGTAGGTGTGAGCACCACAGTCGATCACCTCGTGCCCCTTGGACTCGAGATGGCTTGCAATAATGTTCTTCATGTCGAACCCAGCATGGTCCGCTCCGAGATAAACGCGCATGGCGTTCAGTGTAGACGAAAAGTGAGGTCCTCAGCCGTGAAGAAAACTCTGGCAACGCTCTGTGTTGCCCTTCTGCTCGGAGGATGTTCCACCGATGCGGAGATAGAGCGCTTCTCCACCTCATCGGCGCCCGGCTCTTCCGCTACCGAGAGCACCACAGAGAGCACACCGGCCGCCACAGAAACCACGCCAGAGTCCAACACAGCTGGCGAGCTGCCCGCCGAGGCCGTCGCGGCTGCGGCACTGCTGGATCAGCTGGAGGTTAAGGGCCGCGCCCCCACCACCGGCTATAGCCGCGAGCAGTTTGGCCAGCGCTGGAGCGATGATGTGACTGTGGAGTATGGCCACAATGGCTGCGATACCCGCAACGATATTCTGCGCCGCGACCTGGTGGAGACCACTCTCAAACCGAATACCCGGGACTGCGTGGTGCTACAGGGGCAGCTGCTGGATCCCTACACCGGCGAGTGGATGGATTTTGAGCGCGGCGAGCGCTCCGCCGAGGTTCAAATCGATCACGTCGTGGCACTGTCGAATGCGTGGCAGACTGGGGCGCAGCAGCTTTCACCGGACACTCGGCGCAACTTTGCCAATGATCCCCGTAACTTACTGGCTGTTAGTGGGTGGCAAAACCAGCAAAAAGGGGCTGGAGATGCTGCGACGTGGCTGCCGAAGAACTCCTCGTTCCGTTGTTCTTATGTGCGCTCCCAGATCGAGGTCAAACACGCCTATGCGCTATGGGTGACGCCGCCGGAGAAAGCGGCGATGGAGCGCATTCTGCGGCAGTGTCCTGCCGGCGACGCACACCCTACATCTACTGTGCCCGCACAGCCCGCCACCCCACCGGCGCAGGACACCGCGCCGGCCCCAGCGCCAGACACCGAACACATTCCCGCAGCCCCGGCCGGGGCAACGGAGTATGTGCGTAACTGTGCGGAGGCACGGGCGCGCGGTATGGCACCGCTGCTGCGCGGCGAGCCTGGTTATCGGCCGGGCCTTGATGGCGATAATGACGGCATCGCCTGCGAATAGCAGCCGCTTTATACGCAGGGGCGGGACGTGCTCCAGATAGGGCCGCGGTCTTGTTGTCGTGGGGTTTCTTCCCGCTGCACACGGTGGGTAGGGTTGAGAGAGAACACATCATGTGCCGTTATGAGCAGCACAGAGGACGCAGAGAGGATTCATGTTGGCCAGCACGCACGGCCCCAGCGGGGTGCACCATGATCTGTCCTCGATGCACAATCCCGCGCATAGCCTTCCCGCCACTCAGAGTGTGCCGTGTTTTCTCGCAGACGAAAACACCCAGTTTCCCCGCACGGAGGAGCTGCAGGCTGCCGCAGAGCCGAGAGCGGACCACTCCCCCAGCCCTGCGCCCGCTGCTGCGGATAGTGCCGCTGCTGGAGACGATGAGGCCCGCCCGTGGTGGCGAACCATGGCCGGCATCATCGGCATCTTCATCGTGATTAATCTGATCGCCTTAGGCTTTGGCTCGCTGTTCTTCTGATCGCGCCGCCTCAGCGCGATTTAAACACGCCACCTAAGCGCGCCCACCACGATCGTCGAGCTGCGGCCCTTCGGTGCGGGAGCGCTTGAGCTCGAAGAAGTAAGGGTAGCCGGCGAGCGTGCAGGAGGCGTCGAATAGCTGCCCTGCCTCTTCGCCCCGCGGCACTCGGGTGAGCACCGGGCCGAAGAAGGCGACATCGCCGAGTTCGATGACGGGGGTGCCCACCTCGTCGCCCACTTTGTCCATGGCGCGCTGTTGATAGGCGCGGAGGGCATCATCATTGCTGTCGGTGTGGCCGGCGTCGAGCAGCTCAGCCGGAAGCCCCACCTCGGCGAGGGACGCCGCGATCACCTCGTCGGCGGCATGGTAGCCGCGAACGGTGATCTCCCCACCGTGGTGAATGCGGGTGCCCATGGCGGTGTAGAGCGCGTCGAGTTTCTCTGGGTGCTGCTCTGCCACGGCGACGAATACACGGGCAGGCGCCCAGGTGGCCTTCATCATCTCCTTGTAGTCCTCGGGCAGCTCATCGCGGCCCTCATTGAGGACTGCCAAGCTCATGGGCTGCCAGTTGACGCTGATATCGCGGACCTGTTCTACCTCCTTGATCCAGCGGGAGGTAATCCAGCAGAAGGGACAGGTGACATCGAAATAGAAAGTAATAGAGCGCTTATCGTTCATGCCCGCCCATGCTAATGCACAACGCGCCGCCGGCTCTGCGCAGCCTCCATGCAACACCCACATACCCCGCCGACAACGCGATCTGCGTCACGCTACTACTGTGGTGCGCATGACAAGTGTGAACCTAACCAGAGATGAAGCGCGCGCCCGCGCGGCCATGCTACAGACCGAGCACTATGACATCGCGCTCGATCTGACCACCTCCGACGAGACTTTCCGCTCCACCACCACAGTGCACTTCACGGTGAAGGAGGCGGGTGATAGCTTCATCGATCTCCGCGACGCCCACATCCATTCCGCGTCCCTTGATGGCGAGGACTTCACACCGGAGTATTCCTCCGAGCACGGGCTGCAGCTGAAGCAGCTGAGCGTCGGCGAGCACACCCTCGTGGTCGACGCCGACTGCACCTACTCCCATTCCGGCCAGGGCCTGCACCGCTATGTGGACCCGGCCGATGACAAGGTGTACCTGTACTCCCAGTTCGAGACCGCCGATGCCAAGCGGGTCTATGCCTGCTTCGACCAGCCCGATCTCAAGGCCACCTATCGCCTCAGCGCCGTCACCCCGCAGGACTGGATTGTGATCACCAATGGAGAGACCACCTGCACCGAGTCCGAAGGAAAGCGCGTACACACGGCGGACTTCCCCTATCCGATCTCCACCTATATCGCTGCGGTGTGTGCCGGCCCCTATCACGAAGTACGGGAGACCTGGACGGGCACGCTCACCCACCACCCAGAAACCCCTGCCGATCAGCCCACCGATCTGGAGATCCCGATGGGCCTGTACTGTCGCGCCTCGCTGGCGGACTCGTTGGATGCTGAGCGCATCTTCACCGAGACCCGGCAGGGCTTCGATTTCTACCACCGCAACTTCGGCGTCGCCTACCCCTTTGGCAAGTACGACCAAGTGTTTGTGCCCGAGTTCAACATGGGCGCCATGGAAAACGCCGGATGCGTGACCCACCGCGACGAGTACGTCTTCGACTCCCAGGTGACGCACTACATGTACGAGCGCCGCGCCGATACCATCCTGCACGAGATGGCCCACATGTGGTTCGGCGATCTCGTGACCATGGAATGGTGGGACGATCTGTGGCTCAACGAGTCCTTCGCTACCTGGGCCGCGGCGATCTCCCAGGCTGAGGAAACCCGCTATGACACGGCGTGGACCACCTTCGCCTTTGTGGAGAAGTCCTGGGCCTATAGCCAGGATCAGCTGCCCTCGACGCACCCGATCTCCACAGATGCCTCCGATATTGAGACCGTGGAGCAGAACTTCGACGGCATTACCTACGCCAAGGGCGCCTCGGTGCTGAAGCAGCTGCAGGCCTATGTCGGGCGCGAGGAGTTCTTCGCCGGAGTGCGCCGCCACTTCGCGCGCCATGCTTTCGGCAATGCCACCTTCGATGATCTGCTCGCCTCTTTGGAGGAGGCCTCGGGACGCGATCTGTCGGATTGGTCCAGCCAGTGGTTGAAGACCACCGGCATCAACTCCTTCTCAGTGGAGTCCACGAGCAGCGATGGCGTCTACGATTCCTTTGCCATCGTGCAGTCCGGAGCCACCCCCGGCGCTGGCGAGACCCGCACTCACCGCCTTGCCGTGGGCCTTTACAACCTCCAGGATTCCGCTGTGGTGCGCACCCAGCGCATTGAGCTGGATGTGGACGGCGAGCGCACCGAGGTGACGGATCTCATCGGCACCCCGGAGGCAGATCTGGTGCTGGTCAATGACGATGATCTCACCTACTGCCTCTACGAAGCCGATGAGCAGAGCTTGGCTTTTATTGGCGAGCATATCGACGCCATCGAGGATTCCATGGCGCGGGCACTGTGCTGGTCGGCCGCCAGCCAGGCGACGCGCGATGGCCGTATGCCGGCCCGCGACTTCCTCGCACTCGTGCAGCGCGGTATCACCTCCGAGACCGAGTTGGCCGTGCTGGAGCGCATCTTGCTGCAGGCGCGCATCACCCTGCGTTCCTACGCCGATCCGGAGTGGGCAGAGCAGGAAGGCAAGCAGGCCTTTGCCCGCACGCTTTTCGACGCCCTCTCGCAGCCCCACGACCTCGCTGCCGGCACTGATGCCCAGCTGCCCTTCTTCAAGGCGCTGGCCCAGGTGGAGTTCGGGGATAACGAAGCCGCATTCTTCCGCTCCATCCTCGAGGGCACGTGCACGGTGCCGGAGCTGGAGGTGGATAGCAATATCCGCTGGAGCGCCCTGACAGCCTTGATCGCCCGCGGCGATATCGCGGACCCAGAGGCCGCCATCGCCGCAGAGCGCGAGCGCGATGCCACCGGCTCGGGCCAGAAGTCGGCGTGGCGCGCCGCAGCGGCCATCAATACCGCAGAGAACAAGGCCCAGGTATACGAGCGCCTCAGCACCGCGGCCGGCGAGATCTCGAACCTCGAGCTACGCCACACTCTCGAAGGCTTGCTCTTTGCGGGCTCGGCGCCGAACTTGGAGCAATTCAACGAGCGTTTCGTTGAGCTCGCCCCGCAGCTGTGGGCCGATCTGCCGAATGAGACCGCCCAGCCGCTGCTCGAGGGCATCTACCCCAGCTGGGATATCAGCGCTGAGGGCATCGAGCGCTCCACGCAGCTATTGGATGCGGATATTCCGAGCGCCTTGGCCCGTTTGGTGGCAGAAAACGTCGATGCGCAGCAGCGAGCATTGCGTAACCGCGAGGTGGATGCACGCGCTGGAGAGCGGCGATAAACCCCGCCAATCTTAGGCGCCACTAAGCAGAGGGTGGTCAATATCTCCCAGCTCAGGGGCCGTTTCTGTTGGCGCGGCGCGGCTGTGCTGTCTTAATCTTGAAGGTGCCTGTGTTTTCTGGGCGCTGATGCTGCTCGGAGGGCACGATCGCCGAAGACGAGAGGGAGCTCAGCACTGTGAAGCATCGCATGCCGGTTGTGCGCACGGTCCGCCACGACATCAACCAGAAGCCGTTCATTGTTATCTGGGAGGTCACCCGCGCCTGCGCCTTGGTGTGCAAGCATTGCCGCGCCGATGCCCAGCATCACGCCGCTCCTGGCCAGCTCACCACGGCCGAAGGCAAGGCACTGCTGGAGCGCCTCGCCGCGTATGAGCATCCCCGTCCTTTGGTGGTGCTCACCGGTGGCGATCCTTTTGAGCGCGATGATCTGGTAGAGCTCACCGCCTATGGCACGTCCTTGGGGCTGAGCATCTCGCTCTCACCCTCGGTCACCCCGAAGCTCACCCGCGAACGCATTAGCGCGCTGCGCGAGGCGGGCGGCAAGGCCATGTCCATGTCGCTCGATGGCGCCTTCCCAGAGACGCATGACGCCTTCCGTGGTTTCTCCGGCACCTTCGAAAAGACCGTCGAGATGGCCCCCATCATTACTGAGCTGGGCTATCGTTTGCAGATCAATTCCACGCTCACGAAGTCCAATATCCACGAAGCCCCACACCTGCTCAAACGGGTTATCGATATGGGGGCGAAGATGTGGTACGTCTTTTTCCTCGTGCCTACTGGCCGCGGCGCAGCGTTGAACTCCCTCTCGCCTCAGGAGCGCGAAGACGCCCTGCACTGGCTACATGATGTATCAAATCGCATTGCCATTAAAACCACGGAGGCACCGCAGTATCGGCGCGTCGTACTGCAGGCCCAGCAGGCGAAGGAAGAGGGACGCCCCAGCTATGAGGGCGGCCCGTTGTACCGCGAGCTCACCGAGCTCACCACCGAGCTTCTTGGCAAGTACCCCGCCGCGCCGCGTCGCCCCCGCGCCCCGATGGCGGTGAACTCCGGCTCTGGTTTCGCTTTCGTGGACCATGTGGGCGATGTGTATCCAAGCGGATTTTTGCCCATGCACTGCGGCAATGTGAAAGAGCGCGACTTCCACGATATTTACGCCAACTCAGAAGCCTTTCAAGCATTGCGCGATCCCGACCACTGGCACGGCAAGTGCTCGGTCTGTGATTTCCACTCCGTCTGCGGCGGCTCGCGTTCCACCGCCTATGCGCTCACCGGCGATTACCGCGCCTCCGACCCCACCTGCGCCTATATTCCGCCGGCGTGGGCGGAGGAGCATCCCCACGATTGCGGCGTAGATCGGGCAGCGCTGGAAAAACTCATCGGAGCCGAAGCGCTACGCAGCCACTCCCCTGCCCACGACACGAAGGCCGCTTCCGAGCTCACTGCGTCAGCAACGCCCTAAGAATGAGAGAGATCTTTCTCACAGCTCACCTGAGACTAGGCTAAAGACATCCCATGTCTCATGGGGCTATGGACTCCCTTTATGAGACAATCTTAAAAAAGTCACTTTTCGGCCACTAATGGATTCATTGTGCATTGGGAATGCGTCATGCTCTCCCGCTACAAATAGTTTCCACCAGGGTTGCCCATCCCGTGCGACCCCCGTGCCCGGAAAGGACACCATGAAGACACTCTCGCAGCGCCCGCTTTTGGCTAGCTTCGGCGTTGTTGCCATTGCCCTTCTAAGCCTCTACTTGGGAAGTGTTGTGACTGGTAAACCCGCAATTAACACCGGTCCAGCCCTCTTAGCTTATGTTATTCCGCTCATCGTGGCGGCTGGCGGTCTGTGGTGGTTGAGACTCGGCAAACTTGTCTCCCCAGCTGGCTTCCACGCCAAGGATCCGTTGTGTCTCGGCTGGCCACTCTTCGCAGTATCGGCAGCGTTCCTCGTGGTGAATATACTCTTCACAGAGGAACCCACCGCGCAGCAAAGTGAGGGGGCTATGAAGCGCCTTATGTTCTTCGTTCTCATAACGGCTGCCACAGCGTTCTTTGAGGAAGTCATCTTCCGCGGCATAATCCTGCACATCCTACTCAACAACTCCACGTTCCCACCTACCCGTGCCGTCATCTTCAGCGCCGTGTTCTTTGGACTGACCCACCTTGCCAACCTGACGCGTTACCCCGAAATAATCATCGGCACCTTTAGCCAAGTGTTCTACACCTTCGCGCTGGGAATCTTCCTCGGAGCACTGATGCTGCATACTCAAAACCTGTGGGTGCCTATCATCGGCCACTTAGTGTTCAATGTGCTCGGTAGCTTTACCAGCATTTACGTCCTGCCAGACACAAGGCTCGAGGATATTACGATCTTCGGTGCTCTCCTGCAGCTCGTGTTGGTCTCTCCCCTCCTCTTCATCGGACTTCGCTGGTTGAAAAAGGCCCACGGTTAGCACCCATCAGATACTGTGCGGGACGCAACTCACTTAATTCTCACCCATCTGGTGTTAGGCGAACACCTCCTCTATGGTGGTTCGTCGTGAATACAGAGATTTCCTACCCCAACTCTTTGACCTTGCCCCCCGATACGCTCGTACAGGCGGCAATGACGTCCACGGTGGATACCACTGTCGATACCATCGGCTCGTGGTGGGATCAGCCACTGGTGCAAGAGTGGCTGATTTCCAAGCCGATCCACATTGTCATCATTGTGATCGTGGCGATCGCCCTTAACTATTTCCTCCGTAAGCTCATCACTAAGGTGTCCGAGAACGCCGCCAGTGATAAGCGCTCCAAGATCGGGTTTAGTTCCGCCCACAATGATCCCGCCGAAGAGGAAGATGATCCGAAAAAGGCCGAGCTGCTTCGCCAACAGCTTGCCGCTCAGGATAAAGCTCGAGCGCAGCGTCGTGAAGCGCGCATGATGACTCTCGCCACGGTGGGGCGCTCGGCCGTGTCCATCGTGGTGTGGGTGTGGGCGGCGCTCGCGATCCTCGATGAGGTGGGCGTGAATGTGACCCCGCTGATCGCCTCCGCTGGTGTTGTGGGTGTGGCCCTCGGCTTCGGCGCCCAGGCGCTGGTCAAGGACTTCCTCTCCGGCATCTTCATGATGATCGAGGACCAGTACGGCGTGGGCGATACCATCTCCGTCGGCGATGTCGCCGGCGATGTGGAGGATGTGTCGCTGCGTGTGACCACCGTGCGCGATGTGGACGGTGTGCTCTGGTTCGTGCGCAACGGCGAGATTCTCTCGGTGGGTAACTATTCCCAGGGCTACTCCATCGCGCGAATTGAAATCCCCGTGTCGCTGTCTGCAGATGTTGATGCCGCGCAAAAGACCATCTTCGACACTGTGCAGCGCTCTGCTGCCGCCGAGGAATACCGCGCCGATATTCTGGGTGATCCCGAGTTGGCGGGCATCTCCAAGTTCAATGTGGACCACATGGTGGTGCGCGTGAATATCAAGGTGATGCCGGCTAAGAAATGGGCGGTGGAGCGCGCCATGACGGCCGAGATTATGAAGGCCATGCACGCTGCCGATATCCACGCTCCCTACCGTTTTGGTTATGGTTTCGGCGCACCTGGCGCCCCAGCGGGCCTCGATTAGTCACCTTGGCTCTACTCTCGCTGTGGCGTGGTGCCACGGTTTATCAGAGAGTAGATATCCACAGCAGCAGGTCTTCATAGACCTGCTGCTTATTTGTTTCCTGCAGGATTTCGTGTCGCTTACCCGGGTACACCACGGCGCTGACGCGGTCGACTCCCGCGGCATCGTAGCGATTAGCCACTTGGGTGGCTCCGGTAGCCCCGCCTACCGGGTCCTTGGCCCCAGAGACCACCAGAATGGGCAGGTCGCGAGGGGTGGCGCTAAACGTGGCGCGAGTATTTACCCGCCTATGAGCGCTGAGAAAATCGGCGAAGAATTGATTAGTAGGCACGAAGCCGCACAGCGGATCAGCGCGATAGCTATCCACCACCGCAGGATCGGAACAGAGCCAGTCCACACTGGTGCGACGCTCGAAGCCCTTGTTATAGCCGGCAAAAACCAGGTTGTTGAGCAGGTGTGCCGTGCACCGCGGTTTCCGCTCGGCCAGGGCAGAGGCCAGCAGCAGACCCGGGGAGGCATAGCACGGCCACCGGCCAGTACCCACGAGAATCGCCCCCGCGAGGGGCTGATAGCCGCGGGTGAGGTAGTCACGGGTGGCGAAAGACCCCATGGAGTGGCCGAGCATAATCCACGGCACATCTGGGTAGGTGCGCTGGAAATGCGTGCGCACCAAGGAGATGTCCTCCACTACGCGCGACCAGCCATTCTCATCCGCGAAGTGGCCGAGCACGCCGCTGGTGACGGCCTCGGGTCCATGGCCGCGATGATCATGGGCCACCACCGCAATATCGTTGCTATTCAGAAACTGCGCCAGCTCATCGTAGCGGCCTGCGTGTTCGGCCATGCCATGCACGATCTGCACCACCTGGCGCGGCTTGGCGGCCGGCCAGTGATAGGTGCGGGTTCTGATTCCATCGTGAGTGATCACACCGTTGATCATTGGGTACTCTCGCCACACATCCTTGTTCTTCACACGTGCCGCGCTTCTCGACGCCGCCCTCGAGTGTTTAAGCCTAGCCGCAGCAGCACACGTGGTGCTGCTAGCGCGGCTTAAATCACGTAGTGCACATAGCGCTGCTCCTCCAAACGGGCGCGGAGCACCCGCCCGGGAATGGCGTGCACCAGCCTGCGGGTGAAATCATCGGAGGGGTTGTCGAATACCTCGGCCACCGGTCCATAGTCCACCTGGCGTCCGCGTTGCATCACCGACACCGTGGAGGAAATAGCGCGCACAACCGCGAGGTCGTGGGAAATAAACACATAGGTCAGCCCCAGCTCCTCTTGGAGATCGTGCAAGGTTTCGAGAATCTGGGCCTGCACCGTCACATCGAGCGCGGAGACCGCCTCATCAAGCACGATGAGCTCGGGGCGCACCACGAGGGCACGGGCGATCGCGGCGCGTTGCAGCTGCCCGCCGGAGAGCTCCCGCGGGCGGCGATACGCCAAGGCGGGATCGAGGTGCACCTTGCTGAAGGCCTCTTCCACATGGTCCTGCCGCTCCCGCCGCCGCCGCACGTGCCCGAAGTTGCGCAGCGGCTCCGCCACCGACTCCCCCAGGCTCAACCGCGGGTCGAAGGAGGAATAGGGGTTTTGATAGACCAGCTGCACCCGCCGGCGCAGCGCGCGCACCTGCGCGGGCGAGGCATCGCTGAGCGAGGCATCACCGAGGAGCACCTGGCCCGCAGAGGGGGTGTGGAACATGGAGATGATGCGCCCGATCGTGGTTTTCCCCGACCCCGACTCGCCCACCAGCCCGTGCGTGGTGCCGCGGCCGACCTCGAAGGAGACATCATCCACGGCCGTCACCCCCGGAAAGCTCTTCGAGAGCCGCTCCACGCGCAGCAAGGGGGAGGTCTCTGTCGGCTCTACTGCCGCAGGCGTGGTGGGGCTATTCAGTGAGGGCGCATGAGAGATGAGCCGCTGGGTGTAGTCCTCCCGCGGGGCACCCATCACTCGCGCGGAGGTGCCGGACTCCACCACCTGTCCCTTATTCATCACCATGATGCGATCCGCGCGATCGCCCGCCACCGCGAGATCGTGGGTAATGAGCAGCACGCCGGCCCCGAGCTCGCGGGTCATCTCGGCCAGCACATCGAGCACCACATCCTGCACCGTCACATCCAGCGCCGAAGTGGGCTCATCGGCGATGATGAGCTCCGGTTCGCCGGCGATGGCGGCGGCGATGAGCGCGCGCTGGCGTAACCCACCCGAGAGCTCGTGCGGATATTGGCCATAGCGCAGCTCGGGTCGATCCACCCCCACCTTGTCCAAGAGCTCCACCACCCGCTGCCGAGTGGCGCCGCGCGGGTTATGAATAGCGATTGCCTCGGCGATCGTTTCGCCGATGGTGTGCACCGGGTTGAAGGAATTAGTGGGATCCTGCGGTACCAATCCGATGCGCCGGCCGCGGATGGTGCGGAGAAAGCGCTCCTCACGCCCCACGAGCTCTTCCCCGCAGAGCGTGATCGAGCCATGGGTGATGCGGGCGTTATCCCCTAAAAGCCCCACGATGGCCTGCGCCGTGGTGGTTTTACCGGAGCCGGACTCACCCACGATGGCCAAGGTTTCGCCAGCCTGCAGGGTGGCGTCGATAAGCGAAATGGCGGGAGTGTTCCCATAGGAGACGCTGAGGCCATCGATGGAAAGTAGCGGAGTATCAGACATCTAGATCGCAACCTTTCTGTGCACGAGTCGGCTGAGCCGGGTGACGGCGAGCACCGTGAACACCACGATGAGGCCAGGAAGGACGGTGAGCCACCACGCGGTGACCACATAGTCGCGTCCGTCGGCGACGAGCAGACCCCACTCGGGTGTGGGTGGGGTGGCGCCATAGCCGAGGAAGCCTAGGGTGGAGATTTGGAGGATGGCGCTGCCGAATTGCAGCGCCGCCAGAGCGATCACTGGGGTGAGCGAGTTGGGCAGAACATGCCGGAGCAAGGCGCGGGGAAAACTAGCCCCAGCACCGAAAGCCGCCTCCACATAGTCGGCCTGCATCACGCTCAGCACCTGCGAGCGGGCGAGGCGGGCGAACATGGCCACGGTGGTCACTCCCACCGCGATCGAGGCGTTGATCGTGCCAAAGCCCACGATAATGATTATGGACAGGCTCAACAGCAGAGCCGGGATGGCCAGCAGCACATCCACCACACGCATGAGCACGGTTTCGACCCAGCCGCCGCGGGCGCCGGCGAGCACGCCGATGGCGGTGCCGACGATCACGCCCACGAGCACGGCGATCAACGCTCCCGCCAGGGAATGACGGGCGCCGTAGACCACGCGGGCGTAGACATCACGGCCGGTGGCGTCGGTGCCAAACCAGTGCTCCGCCGATGGCGGCTGCAGCGACTGCGAGGTTACTGCCAGCGGGTCGGCCTGAGCGAAGATCCCCGGCAGGGCGGCCCAACTGATCATGAGCAGGAGAAAAATACCCGCAAGGGCCGTGCTGAGCGTGCTCGCACCGCGGGCCACGACGCGGGCCACGTCGGCAGTGGACGAGGACTGGTGAGGGGCAGCGGTTGAATCGGCTGCGGGGTGCTGTGCGGTGATTGTCGTCATCGTGTCTCCTCTTCGGTGGCGGGGGCGGCCG